>QAPD01000070.1 GCA_003052455.1 Sphaerisporangium cinnabarinum | reverse complement strand
CGCAGCCCCTGGCCGCCGCGCAGCCCGCGGCACCCGCGCAGCAGGCTCCCGCGCAGCCCGTGGCTCCGGTGCAGCAGGCCGCGCCCGCGCGACCGGTCGCGGCGGCGCCCGTGGCCCAGCCCGCCGCGGCGGCGCAGCCCGGTGGTGCGGCAGGGGCGTCCCGGACCGCGCCGACGGTGGTCAAGATCGTCGTCGCGGGCGGCTTCGCCGTCGGCAAGACGACGTTCATCGGCTCGATCTCCGACGTGGAGCCGCTCAACACCGAGGCCGCGATGACGGAGCACTCGGTGGGCGTCGACGACGCGGGCGGCGTGTCCGACCGCAAGACGACGACGACCGTCGCGATGGACTTCGGTCGCGTGTCGCTCCCGGGCAACCTGTGGCTCTACCTGTTCGGCACGCCGGGCCAGGACCGCTTCCTCTTCATGTGGGACGACCTGGTCCGCGGCGCGATCGGTGCCGTCGTGCTCGTCGACACCGACCGCCTGGAGCAGTGCTTCCCGGCGATCGACTACTTCGAGTCGCGCAACATCCCGTTCGTCGTGGGCGTCAACTGCTTCGACGGCGTAGCCAAGCACAAGCTCGAGGACGTCCGCGAGGCGCTGCAGATCCCGCCGCACGTGCCGATGCTCTACACGGACGCGCGCTCGCGCGCGGCGACGAAGCAGACGCTCATCGCCCTCGTCCAGCTCGCGATGCGTCAGCTCCGCGGGGCGGCCTGACCGCACCCGCACCCCGCGCCACCGCACGACGGCGGGCCGCCCTCCACGGGTCGGCCCGCCGTCGTCGTGCACGGGCGGGGCGTGCCACAATGGCTCGCCGGGAGGGCTGACAGAGCGGCCTAATGTGACGGTCTTGAAAACCGTTGTGCGGCGACGCACCGGGGGTTCGAATCCCTCGCCCTCCGCAGACGAAGCGGGGCACCGGGGGACCGGTGCCCCGCTTCGCGTCGTCAGTCCTCGTCCACGTCCAGCGCGGCGAGCGTGAGGTCGGCCGACGTCCCGACGACCGCGAGGTCGAAGGTGTAGGGGCTGACCGATGCCCACCCGTAGATCTCGTCGACCGGCCCGTCGCCCGGCCTGAGGACGGTGTTGGTGGACCACCGCGTGTCCGGCGGCATGTGCCCGACAAGGAGGGCCGCGACGGCTGCCGCCTCCTCGACGGAGAGCCGCGCGTCGCGGTACGCGAGGTGCCCGCGAAACGCTCGAACGAGGACGCGCTCCGCGTGGGACCGGGTGCACGGCTCCAAGGCCCACGGACCCGGGTTCTCGTCCGGCTCGGGCGGACTCTCCGGTGGTCCCAGTCGAGGGAAGCTGCCGCCAGGAGCTCGTCGAGAGGGCGCCAGGAAGCGCGTGTGCGTCCCACCACCACGTGAGGCAGGTCGTGCTCCTTGCCTGCGACGTACGGTGCGAGCGCCCGACGGAGCGCCGGCGGCTCGATCTGCCAACGTGCCCGCCCGGGAGCGGAGGTCGGCTCTGCCGCGCTCGCCGCGCCTGCTCCGTCGTCCATGGGGGGACGCTACCCCGTCGGGCGGCTCCGGGGCTCTGGCCGGGCGTTCCGGGACCTTCGGCGAGTGCCGGGCGCGGGGCGGTACGGGATCATGGCGTCGTGACGCCTGAGCCCTCCCCGGCCGACGAAGCCGGTCTCGAACCCGTCGACCTCATCCGCCGGTCGGGCACCGTGCTGCGGATCGGTCGTCTCGCGCTGTCCGCGGGCACCGGCAGCTACCGCGTGAAGTCGCACATGACGCGCGCTGCCCGGGCGCTCGGCCTCGACCGCATCGCCGCGCACGTGACGCTGACGGAGATCACCGCGACGTCGTACCGGGGGCCGATCTTCCGCACGGAGCTCACCGAGGTGCGCTCCATCGGGATCAACGCCGACCGGCTCGCGCAGCTCGAGCGCTTCTCGGCCACGCTGCCGGCCGGGGCCGACCTCGACGAGGTCGACGCCGAGCTCGACCGGATCGCGCGGCGTGAGCCGCTCTACGGGGCCCTCCTCAACGCGCTGTGGGCGGGGATCGCCTGCGCCGCGTTCGCGTTCCTCAACCACGGCGGGCTCGTCGAGTGCGGCGCGGTGCTCGTCGCGGCGGCGCTCGGGCAGGGTGTGCGGCGCGCGATGCTGCACCGCGGCATCAACCAGTTCGGGGTGACGATGCTCGCGGCCGCGGTCGCGAGCATCGCGTACCTGGGGCTCGTGCTGGCGCTCTCCGCGCTCGCGGGGGTCGAGGGCGGGCACGAGGCGGGGTACGTCTCGGCGGTGCTGTTCCTCGTGCCCGGGTTCGCGCTCGTGACGGGCGCGCTCGACCTCGCGAAGCTCGACTTCTCCGCGGGCGTCGCGCGCGTGACCTACGCGCTGATGATCCTCGCGTCGGCGGCGCTGGCGGTGTGGGGCGTCTCCGCCGCCGCGGGGCTCGCCCCGGACCCGGTACCCCCGCCGGTCCTCGCGGAGCCCGTGCTGCTCGGCCTGCGGGCGGTCGCGAGCTTCCTCGGCGTGCTCGGCTTCGCGCTGATGTTCAACAGCCCCTGGGCGATGGCGCTCGGGGCGGCCTCGATCGGGATGGTCGCCAACGTGGGGCGTCTGCTCCTCGTCGACGCCGACGTCGTCCCGCAGGCGGCCGCCGCGGCGGCGGCGCTGCTCGTGGGGCTCCTCGCGGCGACGGTGGCGCCCGCGCTGCGCGTCCCCCGCATCACGGTGTCCGTCCCGGCCGTGGTCATCATGGTCCCCGGCGTCACGGCGTACCGGGCGGTGTACGAGTTCAACACCGGGGCGACGGCGCAGGCCCTCGCCTACGCCGTGGAGGCGGGCCTGGTGATCGTCGCGCTCGCGATCGGGCTCGCCGTCGCGCGCATGCTCACCGACCGCGAGTGGACCTTCGAGCGGTAGGAGGGGACGCCGTCGGGCCGGCGGTTTGGTCTGGTGGCGACGCCCTTGTACCCTGGGCGACGCAGGCTCTCCGCGGAGCACTGCGAGGAGACGTCGCATAGTCAGGTCTAGTGCGCCACCCTGCTAAGGTGGTAACGGGGCAACCCGTTCGAGGGTTCAAATCCCTCCGTCTCCGCTCAGGAAGGTCTCGGTGTGCACGCACCCGGGGCCTTTTCTGTTGCCCGGATCGCGTGGCTGCATCACGTGGCGCGACGCGCGGGCGGGGCGGCCGGGCTCGTGGTCGAGCCCCTGCCGCCCCGGTACCGCCACCGACCCTCTGGCGCCCTCGGCGCCGTCCCTTACGCCGTGCCGGTCGTCGCGAGCGCCGACCGCACGACGAACCGCGACGCGCCGGCCCCGGCGAGCACGAGCGCGGACGCGCCCAGCACGCACAGGAGGAACTGCAGGGCGACGCTCGCGTTCGTGAAGGCGTCGATGCCGAGGACGGGCACCATGAACAGCAGCACGGCGGCGGTCGCGACGCCCACGCTCACGGCGAGCGGCACGAGCGTCTCGCGGAAGCGTGCCCGGTCGAGCGTCCGCAGGTCGGTGCCCGCGAGGACGAGCGTGCGGTACTCGCCGCGCTGGTCGATGACCCGGCCCGCCTGCATGACGCCCGTCGAGACGGCGGCCAGGACGCCCGCGATGGCGAGGGTGAGGAAGCCGCCCGTCTTGATGTCGACGAGGAACTGGGCCTCCGCGGGGTCGGACGTCATGCCCGGGTCGAAGAGCGCGAAGATGCTCGCGAGGCCTGCGATGAAGGTCGCGAGCGCGACCCCGCCCACGGACCGCCACGCGGTCTTCGGGTTGTCCACGATGCGCCGCCCGGCGAGCAGCGTGGGCACGCGGCGTGCGGAGCCGGCGGTGATCCTGCCGACGACCCAGATGACGAACGGTCCGACGAGGTTGAGCGTCGCGAAGCCGATCAGCAGGATGACGACCACGACGGTGATCCCGACCGCGGCCGAGCCGAACGACAGGTTGGTCGCGACGATCATCGCGACGGCCGCGAGCCCCGTCGCGAGCAGGCGCACCGCCTTGAGTCCCGGGGGAGTGACGCGCGCGGCGACGCCGAGCGGCGTGATCGCGACGCGGCGGAGGCTGACGAGCGCCGACACGAGCGCGACCGCGACCACGAGCACGACGGCGCCCAGCAGGGCGGGCACGCCGACCCACAGCTCGCCGACGTCGAACGTGCGGCCCTGGAAGCGCAGCTGCGCGACGAGCGGCAGGAGGGCGCCGTAGCCGACCAGGCCGACGAGCGCCCCCGTGACGGCCTGGGCGGCGGCGTCGAGCACCGTGAGCGACGTGACCTGGCCGGTCGTGGCCCCCGCGAGCCGGAGCGCCGCGAGACGCGCGTCGCGGCGCGCGACGGCGAGCCGCGCGGCCGCCCCGCCGAGCGTGACGAGCGGGATGAGCAGCAGCAGCGAGGCGATTCCGGCGAAGATCGGGTACTGCGTGTCGTACGACGTCACGGCCGCGTCCACGCCCTCCTGCATGCCCTCGATGCCGCCGGCACGGCTGAGGAACGCCCCGAACCCGCCCACGACGACGAGCAGGATCGCGGTGGTCGTGGCGAAGGCGATGACGGCGAGCACGTTGGTCAGGCCCTGCGGGTCGCGCTCGTCGGCGCTGCGGCGGCGCAGGAGCCACCAGAGGTCGACGGTCCTCATCGGGCGCTCTCCTGACCGGGGGCGGCCGGGGCCGCGACGTCGTGGCCGGGCGCGAAGAACTCGCCGGAGATGAGCCCGTCGCGCATCGTCACCGTGCGCGAGCAGTGCCGCGCGACCCCGGCGTCGTGGGTCACGACGACGAGCGCGGCGCCCGAGTCGCGGGTCGCGCGCGTGAGGACGTCGAGCACCTCGGCACCGGTCGACTGGTCGAGGGCGCCCGTCGGCTCGTCGGCGAAGACGACGCCCGGCGACCCGACGAGGGCGCGCGCGATCGCGACGCGCTGGGCCTGCCCGCCGGAGAGCTCGCCCGGCCGACGCTGCTCCATCCCGGCGAGGCCGAGGTGCGCGAGCCAGCGGGCGGCGACCGCGGTGGCCTCCGCGCGGGCCGTGCCGGCGAGCATGAGCGGCAGGGCCGCGTTCTCGACGGCGGGCAGCTCGGGCAGGAGCTGGCCCGACTGGAAGACGAAGCCGAAGTCCTGGCGCCGCAGGATCGTGCGCCGTGCCTCGGAGAGCGTCGTGACGTCCTCGCCGCGCCACGACACCGAGCCGGACGACGGCGTGATGATGCCCGCGAGGCAGTGCAGGAGGGTCGTCTTGCCGGACCCGGACGGGCCCATGATGGCGAGCGACTCGCCGGGGTGCACCGTGAGGCTCACGCCCGCGAGGGCGTGCGTCGCGGTCTGCGCGGAGCCGTAGACCTTGGTGAGCGCGCTCGCGACGAGGGGCGAGCCGCCGGGGACGGGAGTGGGGCCGGTGAACGTCATGCGTCGATCGTCCGACGCGGCGGGGCGCCGCCGCGTCGGGCTGGGGGCGGGACGTCGTCGGGCCCGGGTCCGACCGTGGGGGGACCGCGCGGGGCGGCCTGTGCTGCGACGGTCGGACGGCGTGGCGTCCGTCACGCCGCGGCCTCCGGGCCCGGATCCGGTTTGGGATCAGGGCGAGGAGGCGGTAGTGTTCTCGACGGCCGGTGAGCGATCAACGGCCAGCACGACCAGCGCCCGTAGCTCAACGGATAGAGCATCTGACTACGGATCAGAAGGTTGGGGGTTCGAATCCCTCCGGGCGCACAGCAGAACGGCCTCACCCGACGGGTGGGGCCGTTCGTCGTTCCCTCCATGCTCCGTGCTCGATGTGTGACGCCCGGTGGGGAGACATGCCTGCGACGACCTAGAACCGTACGGCTCGCATCTCGTCGGAGGTCATTCTCAGGCGCTGGCGAGCAGTGCCGACGTGGTCGACCCAATCTCTGAGGTCTCGATCGACGGCAGCGATCACGAGCAGTGTGTCTTCGTAGCGCTGACTCGTCTGATGGTGCTGTCGGTACAAGGGCTCGTGGTGCGTCACTCGATTCCGCAGACGCCGCACCGCATCGAGGAGCTTCCTGAACTGGTCTCGTTGTCGACGGCTGTTCGGAAAGGCGGCCCGAAGGGCTGGCTGCCAGAGCTCACGCTCGAAGTCGTAGTCACCCGGACCGTCTCCGAGCAGGCCCGTCCAGAAGCCGAACTCGAGCGCCGCGACCACGTCCCCGGCCTCGAAGTCGCGACCCGATCGTCCGGCTTTCTTCCTGAGCTTCTCTTGTGCCTCCATGATGCTTCGCCGATGGTACGAGGGCAGCTGGACCTGCGGGTCGTTCCACCAGTCCTCGCGACCGAAGCGGGCGCCCAGCGCCCTTTGCATCGCGTTACGAGTCACCGTCTCGGCGACGTTGAGCGGACCGAGGAGGGCTGCCGCGAGCGCCATGTTGTAGCAGTAGAGGCTGAGCGCGTCGATGCCCCTGGCTTCTGCATCCGCTTGATACGGAGCCATGCGCTCCGCAGACATCCCGCGGGCCAGGGCCACCCGGGCGCGCGCTCGGGCGGAATCGGCGGGATCCTGCGGAAACATGGGGCAGACCGTACTACCAGTTCGGCGGGGGCCGGTTTGCATCTCACGTACGCAGCGATAGGCTCTGTCTATCGCTGCGAAGCCCACACCCAGCCAGTCGGGTCCGCTTCGCCTAACGTGACTGGCCAGACCAGGGACCTGTGAACGCAGGTCCCTTTTCTGCATCCACGGACAGTCAGTGCACGCCCCCACGATGTCGGCCGGGGGGTGCGAACCTGTCGCATACGGCCTGTTCGTCGTTACCGAACGACCCGCGACGGCTCGACCGGGTGATCGGCCCTCCCGCTTTCCGCACGGTCGTGCTACGTTCGTCGGGTGACCAAGGGCGACGACACGCGGCAGGCGATCCTGCACCGCGGCGTGGAGGCCGCGTACCGCGTGGGCCTGGCGGGCCTGACGATCGGTGAGCTCGCGCGCGCCACGGGCATGTCGAAGAGCGGGCTCTACGCGCACTTCCGCTCGAAGGAGTCGCTCCAGCTCGCGGTGCTCGACCAGGCGCGCGCGGAGTTCGTCGACACGGTCGTCGCCCCGGCGCTGCGCACGCCCCGCGGCGAGCGTCGCCTGCGCGAGCTGTTCGAGCGGTGGCTCGTGTGCGACCTGCGGCAGCAGCCCGGCGGCTGCCTGTTCGTCAAGGCGGCGACGGAGCTCGCCGCCCAGGAAGGGCCGGTCCGGGACCAGCTCGTGCGCGATCACCAGGACCTGTACGACGCCGTCGCGCAGGTCTACCGGACGTGCGTCGCCGAGAGCGGCTTCCGCGACGACGTGGATCCGCAGCAGTTCGCGTCGGAGCTCTACGGGGTGATGCTCGCGCTGCACCACGCGCACGTCTTCATGGCCGACCCGTCGGCCGAGGACCGCGCGCGCCGCGCGTTCGCGGCTCTCCTCGACGCGTCGCGCGCGCCCGTCCCGGTCGCCTGAGCGCCCGCCCGCACCTGACCGCATCCCTACCGAGAGGACCCTCGTGACCGCCTCGCCAGCCGAGAAAAGCACGACCGTTCGTCTGGACCGACGGCGCGCCGCGCGCCGTCGCAAGGCGGCGGCCCGCCTCGCGCTCGTGCGCGCCCGGTTCGCGGTGCTCCAGACGGTGTCGCCCCGGCGTGCCGCCCGGCTCGCGCTCGACCTGTGGTGCACCCCGCCCGACGGCGCGGGTCGCCGCCGCGACGACCGCGCCGTCGCCGGTGCGCTGAGCACCGTGACGACGTCGTCCGGTGCGCGGGTCGTCGTCGAGACCTGGGACCCGTACACCGCCTCCGTGGACGACGCGCCCGTCGGGGCCGTGGGACACGGGACGGGGTCCGGCGTGGTCTACCTCGCGCACGGGTGGGGCGGTCGGCGCGGCCAGCTCGGGGCGTTCGTCGAGCCGCTGCGTGCCGCGGGCCACCGTGTCGTCGCGTTCGACGCGCCGAGCCACGGCGACTCCGGGCCCGGCCGCCTCGGTCCGCGTCGGAGCACGATGCCCGAGCTCGCGGACGCCCTCGCCGCCGTGGTGCGCGAGCACGGGGAGGCGACGGCCGTCGTCGCGCACTCGCTCGGCACGGCGACGACGGTGCTCGCGGTGCGCGACGGCCTGCCCGCGCGGCGCCTCGTGCTCGTCGCGGCGATCGCCGACGTCCTCGGCCAGCTCGACGGGTTCGCCGACCTGCTGGGCCTGTCGCGGCCGACGCGCGCGCTCCTCCAGAGCCGGCTCTCCGAGCTCGCCGGGCGCCCGCTGCCCGAGCTCGACGTGCGGGACACGCTGCGCACGCACCGGGTGCCGCCGGCGCTCGTCGTGCACGACCGCGCCGACAAGGAGGTGCCGTACCCCGTCGGCGCCGCGCTCGCGGCGGCCTGGCCCGAGGGCGAGCTGCTCACGACCGAGGGGCTCGGGCACCACCGGCTGCTGCGCGACCCCGACGTCGTGCGGGCGGTCGTCGAGTACGTGGCCCCGGCCACCGCGCGGCCCGACCCGGGACCCGTCGTCAGGCCGGCGGCCGGTAGCCGGTGACCTGTGTGAGCGCGCGCGCCCGGTTCGAGCGCGCGAGCATCACGCAGCCCGGCACGAACGCGCCGAGCAGGAGCGGTCCGACGACGAGCATCGCGGCCCACATCAGCAGGGCGAGGTAGCCGGCGGCGGAGTTGTTCGCCGGGTCGCTGTCGGCGTAGGCGAGCAGGCCGATGCTCAGCGCGCCCGCGGCGACCATGAGGACGACCGGGACCCAGATGAGCACCCAGGCCGTGCGCCGGTACCGCGGCGTGAAGGCGGCTGCGGGCGGCACGGGCGACGGCGCGTACCCCGGTGCCGGATACCCGGGGCCTGGGCGCCCCGGGTGCCCGGGGCGCGGCGGATACCCGGGACCCGGGCGCCCGGGGTGCGGCGGGTAGGCGGGGTGCGGGCCCGGTGGGGGACCGCCGGACAGGGACCCGTGCCGCGGGTCGTGCGGGGAGGAGGGCGGCGGGGAGGTCACCCCTCCTGGATATCAGGCGCGCGGGGATCGTGCGCGGACGTCCGTCGGCGTGCTCGCGTGTCGGCGGAGCCCGGTAGCGTCGGGCCATGCCGTCGGACAAGGTCGACCTCAAGGCGTCCCACCGCGAGCTCTACGCGCCGCCCCGCGGCCGGTTCGTCGAGGTGGACGTCCCGACGCTCGCCTACCTCGCCGTCGACGGCGAGGGGGACCCCAACACGGCGCCGGCCTACGGGCTGGCGGTCGAGGCGCTGTTCTCCCTCTCCTACGCCGTGAAGTTCGCGAGCAAGCGCGCGGGGCGGGACTACGTCGTCGGGCCGCTCGAGGGGCTGTGGACGGCCGACGACCCGGGCACGTTCGTGCGTCGCGAGAAGGGCGCGTGGCGGTGGACCCTCCTCGTCATCCAGCCAGACTGGGTGGACGAGGACACGGTCGTCTCCGCCACGGAGACGCTCCGGGCGAAGAAGGAGCCCCCGGCCGCGCTCGACCTCGTGCGGCGGACGAGCCTCACGGAGGGGCGGTCGGTGCAGACGCTGCACGTCGGCCCGTACGACGACGAGGGCCCGGTGCTCGCGGAGCTGCACGACGTCTACCTCCCCGAGCACGGGCTCACGTTCGCCGGGCCGCACCACGAGATCTACCTGAGCGACGTCCGGCGCACGGACCCCGCGAAGCTGCGCACCGTGCTCCGTCAGCCGGTCCGCCCGGTCTGACCCCCGGCCCGTCCGGCGACTCCACGGTCGACCGGGCCGCCGCGCGGTCCGACGCCGCGACGTCAGGGCGCGACGTCAGGCGGCGGCGCGCCGCCGTGCCCAGGCGAGGTCGGTCGCGTCGAGCACGTCGGCGAGGCGGCGGCCCGCGAGCCCGCGCGCCCAGGTGGGGGACGCGCCGTCGGGCACGGCCTCCTGGAGCACCCACTCGCGCACGCCGAGGCGGCGCAGGTGCGTGCCGAGCGCGAGGAGCTCGGTGCGCGAGTGCACGCTCGGGTCGACGGTCGTGCGCACCTCGTGGTCGACGCCCGAGCGCAGGATCACGGCCAGCGCCTCGAACGCGCGGCGCCCGGACGGGATCGTGCCCGTCACGACGGGGTAGCGGGACGGCAGGTGCTTGATGTCCAGGCCGACCCAGTCGACGAACGGCAGCAGCCGGGCGAGCCGTGCGGGCCACGGGCCGGCGGTGTGGAGCCCGACGTCGAGGCCGAGGCCCCGCACGTCGTCGATCGCCCCGAGCAGCCCCGGGTGCAGGGTGGGCTCGCCGCCCGAGAACACGACGCCGTCGAGCAGGCGGCGGCGCGGAGCGAGGAACGCGACGACCTCGGACCAGGGGACCGTGTCCTGCGGGGGCGCGCCGCCGGGCGCGGCGACCGCGCACAGGCCGGGGTGGTGGCAGTAGCCGCAGCGCCACGGGCAGCCCTGGGTGAGGACGGTGGCGACCCGTCGGCCGGGCCAGTCCGTGACGGACAGCCGGTCCAGTCCGGCGACCACGAGGCCGGGGCGGGTCATCGGCGGCTCCTTCGGACCACGACGGCCCGGCGGTCCGGACCTCCCGACGGCGGTGCCGTCAGGACCTCGAACGTATCCTCGCGAGGCCCTGCACCGGACCGGCCGAAGGTCCCGACCTGGCGGGCCCGATCCGGGTCCGGTCCAGGCCCGACGCAGGCCCAGCGGGACGCGCGCGCCGGACGCGACGGACCCGGGGCCGCGCGCCGCGTGGGGCGCACGACCCCGGGTCCGGGGAGCGGCACGGTCAGCCGCAGGCGGGCTGCCCGTGCTCCGGCGTCGCGACGGTCTCGCGCTCGTCGGCGTCGTCGGACGGCGTGGCCGTCGTCGTCACGGGGCCGGTCGTGGCCCCGCGGACGGCGAACGACTGGTACGCGTTCTTCCCCGGTGCGACCGCGGGGAAGCTCTTCGCGCCCCACGGGGTGGCGACCTCGACGTCGAGCGGGACGTCGTCGTCGTTCACGACGCGCACCGCCACGTAGGCCTTGCCCGCGAGGCACCGCACCTCGGCCGTCGCCGTGACGGCGACCCCGGGCTGGACCGCGGGGTCCGCGGCGCCGGGCGCGAGCACGCGCAGCGCCGTGAGGCCCGGGTCGCCGTCGCGCCACGACGTGCTCAGCGCGACGTACCGGGCCGTGCGGTCCACGGCGAGCGCGCCGCGCACGTCGCCGGCACCGAGCGTGCCGACGTCGGTGAACGTCAGGCCGTCCTCGCTCACCGAGACGACCGACTCCGGCGCGCCGCCGCGCTCCCACGCGGCGACGACGGTGCCGATCTCGCGCGGCGTGCCCAGGTCGGAGACCATGCGGCCGTCCGGCCCGGGCACCCACGACGTCGCGGCGTCTCCGTCCACGGCGAGCGACGGCGACGTCATGCCGGCGGGCAGCACGGACGCGGGGAACGTGAGCGTGCTGAGCGCGTGGTCCGCGACCGGGAACGGGGTCGCGTCCCGGAGGGTGACGCGCGTGCCCGACGACGTCGCCCCGACGGTGCGCGTCGCGCCCGTCTCGGCGTGGTGCAGCACGACCGGCGCCCCGTCGCCGCTGACGCGGAACGAGCGGGCGTCGTCGACGGCGACCGTGACACCGGCGGGGGTCTGCCCGGCGGGCGTGGCGACCGTCGCGCGCGGGGCGAGGACGACGGCGTCGCCCGCGGGGACCGTGACCGCGAGCGTCGAGGCGTCCGCCCCCACGGCCTGGGTGCCGGCGTAGACCGGGACGGCCCCGCCGTCGTGCGGGACGGTGAGGGTCGTCGCGACGTCGGCGCCCGTGAGGTTGAACGCGACGACGTACCCGTCGACCGCGCTCACGAGCACGCCCGCCGCGTCGGCCGTGGGCACGCGAGCCCCGGCCTGCGCGGCCGTCGCCGCGGCGTCGCCCGGGACCATCTCGACGAGCCGGGGCCCGGTCGCGCCGTCGGTGAGCCGCACGACGTGGCGCGTGGCGGTCGCGCGCGAGACGGTCACGGGGGCGTCCGAGCCGCGCACGACGAACCCGGCCTCGCCCTCGACGTTGAGCCAGTCGCCCTCGCTGCTCAGCACCTGGTCGCCCGTGTACCGGAACGACGCGGCGTCGTGCCACGCCTGCCCGTCGAGCGACGTCTGCACGCGGTACTCCTGGCCCGCGGCGACCTCCCAGCCGAGCTGGACCTGGCTCACCGCGGTGGGCGCGCCGAGGTCCACCTGGACCCACGAGTCGGGCTTGGTGCGGTCCGCGACCGCGACGGCCCAGCGGGTCGTGGCGGAGCCGTCGGTGACGGCGCTCGCGGGGTTCGAGCCGTTGGCGCTCGACGCCGTGGCCGCCTTGCCCGCGGCGACGTCGGTCCCCGTGGGCGAGAACGCGCGCAGGTGGTAGAGCGAGTAGCCGTAGGCCGCGTCGCCGCGCACACCCTGCATGCGGACGTAGCGCGTCGTGACGGGGCCGGGCTCGTCGGCGCCCGCGGGCGTGAGGTCGACGGTGTCGAGCCGCGCGACGTTCACGTCCGCCGGGGCCTTGCCGTACGCGGTCGCGGTGGTCCAGGTCTCGCCGTCGGTCGACGTCTGGACGAGGTAGCGCGCGCCCGCGCTCGCCTCCCACGCGAACCGCACGCCGCCCACGGTGGTCTCCTCGCCGAGGTCGACCTGGATCCACGAGTCCGGACGCGTGCGCTCGCCGACCGCGACGGCCCAGCGGGTCGACGGGTTGCCGTCGGTCACGCGCGCCGCGGTGCGGCCTCCCGCCGTGTCCTGGCTCGACGCGGTCGCGACCTTCCCGGCGGCGAGGTCGGTCGTCGATCGCTCGTCGCCGTAGGCGTGGAACGCGAACATCGAGTAGCCGTACTGCGGGTGGCCCTGCTGCCCGAGGAGCCGGACGTAGCGGGCCGTGACCGGCGCGAACGACAGGTCGTCGACGCGCGCGGCCTTCGCGTCCGCGGGGTCGGCCGGACGCGTCACCGGGAGGGTCGCGGTGGTCTCGCCCTCGGCGGTCGTGTAGGTGCGCGACCCGTCGAGGCCGGAGTAGCCGTTCATGTCGAGGTTGCGGACCGACAGGCTCGCGTCCTCCGTGCCGGCACCGGTCGACGCGTAGACGGCGGCGCCCGTCGGGAGCGTGACCTGGCCCGCGTACCCGCCGCCGACCCGGAACACCGACGACGTGCCCTCGAAGCCGTCCCGCGGCCCGGTGTACGTCCGCACGTGCCGGTCGTCGACCGTCGCGCCCGTGGTCGGGTAGAGGAACGGGGTCGAGCCGGAGACGTGGAACAGCCACGAGTCGTGCGCGGGGACCCAGGGGAACTTGACGAAGCCCTTGCGGCTCGACGCCGCGGCCCACGCGTCCGCCGTCTGCTGGACGGTCAGGCCGGGCCCGGCCCCGAAGTCGCGCACGCCGGAGAGGCGCTCGAAGAACTCGTCCTGCGGCGTCGGCTCGACGGGGCCCTCGGGCGACTCGGCCGCCTCGACGTGCAGGAGGTAGGAGATCGCGATCTCCGCGCGCGCCTCGGGCTCGTACTTGGGCTCGCCCGAGAACTTCGCGAGCCGGTGGACGGGCGCGTACGACTGGTAGTCCTCGAGCGCGGCGGCGAGGTTCGCCTCGGCGCGCGCGGCGTCGGGGTCGCGCAGGACCTGGCCGAGGAACGCCATGGGGATGGCGTCACGGCCGTAGAGGAACTCGCGGTCGGCGACCATGGGCATGAACGGCTCGCCCGCGTCGGACATGACGAGCTTGATGGACTCCCAGAGCTCGGCCGAGTTCGGCTGGTGCAGCAGGATCTCGGGGAGCGGCTCGTCGCGCAGGAGGAAGTGGATCGCGTTGCGGCCGCCCGAGCGCCAGATGTCGGACTGGTAGTGCGGCCCGAACGACCCGTGGTTCTCCACGAGGTACGTGTCGTGGATGGTCTGCATGGTGTTCGTCGAGACGGGCTTGCCCGCGACGACGGCCGGGTTGTTCCGGTCGGCCGTCGGCTGGCCCGCGGCGTTGCGGCCCCAGTCGCCGAGCTGCTCGGCCCAGCGTGCGGCGTCGGGTTCGTCGGGCGCCCAGGCGAGGCCGGGCGCGAGGGCCTGCGTGTAGACGCCGACCTCCTCCTGCGCGGTGTCGCCCTCGTGCTTGCCCGTCGGCCAGTCCGCGGTCCACGACCCGGAGAGCGGGTCCTTGCCGAAGTCGAGATCGGCGGTGTACTTCGACTGGCCGGTCGCGATGGTCGTGAGGTTGGCCTGCGTCGTCGCGTCGAGCTCGTCCCACAGCAGCGTCCCCGCCGCGAGGAAGTAGGACTGGAACGTCGAGTCCCAGAACAGCTTCTTGCCCCACGTGCCCGCGGGGTCGACGAAGCGGTTGGTGGCCGCGTAGTGCCGGATGGTCGCGAGCGTGCGCGCGCGGAGCGTCTCCTCCGGGACGCCCGCGAGCTCGGCGTCGTACTCGCCGTGGGTCAGGAGCACGGCGTTGCCCAGCACGACGGCGAAGTTGAAGTCCTTGAGCTGGTACACCCCGGCGGACTCGTCCCAGACGGTCTCGACCCAGCGGGTGTGGCGCAGCAGCGCGCCGTAGTAGTCGGCGGCGGTCGCGTCGGGGGCGCCGTACGCCGGAGCGGCGTCGACCGTGGTCGACGCCGGTGCCGCGGGCGGGGCGGCCGGCGCGCCCTGGGCGGTCGCGGGGGCCAGGAGGAGGGAGCCGGCCGTCGCGAGCGCGAGGGCGGCGGTCGTCGTGCGGCGCCGAGCGCGGCGCACGGCAGGGGGCGGGGCGGGCGATCGGGTCATGGTGCGTGTCTCTCGTCGTCGTCGTCGGGAGCGGGTCCGCCGTGGACGGCGGTGCGGCGCGGGTGGTTGCCGAGGGGCCAGGGGTGCGGAGCGCCGGTGCTCGTCATCCTGACAGCGCTGTCTGCCTGTGTCCAGGGGTTCCGGAGAACTGCTGCGGGTGATCCTCGGCGGTGCGGGACGAGCGGAGGCCCGCCGGGGGACGTGGTGCGACCACGCTCCCCGACGGGCCTCCGGGCGGCGGACGACGGTCGGTCGGGGCTCAGCCCTTGACCGAGCCCGACATCAGCCCCCCGACGAAGTACTTGCCGAGGACGATGTACACGAGCAGCGTCGGGAGCGACGCGAAGAGCGCGCCGGCCATGGAGACGCCGTAGTTCTGCAGCAGCGCGCCGTTCGCGAGGTTGTTCAGCGCGAGCGTCACGGGGCCGTTCTGGCTGGAGGAGAAGAACACCGCGAAGAGGAAGTCGTTCCACGCGGACGTGAACTGCCAGATGAGCACGACCACGAAGCTCGGGATCGAGATCGGCAGGATGATCGACCAGTAGGTGCGCAGCATCCCGGCGCCGTCGACGCGCGCGGCCTCGACGAGCTCGTGCGGCACGGTCATGTAGTAGTTGCGGAAGATGAGCGTCGTGATCGGGATGCCGTAGATGACGTGCAGCAGGATCAGGGACGGCACGCCGCTCGGGATGCCCAGGCCCAGCACGAGCTGGTTGAGCGGGATCATGACGGCCTGGTACGGGATGAACATCCCGAAGAGGATCAGCGTGAAGACGATGTTCGCGCCCTTGAACGACCAGCGGGAGAGCACGAACCCGTTGAGCGACCCGAGGAAGGCCGCGATGATCGCCGACGGCACGACCATCTGCACCGTGCGCCAGATGGCGGGGGACAGCGCGGTCCACGCCGTCTGCCAGTTCTCCGTCGTCCACGTCTGCGGGAGCGACCACGCGCGCGCGGGCGACGCGTCGCCCGCGCCCTTGAAGCTCGTCACGAAGAGCACGTAGACGGGGATGAGGACGATGACGAGGAACAGGACCAGCGCCGCGTACTTGAGCGTGCGGCCGACGGAGAAGCGCTCGCGCGGCGTGCGGCGCGCGGGCCGGCGCGGCGTGCCGACGACGTCGGGGGCGGGGACGGCCGGCGTCGAGGTGGTCGTCATCGCTTCTCCTGACGGTTGGTGCGGATCAGGTAGGGCACGATGACGACGGCCACGATGATCAGCAGGATCGAGCCGACGGCCGCCGCGTTGGCGTAGTCGAAGCTCGACTTGAAGACGTACATGTCGACGGCCGGAACCTTGGTCTGGTAGTTCGCGGGCTTCGAGATCGACATGATGAGGTCGAACGCCTTGAGCGACATGTGGCCGATGATGATGAGCGCCGAGAGCGCGATCGGCGAGAGCTGCGGGAACAGCACGTGGCGGTACAGCTTCCACTCGCTCGCGCCGTCCATGCGGGCGGCCTCGCGCAGCTCGTCGGGGATGCCGCGGAACCCGGCGAGGAACAGCGCCATGACGTACCCGGAGAGCTGCCAGATCGCGGGGATCGCGATCGCCGTGATGCCCCACGTGACGTTGTTCCACCAGTTGTTCTGCAGGAAGTCGAGCCCGACGATCTGGAACAGCCGGTTGAGGCCGCTCGCCTGCTCGCCCTGGTTCGAGTTGAGCAGCCAGCGCCACACGACGCCGGACGCGACGAACGACACGGCCATGGGGAACAGGTAGACCGAGCGGAAGATCCCCTCGCCCTTGACGGGCTTGTCCAGCATCCACGCCCACAGGAAGCCCATGAGCATCGTGCCGGCGAGGAAGACCACCGTGTAGAGCACGAGGTTCTTCAGCGAGTGCTGGAACGCCTCGCTGCCGAGGAGGGCCGTGTAGTTCTCGAACCACACGACGACCGACGGCTTCTGGCCCGTGGCCTGTGCCGCGGTGTGGTTGTCCGTGATCGACGTCCTGAAGTTCGCGCCGATCAGGCCGTAGACGAACACGCCGACGAGGATCAGCGAGGGGGCGAGCAGCAGCAGCGCTGGGCCGGCTCGTCGCAGTGACTTGAGCATGGTGGGTCTTCCCGGTCGTGGAGTGCGGGGGACGCGGCGCTCGGGAGCGCCGGCGTCCCCGGGGACGTGTTCCGCTCGCGGGGCTGCCGCGCGCCGTCGGGACGTGCCCGACGACGCGCGGCGGCTCCGGTGGAGCGGTGTCAGCCCTGTGCGGTGGCCGCGGCGAGCTCGGACTGGTAGGTCGCGAGGTCGGACCCGCCGGACGTGAACTTGCTCGTCGCGTCGGAGATCGCGTTGAGCGTCGCGACCGGGGCGGCGGCGCCGTGCGCGAGCGAGGAGACGATCGTGTCGTTGCCGAACGACTCGATCGCCGTCTGCTGGTACTCCGAGAAGTCGGCCGGGTCGGCGTCGGTACGGGCCGGGATGGATCCCTTGGCCTTGTTGAACGCGACCTGGCCCTCGAGCGAGCCCACGGTCTCGAGCCACGCCTTGGCGCCGTCGGGGTGCGGGGCGCCCACCGGGAGGGTGAACGAGTCGGCGAGGAAGTCGAACACGCCGTCGGTACCCGGGACGGGGAACGCGGTGAAGTCGGTGCCGAGCGTCTTGCCCTGCTCCTCGAACGCCGCGACGGCCCAGTCGCCCATGACGTTGAACGCGGCGTTGCCGTCGATCACCATCTGGGTCGCCTCGGGCCAGTCGAGCCCGTCACGGTCGGTGTTGGTGTAGCTCATGAGCTTCTCGAAGTCCTCGAGGGCGGCCGTGACCTCGGCGCCCTCCCAGTCGGTCGAGCCGTCCCACAGGCCGTTGTAGCCCTCGGCCCCGAGGTCCGCGAGGAGCACGGTCTCGAGGAGGTTGACCTGGGTCCAGGTCGTCGCGACCGACAGCGGCGTGACGCCCGCGGCCTTGAGCTTGTCGAGGTCCGCCATCCAGGCGTCGAGGTCCGCGTAGGTCGCGGCCGGGTCGACGCCGTTGGCCTCGAGGACCGTCGGGTTCGCCCAGACCACGTTCGCGCGGTGGATGTTCGACGGGATCGAGTAGATCGCGCCGTCGTCGGACTTGAGGCGGTCGACGAGGTCGGCCGGGAAGACGTCGGTGAGGCCGAACTCGTCGTAGAGCGAGGAGACGTCCTCGATCTGCGCGGCGTCGATGTAGTCCTGGAGCTCGGCACCGGCGTGCGCCTGGAACGTGTCCGGCGGGTCCTGGGCCTGGAGGCGGGACTGGAGGAGGTCCTTGGCGGCCGAGCCGGCACCGCCGGCCACCGCGCCGTTGATGAACTCCACGTCGGGGTGCTGCTCCTCGAACACGCCGACCAGCGCGTCGAGACCCGCCTTCTCGGAGCCGGCGGCCCACCAGGTGAAGACCTCGACCTCGTCGCCGCCCCCCGAAGCGCCCCCGTCACCGGTGCCCCCGTCACCGGAACCACCGCCGCTGCACGCGGCGAGTGCGAGACCCACGAGGGCGGCCGTCGCCACCGTCGCGCTCGTCCTGCGATCGATTCGCATCGTGATATCCCTACGCCTTCTTCGGTCGTGGGGGACCGGCGGGACGACCACGTCGCACCGGCCGGGCGCACCGGCGCGCCCTCGAACCCGAGGCCCATACAACGGCGCCCGACGCTTGATGTCAAGAAATGAACGCAAGCGTCGCTGAATCGTGATGTACGCGTCAGGACATGGATCCAAACCGCGTGGTCGTGCGGCGACCATCATTCTGACAGCGCTGTCCGATCCCTGTCGAGCCGTCCGTCCCCACCTGCACGGCGAGGCGCCCCACCAGGACCGGCGCGTCCCGGCGGTATCCTGACCGACGTGCGCGCTGACCGGGTGACACCGGGCTCGCAGACTTCACTGCGTGAGGCCAACCGAGCCCGGATCGTGAGCGCCGTCCAGCAGCGTGGCTCCCTCACGCAGATCGAGCTGGCCGGCGTCACCGGGCTGTCCCCGGCCACCGTCTCCAACATCGTCAAGGAGCTCACCGGCGCGGGCGTCCTGCACACCTCGCCGTCCACGCGCAGCGGTCGCCGCGCCCTCCAGGTCACCCTCGCGCGCAACCTCGGGCTCGTCGCGGGGGTGCACTTCGGCACCCGCTCGATGCGCGTCGCGCTCGCGGACGCGTCCATGCGCGTGCTCGCCGACCAGCGCATGCCGCTCGCCCCGGACCACCGCGCGGACACCGGGCTTCAGCGCGCCGCGCTGCTCGTAGGGGAGATGGTCGCGTCGGTCGACGCCTCCCCCGAGGAGCTGCTCGCCGTCGGCGTCGGGGTGCCCGCCCCCGTGGACGTGCGCGCCGGGCGCATCGCGACGGTCGGCATGATGCGGGGCTGGGACGGCGTCGTCGTCCCCGAGCTGCTCGAGGCCGAGCTCGGCGCGCCCGTGACGGTCGACAACGACGCCAACCTCGGCGCCCTCGCCGAGACCCGGTTCGGGGCGGCCGTCGGGCACGACGCCGTCGCCTACCTGCGCGTGTCCCACGGCGTGGGCGGCGGGCTCGTCCTCGGCGGGCGCGTCGTGCACGGCCGCGCGGGCGTCGCGGGCGAGATCGGGCACGTGACGATCGACGAGAACGGCCCCGTGTGCCGGTGCGGCAACCGCGGGTGCCTCGAGATGTACGTCGGCGCGGGCGTGCTGCTGTCCATGCTCTCCGAGAGCCGCGGCCACCTCACGCTGCGCGACGTCATCGCGCGGGCCCAGGAGGGGGACCCCGGCTGCCGCCGCGTCCTGTTCGACGCGGGGCAGCACCTCGGCGTCGCGGCCGCGAACCTGTGCAACCTCGTCGACCCGGAGATCGTCGTCGTCGGCGGGCAGCTCGCCGAGGCGGGCGAGGCCCTGCTCGGTCCGCTCCGCACCGCGCTCGAGCAGCGCACGGTCCCCAGCACGGCGGGCCCGGTCGAGGTCGTCGCGTCCGAGCTCGGGTCGGCCGCCGAGGTGCGCGGCGCGCTCGCCGTCGCGCTCGACCTCGCGCGCGTGAGCGGTTCCCTGGGGGTGAGCGCATGACGGGGGCCTTCGTCCGGGCCGGGGGCGCCCGCCGCGCGCGGGGCGCGGTGACGTCGGCCGTCACGGCGGTCGTGGTCGCCCTCCTGGCGCTCGCGGGCTGCGCGCCGCCGGAGGAGCCCGCCGGGCCGTCGGAGGGGACCATCGGGCTCCTGCTGCCCGAGGCCAAGACCGCCCGCTACGAGACGACCGACCGCCCGACCTTCGTCGGGGTGGTCGAGCGGCGTTGTCCGTCGTGCGAGGTGCTGTACGCGAACGCCGCCCAGGACGCCGCGAACCAGCAGCAGCAGGCCGAGTCGATGCTCGCGCGCGGCGCGGACGTCCTCGTGCTCGACGCGGTCGACGCCGTCGCCGCGGTGAGCGTCGTCGCCGAGGCCCAGCGCCTCGGCGTGCCCGTCATCGCCTACGATCGCTTCGTCGACGGCGCGAACTACTACGTCTCGTTCGACAACGAGCTCATCGGGTACCTCATGGGGGAGGCGCTCGTCGGCGCGGTCCTCGACCGCGCGGAGCAGGACCCGCCGGCGCAGGGCCGGCGGCCGGGTGTCCTGCTCGTCCAGGGCTCGCCGACCGACCCGAACGCCGCGGAGCTCGCCGCCGGCGCCCACCGCGCGCTCGAGGGAGAGGACATCGACGTGCTCGCCGAGTACGACACGCCCGACTGGAGCCCCGACAAGGCGACCGAGTGGGTCGAGGGGCAGCTCACGCAGTACCCGGGTCGCGTCGACGGCGTCTTCGCAGCGAGCGACGGCATCGCGGGCGGAGCGATCGCCGCGATGAAGGCCGCCGGCCTCGACCCGGTGCCGCCCACGACGGGCCAGGACGGCGAGCTCGCGGCCGTCCAGCGCGTCGTCTCGGGCGACCAGTACATGACCGTCTACAAGGCCACCACGCAGCAGGCGCGCACGGCCGCCGAGCTCGCCGTGCGGGTGCTGCGCGGCGAGGACCCCCGCGCGACCGTGGTGATCGACGGCGTCCCGAGCCTCCTCCTCGCGCCGCGCGCGGTCGGCGTCGACGACGTCCAGCGCGTCCTCGTCGACGGCGGCGTCTACACGGTCGACGAGATCTGCACCCCGTCCTACGTCGACGCGTGCGTCGACGCGGGTCTCCTGGAGGCGGCGCCATGAGCGCCCCCGTCCTGGCCCTGCGCGGGGTCTCGAAGAACTTCGGCGGCGTCCGGGCGCTCGTCGACGTCGATGTCGAGGTGCGCGAGCACGAGGTCCTCGCCGTCGTGGGCGACAACGGCGCCGGCAAGTCGACGCTCGCGGGCGTCGTCGCGGGCGCGTTCCGGCCGGACGCGGGCGAGGTGCTGCTCGACGGCGCGCCCGTCGTGCTCGACTCCCCGGCGGCGGCGCGCCAGCACGGGATCGCGGCGGTGTTCCAGCAGCTCGCGCTCGTCGACGACCTCGACGTCGTCGAGAACGTGTTCCTCGGCCAGGAGGTCCTCCGCGGGCCGTTCCTCGACGAGATCGCGATGGAGCGCGAGGCGTGGGGCCTCCTCGACCAGCTCGCCGCGACCGTCCCGTCGGTGCGGCAGCCGGTGCGCACGCTCTCGGGCGGCCAGCGGCAGGTCGTGGCCGTCGCGCGCGCCCTCCTCGGGTCGCCGCGCGTCCTCGTCCTCGACGAGCCGACGGCGGCGCTCGGCGTCCGGCAGACGGCCGAGGTGCTCAACCTCATCGAGAAGCTGCGCGAGCGCGGGCACGCCGTCGTCCTCATCAGCCACCAGGCGGGCGACCTCCAGGCCGTCGCCGACCGCATCGTCGTGCTGCGGCTCGGCCGCGTGCACGGCGAGTTCCCGGGCGACACCTCCTACGAGGACCTGCTCGCCGCGATGACCGGTGCCGTGCGCCCGGCGCGCCCGGGCGGTACGGGTGGCCCGGGCGGCGCCGAGCGCGAGCGGCGCACCGGCGGCACCGGGGCGGTGCACCGATGAGCGTCCCCGGTCGCGCCTCGGGCGCGGCGCTCGACCGGCCCGCGACGGGCGCGCTGTCCGGGTCCGTCGTGCAGCAGCTGCGCGGCGCGCACCTCGGCATGCTGCCGATCGTCGCCGCGCTCGCCCTCATCTGGGTCGTGCTCGGCGCGATCAACCCGGCGTTCCTCTCCGCGGAGAACCTCGTCAACCTCACGCTCCAGAGCGCGCCCACGGGGATCATCGCGCTCGGCGTCGTGCTCGTGCTCCTCGTCGGCCAGATCGACCTGTCGGTCGGCTCGGTGAGCGGGCTCGCCGCGGCGGTGCTCGCCGTCGGCACGGTGGGGCTGGGCTGGCCCGTCGGGGTCGCGATCGTCGCGGCCCTGTCCGTGGGGGTCGTCGTCGGGCTCGGCTACGGGCTGCTGTCCACGCGCCTCGGGCTCGCGTCGTTCGTCTTCACGCTCGCCGGGCTCCTCATCTTCGCGGGCGTCCAGCTGCGCGTCCTCGGGCCCAAGGGCTCGATCAACCTGCCGTTCGAGTCGTGGCTCGTCCGCACGGTCCAGCAGGGCTTCCTCGCCCCCGCGGTCGCGTGGGGCCTCGTGGTCGTGGTCGTGGCGGGGTACGCCGCGCTGCGCGTGACCGACCACGTGCGCCGGGTCCGGGCCGAGCTCCCGAGCCCGGGCCTGGGCCGCATCGCGGTCCGCACGGCGGTCCTCGCGGCGGTGCTCGTCGCGACCGTCGCGTACCTCGGCACGGCGCGGGGGATCGGCTACACCGTGGTGCTCTTCGTGGCGCTCGTGGTCGTGGTCGACGTGCTGCTGCGCCGCACGCGCTGGGGACGCTCCGTGCGCGCCGTCGGCGGCAACCGGCGCTCCGCGCTCCTCGCGGGCGTCGCCGTGCGCCGCACGGTCGTCTCGTGCTTCGTCGCGTGCTCGACGTTCGCCGCGCTCGGCGGCGTCCTCGCCGCGGGCCGGCTCGCGGCGGCGAACCAGGGGACCGGCGCGGCGGACACCTACCTGACGGCGATCGCGGCCGCGGTCATCGGCGGCACGAGCCTGTTCGGCGGGCGCGGGAGCGCGTGGTCGGCGCTGCTCGGCGTGCTCGTGCTCCAGTCCATCGCGAACGGGCTCACGCTGCTCAACCTCGACACGGCCACGCGGTACATCGTGACCGGAGCGGTCCTGCTCCTCGCTATCGTCGTCGACATGCTGATTCGTGGTCGACGGGAGGTCTGAGATGGTGATGCAGGGGGAGAGCGCGGGGACGGTCCCGCCGGGCGAGGTCGGGGTAGTGCCCGACACCCCGACGGAGGCGGCCGTGGCGCGTCCGCACGGCGGACGCGGAGGTCGGCGCCCGACGCTCGCCTCCGTCGCGGAGGCCGCAGGCGTGAGCCTCAAGACGGCGTCGCGCGTCCTCAACGACGAGCCGAACGTCGCGCCGCAGACGCGCGCCAAGGTGCAGGAGGCCGCGCAGCGGCTCGGCTTCCGGCGCAACGCCGTCGCGGCGGACCTCGCGCGCGGCGGCTCGTCGCGGCTCGTCGGGTTCGTCACCGGAGACCTCGCCAACCCGTTCTACTCCGCGCTGGCCAGCGGCATCGAGCGCGAGCTCCGGCACCACGGCCTCCAGCTCATCACCACCAGCTCCGACGAGGAGCCGGAGCGCGAGCGCTCGCTCACCGAGGCGCTCGTCGAGCGCCGCGTCGGCGCGCTCGTCGTCACCCCGACGTCCACCGACCACTCGGCCCTGCGCCGCGAGCTCGACGACGGCCTGCCGGTCGTGTTCATCGACCGGCCCGCGCGCGGCGTCGAGGCGGACACGGTCGTCATCGACAACCGCGGGGGAGTGCGCGACGCCGTGACGCACCTCCTCGCGCACGGGCACCGTCGGATCGCGCTCGTCGGCGACGTGTCGCGCCTGTGGACGTTCCAGGAGCGTCGCGACGAGTTCGTCGCGACGCTGCGGGCCGCGGGCGTCGAGGACCCGGCGCGGTACGTGCGCGACGGTGCGCACGACGCCGACCTCGCGCGCGTGTTCGTCGCGGAGCTCCTCGCCCTGCCCGAGCCGCCGACGGCGCTCGTGACGGCGAACAACAAGATCACGGTCGGCGCGCTCCACGCGCTGCGCGACCGGGCGTCGTCGGGCGACGCGGCGGACGTCGCGCTCGTCGGCTTCGACGACTTCGAGCTCGCGGACCTGCTGCACGTGACGGTCGTCGGGTACGACGTCGTCGAGATGGGCCGGCAGGCGGCGGCGCTCGCGGTGTCCCGTGCCGAGAACCCGGAGCTCGCCCCGCGGCTCGTCGTGGTGCCGACGGAGCTCGTCGTCCGAGGCACGGGCGAGGTCCCCGGGCCTGCGGTCTGAGCGTGGCCGCGGTGCTCGTGCTCGGGTCGGTGCGAGCACGGTCGTGCTGACGGCGTACGACGTCCTCGGCGGTCGAGCGGATGGCGCGAAAGTCGTACCGAGCGTGACTTTCGCGCCAGGGGGCCTCTCGTCCGCGGCCTCCCGGCGGGGCCCTGGCCGCGTTGACAAAGCCCGGAACCGGCGCATAGGTTCAGGTCGCCCCTGACAACGCTTCCCCCCTGCGCGTTGTCAGGGGCACCCCTGCAGCCTGACAGCGCTGTCAGACGATCGAAGGAGATCGCGGCATGACCAGACCACTCCCGCCCGGACGCGCGGTCGCGCGGTCCGGCAGCGGCCGCGCCCGGCCCCTCGGCCTCGTGCTCGCCGCCGCACTCGCCGTCCCGCTCGGGGTGCCTCTCGCGGCCCCCGCGGGAGCCCTCGCCGCCGCGCCCGCCGCGGCCGCCGAGCCCGGCGACTTCTCGTCCTCGTTCGAGTCCGGTGACCCGGCCGCGCTGCCCACCACCGTGGCCGAGCGCGACGGCGCACCCTGGCAGGCGAACGTCGGCTCGTTCACGGCCGGCCTGCCCGGCAGCGTCCTCGGGCAGCTCAAGGGCGTCACCGCGAGCGCGCAGAACCTGCCCAACGAGGGCGCGGCGAACCTCGCCGACGGCAGCTCGGGCACCAAGTGGCTCGCGTTCGCGTCGACCGGCTGGGTCCGGTACGAGTTCACCGAGCCCGTCTCGTTCGTGGCGTACACGATGACCTCGGGCGACGACGCCGCCGGTCGCGACCCGAAGACCTGGACGGTCGAGGGCTCGAACGACGGCACGACGTGGACCCCGCTCGACCAGCGGACCGACGAGGACTTCCCGAACCGCCAGCAGACGCGCACGTTCGAGCTCGAGGCGCCGACCGCGGCGTACACGTACCTGCGTCTCAACGTCACGGCGAACTCGGGCGACTCCATCGTCCAGCTCGCCGGGTGGGACCTCTCGGGCGACCTGAGCGCCGGTCCCTCCGCGGCGCCCATGAACACCAAGGTCGGCACGGGCCCGCGCGTCAGCTTCACCAACAAGGCGGGCGTCGGGTTCTCCGGCCTGCACTCGCTGCGGTACGACGGCTCGCACCTCGCCGACGGCGAGACCTACGCGACGAACGTGCTCTACGACGACGTGGACGTCGTCGTCGGCGAGGACACGCGTCTGAGCTACACGATCTTCCCCGAGCTGCTCGACGACCTCCAGTACCCGTCGACCTACGCGGCGGTGGACGTGCTGTTCACCGACGGGACCTACCTGTCCGACCTCGGCGCGCGCGACGCGCACGAGACGGTCGCGACCGCGCAGGCGCAGGGCGAGGGCAAGATCCTCTACGCCGACCAGTGGAACTCGGTGCGGGTCGACCTCGGCGACGTCGCCGCGGGCAAGACCGTGGACCAGGTGCTCCTCGGGTACGACAACCCGGGCGGTCACGCCGGGACGAAGTTCGCGGGCTGGCTCGACGACGTCGCGATCACGGCGGAGCCGGCGACGATCGACGGGTCGAGCCTCGCCAACTACGTCGACACGCGCCGCGGCACGCTCGCGTCCGGCAGCTTCTCGCGCGGGAACAACATCCCGGCGACGGCGACGCCCAACGGGTTCAACTTCTGGGTGCCCTACACCAACGCGTCGTCGCAGAGCTGGCTGTACGAGTACCACAAGGCCAACAACGCCAACAACAAGCCCGTCCTCCAGGGCTTCGGGATCTCGCACGAGCCCAGCCCCTGGATGGGCGACCGCAACCAGCTGACGTTCCTGCCGTCCACGGTCTCCGGAACGCCGAACGCCACGCTCTCGACGCGCGGCCTCGAGTTCGACCACGCCGACGAGACGGCGCGGCCCGACTACTACGGGGTCACGTTCACCAACGGCTCCGCGATCGAGGCGACGCCCACCGACCACGGCGCGGTCCTGCGCTTCTCCTACCCGGGGAGCGCCGGCCACGTGCTCGTGGACAAGGTGGACGGCTCGTCCAAGCTCACGCTCGACCAGGCCACGGGCACGGTGTCCGGCTGGGTCGAGAACGGGTCCGGCCTCTCCGTGGGCCGCACGCGGATGTTCGTCGCCGGCACCTTCGACCGTAGTCCGACGGCGGTCGGGACGGCGGCGGGCAACCGCGCCGACGCGCGCTTCGCGACGTTCGACACGTCGTCCGACAAGACGGTCGAGCTGCGCGTCGCGACGTCGTTCATCAGCCTCGACCAGGCGCGCAAGAACCTCGACCTGGAGGTGACGGGCAAGACCTTCACGGAGGTCAAGGCCGCCGCCGCGCAGGCGTGGAACGACCGGCTGGGCGTCATCGAGGTCGAGGGCGCGAGCGAGGACCAGCTCGTCACGCTGTACTCCAACCTCTACCGCCTCAACCTGTACCCGAACTCGCAGTTCGAGAACACGGGCACGGCCGAGGAGCCGGTGTACCGGTACGCGAGCCCGGTCTCCGCGACCACGGGCTCCGCGACGGACACGCAGACGAACGCGAAGGTCGTCGACGGCAAGATCTACGTGAACAACGGGTTCTGGGACACGTACCGCACGGCCTGGCCGGCGTACTCGCTCCTCTACCCGGAGCTCGCGGCCGAGCTGGTCGACGGGTTCGTCCAGCAGTACCGCGACGGCGGCTGGATCGCGCGCTGGTCCTCGCCCGGCTACGCCGACCTCATGACGGGCACGTCGTCCGACGTGGCGTTCGCCGACGCGTACCTCAAGGGCTCGCTCCCGACGGGCACGGCGCTCGAGGCGTACGACGCCGCGCTGCGCAACGCGACCGTCGCGCCGCCGAGCAACGCCGTGGGCCGCAAGGGCCTGCAGACGTCGCCGTTCCTCGGGTTCACGCCGGAGTCCACGCACGAGTCCGTGTCGTGGGGTCTGGAGGGCCTGGTCAACGACTTCGGCATCGGCAACATGGCCGCCGCCCTCGCGGAGGACCCGGCGACGCCGGACGAGCGCCGCGACACGCTGCGGGAGGAGTCCGCGTACTTCCTCGAGCGGGCCACGCACTACGTCGAGCTGTTCGACCCCGAGGTCGACTTCTTCGTGCCGCGGCACGAGGACGGCTCGTGGGCCGTCGACCCGGAGACGTACAACCCGGAGGCCTGGGGCGGCGGGTACACCGAGACGAACGGCTGGAACTTCGCGTTCCACGCCCCGCAGGACGGCCAGGGCCTGGCCAACCTCTACGGCGGCAAGCAGGGCCTCGAGGACAAGCTCAACGAGTTCTTCTCCACGCCGGAGAAGGGCGCCGGCAACGGCGGCATCCACGAGCAGCGCGAGGCGCGCGACGTCCGCATGGGCCAGTGGGGCATGAGCAACCAGGTGTCGCACCACATCCCGTGGCTCTACGACGCCGCGGGCGCGCCGTCGAAGGCCCAGGAGAAGGTCCGCGAGGTCACCCGCCGCCTGTTCGTGGGCAGCGAGATCGGCCAGGGCTACCCGGGCGACGAGGACAACGGCGAGATGTCGTCGTGGTGGATCTTCGCCTCGCTCGGCTTCTACCCGCTCCAGGTCGGCTCGGACCAGTACGCGGTCGGTTCGCCGCTGTTCGACAAGGCGACCGTGCACCTGCCGGACGGCGACCTCGTCGTCAACGCCGAGAACAACTCGGTCGACAACGTCTACGTGCAGTCCCTCGCGGTGGACGGCGAGGCGCGCACCTCGACGTCGCTCTCGCAGGCCGACCTCTCGGGCGGCGCGACGCTGGACTTCGTCATGGGTCCGGAGCCGTCGGACTGGGGCACGGGCGAGGACGACGCCCCGCCGTCGCTCACCGAGGGCGACGAGCCCCCGACGCCGGTGCAGGACGCGACGACGGCGGGCCTCGGCACGACGACCGTCGCCGACGGGGACGCGACCACGAGCGCCGCGGCGCTGACGGACAACACGTCCGGCACGCGCACGACGTTCGCCACCTCGACGCCGTCGATCACGTGGGCGGGCAACGGCATCCGCCCGACCGTCGGGTCGTACACGCTGACCTCCGGGGCGAGCGGGACGGCGTCGCCGTCCGCGTGGACCCTCGAGGGCTCCGACGACGGCGAGACGTGGACGACGCTCGACGAGCGGTCCGGCGAGCAGTTCCGCTGGGCCCTGCAGACGCGGCCGTTCACGGTCGCCGAGCCGACGGCGTTCGCACGGTACCGGGTGACGGTCACGTCGGCGTCGGGTTCCGGTGCGCTGTCGCTCGCCGAGGTCGAGCTGCTCGCCGACCCGAAGGAGTCGGGGGCCGAGGAGCTCACCCTCTCGGCCGCGCCGGACCGCGACGCGGTCACGGGCCGTGAGGTCTCGGGCTCGTTCGCGACCCTCACCGGGGTCGAGGGCGACGTCGCGGCGCTCGACGTCCAGGTCGCGTTCGGCGACGGCTCCGAGCCGGTCGCCGGGTCGCTGCGGGCGGGCGCGTTCGGCGGGTACGCGGTGGACGCCGCGCACACGTGGGCCGCACCCGGCGTCTACCCGGTGACCGTCACGGTCTCGGGCGAGGGGATCGAGCCCGTCTCGGCCTCCTCGTACGTCAGCGTCTCGCTCCTGCGGGAGGGCTCGCTGCTCGCCGCGTACGACAACGTCTGCATCGGCGACGCCGGGACGACGGTCGGCTCGTGCGACGGCCAGGGCGTGTTCTTCGACCGGGCGCAGCTCGCGGCGAAGGGCTTCGTCCAGGGCGAGCGCGCGACGGTGCCGGGCACGGACCTCGCGTTCGACGTCCCGGCGGTCCCCGCCGGGCAGCCGGACAACGCGACCGGCGACGGGCAGACCGTCGAGCTCGACGTCCCGGCCGACGCGGAGCAGCTCTCCGTGATCGGCACGGGCACGGAGAAGAACCAGCAGGCCACCGGCACGCTGACCTTCGACGACGGCTCGACCCAGCCGATCGACCTGAGCTTCGGCGACTGGTCGGGCGCGGCCCGCAACCCCGTGTTCGGCAACATCCCCGTCGCGGTGACGGACAGCCGCCTCCGCGGCGGCAGCCCGCAGACCGGCACCCCGGCCGCGTTCTTCGCGACGGCGCCGATCACCCTGCCCGAGGGCAAGCGGCCCGTGAGCATCACGCTCCCGGACCAGCCGGGCGAGCTCTCGCGCGACGGCCGCATCCACGTGGTCGCGGTCGCGCACGACGGCACGTTCGCCGAGCGCCCCGCGCTCGAGGTCACGGCCGCGGAGGGCGTGACGCTCGCCGTCGAGCAGACCACGGACGTGGCGCTCGCCCAGGTGGCGGGCGGCCGTGAGGGCGCCGACCTCCGGGCGGCGGTCACGTGGGGCGACGGCTCCGACGTCGCGGCCGGCACGGTGACCGACGGGTCGGTCTCCGGCTCGCACGCCTACACGGCGGCCGGGACGTACACCGCGTACGTCGTGGTCGACGACGGCTGGACCAGCCGGGTGGTCGAGGTCCCCGTGACCGTGACCGAGGGCCAGCCGACGCTCGCCGTCGACGTCACGGTGAGCACGCGCTGCCTCGCCGGCAAGGCGTACGTCGCGGTCCGGGCCGAGAACGGCGAGGACGTGCCGCTCGCGATCCGGCTCGTCACGCCGTTCGGCACCAAGGAGGTCGCGGCCGTCGCGCCGGGCGCCAACGCCTACCAGTCGTTCGCGACGCGGGCCACGGCGGTCGAGGCCGGCACCGTCACCGTCGAGGCGACGCGCGGCACCGGCGACGAGGAGGTGACGGCGTCGATCCAGGCCGACTACGCCGCCGTGACCTGCGGCTGAACCCCTGAGCCCGCCCCGCCCCGCGTCCGACCGGGGTGAGGTAGGCATGCACCACCGGCGGTGCCCCGGGATGATCGTCCCGGGGCACCGCGCCGTACGGGCACCGCGCCCGGCGGCGCCACGCACCCAGCACGAGAAGGACCGAGAGATGACCGAGCACCCGACCGAGCAGCCCACGCCAGCGACCGACCTGCGGAGCTGGCGTCGCGAGCAGCTCGCCGACCTGCTGCGCTTCGGCGAGGCGTCGCTGCGCGCGGACGGCGCCGCGCAGTGGCTCGACGACGACGGGCGCCCCGACCTGTCGCAGCCGGTGCACACGTGGATCACGTCGCGCATGGCGCACGTGTACGCGTTCGCGTCGCTCCTCGGCGTGCCGGGGGCGGGGGAGCGGGCCGACGCCGCGCTGCACGGGCTGCGGGCGGTGCTCGTGGACGCCGAGAACGGCGGCTGGGTCTCGTCGCGCGGCCCCGCGCGACGCCCCGGTGACGGCCACGACCCGGCGGCGGGCGAGGCCGTCCCTGTCGACGGGACGAAGAGCGCGTACGCGCACGCGTTCGTGGTGCTCGCCGCGGCGTCGGGCACGATCGCGGGCCGGGAGGGCGCGCGCGAGCTGCTCGACGCCGCGCTCGCCGTGCTCGACGAGCGGTTCTGGGAGCCCGGGCCGCGGATGCACGCCGACGAGTGGTCGCGCGACTGGACCGTGCTCGACGAGTACCGCGGCGTCAACGCGAACATGCACTCCGTCGAGGCGCTCCTCGCCGCGCACGACGCGACGGGCGACCCCGAGTGGCTCGCGCGCGCGGCGTCGGTCGCGGACCGCGTCGTGGGGTGGGCGCGAGAGAACGACTGGCGCATCCCCGAGCACTTCGACGCAGGCTGGAACCCCCTGCCGGACTACAACGCGGACCGCCCCCGCGACCCCTTCAAGCCCTACGGGTCGACGCCGGGCCACGGCCTGGAGTGGGCACGCCTGCTGCTCCAGGTCGACGTCGCGGCCGGGACTCCCGGCGCGCGCACCGACGCCGCGGTCGCCCTGTTCGACCGGGCCGTCGCGGACGGCTGGGACGGCGAGCACGGCGGCGGCTTCGTGTACACGGTCGACTGGTCGGGCACGCCGGTCGAGCCCCGGCGCTACCACTGGGTCGCCGCGGAGGCCGTCGCGGCCGCCGACGTGCTGGGCCGCGTCACGGGCGACCCCCGGTTCGCCGAGGCCGCCGCGGGCTGGTGGGCGTGGATCGACGAGCACCTCGTCGACCACGAGCGCGGGTCGTGGCACCACGAGCTCGACACCGCCAACCGGCCCGACGGCGTCACGTGGGTCGGCAAGCCCGACGTCTACCACGCGGCCCAGGCCGTGATCCTGCCCGACCTGCCGCTCACCGGCTCCCTCGCCGCCTCGGCCAAGGCCGCGGGCAGCATCCTGGGCTGACGCCCGGGCCACCGACCGCCGAGGCCGGGGTCGCGCGCCACGTCACCGTCGCCGTGGCGCGCGACCTCGGGCTCGGCGACGACACCCCCATCGAGTTTGGCATTCTTGGTGGGGGTTCGATCGGAGGGGATCTCAGGAGCGGGAATCCTCGGGCACTCGACGGCTCGATCCCTCCGAGCATGCTCGACCGGTCCCGGGGTCGGTGCCGCGACCCCGCTCGTCGCGGTCTGCCCGGCCGGTGCCGACGACGACCCGCGCCTGTCCCGGGTGTGGACGGCCGCCGACCTGCTTGCCGCCTGGTCATGACGAGAGAGCCCCGCACCGGTCCGGTGCGGGGCTCTCTCGAAGGCTGAGCGGGTGACGGGAATCGAACCCGCGCTATCAGCTTGGGAAGCTGAAGTTCTACCATTGAACTACACCCGCGCGGCGCCGGTAGCGTTCGCCCCGGGCCCTCTGGGAGGATCCTCGGCGAACCAGCGCGCGACCCGATCATAGCGGACGACGCCGGTGATGCCAGAACCGCCCGCACCACGACCACTCCCGCGCCGACGAGCGGCGCGCCGCCCGAGGAGCCGCCTTGTCCGAGAACCCGTACCAGCAGCAGCCCGACCCGTCGCAGGGGACGCCCGCCCCCGGCGACCCGGTCTACGGGGGCTCCGCCGCGCCGTCGGACCCGACGCCCGGCTACGGCCAGCAGCCCGGGGCCGGTGACGCGTACGGCCAGCAGGCGTACGGGACGCCGGGTGCCCCGGGCTACGGACAGCCGACGCCCGACCAGGGCTACGGCTCCGCCCCGCAGCCGGGCTACGCCCAGCAGGGCTACGGCCAGCAGCCGGGCTACGCGCAGCCCGGCGCCTACGGCCAGCCCGGGGCGTACGGCCAGCCCGGCTACGACCCGGCGTACGACCCCCAGGCGAAGTCGCGCCTCGCGGCGGGCCTGCTGGGCATCCTCGTCGGGAGCCTCGGCATCCACCGCTTCTACCTCGGGTACACCGGCATCGGCCTGACGATGCTGCTCGTGTCCGTGCTCTCCTTCGGGTTCGCGGCGCCGGTCATCGCGATCTGGGGCCTCGTGGAGGGCATCCTCTACCTGACCTCGAAGACGGGCTACTACTCCGTGGACTCGACGGGCCGCCCGCTGCGCGCCTGACCCCCCGACCGCGGGCGGGGTCCGCGCCGTCTCGACGACGAGGCGGCCCGCGGACCCCGGCCCGACGGCGCCCGCCGCCCGCCGGTCCACGGTGCCGGTCCACGGTGCCGGTCGACGGTGCCGATCCACGGTGCGGCGCCCGGTCCGGGCACGCTCCGGCGTCGGCTAGCGTGGGCCCGTGCTGCTCTCCGACCGCGACATCCGGGCCGAGCTCGACGCCGGCCGCGTCCAGCTCGAGCCGTACGACCCGGCGATGCTCCAGCCGTCGAGCGTCGACGTGCGCCTCGACCGGTTCTTCCGGCTCTTCGACAACCACAAGTACCCGTTCATCGACCCGTCGCAGGACCAGCCCGACCTCACGCGCCTCGTCGAGGTCGACCCGGCGGAGCCGTTCGTGCTGCACCCGGGGGAGTTCGTCCTCGGGTCGACGTTCGAGACGGTCACGCTGCCCGACGACGTGGCGGCGCGCCTCGAGGGCAAGTCGAGCCTGGGCCGCCTGGGTCTCCTCACGCACTCCACCGCCGGGTTCATCGACCCGGGCTTCTCCGGCCACGTGACGCTCGAGCTGAGCAACGTCGCGACGCTGCCCATCACGCTGTGGCCGGGCATGAAGATCGGCCAGCTGTGCTTCTTCCGGCTGTCCTCGCCCACGGAGAACCCGTACGGGTCGAGCATCTACGGCTCCCGCTACCAGGGCCAGCGCGGCCCGACGGCCTCCCGCTCGTGGCAGAGCTTCCACCGCACCGACGTCTGAGCGCGGCCCGCCGCGTCGGACGCCGCTCGACCCCGCAGGACCCGAGGCCAGGAGGACCGCACCGCATGAGCCCGCTCCCGCCCCTGCCGCACCCCGCCGGGCCCGGCGCCGCGCAGTCGTACCAGGCGCGGCACGTGCTGGGGCTGCCCGCCGACGTCCTCGTGGACGAGGTCGAGACGCTCGCGCTCTCGCGGTTCGCGGGCGCGCGCTGGGACGTCGCTCCGGAGGGCACCGAGCCCCTCGTGCCGCCCGCACGCACCGCGCGGCCCGGAGAGCCGGGCGTGCTGCGCACGTCGCGCCACACGACGCTCACCGGGCCCTACGCGGGGCCCGGCTCCGGCGTGCCGGGCACCGCGCTCGTGTTCGACGTCGTCTGCCCCCGCGAGCGCGGGGACGTCCCCTACCCGGGCGGCGGGGACCGGGACGGCGTCGGGCGCGCGTTCCCCGGCGGCCTGCCGGTCCGGGAGGAGGAGCGCGTGGTCGCGTTCCTCGTCGCGGCGGCGCGGCGTCTCGGCGGCTCGCTCCGGACCGACGTCGGCAACCCGGCCGGGCCGGGCGTCGTCCTCACCCCGGACCCGGGAGTCGCCGTCGACATGACCCTGTACTCGGACGTGTGGCTCGACCCGCACGCCGCGCTCGCGCTCGTCGGTCGGCTGAACCCCCGGACGCGGCTCGCGACGGAGGGCAAGCCGTACGAGGGGCCGCCGAAGGGCATCACCGAGCTGCCGCTCTACCCGGGCGAGAAGATGGACCCGGAGCTGCGGCGCGCGCTGCACGCCGCGGCGGACGACGTCGACATCAAGGCGCTGACGACGGGCGCGGTGCTCGACGGGTACGGCCTCCTCGTCGACCTGGGCATGGACGGGCTCGTCGCAGTCGAGGTCGGCGGCGAGGAGGCGCTGCCCCTCCTGCTGCGCGGGCTGCCGTGGACGGTGGGCGGCGCGGTGAGCTATCGCGTGCGGTGGGAGCCGCAGGACCTCGCCGAGTCCCAGCGGGAGCAGCCGTCGCTCGAGCACCAGATCGCGCGCAAGCGCGCCGCGGAGGTGGTCACGCAGGTCACGCGGACGCTGCACCAGGCGGTCGGCGGGGAGATCGCGGACGAGGCCGAGTTCCTCGTGGACCCCGAGGATCTGTGACGGCCGACTGAGGAATCGGTCACGGACGAGGCTGCGGGCGCCCCGCACGGCTGAGGAGTCGGTAAAATGATTCTCGGCCCGGCCTCGTCGGCGCCGTGAACTGTCGTGCCCTGCGGCTTCCCCCCGCCCGGGCGCGGCGATGACAAGTCCAGCAAGAACTTCGCCCACCCGCCCCCGACCCGGACGGAGCGGCCCGTGCTCTACGTGCTCCTTGCCCATCTCGTGATGGCACTGGGCGCGCCTGCACTCGTCTCGTTCCTCGGCCGCCGGGCGTTCCTCGTCATGGCGCTCGCGCCGGCGTCCGCGGCGGTCTACGCGCTCGCCTGGACCGACCGCGTGATGTCGGGGGAGCACCCGACGCAGGTCATCGAGTGGGTGCCCGGGCTGGGGCTCGAGCTCGCCTTCCGCATGGACACGCTGTCGTGGCTCATGCTGCTGCTCGTCGGCGGCGTGGGCGCGCTCGTCCTCGTCTACTGCTCGGCCTACTTCTCGCCCACCGCGCAGGGCCTGCGGCGTTTCGGCGGCGTCCTCACCGCGTTCGCGGGGGCGATGGTCGGGCTCGTCACCGCGGACGACATGCTGCTCCTGTTCGTGTTCTGGGAGCTCACGACCGTCTTCTCGTACCTGCTCATCGGCCACTACGCCGACCGCAAGGCGAGCCGTCGTGCCGCCATGCAGGCGATCATCCTCACCACCGCGGGCGGCCTGGCCATGCTCGTGGGGGTCGTGATCCTCGGGGTCCAGGGCGGGACCTTCCGCATGTCCGAGATTATCGCGGACCCGCCGACGGGCGGCGCCGTGACGGCCGCGATCGTGTGCCTCCTCGTGGGGGCGGCGAGCAAGTCCGCGCTCATCCCGCTGCACTTCTGGCTGCCCGCCGCGATGGCGGCGCCCACGCCGGTGAGCGCCTACCTGCACGCGGCCGCGATGGTCAAGGCCGGTGTCTACCTCGTCGCGCGCTTCGCGCCCGCCTACTCGGACACCACGGTCTGGCGCACGCTCGTCATCGTGCTCGGCGCGGGCACGCTGCTCGTGGGCGGCTACCGCGCGCTGCGGCAGTACGACCTCAAGCTCGTCCTCGCGTTCGGCACCGTGAGCCAGCTCGGCCTGATCATCCTGCTCGTGGGCCTCGGGACGCGCGGGGCCGCGCTCGCCGGGCTCGCGATGATCGGCGCGCACGCGATGTTCAAGGCCTCGCTGTTCCTCGTCGTCGGCGTGGTCGACGCCGCCGCCGGGACGCGCGACCTGCGCCGCCTCACGGGCGTGGGCAAGGCCCTGCCGTGGACGGCGGTCGCGGGCGGGCTCGCGACCGCGTCGATGATCGGGCTGCCGCCGTTCGCCGGGTACGTCGCGAAGGAGGCGGCGCTCGAGTCGCTCCTGCACGGCGAGGGGCCGGTCTGGGTGGACACGGTCGTGCTGTGGTCGGTCGTCGTCGGCTCGATGTTCACGGTCGCGTACGGCCTGCGCTTCTGGTGGGGCGCGTTCGCGTCCAAGCCGCACCTCGGCCGCTCGCCCGCGCGCGCGAACGCGCACGAGAAGGCGTGGGGCGCTGGCGCCGGTACCGGCGCCGCGCGCCGCCCGGCCGTCGAGGCCGAGGAGCCGCCGATCGACCCGGCGCGCATCCACCGCCAGCCGTTCCTGCTCGTGGGCCCGGCCGTCGTGCTCGCGGTCCTCGGGCTCGCGACGGCGCTCGTGCCGCACTTCGGCGAGGACCTCCTCGCCCCGTACGCGGACACCTACCCCGTCGGCGAGCCCGGGCACCTCGTCCTGTGGGCCGGCTTCACCCCCGCGCTCGCGCTGACGGCCCTCGTGCTGGCGGTCGGTGTCGTGCTGTTCTGGCAGCGGTCGCGCGTCGAGCGGTTCCAGGCCTCGCTGTGGACGGGGCCCGAGGCCGACGTCACGTACCGCAAGGTGATGCGCAAGCTCGACGACCTGGCCGCCGACATCACGGCCGTCACGCAGCGTGGTTCGCTCCCGTTCTACCTCGGCGCGATCCTCGTGGTCCTCGTGCTCGGGCCCGGCATGGTCATGGTCGCGCAGACGGCGTGGCCCGAGCAGCTCCGGGCCTGGGACCGCCCCGCGCAGCTCGTCGCCGTCGCCGCGATCTGCATCGCGTCGGTGCTCGCCGCGCGCTCGCGCCGCCGGCTCAAGGCCGTGATCCTCGTCGGGATCGCGGGGTACGGCAACGCCGTCCTCTTCCTCCTGCACGGCGCGCCCGACCTCGCGCTCACCCAGGTCCTCGTGGAGACGATCACGCTCGTCGTCATGGTGCTCGTGCTGCGACGCCTGCCCGCGTACTTCTCGAACCGGCCGCTGGCGGCGAGCCGGTGGGTCCGCCTGGGGATCGGCCTCGCGGTCGCGGTCGTCATGATGGGCTTCGCGCTCGTCGCGCCCCTCGCGCGCGTCGCGACGCCCATCTCGGTCGACTTCCCGGCCGAGGCGTACGAGTTCGGGCACGGCAAGAACATCGTCAACGTGACCCTCGTCGACATCCGCGCGTGGGACACCATGGGCGAGATCTCCGTCCTCCTGGCCGCTGCGACGGGCGTCGCGTCGCTCGTCTTCCTGCGGTCGCGCAGCGGCGAGATCCTGCGTGCCTCGGGCGCGCGTCCCGCGACGACGGCGTCGGGCTCCGGCGTCTGGAGCGACACCGACGACCCGGGTGCGGCGCTGCGCCGCCGCGGGGTCACGGAGAAGGACCAGCCGCGCATGCTCGTGTGGCTGAGCGCCGGCCGCACCCTCGCGCCCCAGCGGCGCTCGGTGATCTTCGAGGTCGTCACGCGCGTGCTGTTCCACGCCATGATCGTCTTCGCGCTCTTCCTGCTGTTCTCGGGCCACAACGCGCCGGGCGGCGGGTTCGCCGCAGGCCTCGTCGTCGGCATCGCGCTCATCGTGCGGTACCTCGCGGGCGGCCGGTACGAGCTCGGCGAGGCCGCGCCCGTCCACCCCGGCCTGCTCCTCGGGACGGGCCTGTTCCTGTCCGCGGGCGTGGGGCTCGTCGCGTTCCTGCTCACCGGCAACGTGCTCGGCAGCGAGGCCTACGACCTCGCGCTCCCGCTCGTCGGGGAGATCCACCTCGTGACGTCGCTGTTCTTCGACGTCGGCGTGTTCCTCGTCGTCGTGGGCCTCGTCCTCGACATCCTGCGGACCCTCGGTGCCGAGATCGACCGGCACGCGGAACGCGCCGCCGCGGGCCGCGAGCCCGGCGAGGACACGGGGCCGCTCGAGGCCATGGAGCCCGACTCGATCGGAGGTGGCCGCCGATGAACGCCATCGACATGGCGCCGAGCGTCGTCCTCGTCCTCGCGATCGGCGTGCTGTTCGCCGCGGGCGTCTACCTGCTGCTCGAGCGCAGCCTCACGCGCGTCCTGCTCGGGTTCATCCTCATGGGGAACGGCGCCAATCTGCTCTTCCTCGTCGCGGGCGGGCGCGCCGGGGGAGCACCGCTCATCGGCACGACGCCCGAGGAGGACATGAGCGACCCGCTCGTCCAGGCGATGGTCCTCACGGCGATCGTCATCACGCTCGGCATCACGGCGTTCGTGCTCGCGATGGCCTACCGCTCGTGGCAGCTGCACGGCCACGACGAGGTGCAGGACGACCTCGAGGACCGCCGCGTCGCGCGGCACGCCGCCCGCAACGCGCCCGCGTTCGAGGACGCGGACACGGAGGAGAGCGGCGCGACCCTGGACGACGAGGCCGCCGAGGTCCGCGACGAGACCGACGGCGACGGCGACGGCGTCACGGACGGCGAGGAACCGCCGTCGGGCCCGGCGGGGCAGGACGCGGGGGACGCCACGGACGGCCGCACCGAGGCCTCCGACGCCCGATCCGATCACGCCCGACCCGACGACGCACGACCGGATGACGCACGACCGGACGACCGACGGACCGACGGGGAGGAGCCGCGATGAACCTCACCGCCGCGGCCCTCGTCCCGCTCCCCGTGGTCCTGCCGCTCGTCGCGGCCGGTCTCGCGCTCGCCCTCTGGCGCCACCCGCGCGCGCAGCGGATCATCACCGTGGCCGCGCTCGCGCTCGTCCTCGCGGCGGCCGTCGGCCTCCTGGTCGCGGCCGACTCGGGCCCGATCGTCGTCGACGTGGGCGGCTGGGCGGCGCCGGTCGGGATCGACCTCGTCGCGGACCGGCTCTCGTCGCTCATGCTCGTCGTGTCGAGCTTCGTCATGCTGTGCGTCCTGCTGTACTCGCTCGCGCAGGGCGTGGCGGACGGCGACGAGGAGGCGCCGGTCGCGATCTACCACCCGACGTTCATGGTCCTCGCGGCGGGCGTCTTCAACGCGTTCCTCTCGGGCGACCTGTTCAACCTCTACGTCGGGTTCGAGATCTTCCTCGCCGCGAGCTACGTGCTCCTCACGCTCGGCGGCACGGGCGAGCGCATCCGCGCCGGGTCGATCTACGTGGTCGTGGCGCTGCTCTCGTCGATCGTCTTCCTCGTCGCGATCGCGCTGACCTACGCCGCGACGGGCACGGTCAACCTCGCCCAGCTCTCGGAGCGGTACGCGGAGATCGACCCCGGGACGGCGCTCGCGATCCAGCTCCTGCTGCTGCTCGCGTTCGGCATCAAGGCGGCGATCTTCCCGCTGTCGGCGTGGCTGCCCGACTCCTACCCGACGGCGCCCGCGCCCGTCACGGCCGTCTTCGCGGGCCTGCTCACCAAGGTGGGCGTCTACGCGATCATCCGCACGCAGACGCTGCTCTTCCCGGAGGACAGCGTCGTCGACGACGTCCTCATGTGGCTCGCGCTGCTGACCATGGTCGTCGGCATCCTCGGCGCCGTCGCGCAGAACGACATCAAGCGACTCCTGTCGTTCACGCTCGTGAGCCACATCGGCTACATGATCTTCGGCATCGCGCTCGCGTCCGAGCCGGGCATGGCGGCCGCCATCTTCTACGTGGTGCACCACATCACCGTGCAGACGACGCTGTTCCTCGTCGTCGGCCTCGTGGAACGCCGCGGCGGCTCGACGTCGCTCGACCGGCTCGGCGGCCTCGCCAAGCTCGCGCCCGGTCTGGCGATCCTGTTCTTCATCCCGGCGATGAACCTCGCGGGCATCCCGCCGCTGTCGGGCTTCCTCGGCAAGGTCGGTCTCCTCGAGGAGGGCGTCGCGCAGGGCACGCCGCTCACGTGGGCGCTCGTCGTGGGGTCCGTCGTGACGTCGCTGCTCACGCTGTACGCGATCGTCAAGGCCTGGAACAAGGCCTTCTGGCAGACGGCGCCCGTCGAGATCCCCGCGGACGCGCGCCTCCCGCGCGGGATGGTCGGCCCGGCGACGGCGCTCGTCGCGTTCGGCCTCGCGCTCACCGTGGTCGCCGGCCCGCTCTACTCGTACACCGAGCGCGCCGCCGCGACGCTGCTCGACGGCCACACGTACGTCGACGCCGTGTTCCCCGGCGACTCCGACCGCGGCCAGGGCGAGTCGAACGAGGTCGCGACAGGCGAGAGCGACGGCACGGAACCCGTCGGCACGGAACCTGTCGGGACGGACGGGGGTGCGGACGGATGAGCCTGCACCGCCGCCGCCGCGCGCTCGCGTCCGGGTGGTTCGCCCGCGTCACCACGCAGTGGCGCACCATTCTCTGGCTGACGATCGTCTGGGTCATGCTCTGGGGCGACCTGTCGGTGGGCAACGTCCTCGCGGGCGTCATCATCGGGTTCGCCGTCATCACGTTCTTCCCGCTGCCGTCGATCGCGGCGCGCGGGAAGTTCCGGCCGTGGCCGTTCCTCGTGCTCGTCGGGCGCTTCGTCTCCGACCTCGTCGTCGCGTCGTTCCAGGTGAGCCTCCTCGCGCTGAACCCCCGGCACACGCCGCGCGGCGCCGTCGTCGGGGTGCGCCTGCGGAACCCGTCCGACATCTACCTGACCATCACGGCCGAGCTGTCGTCGCTCGTCCCCGGCTCGATCGTCGTCGAGGCGCACCGCCTCACGGGGATGCTCTACCTGCACGTGCTCGACGTCGAGACCGCGGGCGGCGTGGAGAAGATCCGCGAGGACACGCTCGCGCTCGAGGCGCGCGTGCTGCACGCGTTCGCGTCGAACGACGAGCTGCGGGCCGCCGGCCTGTACGACGTCCCGTCCGCGCGAGAGGTGGCCGAGGCATGAGCGACACCGTCTACCTCGTGATCGTCGTGGTGAGCGCCGTGCTGCTCGCCGCGGGAGCCAGCCTCGCCGTCGCGCGCGCCGAGCGCGGGCCGTCGATGCTCGACCGCACGATCGCGCTCGACGTCTTCACGACGACGCTCGTCGGGGCCATCGCGCTCGAGGCCGCGTTCTCCCGGCGCACGGACACCATCCCGATCCTCGTCGTGCTCTCGCTCGTCGGGTTCGTGGGCTCGGTGACGATCGCGCGGTTCGCGTCGGTCGAGCCCGAGGACGAGGGCCGCATCCGCACGGCCGAGGAGATCGCGGCCGAGGACGCCGCCCGCCGCGAGGCCGAGGAGTCCGACCGGGACGCGGCGGTCGACGGCGAGCACCACGGTGGCGCGCCCGAGGGGGAGGTGCGCTGATGGACCCGACCACCGGCCTCTGGGACACCGTCGCCGACGTCGTCTCCGCCGTCTTCCTCCTGTGCGGCGCGTTCCTCGCGTTCGCCGCGGGCGTCGGCGTCGTGCGGTTCCCCGACCTCCTGGCGCGCATGCACGCCGCGACGAAGCCCCAGGTCCTCGGACTGATCCTCGTGCTCGCAGGCCTGAGCCTGCGGCTGCGCTCGTGGGGTGCCGTCGCGACGCTGTTCCTCGTCGTCGTGTTCCAGCTCCTCACGTCGCCCGTCGCGGCGCACATGGTCGGTCGTGCCGGGTACCGCACGGGCAAGGTCCGGACGGACCTGCTCGTCGTCGACGAGCTCACGCGCGACCAGGAGGCTGCGGAGCGCGAGGACACGGGCGAGCACGACGACACGGACCGGCACGGCGAGCCGGGTGCGACCGGCGACGTCGAGCTCGCCGACACGAGCGACCCCGGACCTGACGGCGCGGGCGAGCCCGGGTCCGGCGGCGCGGGTCGTGCCGCCGGTGCGGAGGGCCCGGCGCGCTGACGTCGCCTCGCGGCGCGTGCGCTGCCGGGGCCGGTTCCCGGGCCCTGCGCGCCCTGCCCGGGCGGGCCCGGCCCCCCCGCGC
>QAPD01000007.1 GCA_003052455.1 Sphaerisporangium cinnabarinum | reverse complement strand
GCCGTGCGCGCGGCGGACGCGTGCAGGCGCTCGACCGCGACGCGCCCGGAGGCGACGGCGTCCACGAGCGCGCGCTGCGCCTGGCGGAACAGGACCTCGTCGTCGCGCCCGACGGTCGTGCCGAGGCACAGCAGGTCGGCGCCCGCCTCGACCGCGCGGACCGCGACCTCGCCGATGCCGTGCGGCGTCGTGTCGTCGCCGACGGCACGGGACGAGGCGCCGGACGCGGTGTCCGCCGCGAACGTCGCGACCGCACCCATGTCGAGCGCGTCGGTGACGATCGGGCCGTCGAACCCGAGCTCGCGCACGAGCGCGCCGACGGCGGGCTCGAGCGTCGCGGGCAGCGGGCCGAGCGCGGGGACGACGACGTGCGCCGTCATCACGGCGTCGAGCAGCGCGTCGTCGGACCCGTCGCCCGGGGCGATGGTCGCGACGAACGGCGGCAGGTCGCGCGCGCGGAGCTCGTCGAGGCTCGCGTCCACGACCGGGAGCGCGAGGTGCGAGTCGACGTTCGTCGCACCGTGGCCCGGGAAGTGCTTGCCGCACGCGCCCGCGCCCCCGGCGTGCAGGCCGCGGACGAACGCCGCGCCGTGGCGGGCGACGAGCGCGGGGTCCGCGCCGAACGAGCGCACGCCGATCACGGGGTTGTCGGGGTCGGAGTTCACGTCGAGGTCGGGCGCGAGGTCGAGGTCGACGCCCGTCGCGGTGAGCAGGCGGCCGAGCGCGACGCCCACCTCCTCGGTGACCGCGACGTCGTCGACCAGCCCGAGGGCCGCGTTGCCGGGCAGGCTCGACCCGGTCGCCGCCTCCAGCCGGGAGACGTCCCCGCCCTCCTCGTCGACCGCGACGAGCAGGTCGGGCGACGCGCCGCGAAGGCGCGCGGTCAGCCGCGCGGTGGTCGCGACGTCGGGCGTGTTGTGCCCGAACAGCACGACCCCGGCGAGGCCGTCGCGGGCCGCGTCGACGAGCCACGTCGGCAGGTCGTCGGTGCCGGTGAACCCGGGCAGGAGCACGCCGTTCACGGCGCGCACGACGTCGACGGCGCGCTCCGCCGCGCCCGAGCCTGCGGTCGGGGGCGTCACGGCGCTCATCCCTTCACCGACCCGGCGGTGAGGCCCGACGACAGGTTGCGCTGCACCAGGACGAAGAACACGAGCACGGGCAGCGTGATGACCGTCGACGCGGCCATGACGGCGCCCCAGTCGGTCGTGTTCTCGCCGAAGAACTTCTGCAGCCCGATCGGCACCGTGTACTTGCTCGACTGCTGGAGGAACGTCAGCGCGAAGATGAACTCGTTCCACGCGGTGATGAAGGAGAAGACGCTCGTCGCGACGACCCCGGGCGCGACGAGCGGCACCAGGACCTTCCAGAACATGCGCCCCCAGGACGCGCCGTCGAGGAACGCCGCCTCCTCCAGCTCGACCGGCACCGCGGCGACGAAGCCGCGCAGGGTCCAGATCGCGAAGGGCAGCGCGAACGCGAGGTACACGACCGCCAGGCCCAGGAGCGAGTTGAGCATGTTGAGGTTGCGCATCTGGATGAACAGCGGGATGACGAGCGCCTCGAGCGGCACCATCTGCACCATGAGGATGAGCACGAGCATCGCCTTGCGGAACCGGAAGCGGAACCGGCTCACCGCGACGGCCGCGAGCAGCGCCACGACCGACGACGCGAGCACCGTGCCGAGCGCGACGAGCACGGAGTTGCGCAGGTAGTGGCCGAACCCGCCGTCGTCGATCACGGTGACGAAGTTGTCCCACGTGACGCCGGCGGGCAGGAGCCGGGCGCCGCGCGTGGCGGCCTCGGGGTCGATCGCCGAGGAGAACATCCAGTAGGCGGGGAAGAGCGAGAAGGCGAGGAGGGCGACGATCCCGAGGGTCTTGGCCGCCGCCACGCCGGGACGACGGCGGCGGGCGCGCAGCACCTGCTCGGTGCGGGCGCCGGACCCGGGGGTGGCGCGGGTGTCGACGGCGGCGCTCACAGCTCCTCCTCCTTGAACAGGGTGCGCATGTAGACGAGCGTGATGCCGAGCAGGATGAGCGTGAGCAGGACCGCGATGGCCGCGCCCATGCCGTACTTGCCCTGTGCGAAGGACTGGATGTACGACCACACGCCGAGGTTGAAGACGTCCTTGTTCCCGCCGTTGCCGCCGGGCATGAGGTAGATCTGCGTGAAGACCTTGAAGTCCCAGATGGTCGACAGGATCGTCACGACCGCGAACACGGGGCGCAGGATGGGCGCGGTGATGGCCCAGAACCGGCGCCACGCCGTCGCGCCGTCGACCTTGGCGGCCTCGTGCAGCTCGTGCGGGATCGTCATGAGCCCGGCGAGCACGGTGATCGCGACGAACGGGAACCCGTGGTGCACGACGTTGAGCGTCGCGATCGCGTAGAACGACAGGCGCTCCGTGAACCAGTTGACGGTGCCGGGCTCGATCGCGCCCACGCCCTCGAGCACCGAGGCGACGAGGCCGTTCAGCGGGTCGAAGATCCACACCCACACGTACGTGCCCGTGATCGCCGGGACCGCCCAGGCGACCATGATCGCCGTCGCACCGACGCCCCGCCAGAAGCCGCCGAGCGTGTTGAGGAACAGCGCGACCGCGGTCCCGAGCGCGACCGTGAGCACGACGCACGCGAGGGCGAACAGCACGGTGTTGGGCAGGACAGTCGTCCACAGGTAGCTGTCGCCGAGCAGGTCGGCGTAGTTCTGGAGCCCGATCCAGTTGGACTCGCCGCTCGCGATCTGCCGCAGGCCGTAGTCCTGCAGCGAGAGCAGCACGACGCGCACGAGCGGCCACAGGAGCAGGACGCCGAGGACGACGAGTCCCGGGGCCAGCAGCAGCCAGGGGCGCAGCGGGGAACGGTGGCCGAGGCCCGTGCGGCGCCGGCGCACGGCGGTCGGCGCGGTGCTCGACGGCGGCCGGTCGGCCGGGGCGGCCGGGGCCGGCGAGGCGCCGGGCGCGGCTCGAAGGTCTGCCATGGGAGAGGTCCTGTCGCGGGGTGCGGGTCGTGGTGCGGGCGCCGGCGGTCGGGGTGCCGGCGGAGGGCGGCGTCCGGCCGCGGGCGTGCTGCCCGCGGCCGGACGCGTCGGGTCAGGAACCGAACGTCTCGTCCATGTCGGCGGCCGCGGTGTCGGCGGCCTCCTGGACGGTCGCGCTGCCCGACAGGACGGACTGGAGCATCGTCTCCAGCGTCTTCTTGCCCTGGATCTGGCCGTAGAGCGGCGTGACCGGGACCGAGCGGCCGGCCTCCACCATCTGCTGGGCGAACGGCGCGACGATCGGGTCGTCCTCCTCGATGACCTTCTCGAGCAGCGACGTCTGGCCCGGGAAGTAGCCGGACTGCTCGCCCCACGCCTGCGCGAACTCGCCGGTCGTCATCATCTCGACGAACTTCCACGCGAGGTCCTGCTTCTCGCTGGTCTCGAAGACGCCGAGGTGCGAGCCGCCGAGGAACGAGTCGGACAGGCCCTCGGTCTGGCCGGGGATCGGGAAAGCGCCGATCTTGCCCTCCATGTCCGGGACGTCGGCGAGGATCTTGCCGGGGGTCCAGCTGCCGGAGATCATCATGCCGACCTGGCCCTGCTCGAACGCGGCGAGGAGGTCCGTCTCCTTCCACGTCGTCGCGGCGGCCGTCGAGAAGCCGTGCTCGGTCGCGAGGCCGGTGTAGAACTCGAGGCCCTCGACCGACTCCGGCGAGCTGATCTCCGACGTCCAGGTGTCGCCGTCCTTCACCGCGAGGTCACCACCCGCGCCCCAGATGAACGGCATCGCCCCGTACTGGCTGTCGCCCGCGACGGGGAACGGGATGATCTCCGGGTTCGCCGCCTTGAGCGCGTCCGCCGCGGCGACGAGCTCGTCCCACGACGTCGGGGTCTCGATGCCGGCGGCCTCGAAGAGGTCGGCGCGGTAGACGACCGAGCGCACGCCCGCGTACCACGGCATGCCGTAGACGCCGCCGTCGAGGGTCGCGGACTCGACGAGCCCCGGGACGAGGTCGTCCTCGAGGCCGGCGTCCGCGATGCGGTCCGAGAGGTCGGCGAGCGCGCCGACGTCGGCGAACTCGCCCGTCCAGGTGGTGCCGACCTCCGCGACGTCGGGCGTCGTGCCGCCCGCGATGGCCGTCGTGAACTTGTCGTGGGCACTGGCCCACGGCTGGAACTCGATCTGGAGGTCGGCGCCCGTCTCGTCCTTGAACGCGGTCGTCACCTCGTCGAAGAACGCGTCGGCGTCGGGGTTGGTGCCCTCCATGATCCAGACGGTGAGGGTCTCGCCCGAGAAGTCGGTGGCGTCGTCGCCACCGGTCGTCTCGGAGCCAGACCCGCCGCCGGAGCTGCACGCGGCCAGGCCGAGCGCGAGGACGAGGGTGCCCGTGACGGCCACCGTGCTGCGTCGCTGCATGCCGTGACACTTCCTTTCTGGTCGGCCGTCGGGGGGAACGGCCGGGTCGTGTGTCCTGACGGTCCCGCGCAGCCGGTCGGCTCCCGCGGTGTGAAACTTACTTCCATCAGTGGACGTATGCGTGAAGATTACTGCCACGCGTGCGCGAACGGAAGCCACGGCGGCAGATGTTGCACGTTCTTAACAATCGCCGGGGCGGTGCCCGGCTCGGGGCGACCGCTCAGACCGGGAGGCCGGGCCCGCGGGCGGGCGTCACCCTCCCGCGCCGGCCACGCAGAGCTCCAGGCTGTGCCCCGCCCGCGTCACGGGACGCGCGCGGTCCACTCCGGCGTCGAGAACTTCGTCCGCGCGAGCTCCTGCGCACGCTCGCGCTCCTCGGGGGTGACGGCGCCCTCGACCGTGCGGTACCGCGAGCGGAAGTGCTCCTTGAACGCCTCGATGACGTCCTCGCGCGCCATGCCCGTCTGCGAGCGCACCGGATCGACGCGCTTGTTGGCGCTCGTCGTCCCCTTGTCCGAGAGCTTCTCGCGCCCGATGCGCAGCACCTCGGTCATCTTGTCGGCGTCGATGTCGTACGCCATGGTCACGTGGTGGAGCACCGCTCCCCCGCGCAGCCGCTTCTGGGCCGCGCCCGCGATCTTGCCGGCCGGCGACGCGATGTCGTTGAGCGGCTTGTACGTCGCCTCCACGCCGAGGTCGGCGAGAGCGCCCAGCACCCAGTCGTCGAGGAACGCGTACGAGCGCTCGAAGCTGAGCCCCTCGACGAGCGACCCCGGCACGTACAGCGAGTAGGTGATCGTGTTGCCGGGCTCGACGAACATCGCGCCCCCGCCGGAGATGCGCCGCACGACCGTCACCCCGTGCCGTTCGGCACCCTCCGGGTCGACCTCGTTGCGCAGCGACTGGAACGAGCCGATGATCACCGCGGGCGACGCCCACTCCCAGATCCGCAGCGTGGGGCCGCGTCGGCCCTCGTCGAGCTCCTCCGTGAGCACCTGGTCGAGCGCGAGGTGCATCGCCGGCTCCTCCGGGCCCTCGTGCACGACCTCGAACGTGTGGTCGCCCCAGCCCGTCGCGCGGCCGAGCGCCCGCCGCACCGCGATCGCGACCGCCTCGGGCGAGAACCCGACCATCGTCACGTCGGGGCCGAGCGCCGCCTGGACGGCGCTCGCGAGCTGCGCGACCGTCGCCGTCTCCGGCATGCCCGTCAGGGCGCCGTCGATGTCCTCGAGCGCGTCGTCCGGCTCGAGGAAGAAGTCGCCGCTGACCGCGACCCGGGCGAGCCGCCCGGCCTCCACCTCGACGTCGACCGCCACGAGCTTGCCACCGGGGACCTTGTACTCACCACGCACGCGTCCACCCTAAGCCCGACGGCCCGCCCCTCCGGCTCAGCGCGGCTCGACGCCCGCGTGGACGAGCCCGTAGATCGCGGAGTCGGTGAGCGCCTCCCACGCCGCCTCGATGAGGTTCGGCCCGACGCCGACCGTCGACCACGACGTCGAACCGTCGGTCGTCTCGATGAGCACGCGCGTGATGGCGTCCGTGCCCTGCTCGGTGTCGAGGATGCGCACCTTGAAGTCGATGAGCTCGAACGCCTCGATCTCGGGATAGACGCGCCCGAGCGCGAGCCGCAGCGCGTGGTCGAGCGCGTTGACGGGACCGTTGCCCTCACCCGTCGAGACGATGCGCTCACCCCCGGCGTGGAGCTTGACGGTCGCCTCCGCCGTCGCCTCGGTGCCGCGCGACCCCGCGCGCTCGACGATCGTGCGCCAGCTCTCGACCCGGAAGTACGGCGGCCGCTCCCCCGCGATCTCCTCGCGCAGCAGCAGCTCGAACGACGCGTCGGCCGCCTCGTACGTGTAGCCGCGCGCCTCGTCGTCCTTGACGCGGTTCGTCACGCGGGTGAGGAGGTCGCCCTGGCCCGACAGGTCGAACCCGAGCTCGCGCCCCTTGAGCTCGATCGACGCCCGGCCCGCCATGTCCGAGACGAGCATGCGGATGTCGTTGCCGACCGCCGTCGGGTCGATGTGCTGGTACAGGTCCGGGTCCACCTTGATGGCGCTGGCGTGCAGGCCGGCCTTGTGCGCGAACGCGCTCGCCCCGACGTACGGCTGGCGCGCGTACGGGGAGATGTTCGTGATCTCGCTGATCGCGTGCGAGATGCGCGTCGCCTCCTCCAGGCCCTCGCCCGTGAGCGTGCGCACCCCGTGCTTGAGCTCGAGGTTCGCCACGACCGTGAGCAGGTCGACGTTGCCCGTGCGCTCCCCGTAACCGTTCACCGTGCCCTGGACGTGCGCGGCGCCCGCCTCGACGGCGGCGAGCGTGTTCGCGACGGCGCAGCCCGAGTCGTTGTGCGCGTGCATCCCGAGCAGCGCGTCCCCCGGCAGCGCGTCGCGCCCGTGCGGGAGCCCGACGGCGTCGCGCAGCTCCGCGACGGTCTCGGCGACCCACGTGGGGAGCATGCCGCCGTTGGTGTCGCACAGCGCGACGACCTCGGCGCCGGCCTCGAACGCGGCCTGCACGGCCGCGCGCGTGAACGCGGCGTCGTACCGGTAGCCGTCGAAGAAGTGCTCCGCGTCGACGACGACGCGGCGCCCCTCGCCCACGAGGAAGGACACCGTGTCGGTGATCATCGCGAGGCCCTCGTCGGGGGTCGTGCGCAGCGCGCGCTCGACATGCCGGACGTCGGACTTCGCGACGAGCGTGACGACCGGCGCCTCGGAGTCGACGAGCGCCCGCACCTGCGGGTCGTCCCACGCGCGCAGCCCGGCCTTGCGGGTCGCGCCGAACGCCGCGAGCACCGCCCGGCGCAGGTCGAGCTCCTTGGCCGCGCGGCGGAAGAACTCGGTGTCCTTGGGCACCGCGCCCGGCCAGCCGCCCTCGATGAAGCCGACGCCGAGCTCGTCGAGCAGCGGGGCGATGGCGAGCTTGTCGGCGACGGAGAGGTTCATGCCCTCCTGCTGCGCGCCGTCGCGCAGGGTCGTGTCGTAGACGTGGAAGACCCGGGGCTCGTGGGGGCCGGTCACGGGGGTCGTCGCCGAGGTCATGGTGCCTCTTCCTGCCGTTCGTCGTGTCGCGAGCGTCGCTGCGCCCGCCCCTGCGGTGCGTCTCCCGACGCCGGGCGGGGCCCTCGTGAGGCGATGGGCCCGGCGTCCGTGCCGCCGGGCGGAGGTGGTGCCCAGCAACAAAAAAACCCCCCGAGGGTGCGGGAGGTCTGCGCGTCCGGTGGGTGCTACCGGGCGCGCTACTCGATAATGAGCTGGGAGACGAGGTGTGTCACAGGGCACATGGTGCCACAGGTTCCGCCAGGATGGACCAGAGCGTCCATCCACTGAGCCGCCCGCCGCTCGTCGGCGCGACGGCGACCGAGCGAGGAGTGACGATGAGCGACCCGACCCCGGGCGGGTACGACCCGCAGAACCCTCCGACGCGGCGCTACGGCCAGCCGCCGGTCCCCCCGCAGTCCCCGCCCCCGGCGATCCGCCCGACGGACCCGCAGGCCCAGTTCCCCGAGCCCCGCACCCCGGTGAGCCCGGCGGACCCGCGCCTCACGGTCGAGGCCGGACGGTTCTGGGCGGGTGCCGCCGCGACCGCGCTCGTCGCCGCCCTCATCGGGCTGCTCGGCGTGATCATCTTCGAGCGTATCTTCGCGATCACCCTCGTCCCGCCGCCCGACCTGTTCGCCACGGGGTCGCGCCAGGCCGCGTGGGCGATCGACGGCGCGATCCTCGCGCTGCTCGCCGCCGGGGTGCTGCACCTGCTCATCCTCAGCACGCCCCGGCCGCGCGCGTTCTTCGGCTGGATCATGGCGCTCGTCGTCGTGGCGATCGCGGTCCTGCCGTTCGCGTGGTCGAGCGACGTCACCGCGGCCGCGCTGTCCGGGCTCATCAACCTGCTCATCGGCGTCGCGGTGTGGTCGCTGCTCGCGGGCGTCGCCGGGCGGACGATCGTCGCGCGCCCCGCGCCCGTCGTCTGACCCGGAGCACCCGGCCCCGCACCGCACCCAGCTGCCGCACGACGACGGGGCGCCCCTCCCGCGGGAGGGGCGCCCCGTGTCGTGCCGGCCGGCTCAGGCGAGCCGGCGCTCAGGCGAGCCGGCGCAGCCAGCCGTGGCGGTCGGCGGCCCGACCGGTCTGGATGTCCGTGAGCTCGGTGCGGATCGTCATGGTCAGCGAGCCCGCCTCGCCGGTGCCGATCGTGTGGTCGAAGTCCGAGCCGGCGAGCCGGCCGATCGGCGTGATCACGGCGGCCGTGCCGCACGCGAACACCTCCGTCACGGAACCGTCCCGGATCCCGGCGAGGACGTCGGTGAGCGGGATGCGGCGCTCGACGACCTCGTGCCCGCGGTCGGTGAGGAGGCGGATGATCGACGAGCGCGTCACGCCCTCGAGGATCGATCCGCTGAGCTCCGGCGTCTCGACCGAGCCGTCCGCCTTGACGACGAACACGTTCATGCCGCCGAGCTCCTCGAGGTAGGTGCGCGTCGCGGAGTCGAGGAAGCACACCTGCTCGCACCCGTGCTGCTGCGCGACCACCTGCGGGAGCAGGCTCGAGGCGTAGTTGCCGCCGCACTTGGCGTCCCCGGTGCCGCCGGCGCCGGCACGGCTGTACTCGCGGTCCACCCAGATCGACACGGGCTTCACGCCGCCCGAGAAGTACGGGCCGACGGGCGACGCGATGACGAGGTACTCCGCCTCGAGCGACGGGCGCACGCCGAGGAAGGCCTCGGAGGCGTACATGAACGGGCGCAGGTAGAGGCTCGCCTCCTCGCCCGTCGGGACCCAGTCCACGTCCGTGCGCACGAGCGCGGTGATCGACCCGACGAAGTCGTCCATCGACAGCGCGGGCAGCGCGAGGCGGTGCGCGGAGCGCGCGAACCGGGCGGCGTTGGCCTCGGGCCGGAACGTCCACACCGAGCCGTCGGCGTGGCGGTACGCCTTCATGCCCTCGAAGATCTCCTGCGCGTAGTGCAGGACGGCGGTCGCCGGGTCGAGCAGGAGCGGACCGTACTTCTCGATGCGGCGGTCGACCCACCCGTCGGTCGAGTTCCAGCTGATCCGCGCCATGTGGTCCGTGAAGACGGTGCCGAACTTCGGGGCCGCGATGGCGGCCTCACGCTCGGCGGGCGGGGTCGGGCTGTCCGTGGGGCGGACGTCGAACAGGGCGACGAGGTCCTCCGCCGAGGAGGACGGCTGGTGCTGCGCTGCGAGGGTGCTCATCATGAGGCCTTTCACCTGGCGACCCGGGTGGTCTCCGCCTAGTTTTCCACGCCGGTGCGGCTCGTGCGGGATCCGCGCGAGGGCACGACGACGCAGGGCGTCACCGGGTCAGAACGGGAGGGATCCGGTCCTGGGGCGATGACGACCGAGGTGCGGGGACTGCGGCGAACCGGTGCCCGGGCCCACCGGGGGCCCGTGACGGCGTGTCAGCCGGCGACGCGAGCGGCGAGCTCGCGGCCCACCTCGGCCGTCGAGCGTACTCGGCTCCCCCGCTCGGCGAGGTCGGCGGCGACGGCCGCCTCGACGCGCTGCGCCTCGTCGCCGAGGCCCAGGTGGTCGAGGAGCAGCGCGACCGACAGCACCGTGGCGGTCGGGTCGGCCTTGCCCTGGCCGGCGATGTCCGGCGCCGAGCCGTGCACGGGCTCGAACATCGACGGCGCGGTGCGGTCCGGGTTGATGTTCGCGGACGCGGCGAGGCCGATCCCGCCCGTGATCGCGGCGGCCTGGTCGGTGAGGATGTCGCCGAACAGGTTGTCGGTGACGATCACGTCGAAGCGCGAGGGCTTCGTCGTGAGGAAGATCGTCGCGGCGTCGACGTGCAGGTAGTCGGTCGTGACGTCGGGGAACTCCGCGTTGACGGCCTCCACCGTGCGGCGCCACAGGTGGCCCGCGTGCACGAGGACGTTGTGCTTGTGCACCAGCGTGAGGTGCTTGCGCGGACGCGCCTGGGCGCGGGCGAACGCGTCGCGCACCACGCGCTCGACGCCGAACGCGGTGTTGAGCGAGACCTCGGTCGCGATCTCGTGCGGCGTGCCGGTGCGCAGCGAGCCGCCGTTGCCGACGTACGGGCCCTCGGTGCCCTCGCGCACGACGACGAAGTCGATCTCGCCCGGGTCGGCGAGCGGCGACGTGACGCCCGGGTACAGCTTGCCCGGGCGCAGGTTGACGTAGTGGTCGAGCGCGAAGCGCAGCTTGAGCAGCAGGCCGCGCTCGAGGACGCCCGACGGGACGCTCGGGTCCCCGATCGCGCCCAGGAGGATCGCGTCGTGCCCGCGGATCGCGTCGAGGTCCCCGTCGGTGAGCGTCTCCCCCGTGGCGTGCCAGCGTCGCGCACCCAGGTCGAACGGCGTCGTGGAGACCTTCACGTCCGAACCGGCCACGGCGGCCTCGAGCACGGCGAGCCCCTGCTCGACGACCTCGGTCCCGATGCCGTCGCCGGCCACGACTGCCAGATCAATGGTGCGCGTCATGCCGGCGAGCCTACGCCGCGCCGCCACGCTTCGGGACGGTGGTCTCACGTCTCGGACGGGGGCGGAGTTGCGTTCCCGGCGCGCACGGTCCACTATTAGTAAACTTTCCTAAAGCCCGTCGAAGGACCGACCACATGACCGCGCCCGCCACGTCGAGGGTTCCGGGGACCCCCGGACTCCTGCGCACCATCAACGACCGCGCGGCCCTGGAGCTCCTCCTCGACGGAGGACCCCTGACCCGGTCCCAGATCGGTGACCGCACCGGCGTCTCCCGCCCGACCGCCTCCCAGATCGTCGCACGTCTCGAGCAGTCGGGCCTCATCGAGCCCACCGGCTCCGTGCAGGGTGCGCGGGGCCCGCAGGCCACCCAGTACGCCGCCCGGACCGACGTCGTCGTGGGCCTCGCGCTCGACGTCGTCCCCGCCGGGGTGCGCGCCAGCGTCGTCGACGCGCTCGGCCGCACGCTCGGCGAGACGACCGTGGCGGCCGGTCCGGAGCGCTCGGCCGCCGGCGACGTCCTCGCCGCGCGCGACGAGGCCTGCGCCGACGCCGGTATCCCCGTCTCCCGCGTCGCGACCGCGGTCGTCGGCGTGCAGGCCGCCGTCGCGCCGCGCACCGGCGACATCGCCCTCGTCGGCGAGCTCCCCGGCTGGCCGCGCCACGGGCTGCGCACGCACCTCGAGGACGTGCTCGGCATCGACGCCCACGTCGAGAACGACGTCAACCTCGCCGCGATCGCCGAGCGCGACGCCGGCCGCGACGAGGAGAGCTTCGCGCTGCTGTGGCTGGGCGAGGGCATCGGCATGGGCGCGTGGCTCGAGGGCCGCGTGCACCACGGCACCGCGGGAGGCGCCGGCGAGATCGGCTACCTGCCGGTCCCCGCCGCCGGCATCGACGACTCCGTCAACGTGCAGGACTTCGTCGGCGGTCTCCGCCTCGTCGAGCTGTGCGCCCGCGCGGGGGTCCCCGGCATCACCGAGGGGGACTCCTCCTACGGCGACGCCGTCGCCGCCCTCGCCGCGCACCGCGACAGCACCGCCGTGCACGAGCTCGTCCAGGACCTCGCCCACCGCGTCGCGGTCGTCCTCCAGCCCGTCGTCGCCATCCTCGAGCCCGACGCCGTCGTGCTCGGCGGGCCCACGGGCGTCGCGTGCGGTGCGGCGCTCGCCGAGGCGACCGCCGCCGTCCTGCGCGGCACCGACCAGCGGACGGGAGCGGTCGTCGCGAGCGCCGTCCCCGAGCTCGCCGTGCTGCGCGGCGCGCGCTCCGTCGTCGCGCAGGACGTGCGCACCCTCCTGCTCGCCGCCGCGGGGCGACCGGACCACCCGGTCGTCGCGCCCTCCGTCCCGGGGTAGTCCTCTTCACCTACCTCGCGAGCGGTGGCCGGCCGACCGTGGCACGGCCGGCCACCGCTCATCCTCGCCGCGGTCAGCGCGGGTAGCGCAGCTCGAACCGCTCGCACACCAACGGCATGTCCGGCGCGAACTCGCGCGACAGCACCCGGCGGAAGTACTTCTCGTGCTCGACGCGCCACGACTCCAGCGACCGGTCGTCCTCGCCCTCCGCGTGCGCGAAGTCCGCGTCGACGTCCTCGAACGCGACGACCTCGACCGAGGTGGTGCGGATCAGCGCCCGCGGGTGGCCCGCGCCGTCCAGCAGGATCGACAGCTCGCCGACCCGCGGCACCGCCTCGCCCGTCTCCTCGTACTCCCACAGGGCCGACGACGTCGCCGTCTTCTCGCCCGTGAGCACGGCCATGAGCAGGTCGTCCGCCAGGGCCGGGTTGTCCCCGAACGACCACGCGGGGGGCGGCACGCTCTCGGACACCGTGGTCCCCGTGACGACGCCGAGCCGCGCCATGCCCGCGCTGGGCCGGGCCAGCTCCCAGAACGCCAGGATCTCCGCCGCCCGCTCGTCCACCGTCACGTCGTCCGTCACCGGGTCTCCCTCGTCCGTCTCTCGGGTCATGCCCCCATCCTGGCGCACCGAGAATCGGATCTGCCCGGTCTCCCGCCATTCGTCCCGCCCGTGTCGCCCGGCACGATCCCCCACCTTCTCGGACGCCGCGACGAGCTCCGGGACTGGCGGCCTGCTGGCCAGCGCCCGGGTGAGCCGACAGCAAGGGGGTGGGTGACCCCTGTCGCGCGATCGTGGTGGGCCTGGCGGGAGCGGTGCGAGGAACGAGCACCGCGGATGGTAGATCGCGCGACAGGGGTCACCCACCCCCAGAGGTGAGCCGAGCTCAGAGGTCGAGGATCAGCGCGCGGCGCTGCCCTCGGTGTAGTCGGCGTCCTGCTGCTTCCACGCGAACAGCGACCGCAGCTCCTTGCCGACCTTCTCGATCGGGTGCTGCGCAGCCTTCTCGCGGAGCTCGGTGAACTCCGGCGCGCCGGCGTCCTGGTCGTCGATGAAGCGCTTCGCGAACGCGCCCGACCGGATGTCGGCGAGGACGCCCTGCATGTTCTCCTTGACGCGGGCGTCGATGACGCGCGGGCCGGAGACGTAGTCGCCGTACTCGGCGGTGTCGGAGACGGACCAGCGCTGCTTGGCGATGCCGCCCTCCCACATGAGGTCGACGATGAGCTTGAGCTCGTGCAGCACCTCGAAGTACGCGATCTCCGGCTGGTAGCCGGCCTCGGTCAGCGTCTCGAAGCCGTACTGGACGAGCTGCGACACACCACCGCAGAGCACGGCCTGCTCGCCGAACAGGTCGGTCTCGGTCTCCTCGGTGAACGTCGTCTTGATGACGCCCGCACGCGTGCCGCCGATCGCCTTCGCGTACGACAGCGCGACGTCCCAGGCCTGGCCCGACGCGTCCTTCTCGACGGCGATGATGTCCGGGATGCCACGACCCGCGACGAACTCGCGGCGCACCGTGTGGCCCGGGGCCTTCGGGGCGACGAGGATGACGTCGACGCCCTCGGGCGCCTCGATGTAGCCGAAGCGGATGTTGAAGCCGTGCGCGAACGCGAGCGTCTTGCCCGTGGCGAGGTTCGGCTTGATCTCGTCGTTGTAGATCGAGCGCTGGTGCTGGTCCGGCGCGAGGATCATGATCAGGTCGGCCCACGCCGCGGCGTCCGCCACGGACTTGACCTCGAAGCCCTCGTCCTGGGCCTTCGCGACGGACTTGGAGCCTTCGCGCAGGGCGACGACGACCTCGACGCCCGAGTCGCGCAGGTTCTGGGCGTGCGCGTGGCCCTGGCTCCCGTAGCCGACGATCGCGACCTTCTTGCTCTGGATGATGGACAGGTCGGCGTCGTCGTCGTAGAACAGCTCAGCCACGATGGATCTCCTCGGTTCTTCGTTGCGGTGCAGGGGTCTGTTGCGGTGTCGCGCGGAACGGCGACCGGTGCGCACCGACGCCCGCAAGGGTCTCGGTGCGAGGGTAGGCGATGGTCAGGCGGAGCGGACGACGCGTTCCAGCGCGCGGTCCGTGATGGAGCGGGACCCGCGCCCGACGGCGACGGTCCCCGACTTCACGATCTCGCGCACGCCGTAGGGCTCGAGGGCCCCGAGCAGCGCGTCGAGCTTCTCCCCCGTGCCCGTCGCCTCGATGGTCACGGCGTCGGGCACGACGTCGACCACCTTCGCGCGGAACAGGTTGACGACCTCGAGGACGCCGGTGCGGTGGGCGCCGTCGGCGCGGACCTTGACGAGCAGGAGCTCGCGCTGCACCGAGGCGGTCGAGTCGAGCTCGACGATCTTGATGACGTTGACCAGCTTGTTGAGCTGCTTCGTCACCTGCTCGAGCGGGCGCTCCTCCACGTCGACGACCACGGTGATGCGCGAGATCTCCTCGTGCTCCGTGGGGCCGACGGCGAGGGAGTGGATGTTGAAGGCGCGGCGTGCGAACAGGCCCGCGACGCGCGTCAGCACACCGGGCTTGTTCTCCACGAGCACCGAGAGGGTGTGGCGGGACATGGCGGGTCAGTCCTCTCGGTCCCACGCGGGCGAGATGCCGCGTGCGTACTGGATGTCGTCGTTGCTCACGCCGGCGGCGACCATCGGCCACACCATCGCGTCGCGCGAGACGTTGAAGTCGATGACGACCGGGCGGTCGTCGATCTCCATCGCGCGCTTGATCGCGGCGTCCACCTCGCCCATCGACTCGACGCGGATGCCCTCGCACCCGTACGCGTCGGCGAGCTTGACGAAGTCGGGCACGCGCGCCGTGCCGTGGCCGGTGTGCAGGTCCGTGTTCGAGTAGCGCTGGTCGTAGAACAGCGTCTGCCACTGGCGCACCATGCCGAGCGAGCTGTTGTTGATCAGCGCGACCTTGATGGGGATCTCGTTGATCGTGCAGGTGGCGAGCTCCTGGTTGGTCATCTGGAAGCAGCCGTCGCCGTCGATCGCCCACACCGTGGCGTCGGGGCGACCGACCTTGGCGCCCATGGCCGCCGGGATCGAGAAGCCCATGGTGCCGAGGCCGCCGGAGTTGAGCCACGTCCGGGGGTGCTCGTAGCGGATGAACTGGGCCGCCCACATCTGGTGCTGCCCCACGCCCGCGACGTAGATCGACTCCGGTCCGGAGATCTCGCCCAGGCGGGAGATGACGTGCTGCGGCGCGAGGTGGCCGTCGTCGGGCTCCGTGTAGCCGAGGGGGTACGTCTCGCGCCAGTCGTCGATCTGGCGCCACCAGGCCTCGACGTCCGGCTTGCCCTTGGCCGCGTGCTCGCGCTCGAGCTCGGGCAGCAGGTCGGTGATGACCTCCTTGAGGTCGCCGACGATCGGCACGTCCACGTCGCGGTTCTTGCCGATCTCCGCGGGGTCGATGTCGGCGTGCACCACCTGCGCGTGCGGTGCGAAGCTGGACAGCGCGCCCGTGACGCGGTCGTCGAACCGCGCGCCGAGCGACACGACGAGGTCGGCCTTCTGCAGCGCCGCCACGGCAGGGACGGTGCCGTGCATGCCGGGCATGCCGAGGTTCTGGGGGTGCGTGTCGGGCACCGCGCCGCGCGCCATGAGCGTCGTCACGACGGGCGCGCCCGACAGGTCGACGAGGCGACGCAGCTCGGGCGACGCGTTCGCACGGATCACGCCACCGCCCACGTACAGGACCGGGCGGCGGGCCGACGCGAGCAGGCGCGCGGCCTCCTTGATCTGCTTGCTGTGCGGCTTCGTCACCGGGTGGTAGCCGGGGAGCTGCACGTCCTGCGGCCAGGCGAACGTGGTGCGGGACTGCATCGCCGACTTCGCGATGTCCACGAGCACAGGGCCCGGGCGGCCGGTCGAGGCGATGTGGAAGGCCTCGGCGATGGTGCGCGGGATGTCGTCCGGGTCGGTGACCAGGTACGAGTGCTTCGTGATCGGCATGGTGATGCCGACGATGTCCGCCTCCTGGAAACCGTCGGTCCCGATCATCGACTCGGCGACCTGCCCCGTGATCGCCACGAGCGGGATCGAGTCCATGTTCGCGTCCGCGATCGGGGTCACGAGGTTCGTCGCGCCCGGGCCCGACGTCGCCATCGTGACGCCGACGCGGCCGGTCGCGTGGGCGTAGCCCTGCGCCGCGTGGCCGCCGCCCTGCTCGTGGCGCACGAGGATGTGGCGCAGACGCTGGGAGTCCATGAGCGGGTCGTACGTCGGGAGGATCGCACCACCCGGGATGCCGAAGACGACCTCGGCGCCGGCCTCCTCGAGCGAGCGGACGATCGACTGCGCGCCCGTCATCTCCTCGCCCGTCGGGGCGCCGGTCGAGGCGCCGGCCGGGCGAGCCGTGGCTGCGCGCCGGACGTCGCCGCGCGGGGCGACCGACGCGGGTGTCGGGGCGGGCTTCGGCGCCGCGGCGGACGCCGGGGCGCCCTGTCGCGGAGGTGCCGGGGTGGGACCCTGGGCCATGGTGTCTCCTGCGTGTCGTGGCCTCGGCCCGGCGGGCGCCCCGTGGGGCGCTCCGCCGGGAACCGGAGCCGACCGTGGTGGTGCGGTCGTGCTGGTCGCGGTGTGCGGGTGCCGGTCCTCGCGGGTCTCGCGGGTGCGGCGCTCGCGGTGGCCGGGTGGGCCTGCCGCGGTCTGTCTGCCGTGCTGATGGCGTTGTGGTGGCAACAAAAAACCCCTCGGACCCGGGATGCCGGGCTGGACGAGGGGTGAGCGCGCTGACGAAGCCTGGTGGCGTGGCCTCAGCCGGCGCGCTCAGGAAGTACTACAAGGAGGATCGTCTGCACGTCTGGGACTGTACGCCCATGTCCCGGGGATGTCACGTGTCGAGGCGGCCGTCTCACGCACTGGGACGTGCGGCGCGCGGACCGGTGCGGCGGAGCACCCGTCCCTCCCACGGCTCCAGGTGCCCGACGCCGCCCGGCCGCGTGCCGTCGTCGGCCCGCCCGGGGTGCGTGGTCACGAGGACCGACGCGTCCTCCCAGCCCGTGAGCGTCCCGGCCGGGACGTCCTGCGGCACGCCGCCGACGTTCACGAGGACGAGGAGCTCGTCCCGGACGGTCGAGCCGTCGGGGCCGGGCGCGTCGAGGGCGCGCGTGAACGCGTAGATCGCCTCGTGGTCCGGCAGCAGCATGCGGAAGTCGCCGAGCGCGACGACCGGCTCCTGGCGGCGCAGCGCGACGAGCCGTCGGTAGAAGTGCAGCACGGAGTCCTCGTCGGCCCAGGCCGCCTCCGCGTTGATCGTCGTGTGGTTCGGGTTCACCTCGAGCCACGGCGTCCCCGTCGTGAAGCCCGCGTTCGCGCTCGCGTCCCACTGCACGGGCGTGCGGGCGTGGTCGCGGCTCGCGTGCGCCAGCACGGCGAGCATCTCCCCGTCGGTCCGCAGGCGCGGGGCGCCCGTGCGACCGGTGAGCTCGCGGAAGTACCCGAGCGACTCGACGTCCTGGTACTGCTCGATCCGCGTGAACGGCGCGTTCGTCATGGCGAGCTCCTCGCCCTGGTAGACGTAGGGCGTGCCGCGGTGCAGGTGCAGCAGGAGGGCGAGCGCCTTCGCCGAGGCGACGCGGTGCTCCGGGGAGTCGTCGCCGAACCGCGAGACGACGCGCGGCTGGTCGTGGTTGTCCCAGTAGAGGGCGTTCCAGCCGCGGTGGGCGAGCCCCGCCTGCCACCGGCCGAGGGTCGCCTTGAGGTCGGCGAGGTCCCAGCGGACCGGGTCGTAGCGCGTCGCGCCGTGGTCGATGCCCATGTGCTCGAACTGGAACACCATGTCGACCTCGCGACGGTCCGGGTCGGTGTACCGCACGCCGTGCTCGACCGTCACGCCCGGCGTCTCCCCCACCGTGAGGATCTCCCGGCCCTGGGCGAGGTACGGCGCGAACACCTCGCGGTGCATCTCGGCGAGGAACTCGTGCACGCGCGGCCCGTCCGTGTAGTGCGGGCTCCCGTCCCCGTACGTGCCCCAGTGCACCTCGCCGTCGGGCAGCGAGCCGTCGGGCGCGACGTCCTTGGAGATGAGGTTGATGACGTCCATGCGGAAGCCGTCGACGCCGCGGTCGAGCCACCGCCGCATCATCGAGTAGACCGCCTCGCGGACGTCGGGGTTCTCCCAGTTGAGGTCCGGCTGCTTGGGGTCGAACAGGTGCAGGTAGTACTCGCCCGAGGCCTCGTCGAACCGCCACGCGCTGCCCCCGAAGAACGAGCGCCAGTTCGTCGGCTCGGCGCCCGGGGCGCCGGGCTCCATGCCCTCGCGCGCGGGGCGCCACCAGTACCAGTCGCGCCGCGGGCTCTGCGCGGACGAGCGCGACTCGACGAACCACGGGTGCTCGTCGCTCGTGTGGTTGACGACGAGGTCCATGACGAGCTTCATCCCGCGCGCGTGCAGCCCTTCGATCAGGGCGTCGAGGTCCGCGAGCGACCCGAACAGCGGGTCGACGTCCTCGTAGTCGCTGATGTCGTAGCCGTTGTCCGCCTGCGGCGACCGGTACACCGGGGACAGCCACACGACGTCGACGCCCAGCCGCTCCAGGTGGTCGAGGCGTCGCGTGATCCCGGGGAGGTCCCCGATGCCGTCGCCGTCGGTGTCCTGGAACGAGCGCGGGTACACCTGGTAGACGACCGAGCGCGTCCACCAGGGGGCGTCACCGGGCGTCTCGGCGCCGGGCCACCCGCCGCGGGGCAGGGGGTCCGGGGTGGGTGCGGACGAGGTCATCGCACGGCTTCCTCTCGGGTCAGGGGGTCCTGGTCCCAGCCTGCCCGACGCCGCGCGCCGCGGCGACGCGACGGGCCGGGTCCGTGAGGACGTCGACGTCGTCGACCCACTGCTCGACGGTCCCGACGCCCGGTGGCAGCGCCCGCACCACCGGGTCCTGGATCGCGGACGTCACCACGTCGGCCACCGGCCCGAGCCCCCGGAAGGGCCGGTCGAAGAACGGGACGACGACGTCGGTCACGGTCGGGAGGCCCACCTCGCCCTGGAGGTCGTGCAGGGTCTCCAGCCCTCGGCACAGCGCCGCCTCGCGCGCCCGCCAGTCGTCGGCCGCGAGCGCCTCCGCGAGGTCGGGCCCGGCGGCGGCGGCACGCGGGAGCGCGGCGAACGTCGTCCCGAACCACTTCGCGTACGGCGTCCAGCGCCGCTCGAGCAGGAAGCCGAGGTGCATCGCTGCGCGCACGAGCCGGGCGGCGACGACGCGCGACCCGAGGTCGTCTCCGCGCTCCGCCGTCCGGCCGACGAACGACAGCTCCTGCCCGATCCGCGCCCAGTCGACGGCGACCGCGTACCGCCACAGGTCGTCGGGATACCAGGCGAGGCGCTCGCGCGCCGCGGTGGCCTGACCGCCGGTGTCCACGAACACCGGCCCGGCCGTCACCTCGAGGACCGCCTGACCGGTGAGCGTGAGCCAGTCGTCGACGGCGAGCGGTCGCGTCGCGTCGACGCCGAGGCGCGACGTGACGAAGCCCGACGGCGACGCGACCTCGACCTGGTGCGGACCGTGCGGGCTCCACGTGGTCGGGAACCGGGTCGGGTGCCCGGCGAACGTGTCGGGCAGCGCCGCGCCGAGCAGCGCGTCGACCTCGTCGACCATCGGCTCGTCGACCAGCAACGTCAGGCGCAGACCCCAGTCGTGGTCGCGCGACGTCGCGTCGTCGAGCCCGAGGACGTCGGACCCGCTCCCGAGGCGTCCCGCCGCGTGCGGCAGCCCGGGCCAGCGGCCGAGCAGGATCGGCCCGACGACCTCGTCGTAGTAGCGCCGCGCGAGGTCGGTTCCGGTCTCCACCCGGGCAACCTAGCGGGTCGGCGTCACGACACCCAGGGCTTTCGCCGCTACCACCGCTCGGCCCCGACGAAGCGCGTGGGAGCCGGGTCGACGCCCAGCACGTCGCGCAGGACCGTGAGGCTGTAGGTGCGTTCCATCGCGAGGTGGCTCAGCGCGTACCGGGTCAGGCGCGGCGGCTCGCGGCGACGCAGCCGCCGGGCGACCGTCTCGACCGCGCCCGCGAGCGCCCAGGCGGGGCGGACCGGGACGGCGACGACCCGCACGGCGGTACCCCGGCGGCGCAGCGCGTCGGCGAGCGCGTCGCGCAGGACCACCGGTTCGGCGTCGGCGACGTTCACGACGAGCGGGCCTCCGGCCGCGCCGTCCCCCGCGCCGGGCGCGCGGGCCGCGGTGTCGGGCAGAACGACGGCGGCGCGCGCCGCGGCGAGCAGCGTGTCCACGTGGGTCAGGGACTGGAGCACGCGCCCGCCGCCGGGCAGGACGAGGCGTCCGCGCCGCACGGCGGCCTCGACGCGCGGCAGGAGCGTCGAGTCGCCCGGCCCGTAGACGGCGTGCGGGCGCAGGACGACGACAGCGCCGCGGTCGGGGTGGCGCGCGACGTCGCGGGCCAGCGCGCGTTCGGCCTCCGCCTTCGTCGTGCCGTAGGCGTCGAGGTACCGGGCGACCGGCGCCTCGTGCTCGCGGGCGCGGACGCTCGGGCGGTACGGGTCGTACACGCTGCCGGACGAGACGTGCACGAACCGCGCGCCGGGGAACGTGTCGCGGACCGCGAGCGTCCCGGCGACGTTCGTGGCGCGCGCGACGTCGAGCGCGCACCAGTCGGACACGGCGGCGCCCGCGTGCACGACAGCGTCCACCGGGGGCGGGTCGGCGAGCGGACCGGTGGTGAGGTCCCAGGCGAGGTGCCGGGCGCCGTCGACCGCCGGGTCGCGGCGGGAGGACGTCCAGACCTCGTGGCCGTCGGCGACCAGCCCGCGCGCGACCGCTCCCCCGACGAACCCCGACGCCCCGGTGACGACGACCCTCACGCGCGGGCGCCGGGCGTGTCTCGGCCGACGGCGGCCGACTCAGCGGGCACCAGCGGCGCGGCGGGCACGCTCGGCGCGGCGGTCTCCAGCGGTGCGGCGGGCACCAGCGGCGCGGCGGCGCGCGAGAGCGCGGCGCGGTCGGGCTTGCGCGAGCGACCGGCGAGCGGGATGCGGTCGGCGAGCAGCACGACGTCGGGCAGCGCGTCGTGGTCGAGCACGCCCGGCAGCGCGGTGCGCACCCGGTCCACGAGTGGGTGGTGCGGGTCCAGGCGCACCGCCGTACCGGCGTCGGGCCGAGGATCGGGCCTGGTGGCCGTCTCCGGCCGAGAGTCTCCCGACGCCGAGGTGACGACGAGCGCGACCCGCTCGTCGCCGTCCACCTGGGGAACCCCCACGAGCAGCGCCTCGCCGACGCCGTCGAGCGCCGCGACGCGCGGCTCGTAGAGGCCGGGGTAGATGTTCGTCGTGCCGCGGATGATCATGTCCCGCGTGCGGCCGACGAGGACGAGCCGCCCCGCGTCGTCGAGGCGCGCGAGGTCGCCGGTGCGGTGCTCCGCGGCCCGTGCGCCCGCGCCCCGGGCGGGGGCGTCGAGGTCGTGCAGGTAGCCCGCCATGAGCGACGGCCCGGACAGCACGAGCTCCCCGACGCCGTCCTCGTGCCCGGGCTCCCCGACGACGGCGTCCCGGCCGTCCTCGGGCTCCTCGTCCTCGACCGGTTCGAGCCGCGCGACCGTGCCGGGCAGCGGCGCGCCGACGAGGTCGCCGTCGCCCGCATACGCGAGCTTCTCCCGTGCCTCGACCACGGCGACCGGGAGGATCTCCGTCATCCCGTACACCGCGACCCACCGCGTGCCGGGCAGCACGCGCGTGGCGCGCTCCAGGAGCGCGCGGGTCACGGGAGCGCCGCCGACGAGCGCGACGCGCGGCCCGCGCGCGGGCACCCTCCCGGCCTCGACCGCGTCGAGCAGCGCCGTGGCGTCCGCGGGCACGAGGTACGTGCCCGCGGCGCCGTCGAGCTGGCGCCCGAAGGTCGTGATGTCGCGGCCCGGCGGGTCGGCTGGCACGGACCACGTGGCACCCGCGAGCAGCGCCGGGACGCCGAGCAGCATCTGGTCGGTGTGCACGACGTCGCCCGGCGCGAGCGCGAACACGTCGCGCAGCAGGTCGCAGCCGGCGAGCAGCGACCCGGCCGTGTGCACGACGGCCTTCGGCTGCGCCGTCGTGCCGGACGTGAAGACGGTGAGCGCCTCACGGTCCGGGTCGAGCGGCGGCAGCGCCGCGCGGTCGACCGGACTCGCGGCGAGGCGGCGGGCGGCGCGCGAGCCGCGCGGCACCCCGGGGAGCCACGGCCCCGCGTGCACGTGCCGCAGCGGCAGGCTCGCGTAGTCGGGCAGGAGCAGACCCCGCGACCGGGCCAGACGGCGCAGCGGCCCGCGCGAGACGGCGTAGAGCAGCGACTCGGTCGTCGCGAGCGACGGCCCGGCCGCGTGCACGCGCGCCGCGAAGAGCTCGGGGGTCGACCCCGGGTCGACGAACACGATCGTGCCGCCCGCGCGGACGACCCCGAGCGCGAGCACGACGCCCGCCGGCCGGGGCCGCACCGAGAACAGGGCGCGGTCCCCGGGCGCGAGACCGCCGGCCGCGAGCGCCGTCGCCGTCGCCTCGACGCGCCGCGCGAGATCGGCGTACGTGACCTCCTCACGCACGCGCGCGCCGCGGCGACCCGGCCGCGTCCAGCGCCGGAGGGCGACGGCATCGGCGGACGCGTGCCCGGTGACGCCACGCTCGAGGATCGGGGCGAGCAGGTGGCGGGGCACGCCGTCGGGCACGCTCACGCCGCCTCCCTCGCTCGCACGACGAGCGAGCGGTACGCGGGGATGAGCACGCCGCGCGCGACGGCGCGGTCGGCGACCTCGACGCTCCGGCCCGCCGCGGCGACCGGGCGCAGGGCGTCCAGCACCGCGTCGACCTGGGCGAGGGCGAGCGGCATGCCGAGGCAGAAGTGCGGCCCGGCGCCGAACCACAGGTGGCGCACGGCCGGGTCGACGGGGGCGTCCGGGTCGAAGGGGCCGGCGTCCTTGCAGCACGAGACCGTCGCGATCACGACCCGGTCCCCCGCGCGGACGCGGACGTCGCCCACGGTCGTGCCGGCCCGCACCGAACGGAGCATGGCGGGCGTCGGGGCCGTGACGCGCAGCGCCTCCTCCACGACGCGACCGCGCAGCGCGGCGTCGTCGTGCCCGCTCTCCGCACCGGCCGCGAGGAGCCGGTCGAGCCAGCCGGTGTCGGCGGCGAGCGCCACGAGGCGCGGCACGAACGACTGGATCGTCTCGGTGCCGGTGAGCACGAACGCGCCGACGGCGCCCAGCGCCTCGTCCTCCGAGAGCCCGAGCTCGCGCATGCGCCCGGGCACGGTCGACGGGTCCCCCGCGCGGTAGGCGTCGCGCGCCGGGGCGGACAGCCGCGCGAGGACGGCGCGCGCGTGCCGCACCTGCGTGCGCGTGAGGCTGCGCCGGTGCAGGCGCACGAGCCCGACCACGGACTGCGCGGCGGTCATCGCCTCGCGCACGGCGGCGTCCGTCGGGGGCAGCCCGGTCATCGCGCAGACGACCGTCCCGGCCATGGCCGCCGTCTGTGCCACGAGGTCGACGCGCTCGCCCGCGAGCAGCCGCGGGGAGAGCCCTGCGAGGACGTCGGGGACGCTCACCGCGACGAGGTCGCGCACCGCGCGGGGCGTGAAGAGGCCCGACAGCGCCCGGCGCAGGCGCACGTGGTCGGCGCCCTCCATGTTGAGGAGCACGGACGGGCCGAGCACGGGCGTCCACAGGTCCGACGGCGACCCCGGACCCACCTTGGAGAAGTGCTCGGTGTCGAGCAGCACGGCGCGCGCCGTCGCGGCGTCGGACACGACCACCCCGATCCCGGGGACGCGCACGACCGGCCCGCGGTGCCGCAGGGCGCGGATCGCCGGGTAGACGAGCGGGTGCGCCCCGCGCTGGACCCGCTCCTCCCAGCGCATCGCCGCGGCGAGCCCGGCGGGTGCGGGCGCGAGCGTCGTGCCGCTCATCGGATGTCCACGAGCTCGGGTCGGTAGCGGTGGTCGGCGTACCAGCCGAGCGTGCGGACGAGGCCCCACGCGTGCGCCCGGCGCGTGGACGCGAGCACGACGACGTCGCGGTGCGCACCGTACCGCCGCGTGCGGCGGCGCACCGCGTTGACGAGCGCGCGGTCCTCGTGGACGTCCTCGATCGCGGTCCGCGGGAACCCGCCCGCCGCCTCGTACAGCGCCGCCGTGATCGCCATGTTGCAGCCCGGCGCCATGACGTAGGGGCCGAGGTAGGACGGGTCCTGGTTGCCGGGGCGGAAGCGCCCGAACGTGCTCGCGACGCTCACCGCCGTGGAGAGCACGCCCTGCTGGACGCGCGAGACCGGACGGTCGTCGGTGCGCGGCACGAGCCGCCCCGCGACGAGGTCGTGCCCGCTCGCGAACGCGGCGCGCACGCGCCGGGTCCAGTCGGGCAGCGGCAGGCAGTCGGCGTCGGTCCGCGCGAGGTGCGTCGCGCCCTGCGCGATCGCCGCCCGCATCCCCGTGTCGGCCGCCGCGCCCGTGCCCTTCTGCGGCTCGTCGACGACGCGCCACCGCGTCATGCCCCACGCCGCCGCGGTCGCGCGCACCAGGTCGCCCGTGCCGTCCGACGACCCGTTGTCCACGACGACGAGGTCGAAGTCCGTGTCCTGCTGGTCGTGCAGCGCCTCCAGCGTCGCGACGATCCCGTGCGCCTCGTCCCGTGCGGGCACCACGACCGCGAGCCGCTGCGTGCTCGCCACGCCGCGCGTGAACCGTCGGGCGCTCACAGCCGGACCACCGTCGCGCCGATGCTGATGCCGCCTGCGAGGCCGACGAGCACGACGACGTCGCCCGGCCCGACCCGACCCGTCTCGAGCGCGGTCGCGAGCTGGAGCGGGAGCGTCGCGGAGGCGACGTTGCCGTGGTCGGCGACGGTGACGAGCGTGCGGCCGGTCGGCAGGCCGAGCGCGGCGTGCACGTCGTCGAGGTAGGCGACGGCGACCTGGTGCACCGCGACGAGCGCGACGTCGTCCCACGTGAGCCCCGCCCTGCCGAGCGCGTCGAGGACGACCCCGGGCCCGAGCGCGAGGAACGCGTCCCGGAGCCGCGACCCGTCGATCTCGAAGTAGGTGCGCTCGAGGTCGCGGGGGTGCGCGGTGCCGCCGCCGGGGAGCATGCCGACGTCCCAGTGCGTCGACTCGGCGCCGAACGCGCTCGCCAGGATGCCGCGGGGCGCGGGAGCGCCGGAGCCGTCGCGCGCGTCGGCCTCCGCCCGGGTGGCGCGGCGCACGAGGACCGCGGCCCCGGCGTCGGACATGGTGTAGCCCGGGGCGGAGAGCAGGTACGTCGCGCGGTCCGGGACGTCCCAGCGCACGGCGCGCGACGGCGCCTCCCCGCACGCGACGAGCACGGTCCCGTAGCGACCCGTCGCGACGAGCGCCTCGGCGACCTCGATCGCGTTGAGCACGGAGTTGCACGCGTTCTTGACGTCCATGACGGGCGCCCGGACCCCGAGCTTCGCGGCGACGATGTGGCTCGTCGCGGGCTCGACCATGTCCTGGCTCGCCGACGCGAAGAGGAGCAGGTCGACGTCGTCGGGCGCGAGCCCCTGGGTGGCCAGCAGCTTCTCGGCGGCCGCGACGGCGAGGTCGGACGCGTCCCAGTCGTCGGGGAGCACGTGGACCCGGCGCACGCCCGTGAGGCGCGCGACCATCGGCACGCGCGGCGCCGCGCCCGGGTTGCGCTCCGCGAGCGCGCGCTCCGCCTCGCGCACGTCGACCACGCGCTCGGGCAGGTGGACCCCGACGGCGGCGATCACCGCCGCAGGACGCACGGGAGCGGGCCCGGGGGCCACCGGGCGGGACGGGTTCTCTGGCACGCGCGACACAGTAGCCAAGCAGACCCCCTCGGACGGCGGTCGTCCACAGGTTCCGATGGGGTGAAGTGCCCATCCGCGAACGGCGGCGCAGCCGCCCCGTGACCTCGCCGGTGCGCCACACTGACCCGGTGACTGCGACCACGACCGGCCCCGTGCCCACCCGCGAGCGACGTCGCGCCCTGCCCACGACCCGGCGCGAGCTGCAGGTCCTCACCGCCGCGCGCCCCGCGATGGCCGGCGTGCTCCTCGTGGGCGGCGCGCTCACCGGCCCGCGCCCGGGCGGAGGGCTGCGCCGGGTGCCGGGTCTCGGGTGGGTGACGGCCGACCCGACCGTCGGCCGCCGCATCCTCACCGACCACCGGCACTTCACGATCGTCGGCGAGGGCGGGGTCGGGCACCTGTGGGCCCAGATCCTCGGCGACTGGGTCCTCGACCTGTTCGACGGCCCGGGCCACCACGACCTGCGCACCCGCTCGCGCGAGCTCTTCACCGAGGCGAGCGCCGCGACGCTCGTCGACGGCGCCTGGTCGCTCGCGCTCGACGACGCGCGCCGCACCCTCGCCGCGGGCGGGTCGGTCGACGTCGGCCGGCTCGCCCGCGTGCTCGTCGGCCGGATGATGATCTCGCTGCTCGGCATCCCGTCCCCGGCGGCCACCGGGGCGGGCACAGGGCCGGGCACAGGGGCGGGATCAGCGGCGGGCGCCGGGAGGGGCGCGGCGCCGGAGGCCGTCCCGACGGACGACGACGCGCTCACGGCCTTCGCGACGGGCGAGCGGCTCGCGTCGATCGCGCTCGGCAGCGCCGGCTCGACGTACCTCGCGCCGGACCAGGTCGCGGCGGCGCGGGAGATCGTCGCCGAGCTGACCCAGGGCGTCCCGGACGGGTGGCGGCACGCACCGGCCGACCGCCTGCTGGGCCGGTGCCGCGAGCTCGGCCTCGGGCTGGAGGAGACGACCGGGCTCGCGAGCCTGCTCATGGTCGCGGGCACCGAGACGTCGGCGTCGGCCATGGCCCGCACCACCGCGCTCCTGATCGACACGGGCGAGCAGCACCGCCTGCTCCGGCTCCTGGCCGACGAGCGGGCCCGCCCCGTCACGCGCGCAGCCGGCGAGCCGGACGCCGTCGAGAACGCCGTGCGCGAGGGTCTGCGCGTGACGAGCCCGGCGTCGGTGATCGGCCGGGGCGTGTCGGCCGACGTCGAGGTCGCGGGCCGCACCCTGCGCGCCGGGGAGCGCGTCATGATCCTCACGTGGGCGGCGAACGCGGCGGCCGGGCCGTTCCGCGCCGACCGTCCCTACGTGCGCGAGACGCGTCAGCTCTGGTTCGGCGCGGGGCGCCACCTGTGCCTCGGCGCCGCGCTCGCCCGCGCCGAGATCGCCGCGCTCCTGCACGCGCTGTACGACGACGGCGCACCCCTGCGCGTCGTGTCCCGCCGCGCCAAGCGCCGGGTGCTCGTGCCCGGCTACGACGAGCTCGTCGTCGCGCGCGCCTGACCCCCTGTGAGGGGCCACGCCGCCGGGCCGGGAGCGACGCCTCGCGTCAGTCGCGCGCCTGCCAGGTGCACACGCACGCCTCGTTGCCCTCGGCGTCGGCCAGGACCCAGAAGGCCGGCGCGCGCCGGTCGGAGACGAGGTGCCCGCCCGCGGCGATGGCGGCGGTGACGCGCGCCTCCGCGACGTCGTGCGGGACCGTCACGTCCACGTGGATGCGGTTGCGCTGCTCGCGCGGCGCGTCCATCTGCTGGAACCAGAACGCGGGAGCGTGCGCGGTCGGGTCGCGGAGCTCGGGCGCGGGCAGCTCGGGCGCGCCCTCGTCGAACCCGAGGACGGCGCGCCAGAACGGCTGCACCGCCGACCCGACGAGGGTGTCGACCGCGATCTCGAGGTCCTGCACCGCGGTCGGGTCCGCGCGGAGGTCGAGCTCGCGCGCCGCCGCGGAGATCTGCCGGGCGAGGGCCACGTCGCGTGCGCTGACGCCCCCGACGTCGTGCGACGTCAGCCGGACCGTCACCGACCCGTACCGCAGGTCGACGTCGGGGTGGTGGTTCGCCGCCTCCGCGAGCTCGCCGATCGCGTCGACCAGCTCGACGCCCGCGGTGAAGGAGCCCGTGCGGAACAGCGTCTGCACGGTCCTGAGGATGACCCGCCAGTCCTCGACGCCGTCGCTGTCGTGGAACTGGCGCGCGGTGATGCGGTCGTCCGCCGTCTGGGTCATGGCCGTCCTCCGGGGTGCGTCGCTGCGGCGAGGTGCGACACCACGCTAGTGCGCGCCTCCGACGCCCGCGCGCTCCGCGGTCACTCGAGGATCGCGCCGCGCGACGCCGACTGGACGAGCTTGGCGTACTTGGCGAGCACCCCGCGCGTGAACGTCGGGGGCAGCGGCGCCCACCCGTCGCGGCGCGCGGCGAGCGTGTCGGCGTCGACGAGCAGGTCGAGCGTCTTGTTCGCCACGTCGAGCCGGATCGGGTCGCCGTCGCGCACGAACGCGATGGGGCCGCCGTCGACCGCCTCGGGCGCGACGTGCCCCACGCACAGGCCGGTCGTCCCGCCGGAGAAGCGGCCGTCCGTGAGCAGCAGGACGGTCTTGCCGAGGCCCGCGCCCTTGATCGCGCCCGTGATGGCGAGCATCTCGCGCATGCCCGGGCCGCCCTTGGGCCCCTCGTAGCGGATGACGACGACGTCCCCGTCGGTGATCGTGCCGTCCTCCAAGGCGTCGAGCGCCGCCCGCTCGCGCTCGAAGACGCGCGCGGTGCCCTCGAACACGTCCTCGTCGAACCCGGCGGACTTCACGACGGCGCCCTCGGGCGCGAGCGACCCGTGCAGGATCGTGATGCCGCCCGTGTGGTGGATGGGGTTGTCGAGGGCCCGCAGGATCTTGCCGTCCGGGTCGGGCGGGTCGATGTCGGCGAGGTTCTCCGCGACCGTGCGGCCGGTGACGGTGAGCGCGTCGCCGTGCAGCAGCCCGGCGTCGAGCAGGGCCTTCATGACCACGGGCACGCCGCCGATGCGGTCGACGTCGTTCATCACGTAGCGCCCGAACGGCTTGAGGTCGCCGAGGTGCGGCACGCGGCTCGCCACCCGGTCGAAGTCGGCGAGCGTGAGGTCGACCTCGGCCTCGTGCGCGATGGCGAGCAGGTGCAGCACCGCGTTGGTGGAGCCGCCGAACGCCATGACGACGGCGATCGCGTTCTCGAACGCCTCCTTCGTCATGATGTCGCGCGCCGTGATGCCGAGCCGCAGCAGGTTGACGACGGCCTCGCCCGAGCGGTGCGCGAACGCGTCGCGGCGCCGGTCCGCCGACGGCGGCGCCGCCGAGCCGGGCAGCGACATGCCCATCGCCTCGGCGACCGACGCCATCGTGTTCGCGGTGTACATGCCGCCGCACGCGCCCTCGCCGGGGCAGATGGCGCGCTCGATGCGGTCCACGTCCTCGCGGCTCATGAGCCCGCGCGCGCACGCGCCGACCGCCTCGAACGCGTCGATGAGCGTGACGTCCTTCTCCGTGCCGTCGGAGAGCTTGACCCAGCCCGGCATGATCGAGCCCGCGTAGAGGAACACGCTCGCCAGGTCGAGCCGCGCGGCCGCCATGAGCATCCCCGGGAGGGACTTGTCGCACCCGGCGAGCAGGACCGTCCCGTCGAGGCGCTCCGCCTGGACGACCGTCTCGACCGAGTCCGCGATGATGTCGCGGCTCACGAGCGAGAAGTGCATCCCCTCGTGGCCCATGGAGATGCCGTCGGAGACGGAGATCGTCCCGAACTGCAGCGGGTACCCGCCGCCCGCGTGCACGCCCTCCTTGGCGCCCTGCGCGAGCCGGTCGAGCGACAGGTTGCACGGCGTGATCTCGTTCCACGAGCTCGCGATGCCGATCTGCGGCTTGGCGAAGTCCTCGTCGCCCATCCCGACGGCGCGCAGCATGCCGCGCGACGCCGTCGCCTCCAGGCCGTCGGTGACCTGGCGGGAACGCGGCTTGAGGTCGGGTCCGGCGTCGGACCCCGAGGTGTGCCCAGTCATGACCCCACTCTAGGAACGCCACCCGCGGGGGGCGCGGCGGGACGCGCCGGACACTCCGCGGCACGCCGCGGACCGGAGCGAGCCCGAGCGGGACGAGACGGGCCGACCGCGGCACGACCCCGCACGGCATCATGGGGCCGTGCGCACACGCCCCGGGGCCGCTCGAGCCCTCCTGCCCGTCCTCGCCCTGGCCGCGACCGCCGCGTGCGCGGCTCCCGCGCCGTCGGGCACGAGCCCCGGCTCGCCCGCCTCCACGACGTCGGCCCCGGCGCCGGACGCGACGACGGCGACGCCCGACGACGCCGCGACCGCGACGGAGACCGCGAGCGCCGAGGAGGCCCCTGAGGAGCAGGCCGAGACGCCCGAGGAGTCGTTCCGCGCGTGGCTCGCCGCGAGCCGTGCGCCGGACGTGGAGGTCGCATGCGCCTACCTCGCCCCGGAGCTCGTCGACCGGATGGTCGCCGAGATGGCGTCCCAGGGGTGGCCCGGCATCACGGACTGCGCCTCGATGATCACGACCACCGCCGGTCTCTACTCCGCCGTGGGCGACGTCCCGGACGTCGAGGTCGGTGTCCGCGAGGAGCGGGCCGACGCGACGGTGCTGTCCGTCGTCTACGACGGCGGCGACTGCGGCACGGCCGTCATGGTGCCGCACGGGCCACGGTGGGTCGTCACGGAGCAGTCCGAGGAGGAGTGCTGACCCGCACCCTCACCGGGGGGCCGCTCCCGGCCGGGCACAACGACGGGCCCGCACCTTCCGAGGTGCGGTCCCGTCGTCGTCGGGTCAGCGGCGCTTGATCAGCGACACGTCGCGGACGGCGCCGCGGTCGGCGGACGTCGCCATGGCGGCGTAGGCCTGGAGGGCCGGTGACACGTAGCGGTCGCGGTCGACCGGCTGCCACGGGTTCTCGCGCGCCTCCATCTTGGCGCGGCGCTCGGCGAGCACGTCGTCCGGCACGTTGAGGCGGATGAGGCGCGTGTCGACGTCGATCTCGATCTCGTCGCCGTCCTCGACGAGGCCGATGACGCCGCCCGCGGCGGCCTCGGGCGAGACGTGGCCGACGGAGATGCCCGACGACCCGCCGGAGAAACGGCCGTCGGTGATGAGCGCGGTGACCTTGCCGAGGCCGCGGCCCTTGATGAACGACGTCGGGTACAGCATCTCCTGCATGCCCGGGCCGCCCGCGGGGCCCTCGTAGCGCACGACGACGACGTGGCCGGGCTGGACCTGCTTGGTGAGGATCTTCTCGACGGCCTCGTCCTGCGACTCGCAGACGAGCGCCGTCCCGACGAAGTGGAAGACGTCCGGGTCGACCCCGGCGGTCTTGAACACGGCGCCGTCCTCGGCGAGGTTGCCGCGCAGCACGGCGAGCCCGCCCTCGACGGTGTACGCGTGCTCGAGGTCGCGGATGCAGCCGTCGGCCGCGTCGGTGTCGAGCGACTCCCAGCGGTTCGACGTCGAGAACGCCTGCGTGGTGCGCACTCCCCCGGGCGCCGCGTGGAACAGCTCGACGGCCCGCTCGGTCGCCTTGCCGCCCCGGACGTCCCAGTCGTCGAGCCACTCGCGCAGCGTCGGCGTGTGCACGCTCGTGACGTCGTGGTCGAGCAGGCCCGCGCGGTCGAGCTCGCCCAGGAGGGCGGGGATGCCGCCGGCGCGGTGCACGTCCTCCATGTGGAAGCTCGGGTGGTTCGGCGCGACCTTGGACAGGCACGGCACCTGGCGGCTGATGCGCTCGATGTCGGTGAGGTCGAAGTCGACCTCACCCTCCTGCGCGGCGGCCAGGACGTGCAGCACGGTGTTGGTCGAGCCGCCCATCGCGACGTCGAGCGCCATGGCGTTCGAGAACGCGGCCTTGGTCGCGATCGACCGGGGCGCGACGGAGTCGTCCTCGTCCTCGTAGTAGCGCTTCGCGAGCCCGACGATCGTGCGGCCCGCCTCGAGGAAGAGCTCCTTGCGCGCGGCGTGCGTCGCGAGGGTCGAGCCGTTGCCGGGGAGCGACAGGCCGAGCGCCTCGGTGAGGCAGTTCATCGAGTTCGCCGTGAACATGCCCGAGCACGACCCGCACGTGGGGCACGCGTTCTCCTCGACCTGGGCGAGCGCCGCGTCGGAGACCGCGTCGTCGGCCGAGTAGTTGATCGCGTTGACGAGGTTGAGCGGGGTCTTCGCGACGCCGTTCGCCACGACCGCCTTGCCCGCCTCCATGGGTCCGCCGGACACGAAGATCACCGGGATGTTGAGCCGCAGCGCGGCGTTGAGCATGCCGGGCGTGATCTTGTCGCAGTTCGAGATGCACACGAGGGCGTCGGCGCAGTGCGCGTTGACCATGTACTCGACCGAGTCGGCGATGAGGTCGCGGCTCGGCAGCGAGTAGAGCATGCCGCCGTGGCCCATGGCGATGCCGTCGTCTACGGCGATGGTGTTGAACTCCTTGGAGACGCCGCCGGCCTCGCGGATCGCGGACGCGACGAGGTCGCCCATGTCCTTGAGGTGGACGTGGCCGGGGACGAACTGCGTGTACGAGTTGGCGATCGCGATGATCGGCTTGCCGAAGTCCTCCGCGCCCATGCCGGTCGCGCGCCAGAGGGCGCGGGCGCCGGCCATGTTGCGGCCGTGGGTGGACGTCCGAGAGCGCAGGGGGCGGCTCATTCCGGGTCAGCTCCTTCGACGGGGTGCTGCGACCGATCCTCCGGCCGCCGGGCCACATTACGCCTCGCCGCGGGTGGTCGGCCGCGGCGTCCGCCTCGTGGTCGGGGGGCCTACGTACGTAGCCCGGCCGGGCCTACGGGATGTCCACGCGATCCGGACGTAAGGGTTGAACCGCCTCCCGTACCCCTGCCACCGTGGGCGAGCACGTCACGGCCGGACGACCACCGCGACGCCTCGACGGGGAGCGGCACACCGCTCGGGTCGGGGCAGGTCCTCGCCGGCCCCGACCCGACCACTTCTTTCCCCGAGGGGGCACCTCCATGTCCACGTCCACCACGTCCTCGCCGCCCGGCGCCTCCCCCGGGTCGGCGGCGCGCAGCGCGTCGGCCCGCACCACCGACCCCGTCACGCAGGACGACGTCGTCACGCGCTCGTCGGCCCGCCACGCCCTCGCGCTCACGCGGATCGGCACGGCAGTCGTCTTCCTGTGGCCGTTCACCGACAAGCTCGTCGGCCTCGGCTACGCGACCCCGCGCGAGCGCGCGTGGCTCGCGGGGGGCGCACCCACGCAGGGCTACCTCGAGAACGGCGCCCAGGGCCCGCTCGCGAGCACGTTCGCCGCGATGGCGAGCCCCGTCACCGACTGGCTGTTCATGCTGGGGCTGCTGGGCGTCGGCCTCGCGCTCCTGCTGGGGATCGGCCTGCGCGTCGCCGCGGTGAGCGGCACCGTCCTCTTCGCGATGCTGTGGCTGTCGCAGTGGCCGGTCGCGCCGGGCTCGAACAACCCCGTCGTCGACGAGCACGTCCTCGTCGTCCTGCTCCTCGCCGTCCTCGCCACGACGCTCGCGGGCGACACGTGGGGCCTCGGCCGCCGCTGGGCGACCCTTCCCCTCGTGCGCCGGGCCGCCTGGCTGCGCTGACGCGCCGCAGGCCCGGCACCACGACAGGCCCGGCACCACCACGGGTGCAGCACGAGCGCGGGTGCAGCACGAGCGCGGGGCCGCGACGTCGCGGCCCCGCGCCGTCGTGCGACGCCGCCCCTCAGGCCCCGGCGGTGTGCGCGCCCTCGAGCTCGTCGGCGTGCCGGATGTGCCGCGTGACCCACGGCGCGAGCGCGAACAGCGCGAGCGCGAACACGAGGGTGACCGCCCCGATCCCGCCGAAGTACGCGGTGTCGGAGGCGCCCTCGGTGACCTGCACGACCTGCGCCGTGATGGCCTGGCCGGCGGCGGGCGCGAGGAACCACAGGGCCATCGCCTGGGACCGGAACGCCTTGGGCGCGAGCAGCGTCGTCGCGGCGAGGCCGACCGGCGACAGGCACAGCTCGCCGAGCGTCTGGATCACGTAGACGAGCACGAGCACCCACGACGGCGCCTTGCCGTCGCCGACGACGGCCGACGCGCCCGCCAGGAAGAGGAACGACACCGACGCCAGGGTGAGGCCCAGCGCGAACTTGTTGGCCGTCGTCGGGCGGTCGCCCGTCTTGAGCCAGATCCACGCGAACACGGGCGCGAGGACGATGATCGACAGCGGGTTCACGGACTGGAAGAACTCGGGGCTGATGCCGACGCCGAAGAACGTGAGGTCGGTGCGGTTCTTCGCGAACGCCGAGAGCGTCGTGGCCGCCTGCTCGAAGATCATCCAGAAGAGCATCGCCGCGACGAACAGCGGGATGTACGCGATGACGCGGGGCCGCTCGGCGTCCGTCACGCGCGGCGAGCGGTACATGACGATGAAGTAGGCGATCGGCGCGAGGAACGCGAGGTAGGACATCGTGTCGATGAAGGTCGAGATCTCGAACCCGCCGGCGACGAGGACGGCGACCAGGCCGACGAGCACCACGCCGCCCGCGATGAGGAGGAAGATCCGCGCGATCTTCGCGCGCTCCTCGGGGCGGACGGGGTTGGGCACGTGCGCGCCCGCCTCGCCGAGGTAGCGCCGGCCCGCGACGAAGAACACGAGCGCGACCGCCATGCCCACCGCGGCCACGGCGAAGCCCGCGTGGTACCCGCCCCAGGCCCGCGCGGCACCCACGAGGAACGGCGCGACGAACGACCCGAGGTTGATGCCCATGTAGAAGATCGAGAAGCCCGAGTCGCGGCGCGGGTCGTCGCGCGCGTACAGCTCGCCGACCATCGACGACACGTTCGGCTTGAGCAGGCCGGTGCCGAGCGCCACGAGCGCGATGCCGACCATCGAGAAGCCCGTGCCGGGGACCGTGAGGCTCACGTGGCCGGCCGCGATGATGATGCCGCCGTACAGGACGGAGCGCCGGGACCCGATCACGCGGTCGGCGAGCCAGCCGCCCACGACGGACAGCAGGTACACGCTCGTGCCGTAGATCGACACGAGCGCGAGCCCGGTCGTCTCCCCGATGCCCAGGCCGCCGTTCGCCACGGTGTCCGTGAGGTAGTAGAGCAGGATCGCGCGCATCCCGTAGTAGCTGAACCGCTCCCACAGCTCCGTGGTGAAGAGCGTCAGCAGCCCGCGCGGGTGCCCGAAGAACGCGTGGTCCCCCTCGATGACCCCCGCCGCAGGCCCCTCGGCGGCGCCCACGCCGGCCGCGGTACCCGGTCCGAGGGGCGGCGCCCCGGCCTCCGGCTCGGTGCGCGCCTCGCGCCCGAGCGCGCGGCGTCGCGCCTCGTCCTGCTCTCGTCGGTCGTCACCACCCATCCTGCGATGCTCCCACCGGCGTGCACCGCCTGCGACCGTTAGCGTGGCCGGATGCCGACGCTCTGGTGGTGCCGCCGCGACCTCCGCCTCGCCGACAACCCGGCCCTCGTGGCGGCGGTGCAGGCCGCCCGGGACGCGGACGACGAGGTCGTCGCGCTCTACGTGCTCGATCCCCGCCTGTGGGGCGTCGCCGGCGACCCGCGCCGCGCCTACCTCGCGCGGAGCCTCGCCGCGCTCGACGAGGCGACCGGCGGCCGGCTCGTCGTCCGGCACGGCGACCCGCGCGCCGTCGTGCCCGCCGTCGCACGCGAGGTCGAGGCGCGCGAGGTGCACGTCACGGCGTCGTTCGAGCCGTACGGCGTGGCCCGCGACGCCGCGGTCGAGGAGGCGCTGCCCGACGCCGGCGCCCACCTCGTGCGCACCGGCTCGCCCTACGCCGTCGCGCCGGGACGCCTGCGCACGCGCACCGGGACCCCGTTCCAGGTCTTCACGCCGTTCCGCGACGCGTGGGTCGAGCACGGCTGGCGCGACCCGGCGCTGCGGCCGCGCGACGTGCCGTGGGCCACGCTCCGGTCGGACGGCGTCCCCGCCGACCCCGGCACCGACGCCCGGTTCCCTGCGGCGGGCGAGGCCGCGGCCCGTCGGCGCTGGCGCGACTTCCTCGCGGACCACCTCGCGGGCTACGCGACGGAGCGCGACCGCCCGGACCGGCCCGCGACGTCGGGCATGTCGATCCCGCTGAAGTGGGGCGAGCTGCACCCGCGCACGCTCCTCGCCGACGTGCGGAGCGCTCTGCACGACGGGCGCGCGCCGTCCGACGACGCCCTCGCCTACCGCTCCGAGCTCGCGTGGCGCGAGTTCCACGCCGACGTCCTGTTCCACCACCCGGGGGCGGCGCAGCGATCGCTCCGCGACGTCGTGCCCGAGGACGCGTGGGCGGAGGGCGCCGCCGAGGACGCGTACCTCGCTGCGTGGGCCGAGGGCCGCACGGGCTACCCGCTCGTCGACGCCGGGATGCGCCAGCTGCTCGCCGAGGGGTGGATGCACAACCGCGTGCGGATGGTCGTGGCGTCGTTCCTCGTCAAGGACCTGCACGTGCGGTGGCAGCGCGGCGCGGCGCACTTCATGGCGCACCTCGCGGACGGCGACGTCTCGCAGAACCAGCTCAACTGGCAGTGGGTCGCGGGGACGGGCCGGGACGCCGCGCCGTACTTCCGCATCTTCAACCCCGTCACGCAGAGCAGGAAGTTCGACCCCGACGGCACGTACGTGCGCCGCTGGGTGCCGGAGCTGCGGGAGGTCGAGGGCCGGGCGGTCCACGAGCCGTGGACGCTGCGCGAGCAGCCGGCCGGGTACCCCGAGCGGATCGTCGACCACGCCGTCGAGCGGAGGGTCTCGCTCGACGACTTCGAGCGGGCCCGGCGCGCCTGACGCACTTTTTCTCAACCAAAGGGTTGACGACTCTCCGGGAGCGGCGTAGCGTCGTTGTCAACCGATGAGTTGATGACCGGACGCCGAACCCGGCGCCCCACGAGGAGGTCCCGTGACGGCCGACCCGCTCTCCCGCGTGTTCTCGGCGCTCGCCGACCCCACGCGCCGCGACATGGTGGCCCGGCTCGCGTCGGGAGACGCCAGCGTCGGCGAGCTCGCCCGGCCGTACGACATGTCCGTCCAGGCGGTGTCCAAGCACCTGCGCGTGCTCGAGGACTCCGGCCTGGTGACCCGCACGACGGACGCCCGGCGCGCCCCCGTGCACCTCGAGGCGGAGGTGCTGGACCTCATGACGAAGTGGATCGAGCGCTACCGGCGCGAGGCCGAGGACCGCTACCGCCGCCTCGACGACGTCCTGCGCGACCTGCCCGACCGACCGGGCACCACCGAGAACGACCCGACGACAGGAGCAGCACCATGACCACCACCGGCACCCACGAGACCGAGATCGTCGTCCCCACGGACCTCCCGATCGTCCGCATCGTGCGCGAGTTCGACGCGCCGGCCGCGAAGGTCTTCCGCGCCCACCTCGACCCGGAGCTCTTCGCTCGCTGGAACGGCCCGCGCTACCTCACCCAGCGCAACGAGCTGTGGGACGTGCGCACGGGCGGCGCGTACCGGTACGTCCAGGTCGACCCGGACGGCAACGAGTACGCGTTCTTCGGCAGCGTCCACGAGGTGCGCCCGGACGAGCTCATCGTCCAGACGTTCACGTTCGAGGGCTTCCCCGACGGCGTCTCGCTCGACCGCCTCGTGTTCGAGGACCTGCCCGACGGCCGCAGCCGGCTCACCGCGACGTCGCTCGTCGACTCGTTCGAGGGTCGCGACGGCTTCGTCGCGAGCGGCATGGAGGTCGGCGTCCGCGAGGGCTACGAGCAGCTCGACGAGCTCCTCGCGGGTTCCTGACCCGCGCTCCCCCACCCGGCCTGCCCGGGGTCTGCCTCGCGCACGACGAGGGGCGGCACCCACCAGCGGTGCCGCCCCTCGACGTACGGGATCAGGTGGTTCCCCGTGCCCGGCCCCCGCGGCCGGGCACGGGAGTCTCAGCCCCTCACGCGTCGCCGCGCGCGAGCAGGCGGCCCGTGGGGCGGTCGAGGGTGATCTCCTCGCCCCGCAGGTACGTCGCGACGACGGCGCCCGAGAGCGCGCGGTCGGCGTACGGCGTGATGGGGTTCTTGTGGTGCAGGGCCTGCGGGTCGACGACGAACGCCGTGTCCGGCTCGACCACCGCGAGGTCCGCGTCGAAGCCGAGCGCGATCGAGCCCTTGCGCCGCAGGCCCGCGACGGCCGCCGGGCGAGCCGACATCCACTCGACGACGCGCGCGAACGGCACGCCCCGGGTCCGGGCCTCGGTCCACACGATCGCGAGGCCGAGCTGGAGCGACGACACCCCGCCCCACGCCGTCCCGAAGTCGCCCGTGTCGAGCTCCTTGAGGTCGGGCGTGCTCGGCGAGTGGTCCGAGACGATGCAGTCGATCGTGCCGTCGAGCAGGCCCTCCCAGAGCAGCTCGCGGTTGTCGATCTCCCGGATGGGCGGGCAGCACTTGAACTGCGTCGCGCCGTCGGGGATCTCCTCGGCCGCGAGCGCCAGGTAGTGCGGGCACGTCTCGACCGTGAGGCGCACACCCTCGCGCTTCGCGCTCCGGATCATCGGCAGCGCGTCCGAGCTCGACAGGTGCAGCACGTGCGCCCGTGCCCCGGTCCAGCGCGCCGCCTCGATCACCGCCGCGATCGCGACGTTCTCCGCGCCGCGCGGGCGCGACGCGAGGAACGTGTCGTAGTGGTCGCCGTGCGGGGTGGGCGCCCGCTCGATCGCCCGCGAGTCCTCGGCGTGCACGAGCATGAGACCGTCGAAGTCGGCGAGCAGGCGCAGGTCGGCCTCGAGCTCGTCGGGCTCGAGGTACCCGAACTCCTCGACCCCCGAGTGCAGCAGGAAGCACTTGAACCCGAACACGCCCGCGTCCCACAGGGGCCGCAGCTCGTCCGCGTTGCCGGGCACGGCCCCGCCCCAGAACCCGACGTCGACGAACGCCTGGTCGCGCGCGACCTTCTGCTTGGTCTCGAGCGCCTCGACGTCGACCGTCGGCGGGATCGAGTTGAGCGGCATGTCGACGATCGTCGTCACCCCGCCCGCGGCGGCGGCCCGCGTCGCGGACGCGAAGCCCTCCCACTCGGTGCGCCCCGGCTCGTTGACGTGCACGTGCGTGTCGACGAGCCCGGGGACCAGCACCTGGTGCGGCTCCAGCTCGATGACGCGCGCGCCGTCGAGCCCGGCGCCGAGCGGCTCGATCGCGCGGACCACTCCCCCGACGACACCCACCTCGCGCGGGTGCTCCCCGCCGGCGACGAGCACGCGCTCGCCCCGCACGACGAGGTCGTACTCGTGCTCGCGACCGCTCACCTCACCCGTGCCCATCGCGCCCTCCGTCATGTCTCCTGCTCCCTGGGTGCGGCGCGCTCAGTCGAGCAGCGCGGTGGCGGTGGGGGCGTCCTCGGCCGAGATCGCGAGGTCCTCGAACTCGTTGACGCCCGTGAGCTCGACGCCCATCGCGATGTTCGTGACGCGCTCGAGGATGACCTCGACCACGACCGGCACGCGGAACTCGGCCGCCATGGCCTGTGCCTTCGCGAACGCCTCGCCGAGCCCCTCGGGGTCGGTCACGCGGATCGCCTTGCAGCCCAGGCCCTCGGCCACCTTGACGTGGTCGACGCCGTAGCCGCCGAGCTCGGGCGAGTTGACGTTCTCGAACGAGAGCTGGACGTGGTAGTCCATGTCGAAGGCCCGCTGCGCCTGGCGGATCAGGCCCAGGTAGGAGTTGTTCACGACGACGTGCACGTACGGCAGGTTGAACTGCGCGCCGACCGCGAGCTCCTCGATCATGAACTGGAAGTCATAGTCGCCCGAGAGCGCGACGACCGGCTCGTCCGGCACGGCCTTCGCGACGCCGAGCGCCGCGGGGCCGGTCCAGCCGAGGGGTCCGGCCTGGCCCGCGTTGATCCAGTGCCGCGGCTGGTACACGTGGAGGAACTGCGCGCCGGCGATCTGCGAGAGCCCGATGGTCGTGACGTAGCGCGTCTCGGGGCCGAAGGCCTTGTTCATCTCCTCGTACACGCGCTGCGGCTTGATGGGGATCTCGGTGAAGTGCGTCTTGCGCTGCAGCGTCCGCTTGCGCTCGGCGCACTCGGCCGCCCAGCCCGCGTAGTCGCGCGCGCGGCCGGCGTCGCGGCGCTCGCGCGCCACCTCGACGAACAGCTCGAGGGCCACCTTCGCGTCCGACACGATGCCGTAGTCGGGCGCGAACACGCGGCCGATCTGCGTCGGCTCGATGTCGACGTGGACGAACGTGCGGCCCGCCCGGTACGTGTCGAGGCCGCCCGTGTGGCGGTTGGCCCAGCGGTTGCCGATGCCGAGCACGAAGTCGGACGCGAGCAGGTTCGCGTTGCCGTAGCGGTGCGACGTCTGGAGCCCGGCCATGCCGGCCATGAGCGCGTGGTCGTCCGGGATCACGCCCCAGCCCATGAGCGTCGGGATGACGGGGACGCCGAGCGTCTCGGCGAGCTCGACGAGCAGGTCCTCGCCGCCCGCGTTGACGATGCCGCCGCCCGCGATCAGCAGGGGACGCTCCGCCGCGAGCAGCAGGTCGATCGCCTTCTCGGCCTGGGCGCGCGTCGCCGTCGGGCGGTGCACGGGCAGCGGCTCGTAGGTCGCCGGGTCGAACTCGATCTCCGTGAGCTGCACGTCGATCGGCAGGTCGATGAGCACCGGTCCCGGGCGGCCCGAGCGCATGAGGTGGAACGCCTGCTGGAAGACCTGCGGCACCTGCCCGGCCTCGAGGACGGTCTTGGCCATCTTCGTCACCGGAGCGGCGATGCTCGCGATGTCGACGGCCTGGAAGTCCTCCTTGTCGAGCTTGGCGACCGGCGCCTGACCCGTGATGCAGAGCATGGGGATCGAGTCGGCCCACGCGGCGTAGAGGCCGGTGATCATGTCGGTGCCCGCGGGGCCCGACGTGCCGATGCAGATGCCGATGTTCCCCGGCTTCGCGCGGGAGTAGCCGTCGGCCATGTGCGACGCGCCCTCGACGTGGCGGGCGAGCACGTGGTCGATGCCGCCGTGCGCGAGCATCGCGGAGTAGAAGGGGTTGATGGCGGCGCCGGGCAGGCCGAAGGCCTGGGTCGCGCCCTCGATCTCGAGGATCGCCACTGCGGCGTCCACCGCACGCATACGAGGCATGGTTTCTCTCCTTGCTGGAGGTGACGTCGTCGTCAGGGGGAGGGTCAGGAGCCGTCGCGGCCGGACAGGCGCTCGACGCCGCGGAACAGGCCCGAGTGGTCGAGACCGCCCTCGCCGTTCGCGCGGGCGGAGGCCATGAGCTGGGCGACGAGGCCGCCGAGCGGCGCGACGACGCCCGCCTCGCGGGCGGCGGCGGTGACGATGCCGAGGTCCTTGTGGTGGAGCTCGATCCGGAACCCGGGGCCGAAGTCGCGGTCGAGCATCTTGCGCGCCTTCTGGTTCAGCACCGCCGAGCCCGCGAGGCCGCCGCCGAGGACCTCGATCGCGGCCTCGGTGTCGACGCCGTACGCCTCGAGGAAGACGACCGCCTCGGCGAGCGCCTGGATGTTCGCGGCGACGATGAGCTGGTTCGCGGCCTTCACGGTCTGGCCGGAGCCGTTCGGGCCCACGTGCACGACCGTCTTGCCGACGACGTCGAGGAACGGCTGCGCCGCCTCGAAGTCCTCGGGCGTGCCGCCGACCATGATCGACAGCGCGGCGTTGATCGCGCCCGGCTCGCCGCCCGAGACGGGGGCGTCGACGATCCGCAGGCCCGCGTCCTTCGCCTGCTGCGCGAGCGCGACCGTGACGTCCGGGCGGATCGAGGAGAAGTCGACGACGAGCGCGCCCGGCTTCGCGTTCGCGAGGACGCCGTCGTCGCCGGTGAGCACCGCCTCCACGTCGGGCGAGTCCGGGACCATGATCGCGACGACGTCGGCGCCCGAGACCGCGTCGGCGACCGACGCGGCCGCGCGACCACCCGCCTCGACGAGCGGCGCGGTCTTCTCGGGGCTGCGGTTGTAGCCCGCGACGTCGTGCCCGGCGTTCTGCAGGTGGACGGCCATGGGGCTGCCCATGATGCCGAGTCCGATGAAGGCGATGGAGGCCATGGTGTGCTCCTCTGGGTGGTTCAGGTCGGGGGTCGGGGTGGCCGACGGACGGCCGGCACGCGGCCGGCGGACGGCCGCGGCTCGCGTCAGCGCTCGGCGGCGGCGAGCCACGCGAACGGGTCGGCGGCGGCGGTCTTGTACTCGAGGCCGATCCAGCCGTCGTAGCCGCCGGCGCGCAGGTCCTTGGTCCAGCGCTCGATCGGCAGGTCGCCCGTGCCGGGCTCGCCGCGCCCGGGCGCGTCCGCGACCTGTACGTGCGCGATGCGGCCGCGGTAGGTCGACAAGGCCGCGTCGACGTCGTCACCGTTCACCGCCAGGTGGTAGACGTCGAACAGGAGACCGAGGTTCGTCTCGCCGTGGTCGGCGGCGACCCGGTCGATGACGCGCACGGCGTCGGCCGCCGTCTTCAGCGGGTACGCCGGCGCGCCGCTCACGGGCTCGACGAGCACCGTGCCGCCGATGCGCCCGACGGCCCGGGCGGCGAGGGCGAGGTTCTCGGCCCCCAGCTCGTCCTGCGCCTCGGGCGTCTCGTCCCCCTGGCGGTTGCCGTAGAGCGCGTTGAACGCGCGGCAACCGGTGCGCTCCCCGATCGCGGTGACGACGTCGAGGTTCGCGCGCAGGTCGGACGAGCGCGCGGGCCACGACACGAGACCGCGGTCGCCGCCCGGCATGTTCCCGGCGTCGAAGTTCAGGCCGGTGAGCTGCACGCCTGCCGCCTCGATCGCGCCGACGAACGCGTCGACCTCGTCGCGGGCGGGCGTGGGCGACGCGAACGGCCACCAGAACTCGACGCCCCGGAAGCCCGCCGCCGCGGCGGCGGCCGGCCGCTCGAGCAGCGGCAGGTCCGTGAGCAGGATCGAGCAGTTGACGGTGTACGTCGGTGCGGGGCTCATCGTCGTCTCCCTGGGTCCGTCCGCGTCTCGCTGCGTTGCGATTCCATTCTGCGGAACTTTTCTTCTGCTGTATGGAAGTGTAGGCACGGCCGCCCTCGGGCGTCAACAGCGCTCGCCGTCGTCGACTTGGTGCGCACGGACGACGAAGGGCCCGGTCCCTCCAGGAGACCGGGCCCTTCGCGTGACGTCGACGACGGCCGTCAGACGGCCGTCAGCGGCGGCGGTCGAGCTTGACCTGCCGGTTCACGTCCTTGTAGAGCAGGTAGCGGAACGGCTTGGGGCCGCCCGCGTAGCAGGCCTGCGGGCAGAACGCCCGGAGCCACATGAAGTCGCCCTCCTGCACCTCGACCCAGTCGCCGTTGAGGCGGTAGACCGCCTTGCCCTCGAGCACGTAGAGACCGTGCTCCATGATGTGCGTCTCCGCGAACGGGATGGACCCGCCGGGCTGGAACGTCACGATGTTGACGTGCATGTCGTGCGCGAGGTCGTCGGGGTCGACGAACCGCGTCGTCACCCACACGCCGTCGGTGTCCGGCATCGCGCGCGGCTCGACGTCCTGCTCGCGCGTGACGAACGACGTCGCGGTGTGGCCCGGGATCGGCTCGTACACCTTGCGGATCCACTGGAACGCCGCCTTGGCGTCCGACCGGTTGTGCAGCGCCCACCGCTCCCCCGCCGCCAGGTACGCGTACCCGCCCGGCTCCAGCACGTGCTCGACCCCGGCGAGCGTGAGCACGAGCGTGCCCTCGGTGACGAAGACGACGGACTGGACGGTCTCCTCGTCCTCGCCCTGGTCCGACCCGCCGCCGGGCGAGACCTCCATGACGTACTGCGCGAACGTCGTCGCGAAGCCCTCGATCGGCCGGGCGAGCACCCACAGCCGGGTCTTCTCCCAGCCGGGCAGGTTGCTCGTGACGATGTCGCGCAGCACGCCGCGCGGGATCACCGTGTAGGCCTCGGTGACGATCGCGCGGTCGGTGAGCAGCTCGGTCTGGCCGGGCAGGCCACCCTGCGGGGTGTAGTAGGGGGTGGTCTGGGTCATGGGGTCGCTCCTCGGAGGTCGTGGGCCGGGCCGGCGGCGGTGCCGCGGCGCCCGGCGGGAAGGGTGGGGAGGGCGGGCGCTCAGCCCGCGACGGGCTGCGGCGCGCGCCCGGAGACGCGGACCGCGTCGAGCCCGGCGCGGTCGAGCCCGGTCGCCGTGCGGACCTCGGTCTCGGTGAGCGCGCCGCAGTCGACGCCGCGGCCGAGGAACCAGGCCATCGCCTTGGCCGTGGCGGGCTCGTCAAGCACGCCGCCGGCGTCGGGCACGAACCCGACGTACGCGGCGAGGCGCACGAGCGCCGACGCCGCCCCCTCGCGGTAGAACGCGTACGTCGCGGCGAACCGGCTCGGGAGCTGGGCGGGGTGCAGGTCCCAGCCCTGGTAGTAGCCGCGCTCGAGCGAGCGGCGCACGAGGCGCCCGTGCAGGCGCCACGCCGCGTCGACGGCCTGGGGGTCGCCGACGGGCAGGACGTTGGTCGACCCGTCCGACAGCCGCACGCCCGTGCCCGCGACCGCGAGCTGCATGACCGACTTCGCGTGGTCGGCCGCAGGGTGCTCCATCGACTGGTAGGCCGCGGCGATGCCGAGCGACGCCGAGTAGTCGTACGTGCCGTAGTGCAGCGCCGTGACGCGTCCCGGCGCGGCGTGCACGAGACGTGCGACCGTCGCCGTGCCGTCGGCCGCGAGCAGCGCCTGCGGCGTCTCGACCTGGACCTCGAACCGCAGGGTGCCCGGTTCGAGGCCGTTCGCGTCCTCGACGTGCTCGCACGCGCGCGCCATCGCCTCGACCTGCTGCGGGGCGGTGACCTTGGCGAGCGTCACGACGAACCCGTCCGGCAGGGCGCGGGGCTCGCCGGCCGCGGCGCGGCCCGCGACGAGCTCCGCGACGAACAGCGCGAGAGTGCGCACGCCGCGGCGGCGCGTCGCCTCCTCGAGGCACTTGATGCGGATGCCCGCGAACGGCGTCGCGGTGCCCTGCGCCTCGGCCCGGACGAGCTCGCGCGCCGCGGCGATCACCGCGGCGTCCTCCGCCGCGTCGCCGCGGTCGCCGAACCCGTCCTCGAAGTCGATCCGGAGGTCCTCGATCGCCTCGACCGCGAGCTTCGCGCTCACGCGCTCCGCGACGGCGTCCGCGAGGTCGCCCCCGGCTCCCTGCCCGACGCCCAGCAGGTCCACGAGCCGGCGCACGCCGCCCGCGCCGTCGACCGCCTCGCGCGCCCGCGCCGCCCACTCCGGCGCGAGACCGGCCGCGTACCGGTCGCCAGGCACGTAGACGGTGTGCACGGGCTGGCGCGAGCCGTCGTCGCCCGGGTAGCGGGACGCGAGCTCCGCGTCCCAGGGCGCGAGCAGCCCGTCGAGCGACGCGTGCAGCGCCGCGACGCCGTCCTCGCTGAAGCCGCAGACGGAGCCCGCCTCAGGACCGGCCGGCATCAGGACGCGTCCTGCTCGTGCGCGACGACGTCCTCGTACGCGGGCAGCGTGAGGAAGTCGACGTAGTGCTCGTTGTGCGCGATGTCCTCGACGAGCGCCGCCGCCCGGTCGTACGGTCCGGCGTCGTAGGCCTCGTGCCCGACGTCGTCGCGCAGCCGCGCGGTCTCCTCGCGCAGGAGCGTGCGGACCAGGTCGGCGGTGACGGTCGTGCCCGCGCTCTCGCCCGCGGTGAACGACGCGCCCGAGCGCACCCACTGCCACACCTGCGAGCGCGAGATCTCCGCGGTCGCGGCGTCCTCCATGAGGTTGTGGATCGCGACCGCGCCGTTGCCCGCGAGCCACGCCGCGACGTACGCGACGGACACGTACAGGTTGTTGCGCAGCCCGGCCTCGGTGACGTCGCCCTGCGCGGAGGCCACGTCGAGCAGCTGGTCGGCCGTGACGTGGACGTCGGGGCGCTGCCGGTCGAGCTGGTTGGGCCGCTCGCCGAGCACGCCGTCGAACACCTCGCGGCACACCGGCACGAGGTCCGGGTGCGCGACCCACGAGCCGTCGAAGCCGTCGCCCGCCTCGCGCTGCTTGTCGGCGCGCACCTTCTCGAACGCCTGGGCGGTGACCTCAGGCTCGCGACGGTTCGGGATGACGGCCGCCATGCCGCCCATCGCGAACGCGCCGCGCCGGTGGCACGTCTGCACGAGCAGCTCGGTGTACGCGCGCATGAACGGCGCGGTCATCGTGATGGACCCGCGGTCGGGCAGCGTGAACGACGGCCCGGAGTCGCGGAAGTACTTGATCACGGAGAACAGGTAGTCCCAGCGGCCGGCGTTGAGCCCGGACGCGTGGTCGCGCAGCTCGTAGAGGATCTCGTCCATCTCGAACGCGGCCGGGATCGTCTCGATGAGGACCGTCGCACGGATCGTCCCGTGCGGGATGCCCAGCGCCTGCTCCGCGTGCGTGAAGACCTCGTCCCACAGGCGTGCCTCGAGGTGCGACTCCATCTTCGGCAGGTAGTAGTACGGCCCGGACCCGCGCGCGACGAGCTCCGCCGCGTTGTGGAAGAAGTGCAGGCCGAAGTCGACGAGCGCGCCCACGGCGGGCGTCCCGTCCACGGTGAGGTGCACCTCGTCGAAGTGCCAGCCGCGGGGCCGCACGACCATGACGGCGAGCGGGTCGCCGTCGGTCTCGGGACGCAGCGCGTACTGCTTGCCCTCGGGCGACGTGAACGCGAGCGTGCGGCGCGTCGCGTCGTGCAGGGCGACCTGGCCCCCGACGACGTTGCTCCAGTGCGGCGTCGACGCGTCCTCGAGGTCGGCGAGCCAGACCTTCGCGCCCGAGTTGAGGGCGTTGATCGCCATCTTGGGCGTCGGGGGCCCGGTGATCTCGACGCGGCGGTCCCGGAGGTCCGCGGGTGCGCCGGCGACCGTCCAGTCCCCCGCGCGCACGTCGGCGGTCTCGGGCAGGAAGTCGAGGCGACCCGTGCGAGCGACCTGCTCGCGGCGCTCGGCCCGCGCGGCGAGCAGCTCGTCGCGCCGGGCGCCGAACCGGCGCTGCAGGTCGGCGACGAAGTCGAGCGCGTCCGGCGTGAGGATCTCGTCGGACCGCTCGACGGCGGGTCCGTGGACGGCGACGGCCGTGGTGGTGGTCATGGTGGTGTCCTTTCTGCGGGGCGGGCCGGGCTGACGAGGGTGCGTCAGGACCGGGCTGCCGACCCGACGTGGTGGCGCGACGTCGTGCTCTCCTGAGCCTGGCCCGCACGGTCGCGCTCCGCGACCTCGGCGACGGCGCGCGCGACGGCCGTGGAGACGGCCGGCTCGAAGACGCTCGGGACGATGTAGCTCGCGCTGAGCTCCTCGGGCGCGACGGCGTCGGCGATCGCGACGGCCGCGGCGCGCAGCATCTCGTCGGTGATCTCGCTCGCGCCGACGTCCAGCAGGCCGCGGAAGAGGCCCGGGAAGGCGAGCACGTTGTTGATCTGGTTCGGGTAGTCGCTCCGGCCCGTGGCGACGACCGTCGCGTGCTGCGCGGCGGCGATCGGGTCGACCTCCGGCGTCGGGTTGGCCAGCGCGAAGACGATCGCGTCGTCGGCCATGGTCGCGACGTCGTCGCCCGTGAGGATGTTCGGACCCGAGACACCGACGAAGACGTCGGCCCCGGCCAGGCCCTCGCGCAGCGTGCCCGTGAAGCCCTCGGGGTTGGTCGTCTCCGCCAGACGACGGCGGTGCTCGTCGGTGAGGCTCGCGCCGGGGTGGATCGCGCCCTGGCGGTCGAACGCGACGATGTTCCGCGCGCCCTGACCCTGGAGCAGCGCGATGATCGCGTTGCCCGCGGCGCCGACGCCGGAGACGACGATACGCACGTCCTCGATGGCCTTGCCGACCACGCGCAGGGCGTTCGTCAGCGCCGCGAGCACGACGATCGCCGTGCCGTGCTGGTCGTCGTGGAACACGGGGATGTCGAGCTCCTCGCGCAGGCGGCGCTCGATCTCGAAGCAGCGGGGCGCGGAGATGTCCTCGAGGTTGATCCCGCCGTACACGGGCGCGATGGCCTTCACCGTGCGGATGATCTCCTCGGTGTCCGTCGTGTCGAGGCACACCGGCCACGCGTCGACGCCCGCGAACTGCTTGAACAGCGCGGCCTTGCCCTCCATGACGGGCAGCGCGGCGGCGGGACCGATGTCGCCGAGGCCGAGGACGGCGGTGCCGTCCGTCACGACGGCGACCGTGTTGCGCTTGACCGTCAGGCGGCGCGCGTCCTCGGGCCGTTCCGCGATCGCGAGGCACACGCGCGCCACGCCCGGCGTGTAGGCGCGGGCCAGGTCGGCGCGGTGGCGCAGCGGCACCTTGGGGTTGACCTCGAGCTTGCCGCCGAGGTGCATGAGGAACGTCGCGTCGCTCACGTGCCGCACGGTGAGGCCGTCGAGCGCGCCCAGCGCGTCCCGGATGCGCTCCACGTGCGCGGCGTCGACGGTGTCGGCCGTGATGTCGACGACGAGGCGGTCCGCCCCCGACTCCGAGACGTCGACGCCCGTGATCGAGGCGCCCGTCGCGCTCACCGCCGCGACGAGGTCGCTCGCCGTGCGGTGACCGCTCGGGGCCTCGACGCGGAGCGTGATGGAGTAGCTCGGGCTGGTCGCGGCGCTCTTCGCCGTCGCGGCCTGCGTCTCCGGGGCCTTCGTCTCGGACGTCATGTTCGTTCCTTCTTCTCGTATGCTGATGCGTGTCTTCCGTGATGCGGAAGGGAGCGCGGGAGGTTCCCGCACTGCTCAGGCGAGGTGCGCCCGCCGTCGGGCGGCACCTGGTGGACAGGAGATGGTGAGATGGCCGAGACCTCGGCGACGGAGCCGACGGAGACCGCCCCGAGCACGAGGCCGGCGAAGCCGACCGGGGGCGTGCAGTCCGTGGACCGCGCGATCGAGCTGCTCGAGCTGCTCGCCGACTTCGGCGGCGAGTCCGGCCTGAGCGAGCTCGCACAGCACGCGGGCCTCCCGCTGCCGACGATCCACCGCCTGCTGCGCACGCTGCTCGCCCAGGGCTACGTGCGCCAGACGCCGTCGCGGCGGTACACCCTCGGCCCGCGCCTCATCCGGCTCGGCGAGTCGGCGGGCCGCCAGCTCGGCGCGGGTGCGCGCCCCTACCTCGAGCGCCTCGCCCACGACCTCGGCGAGTCGGCGAACCTCGCGATGATCGACCGCGACATGGCGGTCTACGTCGCCCAGGCGTCGTCGAGCCACTCGATGCGGATGTTCACCGAGGTCGGCCGGCGCGTCTACACGCACTGCACGGGCGTCGGCAAGGCGGTCCTCGCCCAGCTCCCCGACCAGACGGTGCGCGAGATCATGGGCCGCGTCGGCATGCCGCCCGCGACGGACCAGTCGATCACCGACGTCGACGCGCTCCTCGCGGAGCTCGCCGCGACCCGCGAGCGCGGGTACGCGATCGACGACGGCGAGCAGGAGCTCGGCGTGCGCTGCTTCGCCGTCGCGGTGCCCGACGCCCCGACCCCCACCGCGCTGTCCGTCTCCGGGCCTGCGGCCCGCGTGACGTACGAGTTCGGCGAGCACGCGGTCCCGGTGCTGCACCGCGTCGCGAGCGAGCTCACGCGCGAGCTCATCACCGCCGCGCCCTGACGCGGGCGCGCCCTGCCGGACCGCGGGTGCACCGCGGCCGGGCAGGGCGCGTCCGTCCGTCATGTCGGCTCAGCAGAACCCGGTGACGGTCGCCCAGGCGCGCGGCTCGGCCGGGACGTCCTCACGCAGGACGGTCGCCTCGATGAGGCCGTACGGCCGGTCGGCCGCGTAGAAGACCTCGTTCGGGTTGTCGAGGCCGAACGGCGCCAGGTCCACGAGGAAGTGGTGCTTGTTCGGCATCGAGAACTTGATCTCCGCGATCTCGGGGACGGCCTCCAGGACCGCCTTGCCCATCGCGAAGAGCGTCTGCTGGAGCGCGAGCGAGTGCGTCGTCGCGAACGCCTCGAGCTGGATCGCGCGGACCTTCGCGTACACCGCGTCGAAGTCGACGTCCGTCGTGGTGTAGCGCCAGCGCGAGGTGACCGACGTCGCGAGGATGCGGTCGTCGGTCTCCACGAGCGTCGTGTAGCGGTCGCGCGGGAACCCGTGGAACTCCGAGCCCGTCGACTTGAGGACGACGAGGTCCGTGAGGCCCGAGACGACGAAGACCTCGTCGCCGTCGCGCTGGACGACCGTCGTCCGCGTCTCCTGGTTGTTGCGCACGAACGCGTGGTCGTGCTCGCCGTCCGCGGTCTCGATGCGGTTCCAGGAGTACTGCTCGATCTCCCAGCGCCCGCCCTCGATCCACTCGAAGTCCTCGACGAAGTGCTGCCCGAGGCGGATCGCGAAGTCCTCGATCGCGCCGACGCCGTCACGGGCGAACGCGTAGATCGTGTTCTTCTGCGTGTCGGTCGCGACGCACCGGGAGTTGTCCCCCTCGCGGTGCGTGGCCTCCTGCCCGCCCCGCAGCTGCGAGGAGACGTTCACGTCCGTGATCTCGTGGCGGGGCGTGGAGCGGTCGACGCGCACGAGGCGCACCTCCGCCTTGCCCCACTGGTTGTCGCCCAGGACGATGGCCCCGCTGCTCTGCGTGGCCGCCGACTGCTCGGCAGTCGTGGTGGTGCTCATGTCAGCTCCCTCGATAGGTCGAGTAGGCGAACGGGCTGAGCAGGACGGGGACGTGGTAGTGCTGCTCGGCGCTCGCCACCCGGAAGACGACGACGACCTCCGGGTAGAAGGACACGGTGTCTCGCCGGTCGAAGTACTCGGCCGTGTCGAACACGAGCCGGTACGTACCGGGGACGAGGGTCTCGGGCCCGAGCTCGGGCACGCGACCGTCGTCGTTCGTGCGGGAGGACGCCACCAGGGACCAGCCCTGCCCCGTCGTCCCCTCCGCGATCTCCGGAGCCGCCTCCAGGCGGACGGTGATCCCCTCGGCGGGCCTACCGCTGGCCGCGTCGAGTACGTGCGTGGTGATGTGGCTGGCGTGGGTGCTCATGCCGTCAGCATTCCCTTCAGCCGCAGCGCGGCGATCTCGCGCAGGTTGCGGGCGGCGTTCGCCCGCTCGGTCTCGGCGTCGTTGCCCAGCCGCTCGGTGAGCTGCTCGAGGATCTCCTCGGCGCTGCGCCCGGCGGCCCGGACGAGGAACACGTGGCCGAACCGCTGCTCGTACGCGCGGTTCCCCTCGGCGAGCCGACGTGCCACGTCGTCGTCGGAGGTGTCGACGCCGGCCTGCTCGGAGCGCGACATGCTCGCGTCCGCCGCCTCCCCCTCGGCACGCTCGCCGATCCGGGGGTGGCGCGCCAGGGCCGAGTCGATCTCGTCGTCCGTCCACGGGTCGGCGGCGGCGAGCGCCGCCGCGGCGGCGGCGTCCACGGTCGCGTACGGGCGACCGGCCGCGACCTCCTCGGCCCACCGGTCCACGTGGGCGCACGCGAGGAGCGCGTCCCGCGCCTCGTCCGGCGCCCACCGGTTGAACTCGTCCAGCGTCATCGCTGCGTTCCCTCTCGACGACCGGGTCGAGCGGCACGGCCGCCCGACCTTCGGAGTGGATTCCACATATCGGAAGTTTGTTTCCGTCTTATGAATGTACGTCGTGGGCTGGGTGATGTCAACCACGACGACGCTCGGGGACCGGGCGGCGAGCGTCGCCCACCGGACGCCCTGGACGCCGGGGACGACGAAGGGCCCGGCAGCGGATGCTGCCGGGCCCTTCGTGCGGTCGTGCGCGTGCGTCGTCCGCGGACGGCTCAGGGTGCGCCGAGCCCCGCCCGGAACTCGTCCTCGAGGATGCTCATGACGGTGGCGTCCGCCCACCCGTCCCCGTCGCGGTAGACGTCGCGCAGGCGACCCTCCTCGCGGAAGCCGAGCGACTCGTAGAGCATCCGGGCGCGAGGGTTGATGCTCAGCACGTCGAGGCTCACGCGGTGCAGGCGCGGTCCCTCGTGCCGGACGCCGTCCACGTCCGTCGACCCCTCGAACGCGAACCGGAGCACCTCGAAGATCGCCTCGCGACCGTAGCCGCGCCCGCGGTAGTTCGGGAGCAGCGCGAGCCGCAGGTTCGCCGAGCGCGCGTGCTCGTCGAGGTCGTTGAGCACGATCTCGCCGATCAGCTCGTCGCTCACCGGCTGCCCGTCGCGCACCGCGCCCGGCGTGATGGCCCAGTCGTACCGGCCGTCGCGGTCGCTGACGGTCGCGACCCACTCGTCGATCTGGTCGCGCGTGAAGGTCTCCGTCGTCCCCGTGAGGCGGTTCGCCTCCGGGTCCTGCAGCGACTCCCACATGCGGTCCGCGTCCCGCGCCTCGATCGGGCGCAGGCGCACCATCTCCCCCAGGACGACCGGTCCGCGCGTCACGGCGGTCAGCCGATCCGCTCGAGGACGAGCTCGCGCACGCGGCCCGCGTCCGCCTGGCCACGGGTCGCCTTCATGACGGCGCCGATGATCGCGCCGACCGGCCCGAGGTTCCCGCCCCGCACCTTCTCCACGATGTCCGGCTGCGCGGCGAGCGCCTCGTCGATCGCGGCGAGCAGCGCGCCGTCGTCGGAGACGACCTCGAGGCCCCGGGCGGTGACGACGGCCTCCGGGTCCCCCTCGCCGGCGAGGACGCCGTCGAGGACCTGGCGCGCGAGCTTGTCGTTGATCCGGCCCGCGTCGACGAGGCCCTGCAGCGCGGCGATCTGCGCGGGCGTGACGGGCAGCGCCTCGAGGGCCACCTCGTCCTGCTTGGCGCGGCGCGCGAGCTCGCCCATCCACCACTTGCGCGCACCGGCCGGGCTGGTGCCCGCGGCGACGGTGGCTTCGATGAGGTCGAGCGCGCCCGCGTTCACGACGTCGCGCATCTCGGCGTCCGCGTAGCCCCACTCCCCCTGCAGCCGACGACGACGCGCGACCGGGAGCTCGGGGAGCCCCGCACGGATCTCCTCGATCCACTCGCGCGGCGGCGCGATCGGGACGAGGTCGGGCTCCGGGAAGTACCGGTAGTCCTCCGCGTCCGACTTCACGCGGCCCGACGTCGTGATGCCGGTGTCCTCGTGCCAGTGCCGCGTCTCCTGGATCACCGTGCCGCCCGCGTCGAGGACGGCGGCCTGACGGGACACCTCGTAGCGCACGGCGCGCTCGACGGAGCGGAACGAGTTGACGTTCTTCGTCTCGGTGCGCGTGCCGAGCGGCGACTCGGGCGTCGGGCGCAGCGACAGGTTCACGTCGGCCCGGACGTTGCCACGCTCCATGCGCGCCTCGGACACGTCGAGCGCCCGGAAGATGTCGCGCAGGGTCTGGACGTACGCGCGCGCGACCTCGGGGGCGCGGTCGCCCGCGCCCGTGATCGGCCGCGTGACGATCTCGACGAGCGGGATGCCGGCGCGGTTGTAGTCGACGAGCGAGTACTCGGCACCGTGGATGCGGCCGGTCGCCCCACCCACGTGGGTGTTCTTGCCGGCGTCCTCCTCCATGTGCGCGCGCTCGATCTCGACGCGGAACACGGTCCCGTCCTCGAGCTCGACGTCGATCCACCCGTCGTAGGCGATGGGCTCGTCGTACTGGGACGTCTGGAAGTTCTTCGGGACGTCCGGGTAGAAGTAGTTCTTGCGCGCGAACCGGCACGTCTCGGCGATCTGGCAGTTGAGCGCGAGCCCGATGCGGATCGCGTACTCGACGGCCTTGCCGTTGACGACCGGCAGGGCGCCCGGGAGCCCGAGCGAGACCGGGGTCACCTGGGTGTTCGGCTCGGCGCCGAAGCTCACCTCGGCCGGGCAGAACATCTTGGTCAGCGTGCCGAGCTCGACGTGCACCTCGATCCCGATGACGGGGTCGTAGCGGCGCGTGGCGTCGGCGTAGTCGACGAGGTCGACGGTCGTGGCGGTCATCCGACCTGGCCCTCCTGTGCGTTCGTGGCCGTGGGCAGCGCGGGCGCGCGGTCGAGCAGCGGGCCGCCCCACGAGCCGACCAGGGCGGCCTCGAGCGCGGCGCCCACCCGGTACATGCGGTCGTCGGCCTTGGCCGGCGCGAGGATCTGGAACCCGACGGGCAGACCGTCGTCCGACAGGCCCGACGGCACGGACATCCCGGGGACCCCCGCGAGGTTCGCGGGGATCGTCGCGACGTCGTTGAGGTACATGGCGAGCGGGTCGTCGAGCTTCTCGCCGAACCGGAACGCCGTGGTCGGGGCCGTCGGCGAGACGAGGACGTCCGCGTGCTCGAAGGCGGCGGCGAAGTCCCGCTGGATGAGCGTGCGGACCTTCTGCGCGCTGCCGTAGTACGCGTCGTAGTAGCCCGCCGAGAGCGCGTAGGTGCCGAGGATGATGCGGCGCTTCACCTCGTCGCCGAAGCCCGCCCCGCGCGTGGCGGCCATGACGCGCTCCGCGGTCACGGGGCCCTCCTCGGGCTCCACGCGCAGGCCGAAGCGCATGCCGTCGAACTTCGCGAGGTTGCTCGACGCCTCCGACGGCATGATCAGGTAGTACGCGCCGAGCGCGTACTCGAAGTGGGGGCAGGAGACCTCCACGATCTCCGCGCCGAGCCCGCGCAGGAGGTCGAGCGACTGCGCGAACCGCGCGCTCACACCCTCCTGGTAGCCCTCGCCCGTGAGCTCCTTGACGACACCGACGCGCAGGCCGGACAGGTCGCCCGTCGCGCCCTGCACCGCAGCGTCGACGAGCGCCGGCCCGCGGCCGGGGATCGACGTGGAGTCGCGCGGGTCGTAGCCGCCGATGAGCTCGTGCAGCAGCGCGGCGTCGAGCACCGTGCGCGTGACGGGGCCCGCCTGGTCGAGCGAGGACGCCATCGCGATGAGCCCGTACCGGGAGACGCCGCCGTAGGTCGGCTTCACGCCGACGGTCCCGGTCACGGCCCCGGGCTGACGGATGGAGCCGCCGGTGTCCGTGCCGATCGCGAGCGGGGCCTCGAACGCCGCCACCGCCGCGGCGGAGCCGCCTCCCGACCCGCCGGGGATCCGGTCGAGGTCCCACGGGTTCCGGGTGTTGCCGTAGGCGGAGTGCTCGGTCGACGAGCCCATGGCGAACTCGTCCATGTTCGTCTTGCCGAGGATCGGGAGGCCGGCCGCGCGGATCTTCTCGACGAGCGTCGCGTCGTACGGCGGCACCCAGCCCTCGAGGATCTTGGAGCCGGCCGTCGTCGGAATGCCCTTCGTCACGACGACGTCCTTCACCGCGATCGGCACGCCGGCGAGCCGGTGCACCGGCTCGCCCGCGACGCGGCGGTCGTCGACCGAGCGGGCCGTGGCGAGCGCCTCGTCGGTGTTGACGTGGAGGAACGCGTTCACCGCGCCCTCGACCACGCCGATCCGGTCCAGGTGCGCCTGGGTGGCCTCGACGCTCGAGAAGTCATGCGCCTCGAGCCCTTCAGCGAGCTCGGCTGCGGAGAGCCGTGTCAGGTCCGTCATCTCACTCCTCCCCGAGGATCTGCGGTACGGAGAACCGACCGTCCTCGGCCGCGGGCGCGGCCGCGAGGACGTCCTCGACGGGCAGCGGCGGCTCGGGGATGTCGTCGCGGAAGACGTTCGACATCGGGATCGGGTGGCTCGTCGCGGGGACGTCGGGCGTCGCGACCTCGCTGACCTTGGCGATGGCGTCGACGATCACGTCGAGCTCGCCGGAGAGCCGGTCCAGCTCCTCGGGTCGCAGATCGATGCGGGCCAGCGCGGCGACGCGCGCGACCTCGTCACGGGAGATGGTGGACATGCCCCCATTCTAGTGGGGACGCGCGCCGTGGCCCGCCTCCGGAGGGCCCAAAGCCCGACCGATCCCCGTCCAAGGCGAAGATGCGCTGGACCCCACGGGTGGCCGATGCGGCCGCGCAAGCCGTGACGGGGGCGTCCGTCGTGGTGTGTGGGGGTATGCGGAAATGCCGAAGGCCCACCCCGTGTGGGGTGGGCCTTCGGTGAAGGGTTGTCCGGCGGCGTCCTACTCTCCCACCCCGTCTCCAGGGCAGTACCATCGGCGCTGAAGGGCTTAGCTTCCGGGTTCGGTATGGGACCGGGCGTTTCCCCTTCGCTGTGACCGCCGTAACTCTGTTGAACCGTGTCAACACCGGGGCACCCCCGGGTGGGGGTGTGGTGTTGGTGGTTCGGGAACCGCACAGTGGACGCGTAGCAAAGTGTTTGGTGTTGAAGTTGTCGGCTGATTAGTACCGGTCAGCTGCACGGGTCTTTCGTCCCCGCTTCCACGTCCGGCCTATCGACCCAGTGTTCTGCTGGGTGCCTCTCACCCCGTAGGGTATGGAAACCTCATCTTGAAGCAGGCTTCCCGCTTAGATGCTTTCAGCGGTTATCCCTTCCGAACGTAGCCAACCAGCGGTGCTCCTGGCGGAACAACTGGCACACCAGAGGTTCGTCCGTCCCGGTCCTCTCGTACTAGGGACAGCCCTTCTCAAGTTTCCTGCGCGCGCAGCGGATAGGGACCGAACTGTCTCACGACGTTCTAAACCCAGCTCGCGTACCGCTTTAATGGGCGAACAGCCCAACCCTTGGGACCTACTCCAGCCCCAGGATGCGACGAGCCGACATCGAGGTGCCAAACCATGCCGTCGATATGGACTCTTGGGCAAGATCAGCCTGTTATCCCCGGGGTACCTTTTATCCGTTGAGCGACGGCGCTTCCACAAGCCACCGCCGGATCACTAGTTCCGACTTTCGTCCCTGCTCGACCTGTCAGTCTCACAGTCAAGCTCCCTTGTGCACTTGCACTCGACACCTGATTGCCAACCAGGCTGAGGGAACCTTTGAGCGCCTCCGTTACATTTTAGGAGGCAACCGCCCCAGTTAAACTACCCACCAGGCACTGTCCCTGGTCCGGATCACGGACCGAGGTTAGACATCCGAAGCGGCCAGAGTGGTATTTCAACGTTGACTCCACCCGCACTGGCGTACGGGCTTCACAGTCTCCCACCTATCCTACACAAGCCGCACCGAACACCAATACCAAGCTATAGTAAAGGTCCCGGGGTCTTTCCGTCCTGCTGCGCGTAACGAGCATCTTTACTCGTAGTGCAATTTCGCCGAGTTCGCGGTTGAGACAGCGGAGAAGTCGTTACGCCATTCGTGCAGGTCGGAACTTACCCGACAAGGAATTTCGCTACCTTAGGATGGTTATAGTTACCACCGCCGTTTACTGGGGCTTAAATTCTGAGCTTCACCCCGAAGGGTTGACCCGTCCTCTTAACCTTCCAGCACCGGGCAGGCGTCAGTCCGTATACATCGTCTTGCGACTTCGCACGGACCTGTGTTTTTAGTAAACAGTCGCTTCTCCCTGGTCTCTGCGGCCGTCCACGCTCCCACCGCGAGGGTGTTCACGCTTCGGGCCCCCCTTCTCCCGAAGTTACGGGGGCATTTTGCCGAGTTCCTTAACCACGATTCTCTCGATCGCCTTAGTATTCTCTACCTGACCACCTGAGTCGGTTTGGGGTACGGGCGGCTAGAACCTCGCGCCGAGGCTTTTCTTGGCAGCATAGGATCACCCAGTTCGCGCTTGTGCGCTCACCGTCAGCTCTCAGCCTTCATGTCGGGCGGATTTGCCTACCCGACGGCCTACAGCCTTGGACGTGGTCTACCATCGCCACGCCGGGCTACCTTCCTGCGTCACCCCTGTTAATACGCTTACCTACTACCGGTTCGGGTCCCGCGCGCCCCTGCCCGGTGACCCCGAAGGGTCGATGGGCAGGTTTGGACGGTTAGCATCACCGGGCTCGGTATGGGCGGTTCTTCGCCGGTAGGAGAATATCAACTCCTTGTCCATCGACTACGCCTGTCGGCCTCGCCTTAGGTCCCGACTTACCCAGGGCGGATTAACCTGGCCCTGGAACCCTTGGTCATTCGGCGGACGGGTTTCTCACCCGTCTTTCGCTACTCATGCCTGCATTCTCACTCGTGTGGGCTCCACCGCTGGGTTCCCCCGCGGCTTCACCGCCCACACGACGCTCCCCTACCCACCTGCGCCTCTGGACCACGAAGGCCTGAGTTGAGCGCAGATGCCACGGCTTCGGCGGTGTACTTGAGCCCCGCTACATTGTCGGCGCGGAATCACTTGACCAGTGAGCTATTACGCACTCTTTCAAGGGTGGCTGCTTCTAAGCCAACCTCCTGGTTGTCTGTGCAACTCCACATCCTTTCCCACTTAGCACACGCTTAGGGGCCTTAGCCGGTGGTCTGGGCTGTTTCCCTCTCGACTACGGAGCTTATCCCCCGCAGTCTCACTGCCACGCTTCCACTTACCGGCATTCGGAGTTTGGCTGACGTCAGTAACCTTGTAGGGCCCATCGGCCATCCAGTAGCTCTACCTCCGGCAAGAAACACGTGACGCTGCACCTAAATGCATTTCGGGGAGAACCAGCTATCACGAAGTTTGATTGGCCTTTCACCCCTAACCACAGGTCATCCCCCAGGTTTTCAACCCTGGTGGGTTCGGTCCTCCACGCGGTCTTACCCGCGCTTCAACCTGCCCATGGCTAGATCACTTCGCTTCGGGTCTAGACCCAGCGACTATGGGCGCCCTGTTCGGACTCGCTTTCGCTACGGCTTCCCCACACGGGTTAACCTCGCCACTGAGCACTAACTCGCAGGCTCATTCTTCAAAAGGCACGCTGTCACCCCAGCCAAGGAGGCTCCAACGGATTGTAGGCACACGGTTTCAGGTACTATTTCACTCCCCTCCCGGGGTACTTTTCACCTTTCCCTCACGGTACTGGTCCGCTATCGGTCACTAGGTAGTATTTAGGCTTAGCAAGTGGTCTTGCCGGATTCACACGGGATTTCTCGGGCCCCGTGCTACTTGGGATCCCCTTCGGGAGGCCGCACCATTTCGTCTACCGGACTCGCACCGTCTGTGGTCCGCCTTTCAATGCGGTTCGACTATGACACGGCTTTCTTACTCCCCGGTGGACTGTCAGATCCACCAGAAGGGTCCCACAACCCCGAACACGCAACGCCTGACAGCTTGAACACGCGCCCGGTTTGGCCTCATCCGCTTTCGCTCGCCACTACTCACGGAATATCTCTTCCTGTCGGTACTGAGATGTTTCACTTCCCGACGTTCCCTCCACACACCCTATATATTCAGGTGCGGGTCACACGACATGACTCGTGCGGGGTTCCCCCATTCGGAAACCCTCGGATCACAGCTCGTTTGCCAGCTCCCCGAGGCTTATCGCAGGCTACCACGTCCTTCTTCGGCTCCTAGTGCCAAGGCATCCACCCTGTGCCCTTAAAAACTTCAACAAAAACAACAAAACTGCAGAGAACCAAGAACCACACCCCCAAAAGGGTGCGTCTTGATCTTTACAAAGATGCTCGCGTCCACTGTGCAGTTCTCAAACAACCAACGACCCCGACCCCACCAGACCCGCCTACCCCACCCACACCCTCAGACAAGGGAGCAGACGAAGCGGTTCGTGGTCCAAGGACCGGCCCGTACCAGGCACCCCACCAACCGGTGGCCGGTGACCTGAGGACCCAACAGTGTGCTCGACAAGCCCCCCAGACCCCACCCGCGATGTTCCACCACCACACCCTCACGAACCCCGAAGGGAACGTGCGAGCCGGCAGGTACTGACACCAGCAAGACCCGAGAAGCTCTTTCGTCAATGTTCCACCCATGAGCAACCACCCACCACACGTACGGCGATGGCGTGGCACCTGAACCACCCACCCACCAGCAAACACCAGCGGACGAGGGTTGGTAGCTCCTTAGAAAGGAGGTGATCCAGCCGCACCTTCCGGTACGGCTACCTTGTTACGACTTAGTCCCAATCGCCAGTCCCACCTTCGACCACTCCCCCCGCGAACGGTTGGGCCATGGGCTTCGGGTGTTACCGACTTTCGTGACTTGACGGGCGGTGTGTACAAGGCCCGGGAACGTATTCACCGCAGCGTTGCTGATCTGCGATTACTAGCGACTCCGACTTCATGGGGTCGAGTTGCAGACCCCAATCCGAACTGAGACCGGCTTTTTGGGATTCGCTCCACCTTACGGTATCGCAGCCCTTTGTACCGGCCATTGTAGCATGCGTGAAGCCCAAGACATAAGGGGCATGATGATTTGACGTCATCCCCACCTTCCTCCGAGTTGACCCCGGCAGTCTCCCATGAGTCCCCGGCATAACCCGCTGGCAACATGGGACGAGGGTTGCGCTCGTTGCGGGACTTAACCCAACATCTCACGACACGAGCTGACGACAACCATGCACCACCTGTGCACGAGTGTCCAAAGAGACCACCATCTCTGGTGGCTTCCCGTGCATGTCAAGCCTTGGTAAGGTTCTTCGCGTTGCATCGAATTAATCCGCATGCTCCGCCGCTTGTGCGGGCCCCCGTCAATTCCTTTGAGTTTTAGCCTTGCGGCCGTACTCCCCAGGCGGGGCACTTAATGCGTTTGCTGCGGCACGGAACTCGTGGAATGAGCCCCACACCTAGTGCCCAACGTTTACGGCATGGACTACCAGGGTATCTAATCCTGTTCGCTCCCCATGCTTTCGCTCCTCAGCGTCAGTTGCGGCCCAGAGACCTGCCTTCGCCATCGGTGTTCCTCCTGATATCTGCGCATTCCACCGCTACACCAGGAATTCCAGTCTCCCCTACCGCACTCTAGTCTGCCCGTACCCGATGCAAGCTCGAGGTTGAGCCTCGAGTTTTCACACCAGACGCGACAAACCGCCTACGAGCTCTTTACGCCCAATAATTCCGGACAACGCTTGCGCCCTACGTATTACCGCGGCTGCTGGCACGTAGTTAGCCGGCGCTTCTTCTGCAGGTACCGTCACTTGCGCTTCTTCCCTGCTGAAAGAGGTTTACAACCCGAAGGCCTTCATCCCTCACGCGGCGTCGCTGCATCAGGCTTTCGCCCATTGTGCAATATTCCCCACTGCTGCCTCCCGTAGGAGTCTGGGCCGTGTCTCAGTCCCAGTGTGGCCGGTCGCCCTCTCAGGCCGGCTACCCGTCGTCGCCTTGGTAGGCCATCACCCCACCAACAAGCTGATAGGCCGCGAGCCCATCCCTGACCGAAAAACTTTCCAACCACCCCCATGCGAGGACGGCTCATATCCGGTATTAGCCCCGGTTTCCCGGAGTTATCCCGAAGTCAAGGGCAGGTTACTCACGTGTTACTCACCCGTTCGCCACTAATCCACCCAGCAAGCTGGGCATCATCGTTCGACTTGCATGTGTTAAGCACGCCGCCAGCGTTCGTCCTGAGCCAGGATCAAACTCTCCGTAAATGAACAACGCCCACCACCAAACCGAAGCCCGGCAGTGAACAATCCATACGAAGCGAACCCCA
>QAPD01000069.1 GCA_003052455.1 Sphaerisporangium cinnabarinum | reverse complement strand
GGGGGGCAGCGGGCCGGTGAGCGACTCGCCGATCGCGCCGACGAGCGCGGGCGCGACGACCTCGACGTCCTGGTCGGGGATCTCGCCCGCCGCGACGCCGTCGCGCACGACGTCCGCGAACGTCGTCGCGTACGCGCGGCGGTACTCGAGGCGCGCGGCGTCCACGGCTGGGTCGACGGGCTCGAGCAGGAGCGCCCACGCGAGCGTCGGGCCGCGCAGCGCGCGCCGCGCGAACGTGTCGACGGCGCGGCCGAGGCGTGCCGCGGTGCCGCCGCGCGGCGGGTCGTCGGGGCGCGCGGCGGCGGCCGCGCGCACCGCGTCGAGCTCGATGTCGGCCGCCTGGCGGAACACCGCGACGAGCAGGTCGGCCTTCGTCGGGAAGTACGAGTAGACGCCGCCGGTGCTCACCCCGGCGCGCGCCGCGAGCGCCTGCACGCTCGCGCCGGCGAACCCGTGCGCGGCGACGATCGTCCGCGCCGCATCGAGCAGGGCGTCGCGCTTGCGCTCGCGCGCGGCGCGCGTCGCCGGGGTCTCGCGGTAGGCCACGGGCCCTCCCTCGCCGTCGGGTGAACCGCCTCGGGGCGGCTTCCACGAAGAATTGAAGCATGATTCAATTCATCGCGGTACCGGCCCGCCGGGCCGGGCGGGCGTCGAGGAGGACGCCGCGCACGACGTCGAGGAGGACGACATGCACCTGGGCAGCATGCTCGAGAGCACGGCACGCAAGGTCCCGGCCAAGGAAGCGCTCGTGCTGGGCGAGCGCCGCCTCACGTACGCCGAGCTCGACGCGGCCGCACGCCGCGCCGCGGCGGTCTTCCGGGACGCCGGCGTGCGCCCCGGCGACCGGGTCACGGTGATGACCTACAACACCCCGGGCTTCGTCGTCGCGGCGTTCGGCCTGTGGCGCGCGGGCGCCGTGCTCGTCCCCGTCAACCACAAGCTCCAGGCTCCGGAGGTCGCGCGGCTCGTCGCCCACAGCGGCGCCGTGCTGGGCGTCGCGGACGCGACCCTCGCCCCCGTCGTCACCGCCGCCGCGCCCCAGGTGCGCTGGCTGTGGACGGAGGCGGGCGCCGTCGGGCAGGACCCGGCGGGTGCGGAGGGGACGCCGGAGCACGACGACTTCGACGCGCTCGTCGCGGCCGCCGAGCCGTGGGACGGCGTGCCGCCGGACCAGGACACCATTGCCCAGGTGCTCTACACGTCCGGCACGACGGCGGCCCCCAAGGGCTGCGAGCACACCCACCGCGGGCTGAGCTCGGTCGCGGCCTACACGACCGCGGCCGTCGGCCTGCGGGCGGACGACCGCTTCCTCCTCGCGATGCCGATCTGGCACGCCTCGCCGCTCAACAACTGGTTCCTGTCGATGGTGTTCCTCGGCGGCACGACCGTGCTGCTGCGCGAGTACCACCCGATCGAGATGCTGCGGACGGTCGCGGCCGAGCGCACGACCGCGTTCTTCGGCGCGCCCATCGCGTACGTCGCGCCGCTCCAGGTCGCCGCCGCGCAGGGCATCGACCTGTCGACGTTCGACCTGTCGAGCGCGCGCCTGTGGCTCGCGGGCGGCGCGCCCGTCGGCGCCGACACGGTGCGGGCGATCCGCGCCGCCTACCCGGGCGAGCTGCACCAGGTCTACGGCATGAGCGAGATGGGGCCGGTCGGCACCGCGCTCGGCCCGGCCGACCAGGAGCGCAAGGCGGGCTCGATCGGGCACGCGGGCATGCCCGGCGTCGACGTGCGGGTCGTGGACCTCGACGGGAACGACGTCGGCCCGGGCGGGACCGGGGAGATCTGGCTGCGGTCGGACACCCGGATGGTCGGCTACCTCGACGACCCGGAGGCGACCGAGGCCGTGATCGTGGGCGACTGGTACCGCACCGGCGACGTCGTGCGCGTCGACGAGGACGGGTACCTGTTCATCGTCGACCGGCTCAAGGACGTCATCATCACGGGGGGCGAGAACGTCTACTCCCAGGAGGTCGAGGAGGCGTTGCGCGGGTCGCCGGAGGTCGCGGACGTCGCCGTCGTCGGACGGCCGCACGCCGACTGGGGCGAGACGGTCGTCGCGTTCGTCGTCCCCGCGCCCGGCGCCGAGCCGACGCTCGACTCCCTGCGCGCGTTCCTCGCCGACCGGCTCGCGCGCTACAAGGTGCCGCGCGACGTCGCGCTCGTGACCGAGCTCCCCCGCAACCCCTCCGGCAAGCTCACCAAGCACGTCCTGCGGTCGCGCGTGCGGGAGGGGACGACGGCGGCCTGAGGCCGGGGAGCCTCAGGGGCGCGCGTGCTCGAAGATCACGGTCGTGCTCGTCCCGGCCACCTCGGGTCGCACGCTGAGCGTCCGGGACACCAGGTCGCGCAGCGCGTCCGAGTCGGCGACCGCGACGTGCAGCAGGAAGTCGCGGTCGCCGGTGACGAAGAAGACGCCCTCGACGTCGGGCAGGGTCAGCAGGTAGTCGCGGAACGCCTCCAGGCCCTTGCGGGCCCCGGCCTGGAGGCGGATCGCGATGAGCGCCTCGAGCCCTCGGCCGAGCGCCGCGGGGTCGACGTCGGCGCGGAAGCCGCGGATCACGCCGCGGTCCACGAGGGCCCGGACGCGCGCGTGGCACGTCGAGGCGGCGATCCCCACACGGGCGGCGACCGCCGCGTTCGTGGCGCGCGCGTCGGTCGCGAGGACGTCGAGGATGCGGCGGTCGACGTCGTCCAGCGCGGGCGGTCGAAGATCCTTCGGCACGGCGGGCCTCCCCTGGTCGGCGGGTGAACGTCGGGGCAGCGGCTGCCGCCCGGATCGACGATCCTTCGGCACATCTTGCCGCACACCGAAGGATCCACCACCCTGAGAGTCGTGCGGCACCATCCCGCCGCACACCAGCCACGCGCCCGCCTCGCCACCCGCGGGGCGGGCGTCGGTCGAAGGAGCCCGGCGTGAGCACGACCTCTCGTCCCCGTCCCCGTTCCCGCGACGCCCGGACGGCACCCCCCGGCCGCGCCCCGCGCACGGCCGTCGTCGTCGGCGCCGGCATGGTGGGGCTCGCCACCGCGTGGCACCTCCAGGAGCAGGGCGTCGAGGTGACCGTCGTCGACCGCGAGGGCGTCGCCGCGGGCTCCTCGTGGGGCAACGCCGGGTGGCTGACCCCCGGCATGGCGATGCCGCTCGCCGACCCGTCGCTGTGGACGTACGGGCCGCGCGCCCTCCTCGACCCCGCCGCTCCCCTGCACGTCCCGCTGCGGTTCAACCCGCGCCTGTGGACGTTCTTCGCGCGCTTCATGGCGCATGCGACGCAGGCGCGCTGGGACCGCGCGATGGCGGCCCTCACCCCGATCGACCGCGTCGCGCTCGACGCGTTCGACGAGCTCGCCGCGGGCGGCAGCCTCGGCCACGGCGTCGAGGCCGGCACGACCCCCGGCCCGTTCACCGTCGCGTTCGAGCACGTCCGCGAGGCCCGGCCCTTCCTGCGCGAGCTCGAGCACGTCGCCGCCGCCGGGCAGACCGTCCCCGTCCGGCGCGTCGAGGCCGGGGAGCGCGCGCACCAGCTCACCGACCGCGTCTCCACCGTCTACGCGCTGGAGGGCCAGCGCTTCCTCGAGCCCGGACCGTACGTCCACGCGCTCGCCGACTCCGTGCGCGCCCGCGGCGGCACCATCCTCACCGGCCTCGACGTGCTCGACGTCGAGCCCGGCCGCCTCGGCGCGTGCGTCTTCGCGCGTGCCGTGCACCCCGACGCCGCCCGGCACCCCGCCCTCGTGGGCGCCGGGGCGAGCGACGGGCCCGGGGTGACCGACGGCGTCGGGCCGGACGCCGGGGCGCCGCACCGGGCCGCGTCCCCCGCCGACCGCGAGGAGGGCGTCGTGCTGCGCGGCGACGCCGTCGTGCTCGCGACCGGCGCGTGGCTGCCCTCGCTCGCGGCGCCGCTCGGCGTGCGCACGCGCGTGCAGGCCGGACGCGGCTACTCGTTCACCGTGAAGACCGACGAGCCCGTCGAGACGCCGATCTACCTGCCCGCGCGCCGCGTCGCGTGCACGCCCTACCAGGGCCGGTTCCGCGTCGCGGGGACCATGGAGTTCCGCGGCCCGGACGAGCCGCTCCAGCCCCGCCGGATCGACGCGATCCTCGCGTCCGTGCGGCACCTGTTCCAGGGCGTCGACCTCGACGACCGCCACGACGAGTGGGTCGGCTCGCGCCCGGTCACGCCCGACGGCCTGCCCCTCGTCGGCGCGACGCGCACGCGCGGCGTCTACGTCGCGGGCGGCCACGGGATGTGGGGCATGGTGCTCGGGCCCGCGACCGGCCGGGCGCTCGCCCACCTCGTGACGACCGGCGAGACCCCCGACGAGATCCGCGCGTTCGACCCGCTGCGCTGAGCCCGACGGCGGGCGTCCCCGGACGAGCTCGGCTCCGTGCGGCCGTTCCGGCAGCCCTGGCCGAAAGACCCTGTCGGACGGGGGCGCCGCGTCCTAGCGTGGTCGTCATGACCGTGCGAGAGGAGCACCGGGCCGCGCTGCGTGCGCTCGACGGCGACCCGGCCGCGGTGCGCGCGCACCTCACCGCGGGGTCGGGTTTGCCCGGGCCCCGGGCGAACCTCGAGCTCCTGGGCGCGTTCGCCGACGTCGCGCCCGCCGACCTCGTGCGCGCCCTGGCCGACGACCCCGACGAGTACCTCCGGTGCTGCGGGACGTGCGGGCTGGGCCGGCTCGTCGTCGAGGCCCCCGCCGACGCGCGCGCGGAGCCGACCGACCGGCTGCGCGCCCGCGCGTCGGACGGGTCCTGGCGTGTCCGCGAGGCCGCCGCGATGGCGCTCCAGCGCATCGGGGACGCCGAGCCCGCCACCCTGCGCGCGCTCGTCGCGGCGTGGGTCGCCGACCCCGACCCGCTGGTCCGCCGCGCCGCCGTCGCCGGGATCTGCGAACCGCGTCTCCTCCGGGACCCCGCGACCGCGACCGCCGCCCTGGACGCGTGCGCGGCCGCGACCGCCTCGATCGGCGCCCTCCCCGCAGACGCGCGCCGCGACCCCGACGTGCGCACGCTGCGCCAGGCCCTCGGGTACTGCTGGAGCGTCGCCGTCGTCGGCGACCCGGCCGCCGGTGTGCCGCGGTTCGCGGCGCTGCGCGGGTCGTCGGACCCGGACGTGGCGTGGGTCGTGCGCGAGAACGAGAAGAAGGCGCGCCTGCGCCGGGTGCTCGACCGCACGTCCTGACCGGGCGCCCGAGTCACCCCGGCGGCGGCTCAGACGTTGTGCGCGAGGGGTCTTGCGTCGCGTCACGGGGATCTATATGTTTAACGGAAATACTAATTTACGACGAGGGAGTCCGATGAGCAGCACGACCGAGCCGACGACGAGGATGGCCGAGCTGGCCGCCACGGACGAGGACCTGCGCAGCCTGCTCTCCGGCGGGTGGCTGCGCTACCGCACGTCGCCCGCGCTGCAGGAGCTGACCCGCGACGCGCACGCGACGTGCGCCCGGATCGGGCGCGTGTACGACGAGGACGTCGACGAGGCGCGCCGCCTCTTCCACCGCCTCGTCCCCGGCGCCGAGGACGGGATCGACTTCCGCCCGCCGCTGACGATCGACTACGGCGACCGTCTGCTGATCGGCGCGCGGACCTTCATCAACGCCGACTTCATGGTCATCGGCGGCGGCCTCGTCACGATCGGCCCGGACTGCCTCATCGGCCCGCGCTGCTCGATCTACACGCCGAACCACGCCGAGGACGTCGTCCGCCGCCGCGAGGGCTGGGAGCGCCCCGAGCCCGTCACGATCGGCAGCAACGTGTGGATCGGCGGCTCGGTCACCATCACGCCCGGCGTGACGATCGGCGACGACAGCATCGTCGGCGCCGGGTCCGTGGTCACGCGGGACATCCCCGCGGGCGTCGTCGCGGTGGGGAACCCCTGCCGACCCGTCCGCGCGATCTCGACCGACCCCGAGGACAGCACCGCCCGCTGAGCCGCGCGCCCCTACGCTGGCGAGCATGGACCTCGCGCGCTCGATCCCGCTGTTCGTGCTCGCCGCGCTGCTCGAGATCGGCGGGGCGTGGCTCGTGTGGCAGGGGCTGCGCGAGCACCGGGGCTGGCTGTGGATCGGGGCGGGCGTCGTCGCGCTCGGGCTCTACGGCGTCGTCGCGACGCTCCAGCCGGACGCGAATTTCGGGCGCATCCTCGCCGCGTACGGCGGCGTGTTCGTCGCCGGCTCGCTCGCGTGGGGCATGGTCGTGGACGGCTTCCGCCCGGACCGCTGGGACGTCGTCGGCGCGCTGCTCTGCCTCGTCGGCGTCGCCGTCATCATGTACGCGCCGCGCCCCGAGTGACTGACGGCGACAGCCCGGGCCCACCTCCCGCCGAGCACGAGGTCGTCGTCGCTATCCGGCGGACGGCGACAGCGACCTCGTGCTCGACGGGACGCTCCCGGCGATGCGGTCCTCCGGCCGCTGCGCGTACGGGCGGATGCGGTCGAGGTAGTCGGCGATCGCCTCGCGGTTCTTCTCGAGGATGCGGATGCGGTCCTCCAGGCGCGCGAGCTCGGTCTCGAGGAGCGCGATCTTGTCCGGGTAGGCGTTGTGCAGGTGGATCTCCGGCGCGTTGCCGAGGCAGGGCAGGAACTCCTTGATGATCTTCGTCGTGAAGCCCACCTCGAGGAGCCCGCGGATCTGGAGCACGCGGTCGACGAGGTGCTCGCCGTACTCGCGGTAGCCGTTCTCGGCCCGCTGGGGCGTGAACAGGCCCTGCTCCTCGTAGTACCGCAGGAGTCGCGTCGGGGTCCCGGTGCGCCGGGACAGCTCGCCGATCCGCACGTGATCCACCTCACCGGGTCGTGTCGCTTGACCTTCACATCAATGTCAGACATCGATGCTAACCCCATGTCCACGACGAGCACACCCACCACCGGCCCCACGGCCGCCGCCGTCCCGGGCCCGACCTCGGCCGGCACTCCGGCGCCCCCGACGACCCCGGCGACCCACAGCCCCGGCGTCCTGCCCGTCGGCGCACTCCTCGCGCTCGCGGCGTCAGGGTTCCTCACGCTGCTCACCGAGATCCTCCCCGCGGGCGTGCTGCCCGCCATGGCCGCCGACCTCGGCGTCGGGGCCGGAGCGGCCGGGCAGACCGTCACCGCGTTCGCCGTCGGGGCGATCGTCGCCGCGATCCCGCTCACGCGTGCCACCGCACGGTGGGACCGCCGCACGCTGCTCCTCGTGACCGTCGCGGGGTTCGTCGTCGCGAACACCGTGACCGCGGTGTCGTCGTCGTTCGCGCTGACCCTCGTCGCGCGCTTCGCCGCGGGGCTCGTCGCCGGTCTGACGTGGGCGCTCCTGCCCGGGTACGTGCGCCGGATCGTGCCGGCGGACCGCGTCGGCCGCGCGATGACGATCGCCATGGCCGGCGGCCCGCTCGCCCTCACGCTCGGCGTCCCCGCCGGGGCCGTGCTGGGCGCCGCCGTCGGGTGGCGCTGGACGTTCGGCGTCCTCTCCGTCGTCGGGGTCGCGCTGCTCGCCTGGATCCGGCTCGGCGTCCCGGGCGCGGCGGGCACCCCGCGCGGCGCACAGCTCGCGATCCGCGCCGTCCTCCCCCGTCCCGGGCTGCGGCCCGTGCTGCTCGTCACCGGGCTCAACGTGCTCGCCAACACGTCGCTCTACACGTACGTCGCGGTCCACCTCGCGCATCTCGGCCAGGGCTCGCGCACCAGCGCGCTGCTCCTCGTCCTCGGCGCCGCGTCCGCCGGGGCGCTCGTGCTCGTCGGGGCGCTCATCGACCACCGCCTGCGCGCCCTCACCCTCGGGTCGGTCGTCGTCTTCGCCCTCGCGATGCTCGTGCTCGGCCTCGCCCCGACGTCGACCGTCGTCGTCGTGCTCGCCGTCGCCGCCTGGGGTGCCGCGTTCGGCGGCGCCGGGACGCTCTACACGACCGCCGCCGCCCGGGCCGCGGGCGACGGCGCCGACGTCGCGCAGTCCGCGCTCGTCACCGTGTGGAACACGTCCGTCGCGCTCGGCGGGGCCGTCGGCGGCGCGGCGCTCGCCGTCGCGGGCCCGGGCAGCCTCCCGTGGGTCTCCCTCGCGCTCATGGTCCCGGTGCTCGCGACCGTCGCCCGGGGCCGGCGGCACTCCTTCCGCTGAGACGACGGCCGAGCACGAGGCTGCTCCGCGTGCTCGGCGAGAGGGTGTGTTCAGCGGGAGCAGGGTGTGCCAGGATGCGCGCGTGGCCATCGATGCCCCGACCGGCAGGGGGCCGACGGAGTCCGTCGGAGCCGGGAACCTCGACGACGCGCCCCCGGAGCTCGGACCCGCGCCCGGCCCCTACGCGAGCTGGTCGCGCCGGGTCGTCGCGTCGCTGCTCGACACCGCGATCGCCGCGACGGTGCTGTTCCTCGCCGTCGGGCCGGCCTACGAGGTCGCCTGGATCCCGACGATCAGCTTCGGCGTGAGCACGGAGACACCGGCGCCCGGCGGGACGTGGTGGGCGCTCGGGGCCACGGCCGCGCTCCTCGCCCTCCAGGCCTGGACGGGCGCGACGCCCGGCAAGCGGACGGTGGGGATCGTCGTCGTGCACGACGCCACGGGCCGCCCCGCGGGACTCGTCCGCACCGTCCTGCGGAGCGTGGCGCACCTCCTCGACGCGCTGCTCTACATCGGTTTCCTCCGGCCCCTGTGGAACGCGCAGCGCCGCACGTTCGCCGACTCGCTGTGCAGCACCGTCGTGCTCCAGCGCGTCCGGCCGCCCGTCCCGTTCCTCGGCCCGGGCACCGGCGTGGGCGGCCCGACGCCGTCGCGCGTCGTGACCGGCGCGGCGACGCTCGCGGCGGTGGGCAGCGCCGTCTTCATGCTCGGCCCTGCCACGTCCACCAGCGGGGACGTGTGGACGTCGTCGTGCACGCCGCCCACGACCGCCCCCGCGCCGCTGCTCGTCGGGGACGTCCAGGTGTCGAGCTGGTCGACGGCGGGCACCATGACGCGCTGGGGAGTGACCCGTACGACGCCCCTGCCGCCTGCGACCGGCACGGACGCCGGGTTCGACGCGAGGTTCGGCCTGGACCTCCCGGGCCCCACGCTCGCGGCCCCGCTGGACGGCGCGCTCGTCCTGCGCCTCGAGACGTGGCAGGGCGACGAGCTCGCGGAGCTCCGCTCGCCCTTCCACGTGGAGCCGACGCCGGACGGCGGGGTGTCGTGGGAGGCCGTCGGCCCCACACCGCCCGGTTCCGGTCTCGACACCGTCCACGTCCCGGCGGGGACGGTCGACCTGCTGCCGCAGGCCTGGCGCTGGGAGGCCTCGGTGGTCATCGACGGCGAGGAAGGCTCGCAGACGATCGCCACGTGCGGAGCCCGCGGCCCCTCCTGACCTGGCCCCCCGCTGCCGTCGAGCACGGGATCGGCGACCGGAATCGGGCTTCGGCGGTCGGGAACCCCGTGCTCGGCGCCGGGGTAGGGGCGCAACATGGCCGAAACGTTCAGGACGACCGGGGGAAACGTCGCGGTCGCACGATGAGGGGGCGCCGGGCGGCGAGCCCGGCGCACCAGCATCGTCCCGACCCTCCGCCGCCCCGCGCGACGGAGTCCCCGAGGAGGCTCCCGTGCCGGACAACCGCCCGCTCTTCTCCGCCCCGCCCGCCCCGACGTCGGCCGGCCCGACCACGGCGGTGCACCGCGCGGCCGACCACGGCGCCGCACCCGACCTCAACGTCCACGGCGAGCCGCGCCGTCGGGCGAACCCCGGCGACGAGCTCACGGTCGACCCGACCGACCGCCGTCGGCGCGCCCGCGCGGCGCTGCTCGACCTGCGCCGCGACGTCATCCGAAAGAGCTCGACCGGCTGGTGACGAGCGGCCGCGCGCGTGGGCGGCGCCGCGTAGGTTGGTCCCCATGCGGATCGGAGCCCACCTCGACCAGTCGGACGTCGTCGCGCAGGCAGCGAGCATCGGCGCGGACGTCGCCCAGATCTTCCTCGGCGACCCCCAGTCCTGGAAGGGACCGGAGTTCACGTTCCCGGGCGGCGCAGAGGCCCTGAAGGACGCCGCCGCGGCGGCGGACCTCGAGCTCGTCGTGCACGCGCCGTACGTCATCAACGTCGCGAGCCCCAACAACCGCATCCGCATCCCGAGCCGCAAGCTCCTCCAGCAGATCGTGGACGGCGCGGCGGCGGTCGGCGCGACGGGCGTCGTGGTCCACGGCGGGCACGTCACCGCGAAGGAGGACCCGGCGAAGGGCTTCGACAACTGGCGCAAGGCGATCGACGCGCTCCAGACGGACGTCACCGTGTACATCGAGAACACCGCCGGGGGCGACTTCTCGATGGCGCGCCGACTCGACCGCATCGAGGGCCTGTGGGCGGCCGTGCAGCAGGCCGACGGCGCCGAGAACGTCGGGTTCTGCCTCGACACGTGCCACGCGTGGGCGGGCGGCATCGACCTCACGAGCGCGGTCGACGACGTGCGCGCGATCACCGGCCGCGTCGACCTCGTGCACCTCAACAACAGCCGCGACACCGCAGGTTCCGGCGCCGACCGCCACGCCGGCCTCACGGCCGGGACGATCGACCCGGAGCTCCTGCTCGGGGTCGTGCGCGCGGCGGGCACGTCGGTCGTCTGCGAGACGCACGCCGACGTCCCGGCCGACGTCGCGTGGTTGCGCGAGCAGGTCGGCTGAGCCGTGGGAGACCCGCGCCCGCTGCGGCTCCGCAACGTCACCGTCGACGCGCGCGACCCGCGCGCGCTCGCAGAGTTCTACCGGCGCCTGACCGGCTGGGCGTACACGCCCGGCCACGAGACCGTGGACCCGGCGGGCGACGACTGGCTCTCGCTCCAGGTCCCGGGCGGCGCGTCGCGCCTCGCGTTCCAGCGGTCCGACGCCGAGGTGCCGACCTGGCCCGGCGGGGCGCGCGTGCACGTCGACCTGGACGTCCCCGACCTCGCCGCGGGGCACGAGCACGCGCTCGCGTGCGGCGCGCGACCGCTCACGGGCACCCCGGAGGACGAGGGCCACCCCGACGACCTGTTCCGCGTCTACGCGGACCCGGAGGGCCACCCGTTCTGCCTGAGCTCGCCGCCGCTCGACCACCCGTGACCCACCCGCGTGAGGCGGGCACGCACGCGGCCGATCCCGCGGGACCAGCCCGCGCGAGGTCTGCCCGCGCGCCGGTCAGTAGCCCGACCCGGCCGCGGGGGCCGCGTCCATGATCTCGGTGCCGTCCGGCGCCACGACGTGCCAGACGCCGTTCACCCCCTGGCCCGTGACGTCGCCGGGGCCGGTGTCGGCCGCGTACGTGTAGACCGGGCGGCCGTCGACGGTGACCTGGAGCTCGCCGTCGACCCCGGTGATGGTGCCGACCTCGCCCGTCACGCCATCGACCTCGGGGTCCGCGCTCGCCGCGTGGACGGCGGGCCACGCGGCGGCGCACTCGCCCTCGCACGCGCTCGAGCCCGCGCCCTTCGTGTCCTTGTCGTAGTAGTAGACGGTCATGCCCTGGCCGTCGACCACGACGGTCCCGAGCGACGAGTCCGCCGTGCCGAGCGCGACGCCCGCCGAGCCGCCGCTTGCCGAACCGTCGGAGGTCGAGCCGTCGGACGTCTCTCCCGACGGGCTGGAGCCACCGCCCCCGTACAGACCGCCTCCCCCGCCGGAGCACCCGGCGAGGGTGGCGGCGAGCAGTGCGGTGACGGCCCAGGTGGTGGCGGCCGGGACGCCGGTGGTCAGGGTGCGTCGCATGTCGACTCCTCGGAAGGACGGTCGGGGTCGCGAGCACGGCCCCTACTCTCACGACGGCGCGGCGCGCCGCGAGGTTCACCGGCCCGCCGCGCGTCGGCCCGCACGCCGCACGCCCGTCCGACGGCCCCGTCCGTCCCCCGGGGACGATCCCCGGCCGCCCGTCGACGGACCCGGGTGAACCGATCGGGCCGCTGCCTCGTCTCCCAGGTGACGGAGTCGCAGAGGATGATCGGAAGGGGCAGACGTGCGCAGGAGGACGAAGGTGCTCGTGGGGGTCGGGGTCGGTGTCGTGGTGCTCGGCGGTGCTGCCGTCGCGTTCGGCCCGGGCCTGTACGCGGACTGGTCCAACCGCGCGGCGGCCGAGGAGCCGACGCTCGACGCGTCGTCGGGCGACGGCGCCGCGCTCGACCCGGCCGACCTGGCCGGTGCGTGGACGGTCGGGGACGGCTCGTACGCGGGGTACCGCGTGCACGAGGTGCTGCAGGGCGAGGACGTCACGGTGACCGGCCGGACCGAGGAGGTCACGGGGACGTTCACCGTCGCGGACGGCGCGCTCACCGCGGCGACGATCGAGGTCGACATGGCGAGCGTCGCGACGGACGAGCCGCCGCGCGACGCGTACTTCCGGGGCGATGCGCTCGAGGTCGGGACGTACCCGACCGCGACGTTCGAGCTGACCAGCCCCGTGGACCTGCCGACCGGCTCGGCCGACGTCGAGCTCGCGGGCGACCTGACGATCCACGGCGTGACGCAGGCCGTCACGGTCGAGGCGCAGGTCGGCCCGACCGCCGACGGCGTCCAGGTCGTCGGGAGCGTGCCGATCACGTTCTCCGACTTCGACGTGGAGGCGCCGAACCTCAGGTTCGTCACGGTCGACGACGCGGGCAGCGTCGAGTTCGGCCTCGACCTCGTGCGGTCGGCCGGGTCGTGACCGACGGGGAGGTGCCGCGCGTGCGCGCCGACGCCGACGACCTGCTGCGGGCGGTGCACGCCGCGCACGGGCCGGCGCTGGAGCGCTACGTCGCGCGCCTCACCGACGACCCGGCGCAGGCGCAGGACGTGGTGCAGGAGACGCTGCTGCGCGCGTGGCGCCACCCCGAGGTGCTGGAGCGGCCGGAGGGGTCGGTGCGCGCGTGGCTCTTCACGGTGGCGCGCAACCTCGTCGTCGACGAGCTGCGCAGCGCGCACCACCGCCGCGAGCTCGCGAGCGCCGACGTGCCCGACCGCGGCGAGGCGGACGCGACCCAGGCCGTGCTCGACGCGTGGCTGGTCGCGGACGCGCTCGTCTCGCTCTCGCCCGAGCACCGGGCGGTCGTCGTCGACGCGTACTACCACGGGCGGTCCGTGGCCGAGATGGCGTCGGCGCACGGCGTCCCGCCCGGGACGGTGAAGTCCCGCATGCACTACGCGCTCCGCGCGCTGAGGCTCGCGCTGCAGGAGAAGGGAGTCTCGTCATGACCGCCACCCCGGACCCGTACCGCGAGTGGGACGCCGCCTACGTGCTGGGCGCGCTCAGCCCGCACGACCGGCGCGCGTTCGAGCAGCACCTCGCGACGTGCGCGGCGTGCCGCGAGGCCGTCGCGGAGCTCGCGGGCATGCCGGGCATCCTCGGGATGCTCACGGCCGAGCACGCGGACGCGCTCGTGGACGACGCGCGCTCCGACGCCCCGGCCGAGGCGTCCGGCGGGGCGGGGGGCGCCGTCGTGCCGCTCGCGGTGGTCGCCGCGAGCGCCCGGCGGCGCCGCACCCGACGGCGGTCGCTCCTGTCCGTGGCGGCGGTCGGCCTGGTCGTCGCGGGCGCGGCGGGCGGGGTGGCGGTGACGCGGTCGGACGACGCCGGCCCCCCCGCGACGTCCGCCACGACCCAGGTCGCGCTCGAGCCGGTCGGGGGCGCGGACGTGCGCGCCGAGCTCACGCTCACCCCGGCGTCGTGGGGCACGCGCCTCGACTGGTCGTGCTCGTACCCGGCCGGGGTGTGGGAGGACGGCGCGACGTACGAGCTCGTGCTCGTGGACGACGACGGCACGCGCTCGGTCGTGGCGACGTGGTCCTCGACGGAGGCGGGGAGCTCGTCCGGCCTGGGCGCGTCGTCGGCGGTGCCGGTGGACGGGATCGCGCGGCTCGAGCTCGGGGTCGTGGGGGTGGACGGTGCGCTCGCGGCCGCCGACGTCTGACCGCGTCCGCGCCGCGAGGACGGCGCGAACCCTCAGGAAAGCCTCTGGTTGAACGCTCGATCGGACTTCCGGAACGCTGAGCCAGACCTCGCCGACCGCTGCGCCTCCACCGGGGGAACGCTGAGGCGGCCGCCGGAGGCTCCTTGTCGACAGCACTCGTCGACTGGAGCCTCCGGTGAACACCACTGCCCCGCACACCCCCCGCCACCGCACCGAGGCGGCCGCCCGTCCCGCGGACGGGCCCGCCGTGCGCGTCGTCGTCGTCATCCCCGCCCACGACGAGGAGCAGGCGCTCCCCGCCACCGTCGCCTCGCTCGCGGCCCAGACGCGCCGCCCCGACCGGGTGCTCGTCGTCTCGGACAACAGCACGGACGCGACCGTCGCGGTCGCCCGCGCCGTCGGCGCGGACGTCATGGAGACCGTGGGCAACACGGCCCGCAAGGCCGGCGCGCTCAACCAGGCGATCGCGACCACGACGGAGGACGTCGTCATGGTCCTCGACGCGGACACCACGATCGCCCCCACCTTCGTCGAGGTAGGGCTCGCCGTGCTCGCCGCGGAGCCCGAGGTCGCCGCGGTCGGCGGCGTGTTCCGCGGGCGGCCGCCGCAGGGCTACCTGCAGCACTGCCAGGCCAACGAGTACACGCGCTACGGCGTGCAGGTGGACCTCACGGGCCGCACGGCCGTGCTCACGGGGACCGCCGCGCTCGTGCGCCGCACCGCGCTCCAGGAGGTGGCCGACGCCCGCGGCTCGGTCCTCCCCGGCGAGCGCGGCGACGTGTACGACCGGCACGCGATCACCGAGGACTCCGAGCTCACGCTCGCGCTGCGCACGCTCGGCCACGAGCTGCGCTCGCCCGTCACCATGAGCTGCACGACCGAGCTCATGCCGACGGCCGGCGACCTCCACCGGCAGCGCGTCCGCTGGTACAAGGGGATGCTCGACAACCTCGCCGAGTACGGGCTCACGCGCACCACGTGGCGCTACGTCGGCCAGCAGGTGATGCTCGCCGTCGGCACGCTCATGATGGCGGCCTACCTGCTCCTCACGGTCGTCACCCTCGTGACGGGGACCTTCACGCTGTCCCCGCTGTGGGCGGCCGTCGGGCTGGTCTTCGCCGCGGAGCGCCTCGTCACCGTCTGGGGCGCCGGGCGCTGCGCCCGGCTGCTGGCCGCGCTCGTGCTGCCGGAGCTCCTCTACGACCTCGCCCTGCAGCGCGCGTTCCTGCACGCCGCAGCGCTGTTCGTCACGCGGCGCCAGACGACGTGGAACCACGTCGCCGCCACCGCCTGACCTTCACCCACGCCGACCCGCCCCGCCGCGCACGCGACCGGGACGTCCTCGGCATGCCCTCACCCGTCCCGGAAGGACAGCAGCCATGTACAACTCGACCCTCGCCCAGACCGCCCCCGTCCTCGCCGTCACCGGCGTCGCGACCGCGTTCCACGTCGTCGCGGCCTGGACGCTCCTCGTCGCCGGCCTCGCGCTCGTCACGACGGCGCGCGTCCTGCGCCGTCGGGCCGCCGCCCGCGCGCAGCGCTGAGAGACGGCCGACGAACAGCCCTGCCCACGACCGGTGGGGACGGTCGTGGGCAGGGCCTTCCTCGTCGCGCCGTCAGTCGACGGCGTGCCGACGCCGGGCCGCGGCCAGGGCCAGGAGGCCGAGGAGCAGCAGGAGCGCCGCCCCGCCGGCGACCCACGCCAGCGTCGCGCCGGTCGTGGCCAGCGGGCTGCCGGGCTTGCCCGGCGTGCCCGGGTCGCCGGGTCGGTCAGGCGTCGCGCACGCCTGGGCGGCGTCGGTCAGCCCGTTGTGCCCGATCCCGGCGGTGTTCGCGAACCCGCCGCTGCCGTCGGAGCCCGGCTCGGGGCAGGTGAACGTCGTGTCGTCCGCCTGCTCCGTGTCGAGGGTCGCGACGACCTCCACCCGGTAGGTGTGGACCGCCCCCGCGGCGAGGCTCACGCCGGTCGCCACGACGTTGGCCGGGTCGCCTTCCGCGCCCTGGCCCGTCCACGAGCCCGACGGCGTGACGCCGTCGGGCGCCGCGGTGACCGTCGCGGTCCGGACCTCGATGCCGGCGCCGTAGCGCAGGCGGTCGGTGAGGTCGTAGACCCCGGCGGCGGCGCCGTCGTTCGTGGCGGTGACGGTGTAGGCCACCGTCCACGATCCGTCGGCACCCGCGACCGGCGTGCCGTCCATCGTCTTGGTGATGTCGATGGAGGGCACGGGGGCGCAGTCGGTGTCGGTCTGCGTCCCGCCGGTCTCGTCCGTGAGCGTCGCCGCGTTGTTCAGCCCCTGCTCGGTGAGGTTCCCCCCGGGAGCCGCGGTGCACGCGGGCGAGCCCGTGCCGTCGTCCTCCACGTCCGTGAAGTGCAGCGGCACGGAGGCGACCACGGTGACGCGGTAGACGTGCGGGGCGTACCCCTCGTCGTCCAGGCCGCCGATCACGACGTCGGTCGCGATCCGCCGGTCGGCGTCCCCGTCGAACCCGTCGTTCAGGGTGACGCCGTCCGGACCGGTCACCGCGACCGAGTCGACGGTGATGACCGGGGCGAAGAGCAGCTCGTCGTCCAGGTCGTAGGTCGTGGCCTCCCCGCCGACGTTGCCGACGGTGAGGTCGTAGACGACCTCCCACGTGCCGTCGCCGGCCGGTCGCACGGAGACCAGCGCCTTGTCGAGGGTGGGCTTGCCCGGACGCACGCACTCGTCGTCGCTGCCCTCGTTCCCGTTCCAGCCCACCGTCGCGACGTTGTTCAGACCGCCCGGCACGGTGCCCTCCTCCGTGGAGCACACGTCGGTGTCCGGGATCGTGACGTCCGTCAGGTCGGCGGCGTACCGCACGGTGACGGTGTAGGTGTGCACCACGGGGGCTGTGGTGGCACCGGTGATGTCCTGACCCGTGACGATCCGGGTGTCGTCGAGGCCGTCGAAAGCCTCGTTGACACCGACCGATCCGGGCGCGTCGGTGACGACGCCCTGGACGTCCACGACCGTCACGCCCTCGCCCGGCGCGAGCGCGTCGTCGAGGTCGTACGTGCCGGCTCCGGGACCCCGGTTGGTCACCGTGACCTCGTAGACCACGTCGTACACGCCGTCCTCGCCCTCGACCGGCGTCACCGCACCCGAGAGGGACTTGGTGATGTCGATCAGCGGCAGGGTCGCGCACACGTCGTCGTCCTGCGTCTCGCCGTTGTGCGTCAGCGCGCCGGCGTTCGCCAGACCGCCGGTGTCCCCGGAGCCGGGCTCGGGGCACGCGAGCGTGCCGGGCGTGACCGTCGCGGCGTCGAGCGAGACGACGACCTGCACCTGGTAGGTGTGCGTGGCACCAGCCTCGAGCGTGACGCCCGCGGCGACGACGTTCTCGTCCGAGCCCGTCTCCCCCCGACCGGTCCAGCCCGCGTTCGGCTCGACGCCCTCGGGCGCCGTGGCGACCGTCGCCGACCCGACGACGATCCCCTCGCCGTAGAGCAGCTGGTCCACGAGGTCGTAGTCGCCCGCGGCCTGGCCGGTGTTGGTGGCGACCAGGTCGTAGGTGATCGTCCACGTCCCGTCACCGTTGCCCGTCGGGCCCGCCGAGATCGACTTCTCGAACTCGACCAGCGGCAGCGACGCGCACGCCTCGTCCTCGACGACGACCCCGTTGTGGTCCAGGCCGGTCGAGTTCGCCAGGCCACCGTTCGCACCCGAGCCCGGCGGCGGGCACTGCAGGTTCACCGGGTCGATCGTGGCCTCGTCCATCTGGACGGTGACCTCGACCTGGTAGGTGTGCGTCGCCCCCGCGCCCAGCTCGACGCCGGACGCGACGAGGTTCTCCGGGTCGGACGTCTCGGCGCCCCGGCCGGTCCAGTCCGCGTTCGTCTCGACCCCGTCGGGAGCCGTGGTGACCGCGGCGTCGAGGATCTCGATGCCGTCCCCGTGGTGCAGGCGGTCGAACACGTCGTACTCGCCCGCCGCGCCACCGACGTTCTCGGCCACGATGTCGTAGACGATCGTCCACGTGCCGTCCCCGTTCGGCGTGGGACCGGCCGACACGGTCTTGTCGACCGTGATCGCCGAGATCGTCACGCACGCCTCGTCCGAGTCCGGGATGCCGTTGTGGTCGATCCCGGCGGAGTTCGACAGGCCGCCGTCCTCCCCCGTGCCGGGGGCGGCGCAGTCGGTGACCGCGGGAGCGCCCTCCGTGCCCTCGGCCAGCGCGATGACGACCTGCACCTGGTACGTGTGGGACGCGTCGGCGGGCAGGTTCACCCCGGTGGCGATGACGTTCTCCGGCGCGCCCTCGGCGCCCAGGCCCGTCCAGGTCGCGGACGGGCTCACGCCCTCGGGCACCGAGACGACCGCGCCGGAGACGACCGTGATGTCGCCGTCGGCCGTCATGCGGTCGGTGACGTCGTAGATGCCGTCGGCCGCGCCGGAGTTCGTCGCGACGACGTCGTAGGTCACCGTCCACGTCCCGTCACCGTTCGGCGTCGGTCCCGCGGAGACCGTCTTGGTGACGTCGATCAGCGGCAGGGTGGCGCACACGTCGTCGCCCCGGGTCTCACCGTTGTGCGTGAGCCCGGTGGCGTTCGCCAGCCCGCCGTTCTCGCCCGAGCCGGGCTCCGGGCACTGCAGCGCCTCCGGAGTCACGACCTCCCGGTCGAGCGAGACGACGACCTGCACCTGGTACGTGTGCGACGCGCCCGCGTCCAGCGTGACGCCCGCCGCGACCAGGTTGTCGGCCGAACCGGCCGCTCCTTGACCGGTCCAGCCTGTCTCGGGCTCGACACCGTCGGGTGCCGAGGTGATGGCGGCCGACTCCACGACGACGCCCTCGCCGTACAGCAGCCGGTCGACCACGTCGTAGTCACCGGCGGCCTGCCCGGTGTTGGCGGCGACCAGGTCGTAGGTGATCGTCCAGGTCCCGTCGCCGTTCGGCGTCGGACCCGCCGAGATCGACTTCTCGATGCCGATCAGCGGCAGCGACGCGCACACGCCGTCCTCGGCCACGATCCCGTTGTGGTCCAGGCTCGCCGAGTTCGCCAGGCCACCGTTCGCACCCGAGCCGGGCGGCGGGCACTGCAGGTCCGCCGGGTCGATCGTGGCCTCGTCCATCTGGACGGTGACCTCGACCTGGTAGGTGTGCGACGCACCCGCGGCGAGCTCGACGCCGGACGCCACGAGGTTCTCCGGTGCGGCGTCCTCCGCGCCCAGGCCGGTCCACCCCGCGTTCGTCCCGACCCCGTCCGGGGCCGTGGTGACCGCGGCGTCGACGATCTCGATGCCGTCGCCGTGGTGCAGGCGGTCGAACACGTCGTACTCGCCCGACTCGCCGCCGACGTTCTCGGCCACGACGTCGTAGACGATCGTCCACGTGCCGTCGCCGTTCGGCGTCGGGCCCGCGCTGATCGACTTGTCGACGACGATGTACGCGATCGCCACGCACGCCGTCGCGTCGTCGGTCAGGTCGTTGTGCTCGACCGTCGCCGCGTTCGACAGGCCGCCCGGAGAGGCGCCGGGCTCGGCCGAGCACGGCGTAATCACCGGCGCACCCTCGACGCCCTCGACGATCCCCAGCACGACCTCGACCTGGTAGGTGTGCGTCCCGCCCGCGGGCAGGACGACGCCGGAGGCGATGACGTTCTCCGGGGCGCCCTCGGCACCCAGGCCCGTCCACGCCGCGTTCGGCGTCACACCGTCCGGGGCGGTGACGACGGCGCCCGAGCGGACCTCGAGGTCACCGTCGGCCGTCATCCGGTCCGTCACCTCGTAGGTGCCGTCGGCAGAGCCCGCGTTCGTCGCGACGACGTCGTACGTCACCGTCCACGTCCCGTCACCGTTCGGCGTCGGGCCCGCGGAGACCGTCTTCGCGATGTCGATCGACGGGATCGGCGCGCACGCCTGGTCCTCCTCCGTCTCGCCCTCGGGGCCGGTCAGCCCGGAGGTGTTGTTGAACCCCTGGTCCGCGTCCGACCCGTCGGCGGGGCAGGCGGTCGGGGCGTCGGCGCCGGAGCCGGCATCGTCGAGCTGCAGCGGCACGTCGGCGAGGACGGTGACGCGGTAGACGTGCGGGGCGTAGCCCTCGTCGTCGTTCCCGGCCAGCGGTACGTCTGCCGCGACCAGGGTGTTGCCCTGGCCGTCCCACGCCGGGTCGGCGAGGACGACGCCGTCGGGCGCCTGCGTCACCGTCGCGAAGACGATGGTCGCCTGGTCGGTGAGGTGCAGCGCGTCCGTCAGGGAGTAGGTGGTCGACGGGGTCTGCGTGTTCGACACGACGACCTCGTACACGACCTCCCACCGGCCGTCGCCGACCGGGGTGGCCGAGACGACCTCCTTGGTGTGCGTCGGCGTGCCGACGACGACGAACCCGGCCGGGTCGCAGTTGATCGTGGGCTCGACGCCCGAGTCCGCGGGCACGTCCGCGTCCGCGCACGCCGTGTTGACGACGGAGTCGGCGACGGGCTCGGTGAGCTCGATCTCGAACTCGTGGCTCTCGGTCGCGCCGGGAGCGAGGGACTCGATCGTGAACGACCCCAGCTCCGGCTGCAGGTCGTCGGAGACCGCGACGTTCGTCAGCATCCCCTGGCCCGTGTTCTCCACGACGATCCGGTAGCGGACCGTGTCACCGACGCGGAACCGCGGGTAGTCCAGCGGGTCGTTCGCGTCGCGCCACTCGCCGTCCGCGTCCTGCACGTACTTCTTCAGCGACGCCGAGTAGTAGTTCGCGATGGAGGTCGACGCCGACGTCCGCATGACGAGGCGCGTGTTCTCCGCACGGCCCTGCGCGCGGTTCACGAGGACGTCGCCACCGACCATGCCGTCGGTCACGACCGGGACGTCGAGCGTCAGCTCGCCCCGCGCCGCGAGGGCGCCGGTGATGACGCGCACCGCGGTGGCGTCGGGGGTGTACGTGGTGCTCCACCCCACGGTGTTGCCGGTGGTGCTGCCCGCCGAGCCGTTCGTGGCGTCGGCCGGGTCGTCGGTGAGCGTCGCCGGGTCGGCGGTCGTGTAGTACACGGTCCCCCCGACCGAGGAGGTCACCGGGCCGTCGAGCCGGTACGAGCCGGAGAACGCGGTCCCCCGGCCGTCACCCACGTACGGGAGGATGTCGATCACGTCGACGAACTCCTGCGGGAGGGGATCCTCCGAGCGCACCAGCACGGTCCACGAGCCCGCGCCCGCGCCGTCGCCGGCGAGGTTGGGGATGAACGCCTGGTCCGCCGTCTTGATGATCCTGGTCAGCCCGGACTCGTTGACCACGACCGTCGCGGTCGCGGAGTCCGACTGCACGCCCTCGGCCGAGGCGGTGACGGTGTTGACCAGCCGCTCACCACCGGCGACGTCGTCGGGGTACGTCACCTGGTAGGACAGCGACTGCGGAGTGTTCGTGGGCACCCCGTCGAGGGTCCACGTGAGGACCTGCTGACCGGAGCCGTTCGTCGTGGCGACCGGTTCCGGGCTCGACGAGCCCGGGACGTACGTCGTGCCGAGCGGCAGCGTGTCCACGAGCTGGTAGTCGTCCACGGTGGGCGCGACCGCGCCCGTCCCGTTCGCGGCGTAGCTCAGGGTGTAGGTCGCCTGTCCGCCCGGGTCGACGGTCGTCGGCAGGACCGACTTCGCCACGTCCGGCGTGACGCCGACGATCCGCACGACGTCACGACCGCCCACCGCGTACGGGTAGCGCGCGTCCGGGGTCAGCGTCGCGGACGGCCCGGCGTCGGACGGTGAGGTCGAACGGGCCGGGTTCACCCAGGCGTTCGTGGCGGACGAGGGGTTGATGTACGAGCCCCAGGTCCACACGTCCTGGCCGACCTCGGCGCTGGGCAGGAGCTGCTGCGTCACCTGCAGGACGAGAGTGCGCTGCCATCGAGCGGCCGTCATCGAGTAGGTGGCCCGGACCGCCTTGACGGTCGACAGGTCCGCAGGGCGGGTCGTGGTCCACCCGGTCGTCCCGTCGCACGTGAACGCGTTCGGGTCGTAGGACCCGCTCGCCGGGTCCACCAGCGCCGAGGTGCCGACGTAGTACGCCACGGGCAGACCGGCAGGCTCACCGGTCGTCCCGTCGTCGAAGCGCGTGAGGGCACCGGTGAACTCCACGTACCGCGTGTCCAGCACCTGGCACAGACCGCCCTGGGTGGAGTTCTGGTTCTGGACGTTCGGGTAGAGCACGCGGACCGCCGAGCCGAGCTCCGACTCGGGGGCGACCCGGTACGTGTCGGTCCACACGGTCGCGCTCGACCCCGTGTAGGAGGGCTGCCACGCGTGCGACCAGACCCCCGTCGTCCAGTTCTTCGCCGTGGTGTTGTTCGCGGGGTCGTCGTTCGCCGTCTGCCCGTCGACCGCGGTGTAGGTCGGCGCGCTCGACGTGACCGAGACCTGCCCCGCGCCCGCCGTCGTGACGACCCGCAGCTGGATCTGCCCGGACGCGACCGCGACACGGTCCGTCGGCAGCGGGTTCCCGGCGGAGTCCGTCGTCGGCGCCTGCGCGTGGCTGTAGTCGATACCCGACAGCGTCAGGGTGTACGACGTCGAGCTGTTGCGCGTGAGCGTGCAGGACCCCACGGCCGGCGCCACCTGGCTCGCGTCGTGCGACCCGCCCGACCACGGGTGCCCGCTGGCCGTCCCGCTCGTGAACGCCGAGCACGCCTGCGGCCCGACCTGCGTGGCCGCGCCCAGGCTGTTGGAGACCGTGAGGTCGTAGGTGACGGGGTCGGGCCCGGCGGGGCTGTTCGTCCCGTGGAACAGCGTCCAGTTGAACAGGAAGTCGCGAGAGGCGTCGTTGCGCGTGCTCCCGGAGACGCTCTCCACCCAGTGGATGTCCTGCACGAAGCCGTTCTGCACGGGGAGCTCGGGCAGCGTGGTCTGCTGGTCCGCGATCGCCGCCCCCGCCCCGACGGTCTCGCCGGTGACGGCCGTCACGCGCATCGGCGTGGTCAGCGAGAACGCGGTGCCCTGGTCCTGCGTGCCCACGTTGCAGACGAGGGTCGAGCCGTCCTCGGAGACGCTCGACGCCGGGTCCACGCCGTCCACGAGGCACGCGGGCGGGAGCGTGTCGAACACCGCGCCCTGGGCGGTGAGCGTCACCGTGACGTTCTCCACCGGCTCGTTGCCGGGGGCCGCTGCGTCGTCGTTGAGGTTGAACCACCACTCCGCCGACACCGCGTCACCGGTCTCGAGCGTCGCGGGCGTGGAGTCGGCCCAGGACCCCTCGAGCTCGTACACGGTCGCGGCCGTCGCGGGCAGCGCCGCGGCGGTGAGACCGGTCCCGGCCATCACGACGGCGGTGACGGCGCCGATCAGGCGACGTGCACGTCCCCCGGTGGGCCGCGTCCTGCTGCGCGCGTGCCGGGCGCCGCGGGGTGCCGCGTGCTCGCCGGGCCGACGCCCGCCCGCCGCGGCCGCGGCGTCTCGCTCGAAACCTTGCATGGGGTCCCCTTCGTCGTGCGCACGCGCCCCTCGCGTGCACGGTCGTCACCCCATAGGACCCGTGCCACCGAGGCCCATGACGAGCGTGACCTGGGAAATCACCCATCCCATCACCAGTTCCGTGAAGGAATTCACCCGGCGCCGCGAGACGCGCTTGCAGAACCCGGCACGTCCGTCAGGATCACGGCTATGACAGGCGCCAGAGATGTCCCGTGGAGCAGCGAGGAGATCCTCCGGGCGCTCGACGCGGGCGACCTCGACGGCGTGGAGACCGCGTTCGACGTGCTCTGGTACGAGCTCCCCGACCGCTTCGCGCGCGAGCTCCTGACAGCGCTCGCACGCGTCCCTCCCGAGGTGCTCGACCGCCGCCCGCGCCTCGCGCACCTCGTGCTCCTCGCCCAGAGACGCCGCGACCACCAGCGCGACGACGAGCGCAGCATGTCGCGCCTGCTGCGGCACTACTCCCGGGCCGGACTCCGCCACAGCAGGCGGCTCAACGGGTTCACCCGCCTGCACGACGTCCTCTCGGCCGGCACCGCGGCCGTCGTGGGCCTGCGGCACCGCCGCGACCACGACGCCTCGACGCGGATCGGCACGTGGGTCGAGCAGCGCACGACGCTCCTCATGGCGGGAGGCCCCCTGCCCTGGACAGCGGGGCGCCCGGACGCGCGGCCGGGCTGGCTGAGCGCGCAGCGCGGGATCACCGCGATGCTGTCCGGCGCGACCGACCCGGCGATCCAGCACCTGCGTCGCGCCGCCGACGAGGCGGGCGACGAGCCCCACGGCCACTTCGCGCGGGTGAGCGCGGCGTCGAACCTGGCGCTCCTGTCCGCCTACCGGGGGCACCACGACCTCGCGCGCGAGCAGCTCGCCGTGGTCCGCGACGCCGCACCGTTCCCCTCGTGGATCGCGGCGGCGCACGTGCACGGCGAGGCGCTCGCGCGGGCACACCTCGCGATCCACGAGGGCGACGCGGCGACGGCGCAGAGGATCCTGCGGGCCACGGACCCGACCTCGCCGGCCGTCGGTGAGCTCTGGGCGTTCCTGGCGTCCGCGCGTGCCAGCCACGCGGCCTTCTACGGCGATCCCCTCCACGGCCTGCGTGAGCTGGACCAGGTGCGCCTCGTGCACGGCATGGTCGACCCCGACCTGGGGTCGTTCGTCGGGCGGCTGCTCCTGCGGGCCGAGGCGAAGCTGCTCCTGCGCGCCGGCGGCGCGGGCCGCGTGCTGCACCTGGCGCACGGGTCCGAGGACGACACGACCGAGTGGCTGGCGAACCACCACGCCTGGGCCCACCTGTCGGTGGGCGAGCACTACGAGGCGATCGGGGTCGCCTCGTCCGCCATCCACCAGACGTCGCTGTCACCGGCCGACGCGCTCGACCTGCACGTCGTCCTCGCCGTCGCCCACCTGCGCGCCGGGCGTGAGGACCGCGCGCGGAGCTGGTTCCAGAAGGCCCTGCGGCTGCGGTCGTCACCCGAGCACGCCGCACCGTTCCTCGCGCTCGAGCCGGAGGAGCGACGCGCGCTCGCCGAGCTGGTGGACACCGCGGACGTGCTGCCCCGGGGCGCCGTCGAGGCGCGCAACACTCCCCCGGTCACGCTCGCGAGCCGGCTCTCCCCCCGCGAACGGAAGGTGCTGCGGTCGCTCAGCGAGGGCTACACGGCCGAGCAGACGGCGGCGCGGTTCAACGTGTCGGTGAACACCATCCGCACCCAGATCCGCACGCTGTACCGCAAGCTCGGGGTGTCGAGCCGACGCGAGGCCGTCGCGGTCGCGCAGGAGGCAGGGATCCTCGCCGCGGCCCGGGGGGAGGCCGTCGGGCGGTCGGAGCGGCGCTACGCCCCGGGTCGGCGTCGCGCGACCGGCACGGCGACCTCCATCACCGGGCCGGGACCGCCCGCCTCCCAGGTCGGCAGGTAGACCTCCCGGTCGTCCCCCGCGGGCACCCCGCCCGCGAGCGCCCGCCCGGACGCCAGGTAGTCGTGCACGAGGACCAGGCGCTCCTGGTCGCAGGCCTCCGCGGCCGTCAGCGCGACGTACGCCTCCTCGTGCGCGGCGTCCGTCGTGAGGGCGAAGCCCGACGGCGGTCGCACGGCCACGGGGACCGGCACCCGCAGCGTGAGGCGGGCGGCGTACCCCTCGGTCGCGCGCTCGTGCAGCTCGACGTAGGGGTGGCCGGCGAGGGGGACGTCGGCCGCGCGCAGCACGGCGAAGACCGCTCCGGTCGCCTCGGGCAGCACGGCCGGCAGCTCGGCGAGCGTCGCGCGGCGCTCGGTCCCGAGCACGAGGCGCTCGGGCACGTGCCGCCGCCGCACGAGGACGTCCAGGTGCGGCTCCCCGACCAGCGCGGACCGCACGTACTCCCCCGCGGCCAGCGAAGCCGCGAGCGCCGAGCGGCGGGCGCTCCACACGGCGTCGAACGCGGGGACCGGGTCGGGCGCGGCGAGCACGTCGCCCACCTCGGCGAGCGACAGGCCGACGCCCCGCAGGAGCCGGACGAGGCGGGCGCGCTCCACCTGGCCGCCGTCGAGCAGCCGCGGTCCGTCCGCGGTCGTGCGGCGTGCGTCGAGCAGCCCCCGGTCCGCGTACATCCGGACGGCCTTCTCGCTCAGCCCCGTGGCGCGGGCCACCTGACCCGTCGTGTACTCGTCCATGCCCGCGACGCTAGGGCCTTCCCCAGGGGCAGCCGCAAGGGGGCGGCTCAGTCGTCGTCGCCGGGCACGTAGGGGCCGCGGCGGAGCTCGAGGTCGATCTGCTCGGCGTCCAGCAGGTCGAGCGCGTGCCGCAGCGCCTGCGAGCTGTACGCGCCCGACGTGCGCGCGTCGAGCAGCGCGACGCGCTGCGCCGCGATCGCCCGGAGCCGCAGCTCCTTGTACTGCGCGAACAGGTCGGCCGACGTCGCGGCGTCGGTGTCACGGTTCTCGAGCTCGCGCACGACGTCGCGGCGCACGCGGGCGACGACGTCACCGTCGTAGGTGGTGCCGTCGGCGCGGCGGAGGTCGGGCGCGTCGATGACGGCCACGGCCGCGCCGTCGAGCTCGGCGCGCACGGCGCCGCGGTCCTCGTCGGCACGTGTGGACCCGCCCGAGAGGCCGAGGCGACGCACGACCCACGGGAGCGTGCCGCCCTGCACGACGAGCGTCCCGGCCGCGACCCCGAACGCGACGAGCACGAGGAACGAGCGCTGCGGGGTGTCGAGGGGCAGGGTCTGCGCCGCGGCGAGCGTCACGACGCCGCGCATGCCTGCCCACACGAGGAGCGTGCCCTCGCGCCACCCGAGCCGCTCGGCCGTCAGGTAGTCGATGTCGGCGGCACGACGACGCAGCGACGACCGCAGCCGGCCCACCCGCTCCGGGGGCGCCTTGGCGACCATCTCGGCGCCGCGACGCTCCGGCGTCCCGGGCGCCGGCTTGGCCGCGGCGGGCACGGTCGGCGCGACGGGCGTGCCGTCGGCCGCGAAGCGCGCGTCGAGCTTCTCCTGCATGCCCGCGATGACGCCGCGCATCGACTCGCCCCGCCGCGCGCGCCGCGCGAGGGAGCGCAGGAGCGTCGCGACGTACGCGGAGCGCACGACGAGGATGACGACGGCCGCGAGCGCCGCGATGCCGACCGCGCGCCACAGGCTGCCGTGCGCCTCCTGGACGTCGGTGACGAGCGCGAACAGCTCGAGCCCCATGAGGAGGAAGACGGTGCCCTCGAGCAGGAGCTCGACGGTCCGCCAGTTCGACTCCTCGGCGAGCCGGTGCTGGGGGCGCAGGTACTTCGCGGCGCCGTTGCCGGTGACGAGGCCCGCGGTGACGACGGCGACGAGGCCCGACGCGCCGAGCTCCTCCGACGGCAGGTAGGCGAGGAACGGCACGACGAAGGACACCGCGGTGCTCAGCGCGGGGTTGGCGAGGCGGCGCCGGACGAACAGACCGAGGAAGCCGACGAGGAACCCGACGAGCACCGCGACGACGACAGCGAACACGAAGTCGCCCGCGACCGACCACAGCGACACCCGCGTGGCGGACTCCCCGGTCGCGACGGCGATCCCGATCCCGGCGATGGCGGAGCGCAGGAGCACGAGGGCGGACGCGTCGTTGAGCAGGCTCTCGCCCTCGAGCAGCGTCACGACGCGGGGTGACGCGCCGAGCCGTTTGACGATGGACGTCGCGACGGCGTCGGTCGGGCTGACGATGGCGCCGAGCGCGAAGCCCGCCGCGAGCGGGATGCCGGGGATGAGCCAGGTGAAGAGGTAGCCGAGGAGCGCGGTGCTCAGCAGGACGAGCACGACGGACAGGCCGCTGATCGCGGTGAAGTCCCGCCGGAAGTCCATCGTGGGCAGGCCGACGGCCGCCGAGTAGAGGAGCGGTGGCAGGATCCCGGCGAGGATCCACTCGGGCTCGAACTCGATCTCGGGGACGGCGGGCACGAAGCTCACGACGACGCCGACCGCGACGAGCACGAGCGGCGCCGCGACGCCGGCCTTCGGGGCGAGCGCGTTGACCCCGACGATCGCGACGACCGCGAGCGTCCCGACGACGATGAGGGAGAGGATCTGCTCCTCGGTCAGGCTGAACGGGAACTCCATCTGCACCTCCGGGAACCGGCGCCGCGCCCGGGTCGGCGCGCGCGGGACGCCCCCACGCTAGTCGCCGGGTCCGCCCCCGGCGGTGCGCACGCGGCGTTCGAGGCGCCACTCGTTGCCCGAGGTCCCCGCGATCCACCGGTGCTCCAGCCGGTCGACACAGGCACGCGCGAGCGCGAGCCCGCGCCCGGACTCGGCCTCGGGGGGCGGCATCGTGCGGTCGAGGTCGACGTCGGCCGCAGGCGCGGTGTCGCGCAGCACGACGACGACGCGTCCCGCCCCGGCGTCGAGCTCCGCCCGGACCTCGACCGTCTCGGGTGCGGGCGAGTGCCGCACGATGTTCGCGGCGATCTCCGTCGTCGCGAGCTCGACGGCGAGCCGGTCGTCGGCGGGCACCCACGGCGCCTGCTCCCAGAGCGCGGCGAACGCGTCCGGGAGGGCGTCGAGCCACGGCGGGGACGCGGTCGCGCTCAGCACGACGAGCGGGGCGTCGTCCGGCGGGGTCACGCGGGGGTCACCCGTCGGCGAACGCGCTCGCCGCGTCGTCGTGCACGCGCAGCACGCGGTCGAGGTTGGTGAGCCGCAGGACCGTCGCCACGGAGGGCGCGGCGTTCGCGAGCCGCAGGTCTCCCCCGGCGGCGCGCGTCGTGCGCAGCCCGCCGACGAGGGCGCCGAGGCCCGAGGAGTCGACGAACTCGAGGCTCCCGAGGTCGACGACGAGCCGGGTCCGGCCCGCCTCGACGAGGTCGGTGACCGCGTCGCGCAGCTGGGGCGCCGTCGTGAGCGTGAGCCGCCCCCGCGGCACGATCACCGCCCCCGTCTCCTCGAGCGGTGTCACGTCGAGCTTCACTGGTCCTCCGTCCGTCGTCCGGTCATCGTCGTCTCCGGCACGGGCTCGCGCGGCGGGCGCGGGCCGGAGTACCGCGCGGCGGGGACGAGCACCCCGAGCACCGCGAGGTCGTACGCCACCCAGGCGAGGGTGACGAGGGTCGCGCCGAGGTCGGCGTCGAACGCGACGAGGCGCACCGTGCCGACGACGGCCGAGACCACGAGCAGCACCATGGCCGTGAGCTGGGGCCAGATCGTGCGCCAGGCCGGCCGGTGCTCCCCGGTCCGCGTCTTGGGCGTCACGACGAACCCGAGCGGGCGGCCGAGGACGACGTTCGCGAACGCCGTCCAGCAGGCCCGGATCCACACCGGGAAGAGCGCGAGCGAGTACTGCTGCCCCCGCCACGTCCGCACCCCGCGCGCCACGACGAGGAACAAGAGCTGGTTGAGCACGAAGTACGGCACGAAGCGCACGAAGAAGTCCGTCCCGAACGCCTGGACCGGAAGGATGCCGAAGCACAGGTACACCATGGGCGCCGCGAGGTACGCGAGCGCGGCGAAGCCCGCGAGGTAGCTCCACATCGTCGCGAAGTACATGAGCCGCTGCCCCACGCGCAGGCCGCGCAGCGTGAGCGGGTTCTCCCGGAGCATCACCTGCACCGTGCCCTGCGCCCAGCGCAGGCGCTGCTGGAGCATCGTCGGCATGTCCTCGGGCGCCAGCCCGTGGGCCAGGACCTCGTGGTGATAGACCGACCGCCAGCCGAGCGCGTGCAGCCGCATCGCGGTGGCCATGTCCTCGGTGACGGAGATCGTCGCCATCGGCATGACGGCCTGCGCCTCGTCGCTGCGCCCGACGTCGACCGCGTCCGCGAGGCGGCGCACCGCCTCGACCGCGACGAGGGGCGAGAGGTCGCGCCGCGCGAGCCGGTCGAGCGCCTCCTCGTCGACGACGAGCTGGCCGATCTCCTCGTCGACCTGGAGCGGGCCGCCGGACACGAGCTCGGGCTCCACCGTCGCCAGCTCCGCCCGCAGCGCCTCCACCTGACCGGCGACGACGCTGCGCGACGCCTCGTCGACGCGGCGCTGGAACCGGTAGGTGACGTCGGCCGCGGGCTCCCCCGCCGCGAGGGCGCGGCGGGCCTCGTCGGCCTCCGCGCGGAGACGCTCGACGGCGGTCCGCACCGCCGGGTCGGCCGCCTCCGGCGAGCGTGCGGCCCGGGCGAGCACCGAGCCCGCGGTGCGCAGCGCGCGCCGCACGCCGACCGTCACGCCCCGCACGTACCCGACGACGCCGAGCTGCATGAGCGCCTCGCGCCGCAGCACGGCGTTGGAGCCGCAGAAGAACGCGGCGTTCCACCCGTCCTTCCCCTGCTGGATCGGCCCGTAGAAGAGGGGCGCCTGGCTCCCGAGGGGGTCGGCGTCGTCGACGTTGACGAACCACTGCGGGGTCTGGACGATCGCGACGCGCTCGTCCGCGGTGAAGTACCCGACCGTGCGGTCGAGGATCGCCGGGTCGGGCACCTGGTCGGCGTCGAGCACGAGCAGCAGCTCGCCGTCCGTCTGGAACAGCGCGTTGTTGAGGTTGCCGGCCTTCGCGTGCCGCGGCTTGCCCGCCCAGCTCGCGCTGCGCGTGAGGTACCCGACGCCCGCCTCCGCGGCGGCGGCCCGCATGCTCACGCGCGCGCCGTCGTCGAGGATCCAGGTGCGGTGCGGGTACCGGATGGCCCGCGCCGCGCGGGCGGTCGCGAGGACGAGCTCCTCGGGCTCGTCGTACGTCGTGACGAACACGTCGACCGTGACGCCCTCCGGGGCGGGCGGCGGCTCGCCCCGCTCGCGCAGGCGCCACATCGTCACGCCGAAGAGGGCGGTGTCCACGAGGCTGTACGTCTCGGCCAGCACGAGCGGGACGGCGATCCACCAGTGCGACCACGCCACGGAGTCGAGCCACCGCCACGCGACGTAGTTGACGCCCGTGAGCAGCGCCAGCACGACGAGCACGCGGATCAGCACGAGCCGCCGCGCGGAGCCCCTCATGCCGCGACCCGCTCGACCACGAGGACCGTGAGGTCGTCCCCGACGTACCGCCCCTCGGCGAGCCCGACCAGCACGTCGAGCGTCGCCGCGGCGTCCCCGGCCTGCCGGACGTCGCGCGCGGCCCGTGCGAGAGCGGGACCCTCCGGGACGGGCAGCGGGACGTCCGGGTCCAGGAGCCGCGGGTCCCCGCCCGGGACCCCGAGGTCGGCGAGCAGGTCGACGAGCCCGTCGCTCACGACGACGAGCCGGTCACCCGGTTCGAGGGTCACGTGGTGGACGGTGCGCGCGGTGCCCGGCGCGACGCCGAGCGGCAGGCCGTCCGCCTCCAGGCGGTGGATGCCGCCGTCGGGCCGCAGCACGCTCGCGAGGCCGTGCCCCGCGTCGACGTACGCGAGCCGGCCGCTGTCGCGCTCGAGCGTGGCGCACCAGGCCGTGACGAACGAGCCGACCTCCTCCAGGTCCGGGGCGAGCAGGTCGTCGGCCGTCTCGACGCCGTCCGCGAGCGACGGTGACCGGAGCGCGGGCCGCAGCGCGGCGCGCGCCGACGCCGCCACGATCGCGGCGGGCATGCCCTTGCCCATGACGTCCGCGACGACGAACCCCGCACCATCAGGCGTCGTCGTCCAGTCGTAGAAGTCGCCCCCGACGCCGCGGGCCGGCAGGCAGCGCGCGGCCACCCGGTATCCCTCGAGCTCCGGGGCGCGGCGCGGGAGGAGCCCGCGCTGCACCGCGCCCGCCCGGTCGAGCTCGACGTCGTGCTGGAGCTCCCCCTGGACCCACAGCGCGAGGTCGCGCAGCAGGGAGCGGTCGGCGTCGTCGAACCGGCGTGGCCGGGTGTCGATGACGCACAGCGTGCCGACCAGCTCGCCGCCCGGCGCCGCGATGGGGTGCCCGGCGTAGAACCGCAGGTGCGGGTCGCCGACCACGAAGGGGTTGTCGGCGAACGTGGCGTCCTGCGCCGCGTCCTCGACGACGAGCGTGCGGTCCGCACGGATCGTCACGTCGCAGAACGCGCCCTCGCGCTGCGCGACCGGGCCGTCGAGGCCGACGAACGCCTTGCGCCACTGCCGGTCCGCGTCCACGAGCGTGATGCTCACCGTCGGGACGCCGAACAGCCGCTGCGCGAGCCGCGTCACGCGGTCGAACCGTTCCTCGGGCGAGCTGTCGAGCACCCCGAGCCGCTGGAGCGCCAGGACCCGCGTGCGCTCGTCCTGGAGCGCGTCGGTCGTCGTCAAAGTCTCTTCCCCCTGCTCGTGCCCTTCGTCGTGACGCGACCTCCCGACATCTATCACGGAGTGCTGCGCGCCGCAGGGGCAGGAGAGCGCCCGCACGTCCCGGACCTGCCCTTTTGCCCACGTGCAGGACGGGCGCCGCCTCCCGCGCGGGCCGCTCCGGTCGCGAGCGTCCCGCGGTCCGGAGACGCTGCCAGAGGCGACACACCGCCGGGCACCCGAGGACAGGGAGGACCGTGGACGCGATCACCGTGCTGGAGGACCTGTTCGGGAGGATCGGGCCGACCGCGACGCGCGCGGTCGACGGCCTCGGCGAGGACGCGCTCACCGCGCGCGTCGACCCGGGCGCCAACACGATCGCGTGGCTCGCGTGGCACCTCGCGCGCGGGCAGGACGCCCAGGTCGCGAGCGCCGTCGGGCGGGACCAGGTGTGGACGCGCGACGGGTGGGCCCGCCGGTTCGACCTGCCGTTCGACGACGGCGCGACCGGCTACGGGCAGTCGGCCGACGACGTCGCCCGCGTCCGCGCGCGCGACGACCTGCTGCTCGGCTACGTCCACGCGGTCCAGGTCGAGTCCCGCGACGTGCTCGCGTCCCTCAGCGCCGACGACCTCGACCGGGTCGTCGACGAGGCGTGGGACCCGCCCGTGACGCTGGGCGTCCGGCTCGTGAGCGTCGCGGTGGACGCCCTCGAGCACGCCGGCCAGGCCGCGTTCCTTCGGGGCGTGCTCGAGCGCACCGGCCGCGCCTGACGCCGCGCCGCATCGACGCGCCTGTCTCCTTCCGCGACCCCCGCAGTCCGTGGCAGCGCGGCACCCACGAGAACACCCACCGTCTCCTGCGCCAGCAGACCGGTTCCTGGCGGCGGCCGCCGTCGAGCGAGCGGCGCGGTCGCTCCGCCCGACGGTGAACGGTGCCCGGTAGCCGATCCCGCACCGGGCACCCCGACGCTCCGCCTCGACCTGTGAATCGCAGCGCTTCCTGTCGTGCTCCGCGTGGGGAGGCGATGGGCCGGAGTCAGTGAGCTCTTCGGCTCAGTAAGCCTGAGATGAGTAGCTGTACGAGAGCGGCGGCGTCGTACCGGTCATCGAGCGTTGCACCGATGCAGAGGTTTCCGATGCCTTTGAGCACGTTGTACGCATCCACCGGCGGAGCTGTCTCCATGGGCTCCAGCGCTGCCTCGAGGAGGGCGCCGGCTACCGGCACGAGACGGCCGACGAAGTAGGTGTGCAGAGCGTCGGACCCGGCACTGTCTCCCTGCAGTGCGCCAGCGAGCCCGTGCTTGGTGGCGAGAAACTCCACGAACAGCGCCACCCATGACCGCAAGGCTGCCTCGGGCGTCTCGCTCTCCGCGAGCAGCCGTGGGCCGGCGTCTGCACACGCCTCGACCTGGTGTCGGTACACCGCCACCACGAGCTCGGGGCGCGTCGGAAAGTGGCGGTAGATCGTCCCCACGCCGACGCCGGCCTTCGCTGCGATCTCCCGCACTGGAGCATCGACCCCGGACGTCACGAACACCGCTGCCGCTGCGTCGAGGAGCGCCTGCTCGCTGCGACGCGGACGGCCCGCTCGGGGTGCCCCCGCACTGCGCAGCTCGTCGCTCTGGGTCTCGGCCACGCCTGTCCTCACCGATCTCTTCGCCCGTGGATTGCATTACGGAGCGACGTTCCGTAATGTTTCGGAACAGCGCTCCGTTCGAGAGTACTGCAGAGCGCGCCCTTCGGAAGGACCTCCTCATGACCTCATCGCTCCTCGACTCCCTGGACCGCACCGTCGGTGCCGGCACCCCGGTCGTCTCCGTCGCTCCGATCCGGCTGTCCGCCCCGGATCGACCGGTCCCGCTGGAAGTGCGCGTGTCTGCCCCTGCCACAGGCCTGAAGCTCCCTGTCGTGGTGTTCTCCCACGGCAACGGATGGAACTTGGACGGGTATGCGCCGCTCACGGCGTTCTGGGCCTCCCGCGGGTTCGTGGTGATCCAGCCCACCCACCTGGACTCGCGCCGCAACGGCTTCGGGTTCGACCACCCGGTCTTCCCGACGATCTGGACGGAGCGCATCGCGGATCTCGTCCGCATACTCGACCAGCTCGACGCCGTCGAGGCCGCTGTCCCCGGGCTGGCCGGGCGCATCGACCGCAGCCGCATCGCTGCGACCGGTCACTCCTGGGGCGGCCAGACGGCGCAGTCGCTTCTGGGTGCCCGAGTCTTCGACGAGGCGGGTCACGTCGGGGCGGACATGACCGACGAGCGCGTCACCGCTGGCATCCTGTTCGCCGCAACCGGAGTCGGCGGGGACGACCTGCACCCGTTCGCGCAGGCGAACTTCCCCTTCATGCGCCCCTCGTTCCAGGAGCTGACGACGCCGACCCTCGTGGTCGCGGGCGACCACGACCAGTCGACGATGTCCAGCCGCGGACCTGACTGGTTCACCGACGCCTACACCTACAGCCCCGGCGCCACCGACCTCCTCACCTTCTACGGTGCAGAGCACTCGCTCGGGGGAATCGTCGGATACGAGGTCGCCGAGACCACCGACGAGAATCCGGAACGGGTCGCCGTCGTTCAGCGGATGAGCACTGCCTACCTTCGGACCGCCCTGCACGTCGACGAGAACAGCTGGCCGGCCGCCCGCGCCGCACTCACGACCAGCACCGATCCGATCGGACGCGCCGACAGCAGACGACAGGCGTAGCCGGGCGCCGGTCCTCGCGGTCGCCCCACATCGCGGGTGCGGTGGCGCCGACGCGGTCGCGCAGGGCGCGGCCGTCGGCGAGCAGACACCCGACCCAGCGGGCGCGCTCGTCGCCGCTGTGGAGCCCGACAGCGCCGAGCGCACCGGCGGAGGCACGGGGACGGGTCGCTCGGCACGCACCGCGTCAGGCGGGCGCCGCCACGGCGTCGACGAACCAGGACGTGAGGGTCGTGGGGTGGGTGATCGCGGTGCCCACGCACACGGCGAACGCGCCGTGCGCCATCGCCTCGGCGGCCTGGGCGGGGGTGTGCACGCGACCCTCGACCACGACCGGGAGGGTGCAGGCGGCGACCATCTCGTCGACGAGCGCGAGGTCCGGGCCGTCGGTCCGGGGCCGCTCGCCGGTGTAGCCGGAGAGGGTCGTGCCGAGCAGGTCGACGCCCGCGTCCTGGGCGGCGAGCGCGTCGTCGAGCGACCCGCAGTCCGCCATGACGAGCGCGTCGGTCGTCTCGCGCAGGCGCGCCACGGTCTCGGCGAGCGTGAGCCCGTCGGGGCGCGGCCGACGCGTGCCGTCGAGCGCGACGACGTGCGCGCCGGCGTCCGCGACCGCGACGGCGTGCCGGAGGGTCGGGGTGATGAAGACCCCGCCGTCGCCGTCCTTCCACAGCCCGACGACGGGCACGTCGACCGCCGCGACGACGGCCGCGACGTCGTCCAGGCCCTGCACGCGGACGGCGGCCGCGCCCCCGGCGACGACGGCGCGCGCCATCTGCGCCGTGGTGCGCGGGTCGCGCAGGGGCTCGCCGGGGTAGGCCTGGCAGGACACCGTGAGGCGTCCGCGCATCGCGTCGAGGACGCGCTCGCGCGTCCAGCGGGTCCGGTCGTGCTGCTCCGCGCTCATCATCGCGCTCCTCCGTCGGTCGTGCGGTCGTCGAGCAGGTTCCACGCGCCGCGCGCCGCGCCGACGACCGCCGCGACGTTCCCGAGCGCGGCGGGCCGCAGCGGCAGGTCGGCGAGCACGTCGACGACCTCCGCGCGCAGCGCGTCCTCGAGCGCGGACCACCACAGGTCGCCCGCGCCGGCCATGCCGCCGCCGACGACGACCACCTCCGGGTCGAGCACGGTGACGACCCCGGCGACGGCGCGGCCCACGGCCCGGGCGGCGTCGCGCACGACCGAGGCCGCGAGCTCGTCGCCCGCGTCGGCCCGGGCGACGACGTCGCGCGTGTCGGGGCTGGTCGCGTCCCCGCCGAGCGCGAGGTAGCGGCGGTGGACGGCCGGGCCCGCCCCGATGGCCTCCAGGTGGCCGGTGCGTCCGCACGGGCAGCGCAGCAGCTCGGCGCCGGGGACGGGCACGTGCCCCAGCTCCCCCGCGACGTGGTGCGCGCCGCGCAGGGGACGCCCGTCGAGCACGACGGCGCCCCCCACGCCGGTCCCGACGGCGACGAGCAGCGCGCTGCGCGCGCCCGCGGCGGCGCCGCGCCACACCTCGCCGACGGCGTGCGCGTCGACGTCGTTCTCGACGAACACGGGCAGGTCGGGGATCTCCGCGAGGTCGGCGAGCCGGCGGCGCAGGCCCCCCGCGACGTCGGTCCCGGGCCAGCCGGGCAGGGTGTCGGTCGCGGACACGATCACGCCGCGACCGACGTCGACCACGCCGGCCGTGCCGACCCCGAGCGCGCGCAGGCGCGCCGCGCCCGGCAGCGCGGCGACGACCTCGCGCACGACCCCGGCGACGGCGTCGAGCACCGCGTCGGGGCCGCCCGCGGCCGGGGTCGGCACGGCGAGCACGGGACCGAGGGTCCCGTCGGCCGCGACGGTCGCCGCGGCCGTCTTGGTGCCGCCGAGGTCGACGCCGACGACGACCGTCGGCGCCGCGGCGACCGGGGAGGCGTCAGCCACGCAGGAGCCCCGCGGCGCGCGTGATCTCCTCGACGCGCGCGACGACGTCGTCCGCGAGCGGCTCGACGGGGTACGCGAGCGTCGCGGTCTCGATGAGCCCCTGGCGCTGCGCGGACACCTTGAACGCCCCGACGCCCGCGGCGTCGCCCGAGCGGCCGCGTGCCTGGAACACGATCTCGAACAGCGCGGCGATACGGTCCTGCTCCACCCGGGCATCGTCCCACTTCCCGGCCTGGGCGAGGTCCCACAGGCGCACGTAGCCGCCCGCGTCGACGTTCGCGAGGCCGGGCACGACGCCGTCGGCGCCGAGCAGCAGCATCCCGTCGACCACGACCTCGTGCCCCGTGAAGAGCACGAGGGGCGAGCCGGCCGCCGCGTTGGCGGCGACGAGGCGGCGGAACGCGACGTCGTCGCCCGACGAGTCCTTGACGCCCGCGAGCACACCCTCGGCGCCGAGCCGGACGAGCAGGTCCGCGGGCAGCTTCGTCCGCACGCGCACCGGGATGTCGTACGCGAACAGCGGCACGTCGACGGCGGCCGCGACGGCGCGCAGGTGGCGCTCGATCTCGTCGAGGTCGTTGAGCGCGTAGACGGGGGCCGTCGCGACGACCGCGTCCACCCCGCCGGCCACGAGCGCCTTCGCCTGCTCGACGACGCGCGCCGTCGTCAGGTCGATGGCGCCGCCCATGACGGGCACGCGGCCGGCGGCCACGCGCACGACGGTCCGCACGACGACGTCGCGCTGCGCGTCGGTGAGGTAGGCGACCTCGCCGGTCGACCCGAGCACGAACAGGCCGTGCACGCCCTCGGTGACGAGGTGGTCCACGAGACGCTCGAGGGACGCGACGTCGACCTCGCCCTCGGTCGTGAGCGGGGTGAGGACGGGCGGGACGATCCCGCGGAAGGGGGTGGTCACGAGGAGCTCCGGTTCTGGGTTCAGCGGTGGTTCGGTCTGGGTGGTGCCCCGCGTCGCGAGGGGCGCGGCGCCGCTCACAGGAGGGCGGGCGCCGCCGCGAGCAGCGTGCGGGTGTAGTCGTCCTGGGGGTCGTCGAGCACGCGCGCGGCGGGGCCCGACTCGACGATGCGGCCGCCCTGCATGACGACGATCTCGTCGGAGACGTGGCGCACCGTCTGGATGTCGTGCGAGATGAAGACCATCCCCAGGTCGAGCGTGGCCTTGAGGTCGGCGAGCAGGTTGAGGATCTGGGCCCGCACGGACACGTCGAGCGCGGACGTCGGCTCGTCGGCGACGATCACGTCGGGCGAGAGCGCGAGGGCGCGCGCGATCGCGACGCGCTGCCGCTGCCCGCCGGAGAGCTGGCCGGGCAGCGCGTCGAGCGCCGACTCGGGCAGCCCGACGAGGTGCACGAGCTCGCGGACGCGCGCCTCGCGCGACGCGGCGTCGCCGACGCGGTGCACGTCGAGCGGGTCGCGCAGCGCGTCCCGGACCCGCATGCGCGCGTTGAGCGCGGTGGCCGGGTCCTGGAAGACGACGGACACGACCCGCCCGACCTCGCGCCGCACGCGCGTCGTGTACGTGTCGACCGGCTGGCCGCGGAAGCGGATCTCGCCGGACGTCGGGGCCTGCAGCCCGACGAGCACCTTCGCCATGGTCGACTTGCCCGAGCCGGACTCGCCGACGATCCCGAGCGTGCTGCCGCGGCGCACCGCGACGCTGACGTCGTTCACGGCGTGCACGCGGTTGGCCTTGAACAGCGTGCCCGTGCGGGCCTTGAAGACGACGTGCACGCCGCGCAGCTCGACGACGGGGGTGTCGTGGTCGGTCGCGGACCCCCGGTCCGCGGCGGGCGGGGTCTGGTCGGTGGCGCTCATCGCGTCCCTCCGGTGGTGATCGGGGCGGGGCCACCGCCCGCGACGGCGCCGACCGGCTCGTCCGGCGGCATCGCGACGAGGTGCTGCCCGTCGGCGTCCACGGCGCGCAGCACGGGCCGCACGTCGAGGCCGCGGTCGGGGCGCGACGAGCGCGGCGCGAACCGGTCGCCCGTCGGGAAGTCGCGCGGCGACGGGACGGTGCCGGGGATCTGGTGCAGGCGCGTGGAGCGCTGCTCGATCGAGAGCACCGCGCCGAGCAGGCCCTGCGTGTACTCGTGGCGGGGGTCGGTGAGCAGCTCGCTCGTCGGCGCCTGCTCGACGACCTGGCCCGCGTACATGACCGTGATGCGGTGCGCGATCTGCGCGACGAGCGCGAGGTCGTGGCTGACGAACACCATCGCGAAGCCGAGCTTGACGCGCAGCTCGTCGAGCAGCGCGACGACCTGGGCCTGGACGGTGACGTCGAGCGCCGTCGTCGGCTCGTCCGCGATGACCAGCTTCGGGTCGCGCGTGAGGGCCATGGCGATGAGCACGCGCTGGCGCTGCCCGCCCGAGAGCTCGTGGGGGTAGCTCTTGAGCGTGCGCTCCGGGTCGAGGCCCACGAGCTCGAGGAGCTCCTCGGCCGTGCGGGTCCCGCCGCGGCGCGTGAGCTGCTTCATCTGCGCACGGATGAGCATCGACGGGTTGAGCGAGCTCAACGCGTCCTGGTAGATCATCGCGATCTCGGTGCCGCGCAGCGACGCGCGCTCGCGGTTGCCCATCGCGAGCAGGTCCTTGCCGCCGTAGCGGATCTCGCCGCTGATCTGCGCCGAAGGGTCCAGCAGGCCCATGACGGCGAGCGACGTGATCGACTTGCCGCAGCCGGACTCGCCGACCAGCGCCATCGTCTCGCCCGGGCGGACCGAGAACGAGACGTCGTCCACGACCGCGACGTCGCCGTGGCGCGGGAACCGGATGGACAGGTTGCGCACCTCGAGCAGGGGCTCGGCGTCGCCGTGGTACACGGGACGGTCGGTGCGGGCCGACTCGGCCGCGCGCAGCGTGGCGAGGCGCGTGGCGAGGGGCACGGCCCGCCCGACGTGCGCGACCTCCGGCTCGACGTCCGGCACGACCGGCTCGGACTCGGCGAGGCGTGCCTCGTCCGCCGTCTCGACCGGCTCGTCGGCGTCCATCGCGGTGAGCTCCGCGGCGACGGCCGCGTCGTCGGAGTCGGTCGCGACGGCCTTCGCCGGGGTGGCGCGCGTCGCCCGCGGGGCGGCGACCATAGCGTCCGTCATGCCCTCGGACAGGATGTTGAGGCACAGGACGGTGAGCATGATGGCCAGGCCGGGGAAGAACGTCGCCCACCAGTAGCCGCCCATGACGAGGTCGCGGCCCGCGGCGATGATGTTGCCCCACGAGGGCTCCGGGTCGGGCACGCCCGCCTGGATGAAGGACAGCGACGCCTCGAAGACGATCGCGTCGGCCACGAGCACCGTGGTGAACACCAGCACGGGCGCCGCGCAGTTGCGCGCGACGTGCTTCGCGAGGATCCAGGCCGTGCGCGCGCCCATGACCCGGGTCGCGGCGACGTAGTCCTCGCCGTACTGGTCGAGGATGTTGGCCCGCACGACGCGCGTGAGCTGCGGCGTGTAGAGGAACGCGATCGTCAGCACGAGCACGGGCAGCGAGCGGCCGAAGACCGAGACGAACACGGCGGCCAGCGCGATGCCGGGGAACGACATGATGATGTCGAGCACGCGCATGAGGGTCTCGGAGACGCTCTTGCGGGCCGTCGCGGCGACGGCGCCGAGCACGGCGGCCGCGGCGAGCGCGATCGCGGTGGCCCCGAGGCCGATGACGAGCGAGTACCGCGCGCCGTAGACGACGCGGGAGAAGATGTCGCGGCCCTGCCGGTCCGTGCCGAACCAGCTCTCCGCGCCCGGGGGCTGGACGGGGGTGCCGGTGGCGAGCGGGTCGTGGCTCGCGACGAGCGGCGCGAAGACCGCCGCGAGCGCCACGAGGAGCACGAACGCGAGGGAGATCTTGGACCCGAGGGGCAGCGCGCGCAGGCGCAGCCCGGGGGTCGAGAGTCGTTCGGTGAGCTGTCGGCGCACGTCACACCGTCCTGATCCGCGGGTTGACGAGCACGTAGAGCATGTCGACCACGATGTTGATGAGCACGAACGCGAGCGCCACGGTGAGGGTCACGCCCTGCACGAGGTTGGGCTCGTTGTTGGTGACGCCGTTGAGGATGAGCGTGCCCATGCCGGGCAGCGCGAAGATGATCTCGATGACGACGGCGCCGCCGATGAGGTAGCCGACGCGCAGGCCGAGGACCGTGATCGGGGTGATGAGCGCGTTGCGCAGCACGTTGCGCCCGACGACGACGTGGCGCGGGATGCCGGCGCCGATCGCGGTGCGGACGTAGTCCTTGTCGAGCTCCTCGACGACGGACGTGCGCACGACGCGCGTGAGCTGGCCGACGACGGGGATCGCGAGCGCGAGCGCGGGCAGCGCCATGCGCGCGAGGTAGCCGCCGAGGTCCTCGGACGGGTCGGGCAGGGGCCCGCTCGCGGGCAGCCACCCGGCGCTCAGGGTGACGACCTGGATGAGCAGCACGGCGAGCCAGAACGACGGCGTCGCGAGGGACGCGACGGACACGACGCGGATCGCCTTGTCGGGCCAGCGGTCGCGGTAGAGCGCCGCGAGGATGCCCATGACGAGCGCGGCGACGACGGCGATGACGAGGCCCATGAGCGTGAGCTGCAGGGTGATCGGCAGGGCGCGCGCGACCTCGTCGGCGACGGGCACCTGGCGTGCGCTGAACGTGCCGAGGTCCCCGTGCAGGAGGCCGCCGAGGAACGCGACGTACCGGACGAGGAGCGGGTCGTTGAGCCCGTTGGCCTCGCGGTACGCCTCGCGCGCCTCGACCGAGGCGCCCTCGCCGAGTGCCTGGATCGCGGGGTCGACCTGCGAGAACGACATCACGAGGAACACGAGGAACGTGATGCCGAGGATCATGATCGGCAGCTGCAGGAGGCGGCGTCCGACGAGCCGCAGCAGTGCGCTCACGGTCGGCCTCCTGGTGCGTCGGGGGTGCGGTGCATGGTCTGTCCGTTCTGGGTGCCGTGCGGGTGCCGGGCCCCCTCGCCCGAAGGGGGCGGGGCGAGGGGACCCGGGGTCGGTCGGCGCCGGCGTCGAGCCGGCTTGCTACTTGACGAGGCCGGCGTCGAGGAACGACAGCCCGGTGATCGGCAGCGGCTTGAAGCCCGAGAGGCTCTCGCCGTCCCAGGCGGTGGGGAGCTTGCGGTGCAGCAGCGGGTACAGCGGCACCTCGGTGGAGATCAGGTCGAACGCCTGGTCCCACAGCTCCTGCTGCTCGTCGCCCGACGTGCGGACGGCGGCGTCGAGGATCGACTGGAGCTCGGCGAACTTCGGGTCGTCGTTCCAGCGGTAGCGCGACTGCGACCAGACGTTGTCGCCGTACCACCAGCGCATGAGCAGGTCGGGGTCGTTGCCGAAGACGGACGGGTCGCCGGGCGCCACCATGACCTGCAGGTCACCGTTGTCGACCTTGGTGTACTGGCCGCCGGACTGGCCGATGTCGAGCGTCGTGTCGACGCCGATCGCGTCGAGGTTCTCCTTGATGAGCGGGGCGATGTCCGCGACCCAGCCGGTGTCCGTCGTCATGAGGGTGATGGACAGGTCGCTCACACCGGCCTCGGCGAGGAGGGACTTGGCCTTCTCCGGGTCGTAGGAGTAGACGGTCGACGCCTCGTGGTAGTTCGGGTGGCTCTGCGGCAGGAAGCTCGTGGCCGCGGCGCCGTTGCCGAGGAGCCCGTTGTCGATGATCTTGTCCATGTCGAGGGCGTAGAAGAACGCCTGGCGCACGCGGACGTCGTCGAACGGGGGCAGGTCGGTGTTGAACATCATGAAGAGCGTGCCGAACGACTGGACCGACTCCACGTCCACGGCGCCCTCGAGCGTCGGGACGTCGATGTAGGGGACGTCCTCGATCGCGCTGACCGTGCCGGAGCTCATCGCGGTGACGCGCGCGGCCGGGTCGGACAGCAGGTTCCACACGAGACCGGCGGCCAGCGCGGGGCGACGGCCGTTGTAGTCGTCGAACCGCTCGAACGTGATCTTGTCGTCGGGCGTCGCCTGGGTCATCTTGAACGGGCCGGTCCCGACGGGGAGGGCGTTGAACGCCTCGTAGTCGGACTCGACGAGCGCCTTCGGGACGATCTTGACGACCGACACGCGCTCGGGGACGAGGCTGAACGGGTACTTGAGGTTGATCGAGACCGTGTCGTCGTCGACCGGGGTGACGGACTCGATGAAGTCGATGAAGCCGGCGTAGAGCGACTCGCTCGCCGGGTCGAGCACGCGCTCGAAGCTGAAGACGACGTCGTCGACGGTGACGGGGGTGCCGTCGTGGAAGACCGCGCCCTCGCGGATGTCCACCTCGTAGTGGGTGTCGTCGACCTGCGCCGGGAGCTCGGTGCCGAGCGCCGCGTAGACCTCGCGCGTCGCGGGGTCGAGCTCGGTGAGCCCCTCGAAGACGTGCCAGTTCGCGGCTACTGTCACGGCACCGGTGGTGATCATCGGGTCGAAGCCACCGGAGAGGGAGTACGAGATGCCCGCCTCGATCACGGCGTCCTGGTCGATCTCGCCCTGGGCGGCGGTGCCCTCGGTCGGGTCGTCCTGCGCGGCGTCGCCACCCGAGCACGCTGCGAGGCCGAGCGCGAGCACGACGCCCGCGGCGACCGCAGCGACTCCCCGGCGACGGGGAGGTGAGCTGACGTGAAGCTTCATTGGTTCTCCTGACATGAGACCGACACTCTTCCGGAGAGAAGATGTCTGATGTCTGACGTTGTGTAGCATGACACTAGGACCAGAAACCGAAGGGGTCAAGATGGCGACACCACGGCGGAGGAGCTTCGCGACGCTCGACGCCTCCAGAGCCGGCAGCACCGGTGCGACCGCACCGCGGCGGACCACCACCGCCGACCGGATCAAGGACTTCATCCTCGGCGAGGGGCTGCGCCCGGGGGACCCGCTCCCCACCGAGGCCGAGCTGTGCGAGCACCTCGGCGTCTCCCGGTCGAGCGTGCGCGAGGCGATCCGCACCCTGTCGACCCTCGACATCGTCGAGGTCCGGCACGGGCACGGCACGTTCGTCGGCAGCATGTCGCTCGACGCGCTCGTCGAGGCGCTCGTCTTCCGCGGCGTGCTCTCCCCCGGCGACGACCTGCGGGCGCTGCGCGACGTCGTCGAGGTGCGCCAGGCCCTCGACCTCGCCATGGCCGAGCGCATCGTCGCGAGCCTCGCCGGCACGTCGAACCCGGACCTGCACGCCCTCGTCGACGAGATGGTCGCCGCGGCGTCGCAGGGCCTGTCGTTCCCCACCCAGGACCGGGCGTTCCACACCGGCCTGCTCGCGCGGCTCGACAACTCGCTCGTCGGGCAGCTCGTCGCCGCGTTCTGGGACGTGCACACCGCCGTGATCCCCAAGCTCGGGCTCTCCGTCGCCGCCGACCTCGACCAGACCGCGCGCGCGCACGGCGCGATGCTCGACGCCGCCGAGGCCGGCGACGTCGAGGCGTTCCGCGACGCCGTCGCCTCGCACTACCAGCCGATCGACCGGGCCCTCGGGGTGACGACGGCGTGAGACCCCAGCACCTCCCCCCGGCCGGGCGACCGTCGAGCCGCCGCCCCGTCGGGATCGCCGTCGTGGGCATCGGGGCGTTCGCCCGCGAGCACCTCACCGCGCTCGCGGCGCTCGACGGCGCGGACGTGCGCTGGGTCGTCGGGCACGACCTCGAGCGCACCCGCGCGCTCGCGGCGCTCGTCCCCGGCGCCCGGGCGACCACGTCCCTCGACGACGCCCTCGCGGACGACGCCGTGCACGCCGTGGACGTCGTCACCGCGACCCCGACGCACGCGCGCGACACGATCGCCGCGGGCGAGGCCGGCAAGCACGTCCAGGTCGAGAAGCCGGCGGCGCTGTCGCTGCCCGAGCTCGACGCCATGGTCGCGGCGACCGAGGGCCGGGGCACGACGCTCGTCGTCGGGCAGACCGTGCGCTTCCAGCCCGCCGTGACGGCGCTCGCCGCCGCGGCCCGCCGGGGCGAGATCGGCACCCCGCGGCTCGCGCACATCTCCTGGTACACGGGCCACGCGTGGCCCGCCGGGTGGCGCGGCTGGCAGCTCGACCCGGAGCTCTCGGGCGGGCACCCTGTGCACAACGGGACCCACATCATGGACGCCGCGACGTGGTTGCTCGACGACGAGCCGGTCGAGGTCTTCGCGCGCGGCTTCCGCACGTTCTCGCCCGACATGGAGTCGCCCGACTCGTTCCACGTGCAGCTCCGCACGGCGTCGGGCGCGCTCGCGACGCTCGAGCTCTGCTACGCGCTGCGCCGCCGCGGCGAGCTCGTGCGGCGGGTCGTGCTCGTGGGGACCGAGGGGACGCTCGCGCACTCGACCACCGAGGAGGACGGCCTGCACTCCGACGCCACGACCGCCCCGCCCGTCTCCGTCGAGGGCGCGCTGGGGCTCCAGCTCGCGCACTGGCTCGACGTCGTGCGCGGCGACGCGGCGCCCGTCGTCACGACGCCGCAGGTGCGGGCGGCGCTCGCGACCGCGCTCGCGGCGCAGCGCTCGCTCGTCTCCGGGCGGCGCGAGCGCGTCGCCGACGTCCCCGGCTACGCGACCGCGGGGGTGGCGGCATGAGCACGACCCTGCGCGTCGCGTTCGCGTCGGCCGTGCGCCACGCAGCCGACTACCTGCGCATCCTCGGCGCCGACGACCGCGTCGAGCTCGTCGGCGTCGTCGAGGAGGCGGACGCGCCCGGCTGGGTGCGCGACGACTCGCGCGCCGTCGCCGAGCGCGCCGGGGTGCCGTACGCCGAGGTCGCCGACGTGACGGAGATCGCGGGGGCCCTGGGCGGCGCGGTGGACCTCGTCGTCGTGTGCGCCGAGCCGACCCGGCACGCCCGCCTCGCGGCCGCGCTGCTGGAGGCGGGCCTCGACGTGCTCGTCGACAAGCCCGTCGCGACGACCCTCGCCGACGCCGACCACCTCGTCGCGGTCGCCGCCCGAACGGGCCGGACGTGCGCCGTCGTGAACCGCACGCACGCGCCCGCGCTGCGCCGCCTGCGCGCGTGGGTCGACGCCGGCCACGTGGGCCTGCCGCGCCACCTGGACCTCGAGCTCCTCGCCTCGGGGGCGCACTTCGCGACGTCGGTCGAGCGTCCGGAGCTGGTCGTGGACCGCGCCCTCTCGGGGGGCGGCGAGCTGCTGAACTTCCTCGGCTACTGCGCGGACGCGGCGCACCACCTCACGGGCCTGCGGACCCTCGAGGTGCACGCGTTCGCGGGGTCGCTCTTCCTGGAGCCGCACCGCGAGGCCGGGGTCGAGGACACGGCGGTCGTCACGCTCGAGCTGGAGCGCGGCGTGACCGCGACCGTCACGCTCGGGCGCGTCCCGTTCGCGCCCGGCGGCACGCCCACCACGTCGTCGGTCCGGCTGCTCGGGTCGCACGGCCACGCCGTCGCGGACGACGACGCCCCGGCCGTCGCGCGGTTCGGCGCGGACGGGCGCACGGCGATCGCCGCCGACGCGGGCCAGGTCGCCGCGGCGGCGTACCTGCGGCACGTGGTCGGGGCGGTGCTGGCCGGCCGACCGCCGGACTACGGGATCGAGGAGGCGCGCGCGTCGCTCGCCGTGATCGACGCGGCGTACCGCTCGGTCGAGACGGGCGACGTCGTCGCGGTGGAGCACCGGACGGTGCGCGAGGAGGCGAGGGTCTGATGGAGGTCGTGATCGCTCCGGCGGAGCGGTTGGCGGTGCTGGCTGCGGATGCCGTGGAGGCGGTGGTGCGGCCGGGGCCGGGGGCGGTGCTGGGGTTGGCGACGGGGTCGTCGCCGTTGAAGGTGTACGACGAGCTGGTGCGTCGTCATGTGCAGGACGGGTTGTCGTTCGCGGGGGTGCGGGCGTTCATGCTGGACGAGTACGTGGGGTTGCCGGTCGATCATCCGGAGCGGTACCGCAACGTGATCGAGACCGAGATCGCCTCGCGGGTGGACTTCGCCCCGGGTGCGGTGCAGGGCCCGGACGGCAACGCCGAGGACCTGGTGGCGGCGTGCGCGGCCTATGAGGACGCGATCGCGGGGGCGGGGGGTGTGGACCTGCAGATCCTCGGGATCGGCACGGACGGGCACATCGCGTTCAACGAGCCGGGCTCGTCGCTGGCGTCGCGCACGCGGATCAAGACGTTGACGGCGCAGACGCGCGAGGACAACGCGCGGTTCTTCGGTGACGACGTGGAGCGGGTGCCGCAGCACTGTCTGACGCAGGGTCTGGCCACGATCATGTCGGCGCGGCACCTGGTGCTGCTGGCCACGGGCAAGGGCAAGGCCGAGGCGGTGCACCAGCTCGTGGAGGGTCCGATCAGCGCGATGTGGCCCGCGACGATCATGCAGACGCACCCCCACGCCACGGTCCTGGTCGACGACGCGGCGGCCTCGCGCCTGCAGCTGGGCGACTACTACCGCCAGACGTACGCGTCCAAGCCCGACTGGCAGGGCCTCTGACCCGACGTCCAGGTCAGGTCGAACCCACCCGGACTTCACCCGCTCAAGAACTGGACGCCTGTCCAGTTGGGTGTCTAGGTTGAGGGCCAGCCGATGCCCGCACCACAGCCCCCTGCAGGTGCGGGCATCGGCGACGACGGCGGTGCCGCCTCTCGTGTCCGACACGCCCGTGCCCCTGCTGCTCCGGTCCCGCTGGTCCGCGGGGGTACGGCGGCGCCCGTGGACGACGCCCGCCGAGACCCGACCGACCACGACCCGACGGGAACCACCATGAGCACCTCGACCGGGCGCCGCGCCGCCGGGCGGGCCACCGCCGCCGCCGCTCTCGCCGCCACCGCCGCGCTCCTCGCGGGGCCTGCTCACGCGGCGGAGGGCGACACCTACGTGCCGACCGAGCCGTCGATGCGCCTCACGACGCTCGCGCCCGTGTGCGAGAGCGACGCCGCGTACCTCGACTACGCGATCGAGGTGGAGGGCACCGACCACGACACCGCGACGGTCACGTGGATCAACCCCGACGGGGAGAGCGTCGTGCAGAGCGGGCTCCCGCTCTCGGGCCGCCTCCTGTGGCCGGGCGCCGTCGTCGACGACGCGGGCCGCGGGGTCGACTGGCCGGGCTGGCGCCTCGAGGACGGCCGGTGGGTCGAGGGCGACGAGTACGACTGGGTGCGCCCCTCCGTCGACGTGCGCTTCGAGGTCAACCCCCACGTCGTCGTGACGACCGTCTACCCGCCGGCGTCGCCCGACTGCGCGACGAACCCGCCCGGGCTGGGCGACCCGGCCGGCGTCGTCCCGGTCTCGAGCACGGTCAGCGCCTCCGCGGCGAACCCGGGCCTCGCGGAGACCGGCGTGAGCGCGGCCCTGTACGCCGGGATCGCCGCCGTCCTCGCCGCCGCGGGCACCGCGATCGTCCTCGTGTCCCGCCGGGCCCGCCGCGGCTGAGCCGCCGCAGAGCTCTCCCTGCACCGACGCCCGTCGGCCGCGCACCTCGCGCGACCGGCGGGCGTCGTGCTGTCCGCGCGCCGCCCTTGACCCTGCCGACCCGCCGGGCTACCTTCCTGACGTCAGACATCTGACATCATCTGTTCAAGCGTTCTCGGCAGCGTCGCCGCGTTCCTCCGTGACCGTCCGCCCGCGCCGAGCACCGACCGGAAGGAACGGCATGATCGGACACCTCCGCAGACCCGCGCACCGCGCGGTGACCCTCGCCGCAGCGCTCACGCTCGCGGTGGGCGGCGTCGTCGCCCCCGTCACGACGGCGTCGGCCCACCACACGACCCTCGCCCCCGACTTCGACCTCGCGCCCGCGACCGGTGGCCCGGGCTCGTACGCCGAGCAACAGCTCGCGACGAACGGCCAGGGCGGCTTCCCCAACTACCGCATCCCCGCGCTCACCGTGGCGCCCAACGGCGACGTCCTCGCCTCGTACGACGGTCGCCCCACCGCGGCCGACTCCCCCGGGCCGAACTCGATCCTCCAGCGCCGCTCCACCGACGACGGCGTCACGTGGGGGCCGCAGGAGGTCGTCGCCGCCGGGAAGACCACCGCGCCGATCGAGGGCTACTCCGACCCGAGCTACGTCGTCGACCGGGAGACGGGGACGATCTTCAGCTTCCACGTGAAGTCGTACGACCAGGGCTTCGGCGGCTCCCGGCCGGGCGTCGACCCGACCGCGCGCGACGTCATCCACGCCAACGTCTCCGCCTCCACCGACGACGGACGCACGTGGACCCACCGCACCATCACCGCCGACGTCACCGCGGACCTCGGGTGGCGCTCGCGCTTCGCCGCGTCGGGCCAGGGGATCCAGCTCCGGTACGGCCCCCACGCGGGACGGCTCGTGCAGCAGTACACGATCATCAACGGGTCCGGGCAGTTCCAGGCCGTGTCCGTCTACTCCGACGACCACGGCGCCACGTGGCAGGTCGGGCAGCCTGTCGGCACGGGCATGGACGAGAACAAGACCGTCGAGCTCTCGGACGGGCGCGTCATGCTCAACTCGCGCGACTCCGCCGGGTCGAAGTACCGCAAGGTCGCGTACTCGACCGACGGCGGCGTGACGTACGGGCCGGTCACGCTCGACACCGAGCTGCCCGACCCGACGAACAACGCCTCGATCGTGCGCGCCTACCCGAACGCGCCGCAGGGGTCGGCCGAGGCGAAGGTGCTCCTCTTCTCGAACGCCGCGTCGCAGACCGGGCGCGTCAACGGCACCGTCCGCGTCAGCTACGACGACGGCGAGACGTGGCCCGTCGCGCGCGTCTTCCAGCCGGGCGGCATGGCGTACTCGACGCTCGCCACGCTCGCGGACGGGACCGTCGGCCTGCTCTACGAGCCGGGCGGCGGCGGGGGCGGCATCCGGTTCGCCAAGCTCGACCACGACTGGCTCCTCGCGGCCCCGAGCAGCACGCCCGGCGAGGTCGAGGTCACCGCGGCGAGCGTCACGAGCGCGACGCCGGCCGGCGGCTGGAGGGTCGGCGACGTCGTCACCTACTCCTTCACGGTGACCAACCTGTCCGACGCCGTGACGACCGTCTCCCCGACGGGGGACCTCGAGCGGTTCGACCCCGCGCAGGGCGCGCCGAACTGCCGCTACCGCAACCTCGGGGCGCGCGCGGCGTACACGTGCACGTCCGCCCGGCACACGATCACGCAGGCCGACCTCGACGCGGGCTTCTTCGCCCCGCGCACGACGTGGACGTCGACCTCCGGCACGACCGTCACCACCGTCGAGCACGAGGGTCCGGGCGTGTACTTCGGGGCGCCCGGGAACATCAGCGTGCGCGGCACGCACGCGAACCCGCGCGAGACGTACGCCGTGGGCGACCGCCTGAGCTTCACGTTCGACGTGCGCAACCTCTCGACGGCCGCGACCCAGGTGGTCCCGACGGGCAACCTGTCCGGGCTCGACCCCGCGAACGCCGCGCAGAACTGCCGGTACCGGAACCTGCCGGCCGAGGGGTCGTACACGTGCACCTTCGCGTACCACGTCGTCACGCAGGCCGACCTCGACCGCGGGTCGTTCACGCCCGACACGACGTGGACCTCGACCTCCGGGTCGAGCGTGACGGTCGTCGAGCTCGACGGTCCGACGGTCGAGCTCCCGACCGCCCCGGCCGCCCTCGCGGTCCAGGCGACGAGCCGCTGCCTCGCCGGCGGCGCCTACGTCGCGGTCACGGCGCGCAACACCGGTGACGCGCCCGCCGACGTCACGCTGCGCACGCCGTACGGCGAGCGCACGGTGGCGGACGTCCAGCCGGGCCGGGCGGCGTACCAGTCGTTCGCGGTCCGCGCGGCGTCGGTCGACGCCGGGAGCGCGAGCGCCGGGACGGCCGCGGCGGCCGTGGACGCCGACTACGCGGCGACCGACTGCTCCTGACCCCCGGAGCACCCGGCCGGGTGACGCGGGGGCGTCACACGGCCGGGACGGCGTCGGTACGGGCCGGGGCGCCGGCCACCCGGCGCGAGAGCAGCGCGGCGGCGAGGAAGCAGACGGCGCCGAGGAGCGTCCCGGCGTCGTCCCACCACGCGCTCACGTACGTCCCCGTGGACGGGTCGACGTACGCCCCGACGGCGGACGCGGCGAACGCGACGGAGCCGATCATGTTCAGCCACGTGCCGTGCCACGTGCGCGCGTCGGTGTCCCACAGGTGGCCCCGGTCGCGCGTCGCGAGGACCGCGAGCGCCGACGACACGAGGAACGCGACCGAGCCGTAGGCGTCGGGCCTCCACCCCGCCCACAGCGCCGCCGGGTCCTTCACGGCCGCGACGAGGGCCGCCGTCGTGCTCACGTTGAAGCACAGCGTCCCGACGAGCTGCACGGCCGCGGACCACCAGTCCCAGCGGTCGGCGGGCGGCGTGCCCGCGCGGGGCGGGCGCCGCCCGCTCAGGCCGAGCTGGACGAACGCCGCGGCCGTGAAGAAGACCGAGCCGACGACGAACGTCACCCCGGTGGCCACGGCGCCCACCGCGCCCGCGTACGGCGGGAGCGCGCCGACGAGGAAGCACAGCGACCCGGCCGCGAACCCCCACGCCTCACGCCGCAGACGACGCCCCGGGTCGGCGGTGCGGGTCCGGGTCATGCTCGTCCTTCCGTGCCGGGTCGGCCCGCGCGAGGGCCGGCCGACCGTGTCAGGCGAGGATGCGGGCCTTCTGGGCCTCGAACTCGGCCGGGGTGAGCACGCCCTGGTCGCGGAGCGCGGCGAGCTGCGTGAGCTGCTCGATGCGCGCGTCGGTGGCCGTCGGGGCAGGTGCCGGCGCGTCGTACTGCGGCGGCGGGGCCGCGTACTGCGGCTGCTGCGGCGGGGGCGCATACTGCGGTTCCTGGGCCGCCTCCTGGGCGGCCCACCGGCCCGCCTGGCGGCGCGAGACGCGGTTCGAGACGGCGGTCGCCGTCCCGGCGACGACGGCGGTGCGGGCGACGCCGCGGAGCAGTCCTGGCACGGTGGTCTCCTTCCTGGCGCCGGTCAGCCGACCGGCTCGGTGGCGTCCAGCGACGCGATGAGCGCCTGGACCGGGATGCGCCCGCTCGCGACGAGCTGGGCGCCGTTGCGACGCAGCGCGGTCGCGAAGGGCGCCGCCCAGACGTTCTCGTACACCAGCACGACGGCCGTCATGCCGGGCTCGACGGCGTCCACCGCCTGCGCGAGGTCGTCGTCGTCGAGCAGCCCCGACCGCGCGCCCTCGAACACCGCGAGCTCCGTCGACCCGTCGTCGAGCTCCTCGAGCCCGACGGCCGTCACGCCGCCGTCGTCCTCGCGGCGCACGACCACGAGGTCGAGCACGCGGATGATGCCGCGGTCCACGAGGTCGACGAGGTAGGGGAACGCGGCGTCACCCGTCGCGCGGTCCGTCGGGAGCTCGACGACGAGGAAGTCGACGGGCCCGCTCTCCCGGAGGTCGTCGAGCCCGCCACCGGGCCCGTCGCTGAGTTCCTGCGTCATCGTCGCGTCCTCCCCGCGTCCGTCCCGCGCGGCGCACGGGCTCCGTCCCCCAGGCTCGCCCTCGGACGCGCCCGCGTCCTCACCCGGGAAGTGTGAAGTCGCGTCACAGGTACGCGACGTGCACGCCGTCGATGCGCCCGTTCAGCGCGAACGGCATCCGGTCCGCGTACGCGCGCGACACCGCACCCCCGTACGCGCGCCCGACGTCGAGGCAGTCGTTCGCGGAGAACAGCAGGGGCGCGCTCACGGGCACCGTGCCGGAACCGACCTCCTCGCCGTCCACCCGCAGCACGACGTCGAGCGGGCCGCCCGGCCGCGGCTCGACGTACGTCGTGACGATCTCGACCGTGTGGTCGCCAGCCGCGAGCGGCGCGGCCGACCGCACCACGGTCCGCTGGACGAGGAAGAGGTTGTACTCGTAGGTGAGGACGCCGTCGAGCAGGAAGCAGGTCAGCCCGCCGCCCGCTCCGCCGAGCTTGTAGAGCACGCCGTCCGCGGCGTCGGGGACGGAGAGCCGGATCTCCACCCGGTTGGGACGGTTGCCGAGCGCGGGCGCGCAGAACTCCGGGACGCGCACCGTGTCGCCCGACAGCTCCCACTCCGTGTACGGCGGGCTGATCCGGTCCTCAGGGTGCATGGCGACGACCCAGAGACCACCACCCACGGGCAGGACGTCGTTGCGGGCCGCCTCGATCGCGAAGAGCTCCCTGAGCTCGGCGAGCTTCTCGGGGTGCTCCGCGGCGAGGTCGTGCGCCTGGCTCCAGTCCTCGTCGAGGTGGTACAGCTCCCAGGGGTCCTCGTCCGGGGTCCAGGTCCGGATCCCCGGCGGCATCCCCTGCACCCATGGGAGCCGCGGCCCGGTCGCCGAGGCCATCCAGCCGTCGGAGTAGATCGACCGGCTGCCCATGATCTCGAAGTACTGCGTCCGACGGCGGCCCTCGGCCCCGGCGTCGTCGATGGAGTACGCGAGGCTCGTCCCGTCGATCGGGTCCTGCGGGACGCCGTTCACGGTCTCCGGGTGGGAGATGCCGAGGATCTCGTAGATCGTCGGCACGAGGTCGACGACGTGGTGGAACTGCGTCCGCGGCACGGGGTCCGGCTCGATGTGCCCCGGCCAGCTGACGAACATCGGGTTCCGCGTGCCGCCGAGGTGGGACGCGAGGAGCTTCATGCCCTGGTACGGCGACGACCCGGCCCACGCCCACGCGGCGTGGTACTGGTTGTCCGTCGCGGGCGTGCCGAGCGCGTCGAGGCCCCCGAGCTCCTCCAGGGCGGCGATGTGCTGCTCGACCGTCGAGGGGATGCCGTTCTGGGCGAGCAGCTCGCTGATCGTCCCGTTCTGCCCCTCCCCGGACGAGCCGTTGTCGCCCCAGACGTAGACGACGATCGTGTCGTCCCCGTAGCCCAGCCGCTCCACCTCGTCGAGCAGGCGCCCGGCCTGGACGTCCGCGTGCTCGCCGAACCCTGCGGCCACCTCCATGAGCCGCGCCTGGAACGCCTTCTGGTCGTCGGGGATGTCGTCCCAGCCGGCGAGGCTCTCCGGGCGCGGGGTGAGCTCCGCGTCGTCGGGCACCCAGCCCGCAGCCTTCGCGCCCGCGAGCGCCCGCTCCCGGTAGACGTCCCACCCGTCGTCGAACGCCCCGGCGTACTTGTCCGCCCACTCCTTCATGACGTGGTGCGGCCCGTGCAGCGCGCCGGTGGCCCAGTAGACGAAGAACGGCTTGTCCGGCGCGTTCGCCTTGTGGTCGCGCAGCCACCGCATGGCGTCGTCGGCGATGTCCTCGCTGAGGTGGTACCCCTCCTCCGGGGTCCTCGGCGGCAGGGTCGGGGTCGTGTTGCGCACGAGGTGCGGCTCGTACTGCGATGCCTCGCCCGCGAGGAAGCCGTAGAAGTACTCGAACCCGTACCCCGTGGGCCAGCGGTCGAACGGGCCGGCCGTCGTCGTCTCCTCCGCCGGGGTGTTGTGCCATTTGCCCCACGCGCCGGTCGCGTACCCGTACTGGCGCAGCACCTCCGCGATCGTCGCGCTGCTCTTCGGGATGTGCCCCGAGTAGCCGTCCCAGTCGTTCGCGAGCTCCGCGATCTGGCCGTTGCCCACGCGGTGGTGGTTGCGCCCGGTGAGCAGGGACGCGCGCGTCGGCGAGCACATCGCGGTCGTGTGGAAGCGGTTGTACCCGATGCCGTTCGCGCGCACCCGGTCGAGCGTCGGGGTGCGGACGGCGCCCCCGAGCGTCGTCGGGAGCGCGGGCCCCGCGTCGTCGATGAGGATCACGACGACGTTCGGCGTGCCCGGGGGCAGGTGGCGTTCCGGCGGGCGCGGGGAGTACGTCGACTCCTGGATCGTCCGGCCCGCGACGCTGCCGGAGCGGCGGGGCGGGAACGGCAACGACCGCTCCGTGGGCAGGGGCGGTCCGACGACCGTCCGGCGGGGCTCGGTGCTCATCCACTCTCTCCCGTCTGTCCTGGGCCGTGCGGACCGACGCCGTGGCCCGCCTCGGGTGCGGACCTGCCGAGGTGCGGTGGGCGGGTGCGACGTCGTCGCCGACCGGCGCGCAGCAGGTCGGCGCGGCGGAGGGCATCGGCTCGACCGTACGGACGACGAGCGAGGCGCGGCATCACCCGCGACGGGCGAACCGGGTGGGGTCGACGCCGCCGCACCCGACCTCCGCGAGGAGACGCGGGCCTGCGGGGACGGGTGCGGACCGCCTGACCGGGCGGCAGATCGGCCATGATGATCCTCGGTGTCGCGCGCGGCCAGGGTCGTCGACCGCGACGTGCACGGTACCGGGACCGGTCCGCGACGAGGGGGGCACTCATGGAGGAGCAGGACGTCGACCGGGCGCACCGGCCGACGAGACCTCGGCGCGTGCGCCTGCCCGTCTGGGCGGGGACGAGCCTCGTGGTCGTCGGGGCGCTGGTCGTCGTGGCGCTCCTCGTCTCGCGGCTCTCCGGCGGCGCCGAGGTCTGCCCCGCGATCGCGTACGCCGATCTCCTCGAGGTGGTGCTGACCGGCGACACCGAGGAGGTGCACCATCTTCAGGTGCGCGATGGCGGAGACGCCGGGTGGCAACCACCGCTGCCGACAGGTCCCGACGCGCAGGAGCCGGCCATCGCGACCTCGCGGGAGGGTGACACCTGGTCCTTCACGGTCTTCTCGCAGACCGACCCGGTCGGGCTGCGCGCCCTCGACGAGACCGGAGCAGTCCTCGCCGAGACCGAGAAGTCCGTCGACTGGGTCCGCGTCGGAGGGTCGGAAGCGTGCGGCGGCCCGATGGAAGCCCGGGTGGGCTGGACGCTCTGATCACCTCCGAGCACGGACCGGCCGTCGACGGCCCACCCGTGGGGCCCGAGCGTCGTCCGCGTGCCCTGCCGCCGCCCGATCAGCCAGCCGGCGCGCGCCGTGCTGCGTGGACCCGAGCACCGCGAGCGACGTGACGACGAGCAGAGCAGCCCCGGACGCACACACCTCGGCCACGCCCGACCCCGTCGCAGCGGTGAAGAACGCCCCCACGATCGCGGCGGCGCTCAGGGTCGCCGCTGTCGCGACGGCCCGGGGCGCCTCGACGTCGGACGAGCCGCGGGCCCAGCCCCGGACCAGGCGCCAGCCGAGGACCCCGCACCCCAGGGCGAGGACCGCCCCGACACCACCCACGAACGTGGCGAGCTGCTGCACTTCCGCGAGGAGCTCCGGTGACGCCGCTGCCGCACGGGGCGCCTCGTCGTGGTACTCCGTCACCGCCGCGGCGACGACCAGGCCGGGCAGCGCGCCGGCGACGCAGAGCAGGACGGTCGCGATCGCGAACAGCTCGACGGCCGGGCGCGCAGCGCGAAAGCCCCACGTCCAGGCTCGTCCGTCGTCCATGCCTGAGGAGTCTGGCAGAGGTCGAGTGTCGTCCCGGAAGGATCGGCGCGCGGGTGTCGGTCTACGGCGTGGCGCGCGTGTGGAGCCGGTGCTCGGCCGACCAGGACCTCACCGGTCCGCGCGCCGCTCCTGATGCACACCGTCGTCCGACACGGAGCGCCACTCGCCACGCCCGAGCGGCAGGACCGCTCGCTCGCGCGACGAGCCCGGGACTGGTGAGCCTCGTGGCACAGGGCCAGGCCGCGGCGCACCTGGACGACGTTCTCCAACGCTGGCCGGGGCCGAGACCGCGGCGCCTGGCTTGTCATACTTGGGAACCTCACACCCTCATCAGCATTCTCTTGACACCGAGGTGCTTGGTGATCCATGCAGCTTTCGCGCGCGCTGCACAAAGCGCAGCGGGGCGTGCCCGTCTTCACCTCGAAAGTGACCCCCGCGCCACATCATGCTGCACACAGACAAACCTCCTGCCGAGCAGAGTCGGATACGAGGCCATGGGCAGGAGTGTTCGGCGCTCGCTCCTCAGGAGCCGCTGCGGGAGCGCCGTCGCCACGGGAGCCGACGAACCGTTCGCTGTGGTGGATGCGCGATGTCCGTATCCAACCCCTGAGACTCCAACCACCACTTCGCGTCCGCATAATCCTGCGCGCTGAGCCTCAGGCGTGCGGCGAGATCGAGCGCACGGGAGCCGAATTCTGGGAGCTCAGCTCTTTTCGAGATGTCCCAGACATCCTGGACCCACCCGAGCGGCGCCCTTCGCATGTTCGACGGAGGGATCTTGGACTCCAGCAACAGCGCGCACAGTGCCTCCACAGAACTGCACGCATCGATGAACGGGAGCGTGACCCTTCTGAAGTCGTCAACGATCACGCTCGGCCAACCGGTAACTGCCTCCCCGTACTCGAATGAGGCCCAAGGACCGCCGCGCTCGATCTCCGACACAGCTCGTGCCTGGTCAAATCCGTACAACCAGTTTCCCAGCGGCTCACTCCCCTGCCAGCAATCTACGGTCACCGTCCGCACACGCTTCAGTCGGTTCTCGGGGTTGAGCCACACGCTCATGGTGATTCCGCTCGGCACATCCGGTTCGCGGCGAAACACACGCCCATCCAATCGGAAGCCGCGGGAAAGCAGGTCGTCCGCGAACAGGTCTTGAAGATTGATCTCTGCCAAGGGCACTCCCGCTGATTTTTCTCGACGCCCTCGTGAACCAGCCGTCCGTCACGGCACGCACCAGCGCGCACCGGCAACCGAAACCCACACCCCCTACGGGCAGGCCCCAGCCTGGCTCACAGCAAGCTCACAACCAGCGAAGGTGCACGGGGACCATAGCCCATCCGCGGGCCGAACCGCTGAAAGTGCACCGGGTGAAAGCAGACGACGGGCCGTCCTGACGTCACGGGTCGGACCTCGCTTGCCCCCGACGTCGGTCTACGGCGTGGTGGGGGTGTTGAGCGCCTGCTCGGCCAGGACCTCGCCGGTCCGGGTGTCCAGGACGACGATCGCGTCGGGGGGCAGCGTCTCGGGTGGCGGGGGCACGTAACCCTCGCCCGGGGCGCAGGTGCGCCGGTCGAACGACTCCAGAACGGTGCCGCTGACGGTCTCGACGGTGGCGGTCGCAGGGTGGTCGAGGATCTGCTGGGGCCATTCCTCGACGGGGAGATAGCCGCCGTCGGTGTCGGCCGGGATCGCGTTCCACCAGCCCTCGTGCCCGCCGATCTCGTACGTCGTGCCGTCGGGCTGGTACTGGGTCACCGTGCTCCCGTCCGACCGCGCCACGTAGCTCGCGCAGACCCGGACGCCGTTCGTGTCGCGCGCGAGCGTGGACGGTTCCGGCGCGCCGGTCGTGGGGTCGGTGTGCGGCGAGTCGCTCGGGCCTGCCGGCACGAGCCGGTCCAGCCGGGTGCTGGGCTCGGTGCCCGCCGTCCCGAGCGCGGCCGGGACCACGAACGCCACCACGGCGACCAACGCCACCGCGGACCCGGCGACGGCACCGAGACGACGGCGCGTGCGGGCCCGCCGCGCGCGGGTCAGGACCTCAGCCGGGTCGAGGTCGGGGTCGAACGGCGCGGCGCGCAACCGGTCGCGCAGCGCGGCGGCGAGGTCGTCGTCGTTCACGGGTGCTCCTCTCCCAGCACGACGCGCAGCGCGGCCAACCCGCGCGACGCCGAGGCCTTGACGGTGCCAGGCGTGACGCCCAGCTCGACGCTCACCTGCTCGACCGACAGGTCCAGCAGGTGACGCAGCACGACGACCCGGCGCTGACGTGGCAGCAGGGTCATCAACGCCCGCACGAGCTCGTCGCGCAGGACCACGGCGTCGTCACCCGCCGCGTGCGCGCGCTCGGGCACGACGTCCACGAGCCGTTCGCGCCGCCGTCGGCGCCAGTGGTCGACCCGGAGGTTCACCAGCACGCGTCGCGCGTACGGCAGCGGGTCCTGGCGTGCCCGCGGCCACGCCCGCCACACGCGCTCGTACGCCTGCTGCGTCAGCTCCTCGGCCCGGTGCCGCTCGCCGACCAGCAGGTAGGCCGTCGTGGCCAGCGCTCTCGCCGAGTCGCGCACGAACGCCTCGAACTCGACCGACGACGACCGTTCGCCCACCGCGAGCGGGAGCGACGCCTCGACCTCGACGCCGCCCGACCCGGCCCCCTGCTCCACCCGCACCTCGGCCATCGGCCCTCCTTCCACCCACGACAACGCACGAGCCCGCCGAGAGGTTGAGCAGCACCGCCCCTGGGACCGAGGTGGTCGAACCGCTTGCGCCGGTCGACGGCGTCGGGCCAGAGCCTCACCCTCCCGCTGCGCTGCCACCGCCGTCGTAGGGTCGGACCATGGGGGACCCCATGCACTTCGACGCGCTGGCGGACTCCTACGGGTCCGCCCGTCCGCCGTACCCGGCCGAGCTGTGGGAGCGGGTGCACCGGACGGGCCTGGTCGCGCCAGGCCGGCGAGCGGTCGACCTCGGCGCAGGCACCGGGGAGGCGACCGGGCCGCTGCTCGCTGAGGGAGTCGACGTGGTCGCCGTCGAACCGGGCACGCAGCTGGCCGCCGTGCTCGCGGCCCGTCACCCGACGGCGGAGGTGGTCGTCGCGCGGGCCGAGGACGCCGAGCTCGGGCGAGCCGCGTTCGACCTGGCGGTCGCCGCCACCTCCATCCACTGGATGGACCTCGACGCGCTCCTGCCCCGGCTCCATCACGCCCTGATGCCAGCCGGACGGTTCCTCGTCTGGCGACACGTCTTCGGCGACCCCGCGGCGGAACCGACCCCGTTCCGCGACCGGGTCGCGCGGATCGTCGCGCGGCGGAGCAGGCCGCCCCGCGCCGGAAACCCGGAGGACGTCAGGTCGACCGCAGCACGGCTGACTGCCTCCGGGCTGTTCACCGTCGAGGACATCGGTGAGTACCGCTGGAGCATCGAGCTCGACCCCGAGCAGGTCCACGGGCTCTTCAGCACGTTCAGCGACTGGAGCCGGGACGAGGTCGACGAGGTCGCAGCGGCCGTCGCGAACCTCGGAGGACGAGTCGTCGAGCACTACATGTCCTGGTTGATCGTCTGTGCACCGGTCCCCGAGTCCCGAGCAGCCCGCATGCCGTCGGGGTGGCCTGACTCGCCGCGATGAGCCCCCTCAGCCGCAGCTGTCCTCGACGTGCTCGGTGACGGCCGTGAACGAGGCCTGGTAGTCGTCGTCGAGCAGGAGCTCGGTCCCGTCGCCGCCGTCGGCGGGGGATTCCGCGACGCCCGAAGCCGTCGTCGTCACGCGGTCCCAGTCCGCGCTGAGCTCGTCGGGCGCGGTGACCTCGCGCATCGCCTCCGCGTCCTGCGCGAACGCGTCCGCGGCCTCGTCGCGCGTGAGCGACTCCGTGCTGGCCCTGACGGTCTCCGTGTAGGACCGGGCGGTGTCGCAGAAGCTCGGCTCCTCGTCGGCCGAGCACGACCCCACCGACACCAGGACCACACCCACCGCGGCGACCACCGCGACCCGGGACCGCAGAGGTCTCATGACCGTCCTCGTCTCGCGCTGCCCGACCTGGTGGTCCGGCCTCCCCGGCCGGCCCGGCGAACACTGCCGATGATGCCCCAGGCCCTGCCACGCCGCTCCTCGGCTGTGCGCCCGGTCGTCCGCGCGCCGCGTCGGCAGCCCGTGCGTAGCGTGGTCCCATGACACGCGTCGAGAGCTCGAAGGTCACGGTGGTGGGCGCCGGGAGCGTGGGGACCAGCCTGGCGTACGCCGCGCTGATCCGCCGTTCCGCACGGACGGTGGCGCTCTACGACATCAACCGCGCGAAGGTCGAGGCCGAGGTGCTCGACCTCGCGCACGGCACGCAGTTCACGGGGGCGAGCGAGGTCGTCGGCGGCGCGGACCCGTCGGTCGTGGAGGGGTCGCACGTCGTCGTCATCACGGCCGGCGCCAAGCAGGACCCGGGCCAGAGCCGGCTCGACCTCGCCGGCACGAACGTCCGGATCCTCGAGACGCTGCTGCCGCAGCTCCTGGAGCACGCGCCGGACGCCGTCTACTGCATCGTCACCAACCCGTGCGACGTTCTGACCGTGGCTGCGCAGCAGATCAGCGGCCTGCCGACGTCCCGCGTCTTCTCGTCCGGCACGGTGCTCGACACCTCCCGGCTGCGGCGCCTGATCGCCGACAAGGCGCAGGTCGCGACGACGAGCGTGCACGCCGACATCGTGGGCGAGCACGGGGACACCGGGTTCGCGCTGTGGTCGCAGGCGCGCATCGGGCCGGTGCCGATCCTCGACTGGGTCTCGCCCGACGGCCACCACTTCACGCACGGCGAGCTCGACGAGATCACCGACCACGTGCGCCAGGCCGCGTACCGGGTCATCGAGGGCAAGGGCGCCACGAACTACGCGATCGGGCTCGCCGGTGCGCGGATCGTCGAGGCGGTCGTCAGCGACCAGCACGCCGTGCTGCCCGTCGGCACCGTGCACGACGACTACCGCGGGATCGGCGGCGTCGCGTTCTCCGTGCCGAGCGTCGTCGCGTCCGGCGGCGTCCAGCAGGTCCTCGACCTCACGATGTCCGCGGCCGAGGAGCGCCAGCTCCGCGCGTCCGCCGACGCCCTGCACGCCGCGCAGCAGGACCTCGGGCTCGAGTAGCCACCGGCCCCGGGCCCCTCCGCTTGCGGGTGGAGCCCGGCGCACGGAGCGTGGTGCTCGTCCGGGACGAGCCGTGAGGCCGTCCACCGACGCGAGCGTCGTGCGCCGAGGCGACGCCCACCGAGGAGGCCGCCATGACCGACAGAAGCGGACGTCACACGTCCGGCACCGCACGGGACGAGGAGTCGCGGCCCGCCCCCGACGCCGACCACAAGCCCGACTCCCCCACGGACCTGCGCAAGCCGTCGTGGGGCTTCGCCGTCAAGGGCGCGGTGCGCGAGTTCATGGACGACCAGTGCACCGACCTCGCGGCCGCGCTGACGTACTACGCGGTGCTCGCCTCGGCCCCTGCCCTCCTGGCGCTCGTGTCGATCCTCGGGCTCGTGGGCGACGGCGAGAAGGCCGTCGAGTCGGTGCTCAAGAGCGTCGAGGGCGTCGTGCCCCAGACCACGCTCGACATGATCAAGCCGCTGGTGGAGAACGCCGCCGACACGGACAAGGCCGGGTTCGCGCTCGTCATCGGTGTCGTGCTGGCCCTGTGGTCGGCGTCCGGCTACGTGGGCGCGTTCTCGCGGTCGATGAACCGCATCTACGAGATCGAGGAGGGGCGCCCGATCTGGAAGCTGCGCCCCGTCATGCTGGGCGTCACCGTCATCACCGTGCTGCTCGCGGGCCTGGTCGTCGGGAGCCTCGTCCTGTCCGGGCCGATCGCGCGCCAGGTGGGCGAGCTCGTCGGCCTCGGGGACACCGCGATCGCCGTCTGGCAGGTCGCGAAGTGGCCGGTCGCGCTCCTGCTCGTCGTGATCCTCGTCGCGCTGCTCTACCACCTCACGCCGAACATCAAGCAGCCCAAGTTCCGCTGGGTCAGCCCGGGCGCGGTCCTGGCGATCCTCGTCTGGGTCGTCGCCTCGGCGGCGTTCGGCCTGTACCTCGGCAGCGGGCTGAGCAACTACGGCGCGACCTACGGCACCCTCGCGGGCGTCATCATCTTCCTCCTGTGGCTCTGGCTGACGAACCTCGCGCTCCTGCTCGGCGCCGAGCTCGACGCGGAGGTCGAGCGCAGCCGCGAGCTGCAGAGCGGCATGCCCGCGGAGGAGCGCATCCAGCTCCCGCCGCGCGACACGCGCGCGAGCGACAAGAAGGCCGCCAAGCGCGAGGAGGCCGTCGAGCAGGCGCGCGCCCTCCGCGAGTCGCACGGCCGGTCGTCGGACGCCGACACGGACACGGACGCTCACGAGACCGGGCGCACGAGCGCGGACGACGAGGGCACCGGCCCGGGCACGACGCCGCGGCGCGACTGACCACGCCGGCGCCCCCGGCTCCCCTGCGCCTGCGGCGCCGGCGGCGGCGCCGTCGCGCCCTGTTCGTCTTCCCACACGGCCCGACCCGGGGCTGGGCGCGCCCGGCGACGCCCCCGCGGTTACGGTCGTGGCGGGTCGAGACGAGGCCCGCCCTCGACCCTCGGGAGCCGCGACATGCCCGACCTCGCTCGACCCACCACCCCCGGCCTCGTCCCGCTGTACCTGGGCCCGCCGTCGACCCCGCTCGCCGACCGACCCGCGCTCGTCGGGCCCGACGAGCTCGCCGCGATCGACGCGGCCGGGACCGACGTCACGGCCCTCCTCGACCACGCGCGGACGATCGGCGCCCGGGCGCCGTTCCCCGGCGACGGGCGGACCGCCGAGCTCTGGGGCGCGCTCGCCTCGCTCGCCGCGACGGACGTGGGCGCCGCGCGCGTCGTCGAGCCGCACCTCGACGCCCTCGCGATCCTCGGGCAGGTCCCGGTCCCCGTGGCGCTCGACGCCGTCGGGGCGGGTCCGGACAGCACGTGGGGCGTGTACGCGGCGGAGGGTCCCGGCGTCCGGCTGGAGGCGCACGAGCGCGACGGCGCGTGGGTCCTCTCGGGGACGAAGCCGTGGTGCTCCCTCGCCGCCGACCTCTCGCACGCGCTCGTCACGGCGTGGACCGACGCCGGTCGGCGGCTGTTCGCGGTCGCGCTGCGGGCGCCGGGCGTCGTCCCCGCCGACGGGCCGTGGGTCGCGCGCGGGCTCGCCCAGGTCGTGAGCGCCGCGGTCCGGTTCGACGACGTCCCGGCCGTGCCGGTCGGGGCGCCCGGCTGGTACCTGGAGCGGCCGGGGTTCGCGTGGGGCGGGATCGGCGTCGCGGCATGCTGGTGGGGTGGCGCCGTCGGGCTGGCGCGGACGCAGCGCGACGCGCTCGCGGCGCGCGAGCCCGACCAGCTCGCGCTCGCGCACCTCGGTGCGACGGACCGCGCGCTCGCCGCCGGCCGGGCGGTCCTCGCCGAGGCCGCGAGCGCCGTCGATGCGGGCGTGGACGGCCCGGACGCCTCCCTGCTGGCGCGCCGCGTGCGCGGCGTCGTCGCGGAGGTCGTCGAGGAGGTGCAGCGGCGCTGCGCCCACGCGCTCGGCCCGGGCCCGCTGACCACGGACGAGCGGTTCGCGCGGCGCGTCGCGGACCTCGGTCTGTACGTGCGCCAGCACCACGCGGAGCGCGACGACGCGTCGCTCGGCCGCGCCCTCCTCGCGCACGGGACGACGGCGTGGTGACGTTCGACCACCGCGAGCCCGGCACGTCGGAGGACGCGTGGGTGCGCGCCGGGATCCTGGACGTCCCGCGCCTCGACGTGGGCGAGGTCGCGCACCTCGTGGTGCTCGCCGCGCACCCCGACGACGAGTCGTTCGGCGCGGCGGGGCTCGTGCACGAGCTGGCCGGCCGCGGCGCCGCGGTGACCGTGGTGGTCGCGACGGACGGCGAGGCGTCGCACGCGGGCTCGACGACGATCTCCCCCGAGCGGCTCCGCGCCGTCCGCCGCGCGGAGGTGGCCGACGCGGTGGCCGTCCTGGCGCCCGCGGCCCGGGTCGTGCTGCCCGGCCTGCCCGACGGCGGTCTGCGCGAGCACCGCGACGACCTCGCCCGCGTGCTCGGCGACGTGGTGGACGACGTGCTCGCCGGGCCGAGCGGCGAGGACGTGCCGCCGTCGTCGGTGGTGCTGTGCGCGCCGTGGCGCGGCGACGGGCACCGCGACCACCGGATCGCGGGCGAGGTGGCGGCGGAGGTCGCCGACCGCCTCGGTCTGCGCCTCCTGGAGTACCCCGTGTGGCTGTGGCACTGGGCGGACCCGGGCGACGACGCGGTGCCGTGGCCGACCCTGCGCGCGCTGCCGCTGGCCGCGGGGGCCAGGGAGGCCAAGCGGCGCGCCCTCGCCGCCCACGTGACGCAGGTCGAGCCGCTGTCCGCGGCACCCGGCGACGAGGCGACGCTCGGCCCGGAGATGCTCCGGCACGCGGGCCGCGGCGTCGAGGTGCTCGTCGACGCGTCGGGCCGCCGGGTCGCGAAGGAGCCCGCAGACCCGGGCTCGAGCCTCGGCGCGGGGTTCTTCGAGCGCTTCTACGCGGGCCGACGCGACCCGTGGGGGTTCGAGACGCGCTGGTACGAGCAGCGCAAGCGGGCCGTCCTCCTCGCGAGCCTCCCGCGGCCGCGGTTCCGGGCCGCGCTCGAGCTCGGGTGCTCGACGGGCGTGCTCACGGCCGAGCTCGCCGCGCGCTGCGACCGCGTGGTCGGCGTGGACGTCGCCGAGGCGCCGCTGGCGCAGGCGCGGCGCCGCCTCGGGCCGGAGGTCGAGCTGCTGCGTCTCGACACCCCGGACGAGTGGCCCGACGGCACGTTCGACCTCGTCGTGCTCTCGGAGGTCCTCTACTACTACGGTCGCGACGACCTCGACCGCGCGCTGGACCGGGCGACGGCGTCGCTCGCCGACGACGGCGTGCTCGTCGCGTGCCACTGGCGGCACGACGTCGTCGAGTACCCGCTCGGCGGCGACGAGGTGCACGCGCGCCTCGCCGCCCGCCCGGAGCTCGACCGGCTCGCGCACCACGTGGAGGAGGACTTCGTCCTCGACGTGCTCGTCCGCCGTCCGGCGGTCTCGGTCGCGCGCGCGACGGGGCTGCTGTGAGCGCCCCGGGGAGCGGGTCGGCAGGCACGATCGAGCGCGTCGTCGTGGTCGTCCCCGCCCGCGACGAGGAAGAGCTGCTGCCCCGCTGCCTGGCGGCGCTCGGGCGTGCGACGGCCGCCGTCGCGCGGGACCGCCCGGGGGTGCGGATCGCGGTCGTCGTCGTGCTCGACGGCTGCACCGACGGCAGCGCGCGCGTCGCCCGGGCCGCGGGCGTGCGCGTGGTGGAGGTCGCGCACGGCAACGTCGGGCGCGCGCGTCGGGCAGGCGTGCGCGCGGGGGTCGCTGCCCTCGCGGTGCGCCGGGAGCGTGCCGCCGCCCGCACGTGGCTCGCGTGCACCGACGCCGACTCCGCGGTGCCCGAGCACTGGCTGACCCGTCAGCTCGACCTGGCCGACGCCGGGGCGGACGTCGTGGTCGGGACGGTCCGTCCCGAGCTGGCCGCGCTCTCGCCGGACCGGGCGCGCGCGTGGCTCGCGACGCACCGGCCGGGCCACGCGAACGGGCACGTGCACGGCGCCAACCTGGGCGTCCGCCTCACGGCCCACGACGCCGCGGGCGGGTTCGCGCCCGTCGCCGAGCACGAGGACGTGGGGCTCGTGGAGCGCACCCGGGCCGCGGGGGCGCGCGTCGTCGCCGACGCGTCCGCCGAGGTCCTGACGTCGGCGCGCCTCGTCGGGCGCACGCCCGGCGGGTACGCCCGGCACCTGCGCGAGGACCTGCTCGCGCACGACCTCCCCGCCTGAGGCCGGACCGTCCCGGCGGCCGGGTCAGGCGCTCGTGCGCCGCACGACGACGGACGGGAACGTCCGCTCGTCGTCGTGCCGCCGTCCGAGCAGGGCCGCGGTCGCGGCGGCCGCGATGCGCTCCACCGGGTGCGTGGCGGTCGTCAGGCCGGGACCGGCCTGCTCGGCGAACGGCTGGTCGTCGAACCCGGTGACCGCGACGTCGTCGGGCACGCGGACGCCGTCCTCCGCGAGCGCGCGCATCGCGCCCACGGCGAGCGTGTCGCTCATCGCGACGAGGGCGTCGATCCCGGGCCAGCGCCGTCGCGCCTCGCGCGCGGCCTCCGCGCCGGCGAACCACGAGAGGTCGGCCGCGACGACGCGCGCGGGGACCCCGGCCGCCCGGACCACGCTCTCGTAGGCCTCGACGGCACGCCGCGACCCGGGCAGCCAGCCCGGCCCCGTGAGCATGACGACGTCGCGCCGCCCGTCCGCGAGCACGTGCTCGACGAGCGCGGCGATCCCGGCGGCGGCGTCGACGTCGTAGGAGGGGACGCGGCCGTCCGCGGGGCCGATCGCCGCGACGCGCGGGACGAGCTCGCGCGGGACGCTCGCGAGCACGTCCGCCGAGTAGTCGACGAGCAGCACGCCGCCCACGCCGGGGTCGCGCGCGAGGCGGCGCAGCTCCTCCTGCGGGTCGCGGCCGAGCCAGCGCAGGGCCACCCCGACGCCCTGGGTGTCCGCGGTGCGGCTCGCCGCCGCGACGACGCGCGCGACGTAGGGGTCGGCGAGCAGGTCCGCCGACGGCGACCCGACCGCGACCACGACGCGCTCGCCCCGACCGCTCGCGAGCGCACGTGCTCCCGGGTGCGGCACGTAGCCCAGCTCGTCGACCGCGGCGAGCACGGCGCGGCGCGCCTCGTCCGAGACGGGGCCTGTCCCGCGCACGACGCGCGACGCCGTCGACCGCGACACGCGCGCGGCGGCCGCGACGTCGTCGAGCGTGGTGGTCGGCATGGCGTACTCCCGGCGTGGTCCTGTCGGCGGTGACGGGCGACGCGCCCGGACCACCACGCTAACCCGGGGAGCACGCTCCGTGGAAGCGTTCCCACACCGTGTCCGTCCTCAGGTCCTGCGCCCGGGCGCCCGGGCCCGACCGGGCGCTCGGCCGCGACCGTCAGGACGCGCGGGTCGCGGGCACGCGGTCGACGTCCGTCGTGCGCGACCGCCGCGCGGCGAGACCCAGCGCGACGACGGCGATCCCCGCGCCGACGAGCGCGCCGATCGAGTTGGAGAGCCAGTCGTTCGTGTCGCACGACCGGCCCAGCGCCGGGACGAGCGCCTGGAACACCTCGACGAGCGCCGACGCGACGACCCCGCCCAGCAGCGCGACGAGCGGCCGGCGGAGCAGCAGCGCCGCGAGGAGGACCGGCGGCACGAACAGCACGACGTTCGCGAACAGCTCGACCCGGGCCGGCGTCGGCAGCACCCAGCTCACCGTGCAGACGGCGTACAGCTCGCGGTCGACCGGCACGAGCGTCAGCAGGAGCAGCGGCACGAGGGACAGCGCGAGCAGCGCGCCGGTGAGCCGGCGGCGCCCGACGAGCCACGCGCCCACGAACGGGCCGACGACGACGAGGGCCGCGAGCGCGAGCGGCGACATCCAGGGGTGCGCGACGAGGAGCGTGGAGATCATGGGGGCGACAGTCTCTCAGGAGACGCGTGTCGGCGGGGCACGGTAGACCTGTGCCATGACGACGACGCCCGCGCCCTCCCCCGACCCGACCCCGGACGCGGGCTGGTGGATCTGCCGCACGTGCGCGGTCGAGCACGCCGAGCGACCGGCGGTGTGCGCGATCTGCGCCGACGAGCGCCAGTGGGTGCCCGCGACGGGCCAGGCGTGGACCACGCTCGCCGAGCTCGCCGCGGCGGGCGAACGCCTCGTCCTGGAGGAGCTCGAGCCGGACCTGTTCGGCCTGACGAGCGAGCCCAGCGTCGGCATCGGGCAGCAGGCCAAGATCGTGCGCACCCCGGCGGGCACCCTCCTGTGGGACCCGCCCGGCTACGTGGACGACGCCGCCGTCGAGCAGGTGCGCGCGCTCGGCCCGGTCGTCGCGATCGCCGCGAGCCACCCCCACATGTTCGGCGTGCAGGTCGAGTGGAGCCGTGCGCTCGGCGACGTCCCCGTGCTCGTCGCCGAGGCGGACGCGCACTGGGTCGCGCGGCCGGACCGGGTCGTCGAGACGTGGACCGGCGAGCGGGAGGTGCTGCCGGGCGTCGTGCTCTCGCAGCCGGGCGGCCACTTCCCCGGGAGCGCCGTCGTGCACTGGGCCGCCGGCGCCGACGGTCGGGGCGTGCTGCTCTCGGGCGACACGATCTTCGCCAACCCCGACCGCACGTCGGTGAGCTTCATGCGGTCCTACCCCAACCGCATCCCGCTCTCGGCGGCCGTCGTGCTGCGCGTCGCCGAGCGCGTGGCGCGGCGCCCGTTCGAGCGGCTCTACAACAACTTCGAGGGCGTGATCCCCGCCGACGCCCGCGCGGTCGTGCTCCGCTCCGCGCAGCGGCACGCCGCGTGGGTCCGCGGCGACTACGACCACCTCACCTGACGTGGGTCGACGACGCGCAGCCGTGACGGCGTCGCCCGGAGGGCGCGGTCGGGTCCCCCGCCGAGCGCTCTCCGGGCTGGTCGTCGTCGTGACCGTCGCGTCCGGCTGCGCGCTCGGGGCTGACGAGCGGACGGCGTACTGCCAGCCCGGCGACCCGGTGGTGACGCCGCAGCGCGTCGCCCCGGGCGACGACCTGCGTGTCGAGGTGCCGAGCAGCAGCGGGGGCACAGGGTGCGAGCACGACCTGCCGGACCGCGCGCGCTACGAGGTGCTGATCACGGCCCGGGGACCCGCGAGCGATCCCGCCACCGGCCGGTACAGCGCGTCCCTCGGGATCCTCGAGCCCGGTGACGACGGTGCCGCGGACGGCACGTTCCCGGTCCCCGACGACGTGCCCTCCGGCGAGACCGAGGTCTCGGTGAGCCTCCGGCACGCCCCCACGGTGTGCGAGGTCGACCCGACGGTCGGGTGCGCCGCGCCGCCGTCCGCACGCGTCGACGTCACGCCCTGACCGCGGCGGACGTCAGACCGCGACGGCCACCGGCGCGCCCGACGCGTCGCGGCGCACGGCCGCCGCCTGCGGTCCGGTGCGGAGCGCGACGAGCGCGACGTCGTCTTCGGCGTCGCCGGGGAGGACCTGGGAGAGCGCCGTCCGCACCACGTCGTCGAGGCTCGCGCCCGCCAGGCCCCGCAGCGCGTCGGCGAGCGCCGCGACGTCGTCCCGGATGCTGTGCCCGCGGCGCTCCACCAGCCCGTCCGTGTACAGGACGAGGGTGTCGTCGGTGCCGAGCTCGACGGTGTGGTCGTGCCGGCCCGCGCCCGGGCGCAGGCCGAGCGGGAGGTCGTTGCGCACGGTGAGCACCTCGACCGCGCCGTCCGCGCGGACGACGACCGGGGGCAGGTGGCCCGCGCTGGACCAGCGGACGGTCCGCACGCCGCGGGAGCGCTCGTCGTCGCTCTGCTCGATGCGGGCGACGACGGCGGTCGCCACGGCGTTGATCCCCAGGGCGAGGCCGTCGATCGCGGCGTCGACGCGCTCGAGGAGGCGGGCCGGGGTCGCGCCGCTGTCGTAGCCGATGGCGCGCACCAGGCCGCGCAGCTGGCCCATCGTCGCGGCGGCGCCCAGGTCGTGCCCGACGACGTCGCCGATGACCAGGGTCGTCACGCCGTCGGACGCCACGAACGCGTCGTACCAGTCACCGCCGATGTCGCGGTCGTGGGTCGCGGGCTGGTAGTGCACCGCGACCTCGAGGTCCTCGGGCTGCGGCGGCTCGGTGAGCACCGCCTGCTGGAGCACGAGCGCGAGCTCGCGGGCGCGCGCCGTCTCCTCCTCCGACCGCTCCGCCCGACGGCGCAGCTCGTCCAGGGTCGTGCGCATCCGCGCGGCGTCGCGCAGCGCCGCACCGATGGTCGTGGCGAGACCGGTGAGGTAGCGCGCGTAGTCGTCGTCCCACGGGCGGCCGGGCGCCGCCTGGAGGACCAGCACGCCCGCGGCGCCCCGCGGGCTCGCGTCCCGCAGGGGCTTCACCACGCGGCCCGCCGCGACCTCGCGCTGCCCCGTGCTGAGCGTGCGCCCGACGGCGTCGGCCTCCGTCGCGTCGGCCGCGTGGCCCGCCTCCAGGAGCACGCGCGGGCGCGGACCGTCGATGGCGTAGAACGCGACGCGTGCGACGTCGGCGCTGCGGGCGAGCACCTCGACCACCGGCCGGGCGAACGCGGCGAGGCTGCCCGCCGTCGTCGGCAGGACGGCGTGCAGCTCCCCGAGCGTGAGCAGGCGGCGCTGGTTCACGACCTCCCGGGTCGTCTCCGTCACGATGTCGAGGACGCCAGCGATCTGTCCGTCGTCGTCGACGAGGGGACTGTAGGAGAAGGTGAAGTAGGTCTCCTCGTCGAAGCCGGAGCGGTTCATCACGAGGGGCATGTCCTCGCTCCAGGTGGCGCGGCCCTCGGTGAGCACCGCGTCGAACAGCGGCTCGATGTCGTCCCAGATCTCCGGCCACACCGCACGGACCGGCGCCCCGAGCGCGCTCGGGTGCTTGTCGGTGCCGAGGAGGTCCCGGTAACCGTCGTTGTAGAGGAGCGTCAGCTCCGGACCCCACACGAGCATCGCGGGGAACCGGGTGGAGAAGCACAGCCGCACCGCGTGGCGGAGGGCGACCGGCCAGGTCTCTGGCTCCCCCAGCGGGGTGTCCGCCCACGCGACCTCGCGAGCGAGGCGACCGACGTCGCTGCCCGACGTCGCCTCGTCAAACCAGCTCGCGTCCGCGTTCACCTCCGCATCGTAGTGGGCTGCGTCGTCCGCCCGGCGCCTGGGCGCTCGTCGGAGACCGTTAATCGCTGTGCCCGGCTCGGTCCACCGAGCAGGATCGGGGCCATGGAGGACACGACGACCGAGCAGGAGCTCACCGGCGGCAACGTGAACGACGTCGTGCGGCGCGGGGACACCGTGCGGCGCTCGGCGGGCCCGTGGACGCCGACCGTCCAGGCGCTGCTGGCCTGGGTGCGCGCGCAGGGCGTGTCGTTCGTGCCCGCGCCGCTCGGGCTCGACGAGCAGGGCCGCGAGGTGCTCGGCTGGATCCCCGGCGAGACGGGCGGCTGGCCCGTCCCCGACTGGGTGTGGACGCCCGCGGCGCGCGAGCAGGCGGCGGGGATGCTGCGCCGGGTGCACGACGCCTCGGTCGGTTTCGCTCCCCCGGCCGCGGTGTGGCGCTCGCCGGTGCGCGAGCCGGCGGAGGTCGTGTGCCTCAACGACGTCGCGCCCTACAACATGGTGCACGACGGCGACCAGGTCGTCGGGTTCATCGACGTCGACATGGCGGCGCCCGGGCCGCGCGCGTGGGACCTCGCCTACCTGGCCTACCGGATGTGCGGCTGGTGCGAGGACATGCCGGCGCCCGCGGACGTGCGTCCCGAGGAGCGGCTGGCCCATCTGCTGGAGGCGTACGGGCCGGACGCGGCGCCGGGGGCCGCCGTCGTGCTCCGGACGATGCGCGAGCGCCTGCTCGACCTCGCGGACTGGACCGAGGAGCGCGCCCGGACGACGGGCCGCGACGACCTGCGGGAGCACGCCGCGCTCTACCGCCGGGACGCCGAGAGGCTGCCGCGGGGGTGAGGGGGTGGTTGCCGGTGCCGCACCAGCAGGGGGCAGAGATGCGGCACCGGCTGCTCCTCACGCTAGACGCGAACTGGACAAGCGTCCAGTAGCAGCAGCGGGTGAAGTTGACCTAGGTCCCTTCCGCTGACAGCGCTTTCCGCTGAGGATGTGGCCCATGGGGCTGAACTGGGGGAACACCGGACCGGACGAGTACGAGGCGCACGCGCCCGAGGGCACGTACCGCATCGTCGCGCGCGGCACGGAGTGGTGCCTCGAGAAGCCGTACCCGACGCCGGGCCGCATCGGGGGCTTCCCGTCGACCGCCGAGGCCATGGCCTGGGGCGACGACCTGCACCTCGCCGCGAGCGGGCCGCGCGTCCGCACGCCGCAGCCCACGTGGCCGACCGTCGACGAGTTCGCGCGCGTCGTCGACGTCCAGCCGACGGTCCTGCGCTCGTGGATCGCGGTGCACGCCGGCGGCTCGACGAGCCCTCGCCGCCGCATCGACCCGGCGACCCAGCAGCGCATCCGCACGTTCTACCAGCTCGACCCCACGCCCTGACGCCGTCGCCCCACCGCCTCGTGCGCCGTGCCGCGGCCTGCACCCCGACCGTTCAGCCGCCCAGCAGCAGGGACACGCCGATCGTCGCCATGACCAGGGCGATCGCGCCGTCGAGCACCCGCCACGCCCCGGGTCGGGCGAAGACCGGCGCGAGCAGCCGCGCCCCGAAGCCGAGCGCGGTGAACCAGACGACGCTCGCCACCATCGCCCCGGCACCGAACAGCCACCGGGCGGCGTCGGCGCCCCCGACCGTCGCCCCGCCCGCGTGGGCGGCGGCGTAGCCCGCGGCGAGCGACCCCAGCAGCAGGACGGTGTCGAGGTACACGTGCGGGTTGAGCCACGTGAGGGCGAGCGACGTGCCCACCGCCGACCGCGCCGACGTCGCCCCCGCGCCCGCCGCCGGGTCGAGGCCGCCGGGGCGCAGCGCGCGTCGGGCGGCGAGCGCCGCGAGCGTCAGGAGGAACGCGGCGCCACCCCACCGCACGACGGTGAGGAGCACGGGCGCACCCGTCACGAGCGCGCCGAGGCCGGCCGTCCCGGCCGCGATGAGCACGAGGTCCGAGAGCGCGCAGACGAGGACGACGGGCAGCACGTGCTCGCGCCGGAGCCCTTGACGCAGCACGAACGCGTTCTGCGCACCGATCGCGACGATGAGGGACAGCCCGGCGGCGAGGCCGGCGGCGAGGGGCGCGAGGAGAGCGAGCACCCCTCGACGGTAAGGACCGTGCACGCGTGAAGTACAGCGACAGATTCTGCAGAACCGTAAGATCCGCTCATGGTGGACCTGCAGCCCGACCAGCTTCGCGCGCTCGAGGCGATCGCCGCGACCGGCACGTTCGACGCCGCGGCGCGCCGTCTCGGTGTCACGCCGTCGGCCGTGAGCCAGCGCATGCGCGCGCTGGAGTCCGCCGTCGGCCAGGTGCTCGTGCGGCGGGGCAAGCCCGCCGAGCTGACCGCGCCCGGGCGGGTGCTCGTGCGCCACGCACGCCATCTCGCGCTGCAGCAGGCGGACGTGCTCGCGGAGCTGGGCGTCCGGCGGAGCGCGGAGGACGCGGGCGACCCGGCCGCGCTGCCGGAGATCACGCTCGTCGTCTCCGGGGACGCCCTCACGACGTGGGCGCTGCCCGCCCTGGCCGAGGCGGCGGGATGGGCACGGCTGGAGGTGCTGCGCGAGGACGAGGAGCACTCGATCGGGCTCCTGCGCGACGGGACGGCGGTGGCTGCGGTGACGTCGGTCGCGGACGCGGTGCCGGGCTGCCGGTCGACCCTCCTGGGCCGGATGCGGTACCGACCCTGCGCGAGCCCGGCGTTCGTCGAGCGCTGGTTCCCGGACGGCCCGACGGCCGCGGCGCTGTCCCGGGCGCCCGTCCTCGCGTTCGACCGCAAGGACGACCTCCAGGAGCGCTACCTGCGGCTCCGGGCGGAGGAGGCGGGCACAGCGCTCGAGCCGCCGCGCCACTACGTCCCCGCCTCGAACGAGTTCCGCCGGGCCGTCGAGCTCGGCATGGGCTGGGGGATGCTGCCCGACCTGCAGAGCGCCCGTGCCGAGCGGGCCGGGCGCCTCGTCGGCTTCGACGACGCGCGGGCGATGGAGGTTCCGCAGCACTGGCAGCAGTGGCGGCTGCACTCCGCCTCGCTCGACCGGCTCGCGACGGCTGTCGCACGCGCGGCGCGCGACGCGCTGGGATAGCACGTCGCGCGCTGCGGGCGGTCGGTCAGCCGGCCAGCGCGCCGGCCGGTTCGTCGGGCGGGGGCACCTCGTCGGGGCCGACGATCTCGACGAGGTCGAGCGCGTGGCTGAACTCCAGGATCTCGAGCACCTGGGGCGGGACACCGAGGAGCCGCGGTCGCGACTCCTCGGTCACCTTCATGAGGAGCAGGTGCAGGCCGGACGAGTCCATGAACGTCACGGCCGAGAGGTCGACCGTCTTGGGACGGCCGTCGATCGTGGCGGCGAGCCGTGCCTTGACCTCGTGGGTGACCGCGAAGTCGATCTGGCCCCACATCACCCAGCGACGGCCACCGTCCTCGACGCGGACTCCCCCGGTGCCAGTGCTCCCCACGACGCTCCCGTCCCCGACGTCACCGACGGTGCGCCGTGCGCACGGTCAGCCCCGGTTGTTCCGGGTGACCGCACCGTACACGCCGAGCGTGATGAGCGAGCCCAGGATGGCGAGGAGCCAGGTGCGGAAGTCGCCCAGGTCGCCCAGCGAGGTCCCGAAGAACACCGAGCCGAGCCACCCACCGAGCAGCGCGCCCAGGATGCCCAGCAGGATCGTGATGATCACCGATCCGGTCTGCTTGCCCGGCAGGACGGCACGGGCGATGAGACCGGCCACGAGACCGAGGACGATGTACGCGATCCAACCCATGAGTTCTCCTCCGATACGTCGGTTTCCCCCTGCGGACGTGAACACTCCCAGGGTCCAGCACTCCTCGCACGCGCTGGCGCCACCTCAGCCGCACCACGTTGCGGACGTCACACCGCCCGACGCGCGGGCGAGCCCCTCGGTACGCCGTCACGGAGTGCGGGGGGCGGCGGCCCGAGGGTCGCGTCGAGGCGCCGAGGAGGTCGGGGCCCGGGAGGCCGCCAGGACCGTGCGCTCGACGTCCCGCACCACGGACTCCGCGGTCGTGTCGTCGAGGCGCCCGGCGTCCGCCGTCAGCACCACGTCGACGCCGCCGTCCGGGGCGTCCACGAGGTGCAGCGTGAGCGTGACGCCGCCCTGCTCGTCGGACGCGTCGGCGCGCGCCAGCCGCCGCCACCGCGTGGGCCGCGCCCGCAACGTCCGGTCGGGCCCGGTGCCACGCCGGTCGTTGTACCAGCAGGTCCCGTCGTGCGCGGTCGTCGGGTCGGCGGCGGCCTCGCGCCGGAGCAGATCCTTGTCGTAGCAGGCCGAGCGGTACGCCGTCATCGCGGCCCGCCAGACGCGCGGCCCGACCTCCTCGAACGGGGCGTCGAGACCGTCGACGTGGAGCAACCCCTCCATCGCGGTCGTCACGACGGCGTCCGCGAGCGCCGGCCGGAACCGGTTGCTCACCATGACCTGGAGCGCGAGGTCGTCCCGGCCCGCGGCGGCGGCCAGCGCCCGGCACGACGCCGCGAGCAGCACCGAGGACGTGCTCGTGCGCCACCGCGCGGCGACGAGCTCGGCGGCGGGACCGAGCCGCATCGACCGCAGGACGGTCTGCCGGTAGCGCGGCCGCGCGGCGGCGACCGTGCCTCCCGCGCCCCCGCCCTCCGTCCCCTCGTCTCCTGCGCCCTCGCGGGCGGTGCTCCCGCCGCCGGTGGTCCCGCCGTCGGGGCTCCCCCGCGGGAAGACCTCGACGGGCGCCGCCCGCATCGTGCGCAGGGTGCGCGCGCGGGCGGCGGCGTCGTGCCGTCGGCCCTCGTCCGACGTCTGCCAGGCCGCCTCGTCTAGCGGCGTCCACGCGGTCCGCTCCGGCGGGGCGGTCCCCGCGGCGAGGGCCGTGAGGTCGGCGTCGAGCACGGGCAGGCCCCACCCGTCGAGGGCGGTGTGCGCGACGACGAGCACCGTGTGGTGCACCGCGCCGTCGACGGTCACGAGACCGGCGCGCACGGGCAAGTCCGTCGCGTAGTCGAACGCCCGGCCCCAGAGCTCGTGGCGCATCCGTGCGCCGCGCACGGCGACGGCGTCGAGGTCGTCGACCCGCTCCTCGACGACCTCCACCTCCCCGGCGCCGCAGAGCTCCTGGACGAAGTCGCCGCCCCGTGCGTGGATCCGGGTCCGCAGGGAGTCGTGCCGCTCGACGAGCGCCCGCACGACCTCGACCGCCGCGGCGACGGGCAGCGGACGATCGAGCGGACCGCCCCAGACGAGGTTGAACTGGTGGTCCTGCGGCACGAGCGCGGCGAGCGCCCGCCGGATGGCGGTCTGTCCCCACGTGGCGGGCCCCTCGCCCGTCGGGCCACGGACCCCGACCCGGTGCACGACCCTCATCGGACCCCCTCCACCACGGCGGCCGGCTGCGGGACCCGGACCGTGCGGGGGCGGTCGCGCTGCTCACCCGGCCACGTCCGGACGCGGCACGCGTGCGGGCGCGCACCGGGCGTCGCGCACGCGGCGACGGCGCCGCCCGGGGCCGGCACGTCGGTCACCCACCACTCGTGCCCGCACCACGCGCCGCCGTCGGCCCGCACGAGCCCGGGGGTGGTGACGTCGAGCCCGAGCACGTCGAGCAGGCGCCCGCCGACCGCCTTGGCGCACGCCTCCAGGCGCGCGAGGCGCCGCCAGTCGTCGGCGGCTCCCGCGGTCCGGCCAGCGGGGGCGAGGTAGCGCGCCGCGACGCGGGCCACGTCGACGCGGGGGTCGCGCACCTGCACGTCGACGCCCACGTCGGCGACGGCGAGCGCGACGAGCGCGTGCCCCCCGCTCCGGCTGAGGTTCCACCGCTGCCCGACGACGGGTCCCGGCTTCCCGTGCGGCCCCACCTCCCACCGGACGTCCGCCGGTGAGAGCCCCGTGCGGCGCGCGAGGATCGTCCGTGCGGCGACGTGGGCGTGCACGTAGCGGGACGCGTCGACGCCGGACACGAACCGCGCGGACCGCGCGCGCTCGGCCGGGCCGAGGAGGGTCGCTCCGCCCGGCACGGGGACCGTCGTGTCGACGGACCAGACCTCGACCTCGAGGGCACCGCTCACGCCACGACCTCCAGCCCGGCCACCGGCAGAGCGCGGTCGACCCGCACGACGACCTCCAGCCCGTCGCGCAGCGGCTGTGCCGCCACCGGCCGCAGGTCCGGCACGCGGTGGTGCGCCCCCGGCACGGGCTCCGGCCCGACGGCGAGCACCGCCGCCGTCGCCCCGCGGCCCGCCGCCACGCCCGCCGCCGAGTCCTCCAGCACGAGGCACCGCCGCGCGTCGACGCCGAGCAGCCCGGCCCCGGCGCGGAAACCCTCGGGGTCGGGCTTCCCGCGCGTCACGTCCTCCGAGCACACGAGGCGCCCCGGCACCGGCAGCCCGGCCGCCGTGAGGCGCGCGAGCGCCACCTCACGCGCCGCCGACGTCACGACGGTCCACGTGCGCGGGTCCAGCCCGGCCAGCAGGTCGGCCGCGCCCGGCACGGCGACGACGCCCTCCGTGTCGTCGCACGAGAGGCGGTGCAGCCACGCGACCTCGCGCGCGACGTCGGCGCCCGGCGCGACGAGGCGGACGACCTCGACGTCACGCCGCCCGTGGGACGCGGCGACGACGGCCGCGCCGTCCAGCCCGAGGCGCGCGGCCCACGCGAGCGTGTGGCGCTCGATCGCGGCGGACGAGTCGACGAGCGTGCCGTCGAGGTCGAGCAGCAGCGCGTCCCCGCGCCACCGCCACCCCCCTGCCGGGCCGCCGCTCACAGCAGCTCCGCCGCGCGCGCGGACCGCGCCGCGGCGTACCGGTCGGCGTACTCCTGCGCGGCACCCGTCGCGTGCTGGAGCCCGAGCAGCGCGCGGCTCGGGCGGCCGAGCGGCTCGCCCACCGCCCGGGCCACGACGGGGAGGCCGGACGCCTCGTCCACCAGCGCCACGAGGAGGTCGGCGGCGTCGATCCGCTCCTCGCCCGTGGCCGACGCGCGGTGAGCCGCCCACAGCCCGCGCGAGACGTGCCGTCCGCCCGGCACCAGGCCGAGGAACCCCCGCGCCTCCAGGCGCTCGCACGCGAGGACCTCGACCGTCGCCCGGGTGCCCGTGGCGTCCCGCTCGACGGCGGTCGCCACGGCGTGCTCGGCCGCGCCGTCGAGGTCGGCGTGCGCGGCGAGGTCGGCGACGGCGTGCGCGGCCTGCGCGCCGCACGTCACGCAGTCGTGCACGACGACCCGGACCGGCACCGCGGGACCGGCCGCGCGGCAGACGACGGCCGCGTCCCGCTCGGCCAGGAGCCGCACCGCGTCGAGCGCGGCCGGGTCGAGCCGGTCGTCGCGAGCGGCCGGGTGGGGACTGTCGTCGCAAGCGGTCGGGCCGCGACGGTCGTCGCCTGCGGCCAGGTCGGGTCGGTCGTCGAGAACGGCCGGATCGGGCCGGGCAGGCCCCGCAGGGGACGCGCCGCCCACCGTGGCGTCCCGCGCCGTGGTCGCCCACGCCGCGCCTGCGGCGAGCGCGTCGAGACCGAACGCGACGAGCTCGTCCACCCGACCCTCGGGGCGGTCGGCGGGGAGCAGCCCCGCGAGCACCCACGTCCGGACCGCGGCCACGCGGTGCGCCGTCGTCCCCGCGCCGGCGGGCGGTGGCCAGTCCGTGCGCGCGACGTCGGACCCGAGCAGCCAGCACGCCGCGCCGAGCTCGACGAGCGCCGCGGGGGCGACACCCCCGAGCTCCGGGCAGACCCCGGCGGCGAGCGCCGCGACGTCGTGCGCGACGACCGCCGGGTCGACGCCGAGCCACCCCGCCCACGCGTCCCAGCCCCACCCGAACGGGTGCTCGAGCGGCTCGCCCACCGCCGGACGCAGGACGCGCAGCGTGCAGCGCGACCGGTCGAGCGTCACGGCGACCGGCCGCAGGGTCGCGGGCGTGCGCGGTGGCGTGCGCTCCGGCCCCGGACGGTCCCACGCGTCCGGGTCGACGACGTCGCCCGCCGGGACGGTGGCGTGGCGGGCGCCGTGCGCGTCGTTGCCCGCGAGGCTGGGGCCGTCGCCGTGCTCGAGCAGGTGCGGCAGCGTCGCGACGACCGGGTACCCCTCGCGTGCGCAGAACGTCACGACGGCCTCGTCGTCGTCGCGCGCGTCGTCGGGCAGGGTCGCGAGGTGCGCGGCGAGGCGTCGGGCGCCGTCGGCGGGGAGCACGAGGCCGAGGGTCGGCACCCACTCGTCGTGGCCCAGCGGCGCCCAGGCCTGGCCCGCGGCCGCGGCGGCGCGCACGAGGTAGGCGTTGCGCGGGCTGTTCCAGTTCGAGTACAGCGCCACGGCGTGCCGCGGCCGGGCGCGCACCGCCCGCCGGACGAGTGCGGCGAAGCCCGCGACGGGCGTGACGTCGTCCTGGAGCACGAGGTGGTGCGTCGCACCCGGCGCGACGGCGGCCCAGGCGCGCTTGGCGGTGCGCAGCGGGCTGGGCGGACCGTCCGGGTCGGGGTCCTCGACGACGCGGACGTGCAGCGGCGCGCACGCGCGTACGAGGCCCGACACGTCGCCCCGCGCCGGGTGGTGCATGACGACGACGCTCAGCACCGGGTCGCGGCCCGCGCCGCCTGCCGCAGCCGTTCCCGGCCCGGGCTCCCCGGCGTGCGCGACCGCCGCTCCGGCCGTCACGGCGTGCCCTGCCCCACCCGGCCGCCCGCGCGTCGTCGCACGAGGTGCACCGCGACAGGGAGCAGGACGGCCAGCCCGACGACGTTCGTCACCGCGATCGTCGCGTACAGCGCGATGGGCCCGCCGCCCGACCGCGCGAGCGCCCCGCCGACCCCGAGCGACACCGCGTGGTAGAGCACGTTGAGCGTCACGGCGACGCGCCCGTAGCCGAGCTGCTCGAGCAGCGTCACGAGGTACAGCACGAGGCCGACGCCCGCGTACGACGGCCCGACGACCCGCAGGTACAGCGCCGCCTGCGCGGCGACCTCCGGGTCGGCGGAGAGCTGCCCCGCGAGGAGGGGCGCCGCCGCGAGGACGAGGCCGCCCACGACGACGTACGTCCCCGCGACCACGACCGTCCCGGCGCGGAACGTGCGCGGCAGGAGGCGGAGCTCGCCCGCACCCCACTGCTGGTTCATGACGATGCTCACCGCGGCCGCGAGGCCGATGGCCGGCACGACGACGAGCGTCTGGACCGTCGCGGCGCCGCCGAACCCGGCGACGACGGCGGTCCCCGACGGCCCGAGCACCCACACCATGACGAGGTTGGTCGCGGTGAGCAGGAGATAGGACAGGCCGACTGGCAGACCGACGCCGAGGAGGAGCGCGCGCACGTCGACGCCCCGGTGGTCCGCCGCGCCCGGTCGCGCGACGCCGGGCATCAGCCGTCCCGGAGCCGGGAGGAGGCGCGCGCGCACGAGGAGGGCCCACGCGACGCCCGCGCCCACGAGGGTCGACCCGGCGATCGCGACCGGGACGGCGAGGACGCCGAACCCGCCGACCAGCCCGACGAGCCACACGACGAGCACCTGGAGCCCTGCGACGAGCAGCGCGACGGTCGCCGACGCGCCCGTGCGGCCCCAGCCGCGCAGCGCGGCGGCCGCCACCGCCGTCGGCACGGACAGGACGCTCGCGAGCACCGTCCAGCGCGCGAACGCCACGAACTCCGCGACGAGCGGGCCCGGCACCGAGAGCACGGTCGCGAGCGCCGGGGCGGCGAGGACGACGAGCAGCGCCACGGCGCCGAGCACCGCGGCGCCCGCGCCCACGAACCGGCCCAGGAGCGCCGTCGTCGCGGACGTCGGCGCGTCGTCCCCGTCGCGCGCGCCGCGCAGGCGCGCGAACCCGACCTGCGTCGAGACGTCGAGGCCTTCCTGGACCGCGAGGACGAGGAACGTCACGGGGATGAACAGCGCGCGCACGTACAGGGCGTCGTCGCCCATGTGGCCGAGCAGCGCCGCCACGACGAGCTGCGCGAGGGCTCCGACGACGAGCGCGGCGCAGATCGGGCCCGCGAGCCGCAGGACGCGACGACGCAGCTCCGCGACCGACGGGACCGACGGGACCGACGCGTCCGTCGGGGCGCCCACCGCGCGCGAGCCTCCGGCAGCATCCGAGCCGCCCGCCCCGTCCAGCGGCGCGGCGGCGTGCGGATCAGTCCCGGGTGCGGGCAAGGCCGGCGCCCTTCCGGCAGCCCTAGACCAGCTCGGCATGCCGTGCCCTGCCCTGCAGCCAGCCCTGGGCGAGCGTGAGCCGCTGGACGGTCCGCGTGCCCTCCATCATCTCCAGCCCGGGCACGTCCCGGACGAGCTTGTCGAGGTACGGGTGCTCCCAGCGCGCACCGGGGCCGAGCAGAGCGGGCACCGTGCGGGTGACCTCGTCCGCGAGGTCCAGCGCCGTGGCCTTCGCCGCCGCGGGCAGCGTCCCGTCCGCCGGGTCGGCGTCGGCGCCGCGCGCCGCCTGGAGCACGAGGGCCCGGGCCGCGTGGAGACGGTCGTCGAACGTCTCGAGCAGCCCGCGCTCGTCGGCCGTGAACGACGACCGCTCGGTCCGCACGTAGTCCAGCGCCGCCTGCGTGACCCCCACGGCCAGCGCCGCGACGACGGGACGCAGCCGGTTGAACGTGCGGACCGCGCCGAGGAGCCCGCGGCGCGACGGCGAGAGGTGCCGGCCCAGGGTGTCCTCCGGGCGGAGCGGCACGTCGCGCAGCCGCACCTCGCCGAGCTGCACGGCCCGCATGCCCGTCGTCACGAGCGGGGCGGCGTCGAAGCCCGGGCGCGCGGTGTCGACGAGGTAGACCCCGACCCCGAGCGGACCCGGGCGGTGCCGCGCGAACACGACGCCGAGGCTCGCGCGGGCGACGTTGCCGACGTACTTCTTGTGGCCGCGCAGGACGCCTCCCGCGACCACCGCGGTCTCGAGCGCGGCGGCGTCCGAGCCGCGGTCGGGCTCGGTGAGCCCGAAGAACGTCCAGGTGCGCGGCTGCGCGACGTGCCGGTAGAAGCGGTCGCGCTGCTCGTCGTCCGCGAGGTCGTCCACGACGACCCCGGACATCGACGGCCCCGGCGCCCCGACGACGACGGACGCGTCTCCCCACGCGAGCGTCTCCGCGACGACGGCGCGCTCGACGCACGTGCGCACGAGCACGGGCACGCCCCGCACGCGGAGTGGGTCGTCAAGGTAGCCGGGCGGGAAGCCGCCGAGCTGCCGGTAGGGCAGCACGCCGGAGTCGAGGAGCGCGTGCAGGGCTCCCGGGTCGGTGTCGACCGCGAGCGCGCGCTCGCGGAGCGCGGCGGCGACGGGCCGCAGGTGGTCCCGCAGCGCGCCGAGATCGACGGTGGTCATATGTCCTCCCCTTCCCCGCAGCCGGTGGCCCCGGGCGGCAGCGTGCCGCTCGCGTGGCCGAGCAGGTCGATCGTGCGGGCCAGCCGGGCCGCCTCGCCGTCGACGAACCCCGAGGCGCCGAACAGGTTGTGGACGGCCCGCGACGCGCGGTCGAGCACCGTGGTGACGCGCGCCAGCGTCGTCGCGGAGACCGGCCCGACGTCCGCCGGCTCCCGGCGCTCCGCCAGCTCCCCGGGTTCCGCGGTCACGCGCGCCAGCAGGGCCTGCGCCTCCAGGTGCGCGAGCGCCGCGTCTGCGAGGACGAGGCGCACCGGCGGCAGGTTCACCGTCGCCGTGCCGCCGATGCTCCGGCCGCGGAGCCGGTCGACGGCACGGTCGGTCAACCGTTCGCACAGGCCCGTCCGCACCCACGCCACGCCGACGCGCCACGCGGCGTCCGCGGCACGGGCGCGCCGGTCGTCCACCGCCTCGGACGCCGCGCGCCACGCGAGCAGCGGGCCCGCGTCCGACAGCACCTCGCCCAGCAGCACCGACCCGGGCGGCGAGGCGACGGCGTCGGGCAGCAGGACGCACTCGCCCGGCAGCACCGCGACCGGCAGCACCGCGGCGAGCGCGACGAGCGCCGCGACCGCGCCCTGCTCGCGGGCGACGTCGCGCACCCCGGCGACCCCGGCGGTTCCGCGGTCCCCCGGGATCCCGGCCACCGCCGCCGCTCCCCCGGCCCCGTCCGCCGTCGCGACGCCCGCACCGGCCGCTGCAGTGCTCACGGCGCCCTCGGCCACCGCGCCCCGCGCGTCGACCCCCGCGCTCATGCGAGCACCCCCGCGCGGGCGCGGCCGTCGGTCTCGCGGGACGTCGTGGCCGACCACGGACCGAGGGCGAGCGAGCAGCGGTAGCCGAGCTCGACGCACCGCTCGTGCAGCACGACGGGCGCGTCCGGGGCGTCGTCGTCCGCGAGCACCTCCCAGACGCCCGTCGCCGCGGCCCCGGGGTCGGCGTGCCGCACGACGTCGCCGTCGAGCACGGGCACGTCGGCCGGGTCCACGTCGACGCCGAGGACGACGCGCCGGACGTCCGAGCCCATCTCGCGGGGCGCGTCGGACGCCCCCGCCGAGGCGCCGCGACCCGCGGGTCGCGGACCCCGTGGGGCGCGCACGACCGACAGCTCCTCGACGGGCCGCCCCACGCCGTCGCGCCCGACGACGAGCGCCACCACGCGGTCCCGCGCCGGGACGCGCGTCTCCGTGGGCGGGAGCGTGCACTGCTCGAGGACGAGCACGACGGCCGTCCCACCCCGCGCTGCATCGCCCGACCCGCCGACCGACCCGACGCCCGGCCCCCCGTCCCACCCGCCGTCGGCGAGCAGCTCGCCCGCGAGCCGCAGCGCGGTGAACGGGCCCGCGAGCCCCTGCTCCGTGACGCAGAAGGTGAACGGGCCGCCGTCGAACAGGTCCGCGACGAACCCGCCGAGGAGCCGCTCGTGCTGGAGGTCGGGCGTCGTCACGACGAGCACGACGAGGCGCACGTCGTCGAGCAGACCGCGCCCGCCGAGGGCCGCGCGCGCGGCGCGGATCATCGTCGGGTAGTCGCGGCCCGGCCCGTCCTCGAGCCAGTCCGTCGGCTGGTCCTCGCCGTAGACGTACCGCAGGTCCTCCGCGACCGACCGCCGCGTCCCGTCCCCGACGGGCGCGAGGTCGTCGACCGGGACGTCCACGACCGCCCGCACCCGCAGCCCGTCCCCGCGCGGCCAGCACCCCCGCGAGGCTCCGGCGCCGCTGCCCCCGGACGGCACGTCAGTTCCGGGTCGAGTGCTCGACGACGAAGTCCGTCAGCGAGCCGACCGTCTCGAGGTGGTGCTGCTCGAGCGACTCCGGGTCGACCTCCATGTCGAGGGAGTCCTCGAGGGCCATGAGCAGGCCGAGGACGCTCGTGGAGTCGAGGTCGAGGTCGTCGAACAGGCGCGTCGTGGCGGTCACGTCGGGCAGCGGTCGCCCGAGGACGCTCGACAGCGCCTCGACGACGGCCCCCACGACGCGCTCGCGGCCGAGGGCCTCCTGCGGCTCGATGCTGGTGCTCACGATGGTTCCTCCGGTGGTGGATCGGCCCGCGAGGCGGGCGGTGGCTGGACGACGGCGGACGGGCAGCGGGTCAGGGGACGGCGCCGGCGGCGACGGGCTCGACCCGCGCGCCGAGGTCGTGGAACACCTGGCGCGCGAGGAGGTCGTCCGGCGTGTCCGCGTGCCGGACGAGGAACGTCTCGTCGCCCAGCGTGAGGACCTCGGCCGGGTACCCGTGGCTGAGGAAGTGCACCGGCGACGCCGTCGCGCCGTACGCGCCGGAGCGTTCCACGGCGACGAGGTCGCCCGGCGCGAGGTCGGCCGGGAGCGCCACGGCCTTGCCGATCGTGTCGTTGGGGGTGCACAGGGGACCGGTGACGTTCCACGCGACGTCCTCGGCGGTCGAGGCGGGCCCGACGCGGCGCATGGGGAAGTTGCGCTTGACGAACGACCCGATGCCGACGGCCGCCATGTGGTGGTTCGTGCCGCCGTCGGCCACGGCGAACCGCTCGCCCATGGACTCCTTCACGTACCGCACGCGCGCGACGTACGTGCCGCACAGCGCCACGAGGTAGCGGCCGAGCTCCATGACGAGGTCGGTCCGGGGGTGGCGCTGCACGAACGCCTCGACGACGGGGTTGAGCGCCGCGGTGAGGACCTCGACGTCGAGGTCGCGCTCACGCTCGAAGTACGCGACGCCCAGGCCCCCGCCGACGTCGACGAGCTCCAGCGGGAACCGCAGGCGCTCCGCGAGCCGCTCGGCGAGGTCGAAGATCCGCGTCGTGTTCTCGACGATCGTGCCCTCGTCGAGGATGCGCGTCCCCAGGTACACCTGGACGCCCACGACGCGGGCCGCGGTGAGCCCGGCGCACAGGTCGGGCGCGTCGAGGAGCTGCTGCTCGTCGATCCCGAACTGGCGCGGCTTGCCGCCCATCGTGAGCCCGGAGCCCTTCACGGAGAACGACGGGTTGACGCGCAGCACGACGCGCGCGGGCCGTCCCACCGCCTGCGCGAGCTCGTCCACGAGCGCGAGCTCGGGGAGCGACTCCACGATGATCGCGCGCACGCCCGAGTTGAGGCACGAGACGAGCTCGTCCCGGCTCTTGCCGGGGCCGAGGAACAGCACGTCCTGCGGCGCGACGCCCGCGGCGAGCGCGGTGCGCAGCTCGGCGAGCGACGACACCTCGGCGTTCGCGCCGAGCGCGTGCAGCAGCCCGCAGACGCTGACGTTGGGATTCGCCTTGAGCGAGTAGAAGATCCCCAGCGCGGGGTGCAGCCGCTCGCGCAGCGCCCGGTAGTTCGCGGCGAGCACGTCGCCGTCGTACACGTACACGGGGGTCCCGTACCGCTCCGCGACCGCGGCGAGGTCCGCGCTCCCGGGCGTCGTCGGCCGGGTCGGCGTCGTGGTCATCGGGCGTCTCCTTCGGTGGGGCGGGCGGAGGGCCGCGAGGCCAGCCGCTCCGTCACGGCGCGGTCGAGGCGGGTCAGGGTCTCGTCGTCGGGCGCGACGAGGAGGCCGTGGAGGCGGCCCGCGAACGTGGCGCCCGGCGTCGGGCCCGGCGCACCCGCGTTGACGGTGCCCGTCCCCTGGACGACGAGGCCCGCCTCGCCGGGGGCGCCTGGCAGCAGGTCCCCGAGGAGGTCGTGGAGCGCCGCGAACGGGAGCGGAGCGTCGAGCACCAGCGGGTACTGGCGCGCGAGCGCGACCCACCCGTCCGGCTGGAACCGCTCCTGGAGCGGGACGGTGTACGTCGACATGTTGCTGCGCGCGTTGATCTCGAGGACGGGCAGGAGCCGACCGTCCGTGCGCACGAGCGCGTCGACCCCGACGAGGCCGTGGAAGCCGTCGGCCGCGAGACGCGCGCCGAGGCGCCCGGACAGCTCGGCCAGCGCGTCGACCTGGTCCGCGGGCAGGCGCGACGGGATCCGGTGGCCCTTGTGGACGCCGCCCTCCGTGATCGCCTCCTTGACGAAGTCGAACGTGACCGAGCCGTCGCGCGCGACGGTGAAGTGGTAGTTGAGGTCCGTCGCCTTGTCGGCCCAGACCTCCACCACGACGGCGAGGCGGTCGTCGCCCGAGCGCGCGGCCCGGCGCGCAACCATGCGCACGAGCTGGTCGAGCCGGCGCGGGTCGTCGACGACGAGGATCCCCTTGCCGGAGACGCCGTACGCGTCCTTGACGCCGACGGTCGCGCCGTCCGCGACGAGCCGCGCGGCCTCGGCGCACGCGCGCTCGAAGTCCTCGACGGTCCGGCACGCCCAGCCGCGCGCTTGCTCGACGCCCAGCTCGTCGCACAGGCCGCGGCTGTAGACCTTGCTGTTGACGGTCTTGGTCGTCGCCGCGTCGGGGAGCACCGAGCGCAGGCCCGTCGCCGTCGCGAGGTCCTCCTCGGCCGACGACGTCCCGTGCGCGAGGAGCCGGACGCCGTCCGCCGCGAGCTCCCCGAGGCGCGCGAGCAGCGCGGGCGAGTCGAGGGCGTCGAGCGTCACCGTGCGCAGGGGGTCGCTCGACCCGGCGACGTGCACCGTGGGCAGCCCGACGCCGAGCGCGTCCAGGTGCGCGAGGTGGTCGGGGTCCGGCACGGCCTTGAGCACCACGTGGTCGCGCGGGCCGGCGAGGAGCAGCGCGAGCTCGTCCATGCGGTGGACGAGGGCGGCCGTCGCCGACGCGCCGCCGACCGTGGGCAGGCCGACCTCGCCGACCGCCCACGCGTCCTCGACCTCGAAGTTCCCCAGCAGCACGAGCGGCGCGTCAGGCGTGCCCGCGAGCGCGCGCTTGGCGCGCGCGAGGAACGGCTCGCGGCCGACCGCCGCCGACGCGTGCGGGGCGGTCCCCGTCACCTGCTCGACCGTCATGCCTGCTCCTTCGTGTCGTGGACCGAGTCGCCCTCGGAGCCCTCGGAGCTGTCGGAGCCCTCGTGGCGCAGGACCATGGCGGAGAACGTGGCGCCCAGCCCGACGGCGACCATGAGGAACGGGTCGCCGGGACGCAGCCGACCCTCGGTGCGCGCGGCGGCGTAGCCGATGAACGAGTCCGCCCCGAAGCAGTGGCCGGTCACCGGGACGTCGTCGAGCCGGACGCGCGCGAGCGGGAGGCCGAGACGCGCGCACAGCCGCCGCCACGACACGCGGTTGACGTTGTGCGGCAGGACGAGCGCGAGGTCGTCCAGCGTGAGGCCCGCGCGCTCGACGGCCTCGAGCACGACCTCGGCGAGCACCTCGGTGTACGCGACGCCGAACGGGCCCGCCAGGTCCTCGGGCAGCGGCACCTGGTGATACTCGCCCAGCGTGCGGGTCGCGTACGCGAGGACGGGGCTGCCCGGCGTGCGCACCGACCCACCGACAGACGGGCCCGACGCCGCGACGAGGCACGCCGCCGTACCCTCGCCCATGATCGTCGTGCCCTCGATGAGCCGGGAGCCCGGGCTGAACGCCTTCTCGCCCGTGAGCACGAGCGCCAGCGCGTCCGGGTCGCCGTCCGACGCGAGGAGGCGCCCCGCGAGGTCGACCGCGAGCAGCGCCGACGCGCACGCGTGCTGGGTGAGCGTCCACACGACCGCGTGGTCCAGGCCGAGGCGCGCCGCGGCGTCGTGCAGGGGGTTCGCCCCGACCGGTGCGACCGTCGCGATGGTCCGCGCCCCGAGCACGTACCGCACGCGGTGCTCGTTGCCCGCGAGACCGGGCACCGCGCGCGCCGCGGCGACGAGCAGGTCGGTGAGGGTCTGCCCCGGCGCCGTGCACACCTCGCGCAGCCCGAAGAACCGCTCGAACACGCCGAGCTCGAGGTGGTCGAGGCCCAGCTCGTCGGCGAGGTCGCGGATCGGCACGCGCGTCGCGGGCACGTGCGCGCCGACGTCGACGAGGGTCGTCATGCCGCCGTCCCGGGGACGTCGACGACGCTGCGCAGGTGCGCCGCGAGCGCGCGGGGCGTCGGGTTGTCGACGACGGCCTCCGGGTCGAGGTCGACGCCGAGGGCGTCCTCCAGGTCGCCGAGCAGCGCCAGCACCTGGACCGAGCCGAGGCCGAGCCCGGCGAGGTCGGCCCCCGGGTCCACGTCGGTGGTGGCGACGCCGAGCGCGGTGGCGACGTGGCGCAGCACGAGGTCGTCGAAGGGGTCGTGGCGGGGTGCGGTCATGATCGGGTCCCTGCGAGCTCGGGGTGCGCGCGGTCCCGGGCCGCGCGCAGGGAGTGGAGCGCGGCCAGGTCGCCCCGACCGTGCAGCTCGCGCGCCCGGCCGCGCTGGATCTTGCCGCTCGTGGTCCGCGGCACCTGGCCGGGACGCACGAGGACGACGTCGTGCACCGTGGCGCCCGAGACCGTCGCGAGGTGGGCCGCCATCTGCCGGACGACGGCGTCCAGCTCCTCCTCGGCGCTCGCCGCCCCGCCCGCCCGGGCGCCCGGCGTGGGGCGGAACTCCTGGACCGCGCACAGCGTGCCGGGCCGGCCGTCCGCCTCGAACACCGCACCCGGGCGGCCCTCGGCCCCGGGGTGCAGGCGGCGCAGCTCGCGCTCCAGGTCGTACGGGTAGAGGTTGCGCCCCGCGACGATGAGGAGCTCCTTGATGCGGCCCGTGACGACGAGCTGGCCGTCGTGCATCGCCCCCAGGTCACCGGTCCGCAGCCACGGTCCCGTGCCGTCCGCGGCGACGGCGCCGAAGGTCTCCGCCGTCGCGGCCGCCGACGCGTCGCCCCAGTACCCGGCCGCGACGCTGCCGCCGCGCAGCCAGACCTCGCCGACCGCGCCGTCCGGCAGGGTGGCGCCCTCGCCGTCCACGACCCGCAGCTCCACCCCGCTCGGCACGCCGCAGCACACGAGGCGCACGCCGGGGCCGCCGGCCGCCGCCGTGGCGTCGGGGAGCGCGGACAGGTACGACGCCTCCGCCGTCACGACCAGGCGGCCGTCGGCGAGCGCAGCCTCGTCCGCCGTGACGACGAGCGGGAGCCGCCTGTCGGGGTACGTGGCGGTCAGCGTCGCCTCCGCGAGGCCGTACCCGGGGCCGTGCGCGGACCCGCGGAAGCCCACGGGCTCGAACCGGCGCGTGAACGCGTCGAGGACGGCGGGATCGACCGGCTCGGCACCCCCGAGGGCCCAGCGCAGGCGGGACAGGTCGAGCTCGGCGAGCTGGTCGTCGCGCACGCGCCGCGCGCACTGGTCGTAGCCGAAGTTCGGCGACGCCGTGACGGTCGCCCCCGTCTCGGTGATGGCGGAGAGCCAGCGGACCGGGCGCTTGAGGAACGACGTCGAGGGCACGACGACCGCCGTCGCCCCGAGGCCCAGCGGCACCAGGAGCATCCCGACGAGCCCGAAGTCGTGGTACCCGGGGAGCCAGCTGCAGAAGACGTCGTCCGGGACGAGGCCGAGCGTCGTCGTGAAGGCGTCGTGGTGGTGCAGCACGTTCGCGTGCGTGACCACGACGCCCTTGGGGCTGCTCGTGGACCCGGAGGTGTACTGGAGGAACGCGACGTCCTGCGGACCGGGGCGGTCCCGCCGCGCCGGGCCGTCCGCCGCGCCGTCGACCACGGTGACGACGACCGGGCCGCCGTCGGCCCTCCGCAGCGGCGCGGCCCACTCCGTCGTCTCGGTCGCGGCGGTCGGGTCGACGAGCACCACCGCGGCGTCGCAGTCCGCGAGCATGCCCCGCACGCGCTCGCGCTGGTACGCCTGCCCGCCCGGGAGGGGCGACGGGACGGGGACCAGCCCGGCGGAGAAGCACGCGAGGAGCCCGACGACGAACGACGCGGTGGCGGAGTAGAGGACCAGGGCCCGGTCGCCCGGCTCGTGCCGGGCCGCGAGCCGCCCCGCGAGCGCCGCCGCCTGCGCGTCGAGCTCGGCGTAGGTGAGCGTCCGTCGCTCCCCCACCTCCGGCACGACGACGACCGCGGCGTGGTCCGGGCGCTCGCGCACGTGGTCGCGGACGAGGTCCACGAGAGTTCGGTCGTCCGGCAGCACGCCCACGTCGCCCCCTGCTCGCCGGCGCCGGGACCGTCCCGGCGCACGCGGACACCAGGCAGCACGCACCCCGCCCGGCGGTCCGGGGGAAGCCTCGCAGCGGTTGCTCGCGGTGTAAACAAATTCGGCTGGCCGGAAGAGGACAAAAGCCTTCTCTTGCGCGCAACCCGTCACATCGGTCCGCAGCGCGGGACGACCCAGGACCGTTGCCGGGGTCGACTACAGTCACACGGCGTGACCTCGACGGAGCGGGACCCGGTCCTCGGGGCCCGCCGTTCCGCGCGGGCCCTCGCGCTGCGCCGCGCGCACGACGTCCTCGTCCTCGACGACGGCAGCGAGACCTGTCCGGAGCCGCTGTGGGTCCGGGTCCGCGAGCGCACCCGCCACGCCGCACGCCTCCGCGTCGTGACGCTCGGCGCCGGCGGTGCGGGCGGTGCCGGCGGTGCTGGCGGTGCGGGCGGCGCCCCCGCGGTCGAGCGCCGGGTCGCCACCACCCTGCCGGTGTCGCTCGTCGCCCTCGACGACACCGTCGTGCTCGTGGCACGCCCCGACCGCACGCGCGCCGTGACCGACCGCGACGCCGTCGCCGCGCTCCGCGCCCTCGCCGAGTCGGAGTGGGACCGCGCACGGCCCGACGGCGACGCGCTCGCCCCGAGCGAGGACACACTGCTGCGGCTGCTCGCCGAGGGCAAGACCGACACCGCCGTCGCCGTCCGGCTGGGCGTCTCGCCCCGCACCGTGCGCCGTCACGCCGCCGGCCTCATGGGGCGGCTCGGTGCCACCAGCCGGTTCGAGGCCGGCGTCCGGGCCGCGCAGCGCGGCTGGATCCGGATGACCGACCGCTGACGAGACCGTTGCCCGCCGGGGCGCCCGCCACTATCCTGGGACGAGCCCGTCGCGCTGAGCGTCGGGAAGTGGACCCGAGACCCGTCCGGATGGTCGTGGCGCTCGGGTCTCGCGCTGTCCGGGCTCGGTGCTAGAGATCGACGACCCGGCTCACCACGGGCTCGCACCGCTGGCGCCAAGAGGTGCCCCTCGCCCACGCCCAGGCGATCGCGTCGGGCAGCGCGAGCAGCGGTTCGGCGGTCGCGCTCTCGTGCCGGTACGCCAGGCTCTCCGAGCACCCCGCGGCTCGGGTGGCCTCGATCAGGTGCCTGCGGTCGCGCTGGACCAGGCTCTCGTCCCGCTCGAGGCACAGGTGCGTGCGCCGGTCGCGGGCGATGTCCTCGACGAGGGCGCGCAGGCACCTCTCGCGCCGTTCGAGCTCCGTCCTGTACGCGCTTCCCGCCCGGTAGACCGTCACCTCCGGGGCCAGTCCGACGAACGCCTCGAGGATCTTCCGGCGACGCGCGTCGCTCTCCCTCTTCATGTGGATGCGTGGCTGGCGGGGCATCGTGAGGTCGCGGACGACCCGTCGCGCCGTGTTCATCGAGCCGGGCAGCACGACGGCCGCGACGAGCACGTACTCCCGTGCCTTGCTCTCGTCGACGAACACCTGACCGACCACGTGGCCACCCTCCCCCTGCGACGACCCGAGGGTACGCGCCGGGGTGCGGCACCGGGACCGCCCGGCGACGACCGCCCGTCACGGGAAGCGATCAGCGGCCTCGGGGACGACGCCTCGCGAGCGGGAAGGACGGCCCGCCCCGCGTCAGCGTGCGGGCGCCCAGCGCGCCGCGTCCGCCGCGACCTGGGCGTCGCTGCGCAGGATGCAGAACTCGTTGCCCTCCGGGTCGGCGAGGACGACCCAGCCGCCGCCGTCGGGCGTGCGGCGGTCGGCGACCTGGGTCGCGCCGAGCGCGAGCAGGCGCTCGACCTCCTCCTCGCGCGACCCGTCGGTGGGCCGCAGGTCGAGGTGGACGCGGTTCTTCAGCTGCTTGTCGTCGGGCACCTCGACGAACAGGACGTGCCCACGGCTCTCGGCGGGCGTGGTCGCGTCGGCCGGCGGGACGATCATGCACTCCTCGTGGCCGGGGAGGTTCGGGTCGCCGGGCACGTCGGTGTACCCGAGGACCTGGGCCCAGAAGACGGACTGCGCGTAGGCGTCCCGCGCGTCGAACGTGGTGTGGGAGATACGAGAGGTCATGGCGCGACCCTGCCACGCGCTCGCCGCGCGGGCACCGGCATTTCGGCCCACACTGACCGGCGTGAGCCCACGGACGAGGCACGTCGCATGGACCGGCTGGGACGACGACCCGGACCGCCTCGAGGCGGCGACGGTCACCGTGCGCGGCGATCGCCTGGCCGCGCTCGGCACGTCGCGCGCGACGACGTACGCGACGGCGTGGGCGCTGCGCACCGGGCCGGGCTGGGTCACGGAGCACCTGGACGTGTCGGTGCGGGGCCTCGGCTGGTCGCGGCACCTCGACCTCGTCCGGACGCCCGACGGCGCGTGGCGGGCCGACGCGCGCGAGACGGGGACGCCGCCGTCGGGCCTCGCCGCGCCCGGGTTGGCGGACCCGGCCACGCTCGACGGGGCGCAGGACTGCGACATCGCGCTCTGCCCGGTGACGAACACGATGCCGATCCTGCGGCTCGGGCTGCTCGGCGACCGCCCGCCGACGCACGAGACGCACCTCGTCATGGCCTGGGTCGAGGTGCCGTCGCTGCGCGTCCTGCGCAGCGACCAGGTCTACGCGGCCCGCGAGCCCCTCGACCCCGCGACCGGGCGGGGCGTCGTCACGTACACCAGCGCGACGCGGGACTTCACGGCCGACCTCACCGTCGACGCCGACGGTCTCGTCGTGGACTACCCGGAGCTCGCGCGCCGCCTCTGACCCCGCCGACCACGAGGTCGCCGTCGTTCTCGCGTCGAGAACGACAGCAGGGTCGTGCTCGACCGGGGGCAGGGTCGTGGTCGGCGAGCCGTGCCCCCGTCAGTCGTGCGGGGGGCGGCGCAGGCGCTTGACGTCGGTCCGCCGCTTCTTGGCGGCGATCCGCCGCTCGACGGACCCACGCGTGGGCCGCGTCGCCCGCCGGGTCGGCCCGGGCGGTGCGACGGCGGCGGCCAGCAGCGCCGCGAGCCGGGTGCGCGCCGCCTCCCGGTTCCGTCGCTGCTCCCGGTGCTCCGACGCCGCGACGGTGACGACGCCGTCCACGACCCGCCGCCCCAGACGGTCGAGCATCCGCGCCCGCTGGGTCTCCGTGAGCACCGCCGACCGCGCGACGTCCCACGACAGCTCGACGCGCGAGTCCGTCGTGTTGACACCTTGCCCGCCGGGGCCGGACGAGCGCGAGAACCGCCACGACAGCTCCGCCTCGGGGACGACCAGGGCGGTCGTCACGCGCAGGCCGGGGCGGGCGTCGTCGGGCATCCGTCCATCGTGCCCCACGGCGCACCGCAGGCACCCACGAATTCCCGGACCCAGCCAACTCCCCCACCACCGTCCGTCGAGCACGGGACGAGCGACCGGAAGGGGGCCGTCCCGGTCGCGGACCGCGTGCTCGCCGGAGCCGCCCGCCCGCCGCCCGCCCGCCACCCGCAGCCGGCCGCCCGCAGCCGTTCGACGAGCGGGACGACGCGTCCGACCTGCAAGATCACAGCGCGCCCTCCTTGACCTCAACCGTGGTCGAGGTCCTAGCGTGGCTGCATACCGACGGAAGGAACCTGAGGAACCATGCCTGTCTACACTCTCCCCGAGCTGTCCTACGACTACGGTGCGCTCGAGCCGCACATCTCCGGGCGGATCATGGAGCTGCACCACTCCAAGCACCACCAGGCCTACGTCACCGGCGCGAACACCGCCCTGGAGAAGCTCGCCGAGGCCCGCGAGTCCGGCGACTTCGCCGCGATCAACCTCCACGAGAAGAACCTCGCGTTCAACCTCGGCGGCCACGTCAACCACTCCGCCTTCTGGACCAACCTGTCCCCCGAGGGCGGCGGCGAGCCCACCGGCGAGATCGGCGCCGCGATCGACGAGCACTTCGGCTCCTTCGACGCCTTCAAGAAGCAGTTCGCCGCCGTCGCCGCCGGCGTCCAGGGCTCCGGCTGGGCCATCCTCGCCTGGGACTCCATCGGGCAGAAGCTCATCACCGTCCAGCTCTACGACCAGCAGGGCAACCTCACCCTCGGCCTGACCCCCATCGTCCTGCTCGACGTCTGGGAGCACGCCTACTACCTCGACTACCAGAACGTGCGCGCCGACTACGTCACCGCCTGGTGGAACCTCGTCAACTGGTCCGACGCCGAGGCCCGCCTCCAGCGCGCCAAGACCCAGACCGCCGGGCTCATCGTCCCCTGACGACCCCCGCCGCACGACACCGGTCGGCGAGCACGACACCGCTCCCCCACCAGAACGAAGTTGGTCCCGCTGTCCGGTGGACAGCGGGACCAACCTCGTTCTCAGCGGCCGCCCAGGGCCACAGGCCCGTCAGTCCGCGGTCACGAACAGGTGCCGCGCGACGTCGTCGGGCAGGTCGAGGACGGTCAGGGCGCCCTCGCCCGAGACGGTGACGACGCCGTCGCCCACCGTGACCACGAGGGTCCGGTGCGGCAAGACGCCCGCCTCGGCGAACCGGGCGAGCAGCTCGACGTCGACCTGGATCGGCTCGGCGATGCGCTGGAGCACGACGCGCACCTCCGTGCCGGGCACCGCGCCGCGCGCGACGAGGTGGGCCCGCAGGGACACCACGCCCTGGAGGTAGCCGACCTCGGGCAGGTCCTCGCCCAGCTCGCGCAGGCCCGGGATGGGGTTGCCGTAGGGGTCGTGCGCCGGGTGGTCGAGGAGCCCGACGAGGCGCCGCTCGACGAGGTCGCTCATCACGTGCTCCCAGCGGCAGGCCTCGGTGTGGACGTGCTCCCAGTCGAGCTTGATCACGTCGGTGAGCAGGCGCTCGGCGAGGCGGTGCTTGCGCATGACGCGCACCGCCGTCTGCTGGCCGAGGGCCGTGAGCTCGAGCTGGCGGTCCCCCCCGACGACGACGAGGCCGTCGCGCTCCATGCGCGCCACGGTCTGCGAGACCGTCGGCCCCGAGTGCCCGAGGCGCTCGGCGATCCGCGCGCGCAGCGGGGGGATCCCCTCCTCCTGCAGCTCGTAGATCGACTTCAGGTACATCTCGGTGGTGTCGATCAGGTCGGTCACTCGGCCTCCCGCGGCAGGTACGCACTCTTCTCTGGAACCATTCCAGTCTAGCGCTCTCTCGTCGACACGATGATGTGTCTCTTGCTCATACTGTGCGTCACACACTATGGTGTGAGGCATGACCGATCCCGAGATCTACGCCGGGCACAGCCAGGAGGTGCGCCGCGGCTCCGTCGTCGTCGCGAGCCTGCTGCTGCTGCGCACGCCCGGGTACGGCTACGGGCTCCTCGAGGCGCTCGCCGCAGCGGGCGTCCCCGTCGACGCCAACACGCTCTACCCGCTCCTGCGCCGGCTCGAGAAGCAGGGCCTCCTCGTGAGCGAGTGGAACACCGACGAGGCGCGGCCGCGCAAGTTCTACCGCACCTCCCCCGCGGGCGAGCGCTTCGCCCGCGACCTGCTCGACGAGTGGCTCGCGATCGCACGGAGCCTCCAGACCATCGACTCCCAGGAAGGCACGTCATGACGCTCACCGACCGCTACGTCGCCGCCACGCTGCGCCGCGTCCCCGCGAACCAGCACGCCGACCTCGAGCAGGAGCTCCGCACGTCCGTCGCCGACGCGGTCGAGGCCAAGGTCGAGGCCGGCACCGACCCGGCCCGAGCCGAGACCGACGTCCTCAACGACCTCGGCGACCCCGACCGCCTCGCGGCCGACCTCGCCGGTCGCCCGCTGTACCTCATCGGGCCGACGCTCTACCTCGACTGGCTGCGCCTCCTCAAGGTGCTGCTCTGGGTCGCCCTCATCCCCGGGGCGATCGTGCTCACGACGGACCTCGTCGACGGCGGCCCCGTCGGGTCGGCCATCTGGAGCGGCATCTGGACGACCGCCTCGGTCGCCCTCCAGATCGCGTTCTGGACGACCCTCGTCTTCGTCCTGCTGGAGCGCTACGGCGCCCCGCGGAGCCAAGACGAGCTCACCGGCCCCTGGACGGTCGACCGCCTCCCGACCGAGCGCGCGCCCCGCGAGGTCACGCTCGTCGACACGGTCGTGTCGGTCGGCCTGCTCGTCCTGGTCGCCGCCGTGCTGCTCCTCCAGAACGTCGCGACCTACCGGGGCCCCGACGGCACCGCGGTCCCCGTGCTGCACCCCGACCTGTGGCCCGTCTGGACCGGCGTGCTCGTCGCGCTCGTCGCGGCCGAGATCGTCCTCACGATCCTCGTGTACGCGCGCGGCCGGTGGACCATCGGGCTCGCCGCCGTCAACACGGTCATCGGGGCCCTGTTCGCCGGGGTGGTCGTGTGGCTCGCGAGCGCCGACCGCCTCGTGAACCCCGCGTTCCTCGAGGTCACGGGCGGCGACTCGCTCACGTGGCTCTCGAACGGGATCATCGCGGCGACCGTCGTCATCGCGGCCTGGGACGTCATCGACGTCTGGGTCAAGACCCTGCGTGGTCGCCGCGCCTAGGCTGACCCGGTGACCAGCCGCCGCCTCGACCGCGTCCGACGCGCGGTCGAGGCGGCCGCCGCGCGTGAGGGGTTCGCGCTCGACGCGGACCAGTCCGCGCTCCTCGACCGGCTCGTGCGGCTCGGCGACGAGCTCGCCGGGGCCCGACGGCGGCCCGTCCGCGGGCTGTACGTGTGGGGCCCCGCGGGACGCGGGAAGTCGTGGCTGGCGGGGGCGTTCTACGCGGCCGTCGCGGCCGGGCTCCCCGCCGGCGCGGCCACGCGGGTCCACGTGTACGACCTGTTCCGCGCGCTGCACGCGGCGATCCACGCCCAGCGGGTGAGCGCCCTCGCCGGGCCGCGGCCCGCCGTCGGGCAGGGTGGCCCGACGCGCGGGTGGCGCACCCGGGCGACCGCGCCGGTCGCGGAGCCGACGCCGCCCGGGCCGTCGGAGAACTCGCCGGAGCCACGCCCCGGCGCCGTCGACTCCGCGATCGACGGCCTCCTGCGCGGGACGACGCTGCTCTGCCTCGACGAGCTCCACCTCCACGACACCGGCGACGCGACCCTGCTCACCCGGCTCCTGCGCCGGGCGTTCGCGACGGGCGTGGTCGTGCTCGCGACGTCGAACTACGAGCCCGGCACGCTGCTGCCGAACCCGCTGTGGCACCACGTCGCCGAGCCGGGGATCGCGCTCCTGCGGGCGCACCTCGACGTCGTCGAGCTCGCCGGGCCCACGGACTACCGGACGCTGGGCGGGCGCGGTCGCGCCGGGTTCGCCGCGGGCGCGTGGCTCCGCCCCGGCACGACGGCGCAGCTCGGCGCCCGCGGCCTGCGCCGCCCGGGCGCGGACGAGGCGACGGCGGTGCGCACCGGGTCGCGCACGTTCCCCGTGGCGGCGGCGCGCGCGGGCGAGCTGTGGGTGGCGTTCGACGACCTCGCAGGCCGGCCGACGTCGACCCTGGAGTACCTCGACTGGTCCGTGCGCTTCCCCCGGTGGGTCGTCACGGACGTCCCGCTGCTCACGAGCGTCGACCGCGAGGCCCAGCAGCGGTTCGTCGCGGTCGTCGACGTGCTGGTCGACGCGGACGTCGAGCTCGTCGTCACGTCGCCCCACGCGCTCACCACGTTCCGCACCGCGCTCCCCGACCGCCCGGACGCGTTCCGCACCGCGAGCCGGCTCCAGCTCCTCACCGAGGACGCGGGCGACACCGTCCCGGCGGACGACGTCCCGCGCGTCTGACCGACGCGCCCGGGCGCGCGCGTGCGGGGGTGTCGTGGGCGACGGTTACGATCGGCCGCAACCGACTCGACTGGAGGCACCTGGTGGCACGCTCCGACGGCACCGACGACGGCGGCGCGCGCGGGCAGCGCGGGCCCCGCGCGGCGGACGCGCTCACGTGCTCGTTCTGCGGCAAGTCGCAGCGGCAGGTGAAGCGGCTCATCGCGGGCCCCGCGGGCGTCTTCATCTGCGACGAGTGCGTGGCCCTCTGCCTCGAGATGGTCGAGGAGGACCGTGAGACGGAGTCCGCCGAGCAGGACATCGTCACCGGCAGCGGCCCGCTCCCCACGCCGCACGAGATCTTCGCGCACCTCAGCCGCTACGTCGTCGGTCAGGACGGCGCCAAGCGGGCGCTGGCCGTCGCGGTGCACAACCACTACAAGCGCGTCCGTGCCGCCGCTGCCGCCGAGGAGGCGGGCGAGGCCCTCGCGGCCGACGACCCGGACTTCGTGGAGCTGGCGAAGTCGAACATCTTGTTGATCGGTCCGACGGGGACGGGCAAGACGTATCTGGCGCAGACGTTGGCGCGGATGTTGAACGTGCCTTTTGCGATCGCGGACGCGACGGCGCTCACCGAGGCGGGGTATGTCGGTGAGGACGTGGAGAACATCTTGTTGAAGCTGGTGCAGGCGGCGGACTTCGATGTGAAGAAGGCTGAGACGGGCATCATCTACATCGACGAGATCGACAAGGTGGCGCGCAAGGCGGAGAACCCCTCGATCACGCGGGACGTGTCGGGTGAGGGTGTGCAGCAGGCGTTGTTGAAGATCATCGAGGGCACGTCGGCGTCGGTGCCGCCGCAGGGTGGTCGTAAGCATCCGCACCAGGAGTTCATCCAGGTGGACACCTCGAACGTGCTGTTCATCGTGGCGGGGGC
>QAPD01000068.1 GCA_003052455.1 Sphaerisporangium cinnabarinum | reverse complement strand
GCCCGCCCCGACCACCCCGGACCGCGCGACCCCGGCGGCGAGCCCTGCACCCCCGGCCCCGGCACCGACCCCGGCCCCGCGGGCGAGCGCGCCGACCGCCGTCGGGCACGCGGCCCTGCCGGTGCTGGCCAAGCCGCCCGTGCGCAAGCTCGCGAAGGACCTGGGTGTCGACCTCGCGAGCGTCGCGGGCACCGGACCGGGCGGGATCGTCACGCGCGAGGACGTGCAGGCCTACCACGAGCAGGCGAAGGCGCAGCCGCTCGCGACGTACGCGGACGACGACCAGCCGTGGCTCGCGTCGGGCGCCGTCACGTCCGACGGCCGTCAGACGCGCGTGCCCGTGAAGTCGGTGCGCAAGCGCACGGCCGAGGCGATGGTCACGAGCGCGTTCACCGCCCCGCACGTCACGGTGTTCCACACGGTCGACGTCACGCGCACCATGAAGCTCGTCCGCACGCTGCGGGAGGACCGCGAGTTCGCGGACGTGCGCGTCACGCCCCTGCTCGTCACCGCCAAGGCGCTGCTCCTCGCGGTGCGTCGTCACCCGGAGATCAACGCGAGCTGGGACGACGCCGCGCAGGAGATCGTCTACAAGCACTACGTGAACCTGGGGATCGCGGCGGCGACGCCGCGCGGGCTCGTCGTGCCGAACATCAAGGACGCGCACCGCCTCGACCTGCACGGGCTCGCCGGGGAGATCGCGGATCTCACCGCGACGGCGCGGGCCGGGCGCACCTCGCCGTCCGCGATGTCCGACGGCACGATCACCATCACGAACGTCGGGGTGTTCGGCATCGACACGGGGACGCCCATCCTCAACCCCGGGGAGGCCGCGATCCTCGCGTTCGGCGCGATCCGAGAGCAGCCGTGGGTCCACAAGGGCAAGATCCGCAAGCGCTGGGTCACGCAGCTCGCGCTGAGCTTCGACCACCGCCTCGTCGACGGCGAGCTCGGCGCGCGCGTCCTGGCGGACGTCGCGCGCATCCTGGAGGACCCGGCGCGCGGTCTCGTCTGGGGCTGAGCCCACCCGTCGGCACGCAGGACGCGCATCGGCACATGCTGCGCCGTTCGGCACCTCGAGGTGCCGAACGGCCGCGCTCCGTGCCGAACCGTGCCCGGGCCACTGCTTGCGAGCGCACCGAGAACCGCGAGCATGAGGCACAGTGTCGGCGATCCGGTCGGCGCGGCGTCGCCACAGGAGGGTCGTGTGCTCGGGAGTGCTGGTCGGGGTTCACGGACGGGTCCGGGCGCCGGGCTCGCGGCCCTCGCACTCGTGACCGCCACGCTCGCGGGATGCGCGGGACCCGGCGCGGCGGAGGCGCAGGACGTCGTCGAGGACCTCGCGGCCGCGCTCGCCGCGGGCGACGGCGACGCCGCGTGCGCCCTGATCCTGCCCGACGCCGCGGACGCGCTCGCGGCCGACGAGGGCGAGCCCTGCGCGGACGCGGTCACCGCGCCCGACGGGCCGCTCTCCTGGCTGACGGCGGCCGGACCGGACGTCGTCGTCGAGGACGTGCACGTCGCGGGGCGCCAGGCGCAGGTCGTCACGGCGACCGACACCGTCTTCCTCGCGCTCTCCGGCGACGCATGGGTGGTCACCGCGGCGGGCTGCACGCCCCGCGACGACCGCCCCTACGACTGCGAGGTGGAGGCATGAGGGTCCCGCGGCTGATGTTCTGGGCCACGCTCGTGCTCGTCGCCGCGGGCCTCGCGGTGACGTTCGTGCTCGCGGCGGTGCACCGATGAGCGCCGGCCGCAGGAGGGGCGGCGTCCTCGGCGGCCTGCGCGCGAGCTCGCTGAGCCTGTTCTTCGCGCTCGCGTTCCTCGCGTCGCTCGTCGCGCAGGCCGTGAGCGGCGTCGCCGTCTTCAACGCCGACCAGCGGGCGGCGGGCCTCGACCCCGTGACGTTCGGCCAGTACGTGCTGTCGTCGGCGTTCTGGGTCGACGTCACGGAGAACTGGCAGTCCGAGTACCTGCAGTTCCTCCTCTTCATCACCGCGACGGTGTGGTTCGTGCAGCGGGGCTCGCCCGAGTCGAAGAAGCTCGACCAGGCGGGCCGCGAGTCCGACGAGGACCAGAAGGTCGGCGAGCACGCGTCCGCGAACTCCCCGGCGTGGGCCCGCGCCCGCGGCTGGCGTCTCGCCGTCTACTCGCGCTCCCTGTCGCTCGTCATGGGCGCGATCTTCCTCGGGTCGTGGGCCGCGCAGTCGGCGGCGGGCGCGGTCGCGTTCAGCGAGGAGCAGATGCGCGACCTCCAGGACCCCGTGCCGTGGACGGAGTACCTGTCCCTGCCGGACTTCTGGAGCCGCACGTTCCAGAACTGGCAGTCCGAGATGCTGGCCGTCCTCAGCATGGTCGTGCTCGCGATCTACCTGCGCGAGCGCGGGTCGCCCGAGTCCAAGCCGGTGGGCTCGCCCCACGAGGCGACCGGCGTCGAAGGCTGACGACGACCGCGCGGGCAGCCGCTCACAGCGGCCCCCGAGCGGGTGTGCGGAAGACCTCACACGGGCTTAACGGGGCTCGCGCGCGGGGGAAACACGGCGTTCCTAGCGTCCTGGTCACTGACCGGGACCTGCTGAAGGAGCCGCCATGTCCGCGCCCACGAGCCCCACCACCCACGAGGGTGAGCAGTCCGCAGCACGCCCGTCCGTCGTCGCGCCCGCGACGCCGCTCGCCCCAGGACGCGCCCCGGCGTCGCCCGGGACGCCGCACCGCCGCTCCGGGCGCTGGATCGACCGCTGGGACCCGGAGGACCCGACGTTCTGGCGCGACGGCGGCCGCCGGGTCGCGAGCCGCAACCTCGGGATCTCGGTGCTCGCGGAGTTCCTCGGCTTCGCGGTCTGGGCGCTGTGGTCGATCGTCGTCCCGCAGCTCCCCGCCGCGGGGTTCGCCTTCACCGTGGACCAGCAGTTCTGGCTCATCGCCGTCCCCAGCCTCGTCGGCGCGACCCTGCGCATCCCCTACACGTTCGCCGTGCCCCTGTTCGGCGGGCGCAACTGGACGGTCGTGTCGGCGCTCCTCCTGCTGCTCCCGACGGCGGCGCTCGCGGTCGTCGTGCAGGACCCGGGGACGTCGTTCGGCGTGATGCTGGCGGTCGCCGCGCTCGCAGGCTTCGGCGGCGGCAACTTCGCGTCCTCGATGGCGAACATCTCGTTCTTCTACCCGGAGCGGGAGAAGGGCAAGGCGCTGGGTCTCAACGCCGCGGGCGGCAACCTGGGGACGGCGGTCGTGCAGCTCGCGGTGCCGCTCGTCATCGTCGCCGGGGCGGGCGTCGCGCTCGAGCGCGCGGGCCTCATGATGATCCCCTTCATCCTGCTCGCGGCGTTCCTCGCCTGGCGGTTCATGGACAACCTCGCCACCGCGAAGGCGGACCCGCGGTCGTTCGCCGTCGCGACGCGGAACCGGCACACGTGGATCATCTCGTTCCTCTACATCGGGACGTTCGGGTCGTTCATCGGCTACGCGGGCGCGTTCCCGACGCTCCTCGCGGGCCAGTTCCCGGAGGTCACGCTCTCGATCGCGTTCCTCGGCGCGCTGGTCGGCTCGGTGTCCCGGCCGCTGGGCGGCATCGTCGCGGACCGGCTGGGCGGCGCGCGCGTGACGATCGCGTCGTACGGGGTCATGGCGCTGGGTGCGGTCGGCGCGATCCGGGCGCTGGAGACGCACAGCTTCGGCCTCTTCTTCGCGTCGTTCCTCGTCCTGTTCGTCGCGACGGGCGTCGGGAACGGCTCGACCTACCGGATGATCCCGGCCGTCTTCCAGGCGAGCGCGGCCCGGGCCCTCGCCGGCACGACGGCGAGCGACCCCGCAGCCCTCGCCGCGGCCCGGGTCCGCGCCCGCCAGGCGGCGGCCGGGTGCATCGGGATCGCGGGCGCCGTCGGCGCCTTCGGAGGGTTCCTCATCCCGCGCGGGTTCGCCGCGTCGACGAGCCTCTCGGGATCGCTCGTCCCCGCCCTGTGGACGTTCGTGGGGATGTACGCGGTGATGGCGGTCGTCGCGTGGGCGGTCTACCTGCGCAAGGGCTCGGCTCTCGCGGCGGCCGGGATCTGAGCGTGGACACCCACTGCCCCTACTGCGCGCTCCAGTGCGGCATGACGCTCACGCCCGCGCGCGGCCCGCTGCCGGTCACGGTCGCCCCGCGCGACTTCCCGACCAACCGCGGCGGGCTGTGCCAGAAGGGCTGGACGAGCGCGACGGTGCTGCGCGCGCCCGACCGGCTCACGAGCCCGCTCCTGCGCGGGCCCGACGGCGAGCTCCGGCCCGCCTCGTGGGACGAGGCCCTCGACGCGGTCGCGGCCGGGATCGGTCGGGTCCAGGCCGCGCACGGCCGCGACGCGGTCGCGGTGTTCGGCGGCGGCGGCCTGACGAACGAGAAGGCGTACGCGCTCGGGAAGTTCGCGCGCACGGTGCTGCGGACCGCGAACATCGACTACAACGGGCGGTTCTGCATGGCGTCCGCGGCGGCGGGGGCGAACCGCGCGTTCGGCGCCGACCGCGGGCTCCCGTTCCCGCTCGCGGACCTCGGCGGCGCGGACGCCGTGCTGCTGCTCGGGTCGAACGTCGCCGAGACGATGCCGCCGTCCGTCCAGCACCTCGCGGGCGTGCGCGCGCGGGGCGGGCTCGTCGTCGTCGACCCGCGCCGCAGCGCGACGGCGGCGCTCACGGGGGAGGCGGGGGACGCCGTCGGGCAGGGGGTGCACCTGCAGCCGGTCCCCGGGACCGACCTGGTGGTGCTGCTCGCGCTGCTGCACGTCGTCGTCGCCGAGGGGCTCGCGGACACGGCCTACCTCGACGCGCGCACGACCGGGTTCGACGACGTCCGCCGCTCCGTCGCCGGGTGGTGGCCCGAGCGCGCGGAGACGGTGTGCGGGGTGCCGGCGGGACGGCTGCGGCACGTCGCCCGGCTGCTCGCGGCGGCGTCGCCCGCCCACGGGGGCGCGGGCGCGTACGTGCTCACCGGCCGCGGCGTCGAGCAGTCCTCGCAGGGCACGGCGACCGTGACCGCGGCGATCGACCTCGCCCTCGCGCTCGGCCTGCCCGGCCGGGTGGGGTCGGGGTACGGCGCGATCACGGGCCAGGGGAACGGTCAGGGCGGGCGCGAGCACGGGCAGAAGGCGGACCAGCTCCCCGGGTACCGCAGGATCGACGACCCGGCGGCCCGCGCGCACGTCGCCGCGGTGTGGGGTGTCGACCCGGCGACGCTCCCCGGCCCCGGGATGCCCGCCGTCGAGCTCCTGCGGTCGCTCGGGGCGCGGCCCGGACCGGGCGGTGCGACCACGACCTACGCCGAGGACGGGCGCCCGCGCGCGCTGCTCGTGCACGGGTCGAACGTCGTGGTCAGCGCGCCGGACGCGGACCGGGTAGCGGCCAACCTGCGCGCGCTCGACCTGCTCGTGGTGTGCGACCTCGTGCCGTCGGAGACGGCGCTGCTCGCGGACGTCGTGCTGCCCGTGACGCAGTGGGCCGAGGAGGAGGGCACCATGACGTCGCTCGAGGGACGCGTGATCCGACGTCGCCGTGCGGTCGACGCGCCGGGCGGGGCGCGGTCGGAGCTGTGGATCCTCGCGGAGCTCGCACGCCGGCTGGGGTCGCCGGTCGCCTTCCCGACCGACCCGGCCGTCGTCTTCGACGAGCTCGCGCGCGCGTCCGCGGGCGGCGTCGCGGACTACGCGGGGCTCAGCCACGCGCGCCTCGACGCGGACGAGGCGGACGGCGGCCCGGGCCTGCACTGGCCGGTCCCGTCCGCCGACCACCCGGGCACCCCGCGGATGTTCCTCGACCGGTTCGCGACGCCGGACGGACGTGCCCGCCTGGTCGCGGTCGACCACACGGGCCCGAGCGACGACGTCCGGCCCGACGCGCCGCTCTACCTCGTCACGGGCCGCGTGCTCCAGCACTACCAGTCGGGCGCGCAGACACGGCGCGTGCCGGAGCTCGACCGCCTCGTCCCGGAGCCGTTCGTCGAGGTCCACCCGGTCCTGGGCACGCGCCTCGGCATCGACGACGGGGACCGGGCGCGCCTCACGACCGCGCGCGGCGCCGTCGAGGCGGTCGTGCGGTGGACGGACCGCGTCCGGCCGGACACCGTCTTCATGCCGTTCCACTGGGGCGGCGAGAGCAGCGTCAACCGGGTGACGACCGACGCGACCGACCCCGTCTCCGGGATGCCCGAGTTCAAGGTCTGCGCCGTGGACGTGCGGCGCGCCCCCGCGCTCCAGGAGGTCGCAGGATGACGCGCGTCGTCGTGGTCGGTCACGGCATGGTCGGGTCGCGGTTCGCGAGCGACCTCGCGGCGCGGTGCGGGATCCCCGGGGGGTCCGCCGACGTCGAGGTCACCGTGCTCGGCGCGGAGGAGCACGAGCCGTACAACCGCGTGCTGCTCAGCGAGGTCGTCGCGGGCCGGGCCGACCTCGCGGCGATCGCGTTGCCCGCCACGGACGACCCGCGCGTGACGGTCCGGCGCGGTACCGAGGCCCTCGCGATCGACCGGGCGGCCCGCCGCGTCGTCACGGGCGAGGGCGCCTACCCGTACGACGTCGTCGTGCTCGCGACGGGCGCCGCCGCGCGCGTCCCGGACGTGCCCGGCCTCACCGGCCTGCCCGGCGGCCTGCCCCGCGGCGCGCACGTCCTGCGCACGCTCGACGACGCGCGCGCGATCGTCGCGGGGTCGCTCGACGCGCGGCACGCCGTCGTCGTGGGGGCGGGCGTCCTCGGCCTCGAGGTCGCGTGCGGGCTCGCGCGTCGCGGCGTCGCCGTGAGCCTCGTGCACGGCGGCGCGAGCGTCATGGACCGTCAGCTCGACCGCGCGGCAGGCGGCGTCGTCGCGCGCGGTCTCGCCGGCCTCGGGGTGCGCACCTGGACACGGGCCCGGACCGAGCGCGTGGTCGTGGACGGCGGCACCGTGCGGGGCGTGACGCTCCGGGTGGCCGACGGCGCCCCGCGCGACCTCGCGGCGGACTGCTCGGGCGCGGCCGGGGGAGCGTCGGACGGCGTGCGTCGCCTCGACCTCGACGCCGACCTCGTCGTGCTCGCGTGCGGCACGGTGCCCGAGGCCGGGCTCGCGCGGGCGGCAGGGCTCACGGTCGACCGGGGGGTCGTCGTCGGCCCGGACCTCGCCAGCCCGGACGACCCGCGCGTGTTCGCGGTCGGCGACTGCGCCCAGCCGCCCGAGGGCGGCACCGGGCTGATCGCCCAGGGGTGGGACCAGGCGCGCCGGCTCGCGCAGCACCTCGCGGAGCGGCTCACCGCCGGGGCCGACGGCGCGGGGAGCCCGGGCGCCGCACGAGGGGCCCCGCCGGACCGGCAGCGCGCGCGCCGGGGACCGGCCCCCGACCGGCCGAGCGTCGCGCTGCGGCTCGCGACCGACGTCGTCGCGCGCTCGCTCGCGCCGACGTCCGACGCCGGGGTCGGCACGCGCGCGACCGCCGGGACCGACGTCGTGCGGGTCAAGGCGGCGGGGCTCGAGATCGTGACGATGGGCGTGTGCGGCGAGCGTCGCGCGCCCGACGCGACGCACCGGTCCGTGACGCTGAGCGACCCGGCGTCGGGGCGGCACGTCGAGGTCGTCGTCGCGGACGGGCTGCTCGTCGGCGCGACGTGCGTCGGTGCGCCCGAGGTGGGCGCCGACCTCACCGCCACGTACACGCGCCGCGTCCCCGTGCCCGCCGACCCGGCCCACCTGCTGCTGCGCCCGGTCGCACAGGCGCCCGCTCCGGCGTCGTCCCCGACGCTCATGCCCGACCGCACGACCGTGTGCACGTGCAACGGCGTGACCAAGGGCGACGTCGTGGGCTGCTGGCACGACGGCGCCCGGAGCGTCGACGACGTCGCGCGGGCGACGCGCGCGACGACGGGCTGCGGTGGGTGCAAGGACGTCGTGTGCGGCCTGGTCGACTGGCTCGCGCAGACCGACCCGGGCCGGCCCGTCGACGGAGCAGCGGCGCGTTCGGGGGCAGCGCGATAGGTCGGCACCACCGGCGGAGACCGGTACCCCGTGCGCCGATCGGCAGCCCGAGGTGCCGACCGGTGGTGCGGGCTGTCGAACCGTGGGCGGCCCCTTCTCACACGCTGAGCCCGTGCCGGGTGAGAAGACCGTTACGGACGGGCAACGGGCGGTGCACGGTCGCGAAACCGCCCGCCCGTAGCGTCGTCAGCACCGTCCCGGGACCTCTCCTCGCTCTCGTCGGACCTCGCGGACGGTGACCGTTCCGCCCCGCCGCCCCCAGGAGCCCGCCGTGACCGGACCTCAGACCGATCCCGCCCCCGCCCCGGCCCCGGGTGCGCCCCGGCACCTCGTCGTCGTCGGCGGCGGCATGGTCGCGCAGCGGCTCGTCGAGGCGTTGCGCGCGCGCGACGCCGACGGCGCGTGGCGCGTCTCGCTCTTCGCCGAGGAGCCGCGCGCGCCGTACGACCGCGTCGCCCTGACGAGCTACTTCGCGGCGCGCGACGCCGAGGAGCTCACGCTCGGCGACCCTGCCCTGTGGGACGACCCGCTGGTCACGCTGCACCGCGACTGCGCGGTGACGTCGATCGACCGCGAGGCGCAGACCGTCACCGACCGCCTCGGGCGCGTGCACGCCTACGACGAGCTCGTCCTCGCGACCGGTTCGAACGCCGCGCGCCCCCCGATCCCCGGCAACGAGCTGCCCGGCGTGTTCGTCTACCGCACGATCGACGACGTCGCGGCCCTGCGCGGCTGGGTCGAGGAGAAGCGGCGCGACGCCACGACCGAGGGTGGCTGGGAGCGCCCGGTGCGCGGCGCCGTCATCGGCGGCGGGCTCCTGGGCCTCGAGGCCGCGGGTGCGCTCAAGGCCCTCGGCGCGCAGGCCACGGTCGTCCAGTTCGGTACGCACCTGATGGACGCGCAGATCGACCTGGGCGGCGGCGAGGCCCTCAAGCGCCTCATCAACGGCATGGGCATCGCGGTCCGGTGCGACACCGGGACCAAGGAGATGAGGGTCTCCCGCAAGACCGGGCACGTGGGCCGGCTGGACTTCGCCGACGGCGGCCGGCTCGACGTCGACGTCGTGGTCCTCGCGACGGGCGTGCGGCCGCGCGACGAGCTCGCGCGCGCGGCGGGGCTCGCGGTCGGGGAACGCGGGGGCGCGGTCGTCGACCTGGCGTGCCGCACGGAGGACGAGCACGTGTGGGCCGTGGGCGAGGTCGCGTGCATCGAGGGTCGCTGCCTCGGCCTGGTCGCGCCGGGCTACGCCATGGCGGAGGTCGTCGTGGACCGCCTGCTCGGCGGCGAGGCGACGTTCCCCGGCGCGGACACCGCGACGAAGCTCAAGCTCCAGGGGGTCGACGTCGCGAGCTTCGGCGACGCGCACGGCCGCACCGAGGGCGCGATGGAGCTCGTCTGGGCCGACCCGGTCGCGGGCGTCTACAAGAAGCTCGTCCTGTCCGACGACGCACGCACGCTCCTGGGCGGCGTGTTCGTCGGGGACGCCGCGCCGTACGCGTCGCTGCGGCCGATGCTCGGCACGGAGCTCCCGGGCGACCCGGGGCTGTTCCTCCTCCCCGAGGGGTCCGGCGGCGGGTTGCCGAGCCTCGAGCTGCCCGACGACGCCACGGTCTGCTCGTGCAACAACGTCGGCGCGGGCACGATCCGCGGCGCGGTCACCGAGCACGGGTGCACCGACCTCGCGGGCGTCAAGGCGTGCACGCGCGCGGGGACGAGCTGCGGGTCGTGCCTGCCGCTCGTCAAGAAGATCACGACGACGGAGCTCGCCCGCGCCGGGGTCGAGGTCTCGAACGCGCTGTGCGAGCACTTCGACCTCTCGCGCGCGCAGCTCTTCGACGCGGTGCGCGTCGCGGACCTGCACACCTTCAGCGAGATCGTCGCGCGGTTCGGCCGGGTGCCCGAGCCGGTCACCGACACGCAGGGTGCCGTGCTGGTGCGCGACGCCGGGCGCGGCTGCGACATCTGCAAGCCCACGATCGCGTCGATCCTCGCGTCGCTCGGCAACGGTCACGTCCTCGACGGCGAGCAGGCGACGCTGCAGGACACGAACGACCACGTCCTGGCGAACATGCAGAAGGACGGCACGTACTCGGTGGTCCCGCGCATCCCCGGCGGCGAGATCACGCCCGACGGGCTGCTCGTCATCGGGCAGGTCGCCAAGGACTTCGGGCTCTACACGAAGATCACGGGCGGCCAGCGCATCGACCTGTTCGGCGCGCGCATCGAGCAGCTCCCGCACATCTGGCGCCGGCTCGTCGAGCACGGTTTCGAGTCGGGTCACGCGTACGGCAAGTCGCTGCGCACGGTGAAGTCGTGCGTCGGGTCCACGTGGTGCCGGTTCGGGGTGCAGGACTCCGTCGGCATGGCCGTCGAGCTCGAGCTCCGGTACCGCGGCCTGCGCTCGCCGCACAAGATCAAGCTCGGCGTGTCCGGGTGCGCGCGCGAGTGCGCCGAGGCGCGCGGCAAGGACGTCGGCGTCATCGCGACGGACAAGGGCTGGAACGTCTACGTCGGCGGCAACGGGGGGTTCACGCCCCGGCACGCGCAGCTCCTCGCCGAGGACCTGGACGACGAGGCGCTCGTCCGGACCATCGACCGCTTCCTCATGTACTACGTCCGCACGGCCGACCGCCTCCAGCGCACGGCCGCGTGGGTCGAGGACCACGAGGGCGGCCTCGACGCGATCCGTGAGGTGGTCGTCGAGGACTCGCTCGGCATCGGCGCCGACCTCGACGCCGCGATGGCCCGCCACGTCGGCGACTACGAGGACGAGTGGCGCGCGGTCCTCGAGGACCCGGAGAAGCTGCGCCGCTTCGGCTCGTTCGTCAACGCGCCCGCCGAGCCCGACCCCGACCTTGCGTACGTCACCGAGCGCGGCCAGATCCGGCCCGCGACGGCCGACGAGCGCGCCGCCCTCGAGGAGGCCCGTGCCGCGGGTCTCGCCACCGTCCCCGCCGGCCCCGTGGTGATCGCCGGCACGACCCTGGAGGTCCGTCGATGATCGTCGTGCCAGCAGAGCAGGCCGCGTACCCCGTGGAGACGCCGACGTCGGACGCGGCGGGGTGGGAGCGCGTGTGCCTCCTGCGCGACCTCCTCGTCGAGCGCGGCGCCGCCGCCCTCGTCGGCGGGGTGCAGGTCGCGCTGTTCCGCCTCCCCGACGACACGGTGCGCGTCGTGCAGCAGCGCGACCCGTACTCGGGCGCGAACGTCATGTCGCGCGGGATCGTGGGGACGCGCGGCGGCGTTCCCACCGTCGCGGGCCCCATGTACAAGCAGGTCTTCGACCTCACGACCGGTCGCTGCCTCGAGACCGCCGGGTACGCGCCCGCCGAGGGCCTCGCGCCGGACCTGGCGACGTGGTCCGCCGAGGTGCGCGACGGCGTCGTGCACGTGGGCGTGCACGCCGCCGCGCCCGCGGACGGTGCGCCGTGACGACGCTCCTGGGCCTCGACCTCGCCGGGCGCACGGTGCTCGTCGCCGGCGGCGGTCCCGTCGCGGCCCGCCGCGCGCGGGCCATGGCCGACGACGGCGCCCACGTCCGCGTCGTCGCGCCCCAGGTGTGCGAGGACGTGCGCGACCTCGTCGCGGCCTCGCTGCGCGCCCCGCTCCTCGCCCCGTCGCCCGCCGGGCTGCGGGCCGACGGCGAGGCCGCGCCGGGCGGCCGCGTCACCTGGGCGCCGCGCGAGGTCCGCGAGTCCGACGTCGAGGACGCCTGGCTCGTGCTCGCGGCGACGGACGACTCGGGGACCGACCGCGACGTCGCCGCGTGGGCGGCGGCGCGCCGCACCTGGTGCGTCCACGCCGGGGCCGCGCACGAGGGCACCGCCCGCACGCCCGCGACGACCCGCAGCGGCGACGTGCTCGTCGGGGTCGTCACGGACGTCCCCGCGGCCGGCGTCCCCGCGGCCGGCGTCCCCGCGGTCGGCGTTCCGACGGACGGGCGCGCTCGGGAGCGACGAGAGGCCGACAGCCCGGGGGAGCGGCGAGGCGCCGACCCGCGGCGGGCGCGCGCGGTGCGCGACGCGATCGCCGAGCACCTGCGCTCCGGCGGCGCCGACCAGCGCCACCACCGCCCCGCGCCGGGTGGTCTGGGGCGCGTGACGCTCGTCGGGGGAGGGCCTGGCGCGGTCGACCTGCTCACGGTCCGGGGCCGTCGGGCGCTCGCGGAGGCCGACGTCGTCGTCGCGGACCGGCTCGGGCCGGTCGACGTGCTCGACGAGCTCGCCCCCGGTGTCGAGGTGATCGACGTCGGCAAGACCCCCGGGAACCACCCCGTGCCGCAGCACGAGATCAACGCGATCCTCGTCGAGCAGGCGCAGCGCGGGCGGCGCGTCGTACGGCTCAAGGGCGGCGACCCGTTCGTCTACGGGCGCGGCGGCGAGGAGGTGCTCGCGTGCCGCGCGGCGGGTGTGCCGGTCGACGTCGTGCCGGGCGTCTCGAGCGCGCTCAGCGTCCCCGCGCTCGCGGGCATCCCGCTCACGCACCGGGGCACGGTCGCCGCGTTCCACGTGGTCAGCGGCCACGACGTGCTCGACGCCGCCGCGCTCGCCGGGGTCCGCGACCGCACGGCTACGCTGGTGGTCCTCATGGGTGTCTCGCAGCTCGCACGCATCACGGCCCAGGCGCTCGGCGCCGGGGCCGACCCTGCGCTGCCCGTCGCGATCGTGGAGAACGGGTCGACGCCGCGCCAGCGCGTCACGCGGGCCCCGCTCGGGGAGATCGTGGAGCGCGCCGCCCAGTCTGGGGTCCGACCCCCGGCGATCATCGTGGTGGGCGACGTCGCCGCCGCGGGACGGCTCGACCCGGCGACGGTCGCGTGACCGGCACCGGCAGCACCGAGGTCGACCCGCCCGTCGCGACGTCGACCCGCGGAGGGTCGATCTCGGACGCTCGGGTCGATCTCGCGTCCGGCCCCGACGCCGATCGCCCCACCCTCGGCCAGGTCATGGCCGGCTGCACCGTGCTCGTCACGGCCGACCGCCGCAAGAGCGAGCTCGCCGCCGCCCTCCAGCGCCGGGGCGCCGAGGTCCGCCACGCGCCGGCGCTGAGCATGATCCCGCACGCCGACGACGAGCAGCTCCTCGCCGGGACGCGCGACCTCGTCGAGCGGCCGCCGGACGTCGTCGTCGTCACGACCGGGATCGGCTTCCGGTCCTGGGTCGAGGCCGCCGACGCGCACGGCCTCGCCGACCGCCTGCTCGAGGTGCTGGCCGACGCGCGGATCGTCGCGCGCGGGCCCAAGGCGCGCGGCGCGATCCAGGCCGCAGGCCTCACCGCCGACTGGGTCGCCGAGTCCGAGACGTCGGCGGAGATCGCCGACGTGCTGCTCGGCGAGGGCGTCGCCGGGCTGCGCATCGCCGTCCAGCACCACGGTGCCGGGGCCGACGGCCTCGACGTCGTGTTCGCGGAGGCCGGCGCCGAGGTCGCGAGCCTCGTCGTCTACCGGTGGGGTCCGCCGCCCGACCCGGAAGCGTTGCGCGCGTCCGTCGAGGCCGCGGCCGTCGGGGAGATCGACGCGGTCGTCTTCACCTCCGCGCCCGGCGCCGAGGCGTGGCTGAGCGCCGCCGAGGAGCACGGCGTCGGGCGGCTCGTCGTGTCCCGGTTCCAGGACGGGTCGATGGTCGCGGCCGCCGTCGGGCCCGTCACCGCGCGACCGCTCGAGCACCGCGGCGTCACGCCGCTGCAGCCCGAGCGCGGACGGCTCGGCGCGCTCGTGCGGACGCTCGTCGCGCACTACGAGCAGGCCGAGACCGTCGCCCTCGCGACCGTCGCCGGGACGCTGCAGATCCGCTCGCGCGTCGCCGTCCTCGACGGCGAGGTGCTGCCCCTGTCGCCCAGCAGCCTCGAGGTGCTGCGCCTCCTCGCCGCGCGCCGCGGCGAGGTCGTCACCCGCGACGACGTGCTCGACGTCCTGCCCGGCGACTCGCGCGACCCCCACGCGGCCGAGGTCGCGGTCGCGCGCCTGCGCGAGGCCACCGGTCGCCGGGACCTGGTCAGGACCGTCGTCAAGCGCGGATACCGATTGGAGCTCGCATGAGCGCGGACAGCCCCACCTCCCTCGACGCCGTCACCGGCGCCACAGCCGGGCCGCGTGCCGCCGCGCCGGTGCTCGTCGGCTGCTCCCACGGCACGAACGACCTCGCGGGGCGTGCGGTGATCCGCGCCCTCCTGGACGACGTGCGCGCCGCCCGTCCCGACCTCGACGTGCGCGAGGCGTTCGTCGACGTGCAGCAGCCTGAGGTGGCGGACGTCGTGGCGGCGGTCGTCGCGCCGTCCGACGGCGGGGCCCCGGGCGCCGCGGTGGTGGTCCCGCTCCTGCTCTCCGCCGGGTTCCACGTGAGCGTGGACGTCGCCGCGGCCGTCGAGGACCGCGGCCCCGGCACCGGGGCCGCCGCCGCGTCGGGTCCGCTCGGCCCCGACCCGCGCCTCGTGGACCTGCTCGCCGAGCGGCTCGCGGAGGCCGGCCTGCGCGACGGCGACGCCGTCGTGATCGCCGCCGCCGGGTCGAGCCGGCCGGGCGCCGCGCGCGACGTCGAGGAGCTCGCGGCGGGGCTGCGCGAGCGCGTCCCCGGCCCGGTCTCCGTCGGCTACGGCGCCATGGCGACGCCGACGGTGCCCGACGCCGTCGCCGCCGCCCGCGCGGGCCTCGCCCCGGGCGGGCGCGTCGTCGTCGCGGCCTACCTCCTCGCGCCCGGCTTCTTCTACGACCGGGTGCTGGAGGCGGGCGCCGACGTCGTGACCGGCCCGCTCGCGCCCGACGCGCGGCTCACCGCGATCGTGCTCGACCGCTACGCGGACGCCGCGGCGGGGCTGCGCCCTACGCCCTGAGGGCCGGGCGGGTGCGGGGCGCGAGGAGGGCGACGCCCGCCGCGAGCAGCACCGTGACGCCGAAGCACACGACGTACGACGCCAGGCCGAGCGTGGGGTGCAGGGCCCACAGGAGCGACCCCGTGACGGCGAGCGCGGTCGCCGCGGCGACGGCGTCGGACACCTGGAGCGCGGACGAGTTCGCGCCCTGCTCGGCGACGGGCGAGAGCTCGAGCGTGAGCACGGAGAGCGTCGGGTGCGTCATGCCCATGCCGAGCCCCGCGAGGGTCCACGCGACCATCCCGACGACGGGCGGCACCGCCGTCCAGGCGAGCAGCGCGGCGCCACCGATACCGAGCGCGACGAGCGTCCCGCCGAGACGCACGTAGCCCGCGTGCTGGAGGCCCCACGTCGCCCGGCCGCGGAGCCACGACCCCGTCGACCAGCCGACGGCGCCGAACGTGAGCACGGCGCCCGCGAGCGACGGCGAGAGGCCGCGCTCGTGCGACAGCAGGAGCGGGAGCAGCACCTCGGCGCCGGTGAACGCGGCCGCGACGAGGCCGCGGATCGCGATGACGCTCGGCAGGCCGCGGGCCGCGCGGGTCGTGCCGCGGGGGAGCAGGCGCGGGACGGCGAGCGCGACGGCGGCGAGCGAGGCGACGAGCAGGGCCGCGAGCCCGACCCCGCGCAGCTGGCCCGCGTAGTTGAGCGCCCCGATCCCGACGGCGGCGACGACCGCCCAGGTGAGCGACGCCTGGCGCGCGGTCCGGTCGAGCGGCGGCTCGGCGTCGTCGGGCCGGTCCGCGGTCGCCGAGGCGGGCTCGGGGGCCGAGCCGCGGGCGGCGCGCATGCCCGGGCGCATGAGGAACAGCGCGGGCACCGCGAGGACCGGGACGGCGAGGAACACCCAGCGCCACCCGACGTGCTCGACCACGAGCCCGGCGATGGCGGGCCCGACGATCGACGGGATCACCCAGGCCGCCGCGAACGCGGCGAAGACCTTCGGGCGCCGGTCGGTGGGGAAGACGCGCGCGACGAGCACGTACAGCGCGACGATGTACAGGCCGGTCCCGACGCCCTGGAGCACGCGGCCCGCGACGAGCACGAGCATGTCCTGCGCGAGGCCGGCGACGAGCAGCCCGGCGAGGAAGAGCCCGATGCCCGTCCACAGCGGGGTGGTCGGCCCCGCGCGGTCGCTCCAGCGCCCGGACGCCACCATGCCGACGACGCTCGACGCGAGCGACGCGGCGAACGCGAGCGTGTACAGCGTGAGCCCGTCGAGCTCGACGGCGACCGTCGGCATGGCGGTCGCGACGGCGAGCGCCTCGAACGCGCCGAGGAACACGAACGCGACCATGCCGAACAGCACCGTGCGCTGCGTCCCGGGCGAGAGCGCGCCCGCCTCGGCGGGGTCGGTCGCGGGCGTGCCGACGTCTCCCGTGCCGGCTTCGACCGTGCCGGCCTCGCCCGCGCCGGGCGCGGGGGAGCCGTACGCCGGTGCGTCGGCGTCGGTGCGGGGGTCCGCCGTCATACGAGAACGACCTTTCCGGTGGTGGCGCGCTCTTCGAGCTCGCGGTGGGCGCGCGCGGCCTCCGCGAGGGGGATCTGGTGCGTGACGACCCGCCACGTCCCGTCCGCCGCGAGCGCGAGCGCGCGCTCCTGCAGCGTGGACAGGTCTCCCCAGGGTCGGGCCCGGGGTCCCACCGCCCACCGTACGTCCGGCGTGCCGCCGGCGGCCCCCGATTTCCCGTCCTGGTGGTCGACGTCACCGGCCCGGTTCGGCGCCCCCGACGCCCAGCCGTAGAGCACGAGGCGACCGGTCGGTGCGACGAGGCTCGCGGCGTCGGTGCCCGCGTCGCCGCCGACGCCGTCGAGGAGCACGGTCGCGCCCTCCGGGGCGTGCTGCCCGACGGCGGCCCGCGCCTCGTCGAGCCAGGCGTCCGCCCGGTAGTCGACGGCGGCGAGGCGGTCCTCCTGCGCCTCCCCGGCGAGCGACCGGACGAGCGCGACCTTCTCCGGCCCGCCGGCGAGCGCGACGACGCGCGCCCCCGCCGCGAGCGCGCTCTGGACGAGCAGCGTGCCGAGCCCGCCGGCCGCGGCCGTGACGACGACGGTGTCCGTCGCGGTGAGCTCCGCCAGGTCGAGGATGCCGACGGCGGTGCGCCCGGTGCCGATCATGGCGAGCGCGTCGGGCGCGGTGACGTGGTCGGGGATGCGGTGCAGCGCCTCGACGGGCACGACGGCGAGGCGCGCGTACCCGCCGCCGTCGGGCGTGGCGCCGAGGTGGGCCGCGACCCGTCGCCCGCGCCACGCGGCGTCGACGCCCGGCCCGACGACGTCCACCACCCCCGCGACCTCGCGCCCGGGGATCGTCGGGAGGGCGGGGAGCGGAAGGGGGCCGCCCGTGGCCTCGCCCCGGCGCAGGGTCGTGTCGAGCAGGTGGACGCCGTGCGCGCGCACGGCGACGCGCACCTGGCCGGGGCCGGGGACCGGGTCGGGGACCTGGTCCAGCACGAGGTTCTCGGGTGGTCCGAACGCGTGCAGGCGGATGGCGTCCACGGGTGCTCCTTCGGGGTCGGGGTCGTGCGGGGCGGTCGTGCTGGCCGGTCGTGCCCGGCGACGCGGTCGGTCTCCGGGCGAACGGCTTCGCTGGTGCGGTCGCGCGGCGTCGCGGTTGCGCGGCGTCGCGGTCACGCGGCCCGAAGGTCGCGCCCTGCTAGTCTCGAACCTCAACATTTGTTCAGGTCAAGCGCCCGTGCCGACGGACGGACTGCCGTGTCCGCCGCGTCGCGGCGAGACCCGTCCGCGTGGAGGAACCGCCGTGCCCGACGCCGCCCCGTCCCCGAGCGACGAGCTCACCGTCGGCCAGCTCGCGGCGCGCAGCGGCGTCGCCGTGTCCGCGCTGCACTTCTACGAGCGCGAGGGGCTCATCACGAGCCGCCGGACGCCCGGCAACCAGCGGCGCTTCACGCGCGAGACGCTGCGGCGGGTCGCGTTCGTGCGCGCGTCGCAGCGCGTGGGCATCCCGCTCGCCCGGATCCGCGCCGCGCTCGCGACGCTCCCCGGGGACCGCACGCCGACGGCGAAGGACTGGCACCGGCTCTCGGCCGGGTGGCACGCCGACCTCGACGCGCGCATCGAGCAGCTCACGCGCCTGCGCGACCACCTCACGGACTGCATCGGCTGCGGGTGCCTGTCGCTGCGCCGGTGCGTCCTCGTCAACCCGCACGACGCGCTCGCCGACGAGGGCCCCGGCCCCCGCACGCTGCTCGTCGAGGGGATCGAGGACTGAGCGACGCGGCGCCGAGCGTCCGGCCCGCTGCCAGGCCGTGCGGCAGGACCTCTGGGGCGGGCCCGCCGCCGCGGCCGTCAGTCCGGTGCGCGCAGCGACCCGAACGTCGGGCGGTGGCGCAGGGCGAACCCGAGCCGCTCGTAGACCCCGATCGCGCCGACGTTCTGCGCCGCGGCGTGGAGGAACGCGCGGTCGCCCCGCTCCTGCACGTGGAACGCGACGTCGCGCACGAGGCGTGAGGCGAGGCCGCGCCCGCGGTGGTCGGGGTCGGTCGTCACGGCGCTGATCTCGGTCCACCCCGCGGGCCGCAGGCGCTCGCCCGCCATCGCGACGAGGCGGCCGTCGCCGTCGCGGAACCCGACGTACCGGCCGAGCAGGTAGGTCCGGGCCTCGAAAGGACCCGGTCGGCTGCGCTCGACGAGCGCGAGCATCTCCGGGACGTCGTCCGCACCGAGCACGACCGCCTCCGGGTCGGGACGGGTGACGAGGCGCTCGGTCTCGACGAGCTGGACGCCCTCGACGCGGGCCTCGACCGTCCAGCCGTGCGGCGGCTCGACCCCGACCGGCGGCGCCGAGAAGTGCCCGCCGGGGCCGACGAGCGCGGCGACCGCGTCCCACACGCCCGGGTCGGTCCACGAGCGCACGCCCGTGATCGGCGAGACGTCGGCCGGGTAGCGTCGCGCCAGGTCGTCGCCCTCGGCGAGGTGCGCGTGCGCGCCGGTGAGCGCGCTCCACGACGGGTTGTCCAGGGCCGGGTCGTCGACGCCGGTGGTGCCGAGCCCCGTGCTCGTCGCGGTCATGCTGCTCCTCCTCGCCCCGTCGCCCGGGTGCCGTGCCGTCGTCGCGGCCGTCCGGCCGTGCGTCTCCTCCCGGGCGAACGCGCGGGGGCGCGCGCCTCTTCCCGGTGCGCTCAGCCCTGCCACCGGTCCCGGTGCACGACCTCCGCGAGCGGGCGCCGCCGCGGCTCGGACCAGCGGCCGCGCGTCGGGTACCCGAGGGGAAGCAGACCCATCGTCAGCGCGTCGTCGGGCAGGCCGAGCAGCGCGGCGACGTCGCCCTCCCGGACGGTGTGGAAGGTCGTGAGCGTCGTCCCGATCCCGTAGGCCCGGGCCGCGAGGACGAGATTCTGCACCGCGCCGTAGATCGAGGCGCCGAGCCGGGGGTCGGTCGAGCGCGCCGCGTCCCGCAGCACGGGCACGACCCACACCGGAGCCTCCTCCAGGTGCAGCGCCAGGTGCTCGACGGCGCGGAAGCCCGCCTCGCTCACGCCGGCGTGCGTGGTCGCGGCACCGAGGACGGCGTCGCGGCGGTCCCCGTACGCCGCTCGCCACCCCTCGCGGTACCAGGCGGCGATCTGCGCCTTCGTCGCGGGGTCCCGCACGACGACCCACGCCCACCGCTGACGGTTGCCCCCGCTGGGCCCGCGGACCGCGGCGTCGAGGATCGCGTCGAGGACGTCGTCGGGCACCGGGTCGGGCGAGAGATAGCGGCGCGACGGCGTCGAGTGGAGCGCGCGCAGGACGGGCAGGTCCTCGGGTGTGGTCACGGTCGCCGAGGGTACGGGCGAGCGTCCGGCGCGTCCTCGGGTCGTGGCCGTCGTCTCGCAGGCTGGGCACCCCTGCGACGCGTCCTGCTCCACCGGCCGGCGTGGAGAGCGGGCCGTCCCCGGAGCGGCCACGGGACCGACGGCGGCCCCGCCGCGACGCAGCCAAGGATTACCAGTTCTTGGTGCCGCCCCCGCTGCTGTCACCCGGGTCGGTGCCTGTGCCCGGCTCGTCCCCGTAGAGGTCGCGGTACTCCTGCTCCAGGCGCTCCTGCTCGTCGCGCGCCTCGGAGCCCTGCTGCTCGAGCTGCTCCTGACGCTGCTGCTCCTCGCGCTCGGCCTGGCTCTGCTGGTCCTCGCCCTCGGAGCCCTCGCCGCCCGAGGCGTCCGACTGCTCGTCGCCCTCGGACCCCTCGCCCTCGCCCTCCTGCGTGTCGCCGCCGCCCTGGTTCTCGGGCTGCGAGTCCTGCGCCTGCTGCTGCTTGTCCTGGAGACGCTGCCGGGCGGCAGCGTCCTGCTCCTCCTGCTCAGGCGTCTGCTCGGACTCGCCGCAGTCGGGCCAGCCGCGGATCTGCTCGGCCGTCGCGTACTCCTGCTCGGCGTACTCGTACCAGTCCTGGACGTCCTGCCGGAGCTCGTCCGGGTCGGGCTCGGTGCCGTCCCCGTAGGGGTCGAGGACGTCCTCGTCGTACGAGCGCCCGGCGTCGCGCGCGGCGATCGCCTCCTCGACGAGGGCGAGCTCCGCCGCCTTGCGGTCGGCGTAGGCCATGTCGCCGTCGCCCTGGATCTCGTACGTCAGCGACAGGTTGGTCTGGATCATGCACCGTTCCTCGGGAGTCTCGTTCTCCGCGAGGTCGTAGGCGCGGTCGAGGGACCGGATCGCGTCGTACAGCGACCACGAGTCCTCGGTGCGCGCGAGCGCCGTCCCGTGGTTGTAGTGCGCCTTCCAGGGCTCGACGAGGTTGAGCGCCCGCTGGAGGCCGTACGCGCTCGCCGCGCCCTCGGTGTCGCCGGCGTCGTAGCGGTCCTTCGCGAGCGACGCGACCGGGGCGCGCAGGGCGAGCGTGACCCCCAGCACGAGGAGCACGAGCACGACGGGCAGCGTCCCGAGCAGCCACCACCGGCGCCGCCGCAGCCGTGCCGCGCGCAGCGCGGCCGCGCCCGTGGGCCGGGGCGCGCGGGCGCCGGGCGGGGGTGCCGGGGGAGGGGTCCAGGTCATCGCCGCACCTCCGCGCGGTCGGGTGCCGTGGGGCGGACGAGCGAGCGGCTCGCCGAGCGCGACCAGAACCACGCCTCGACGCCGAGCAGCGCCACGAGCGCGAGGGCGAACGGCCACACGACCGGCCGGTACGCCGTGACGTCGCGGCGGCCGTCCGCCGCGACCTGCTGCGGGTCCACGCCCGCGACGAGCGACGCCGTCTCCGACGGCTCCTGCCGGTGCACGTACGGCACGCCGAGCTGGTCGGCGAGCGCGGTGAGCGTCGCCTCGTCCAGCACGGACAGCGCCTCGACGGGCTCGCCGCCGTCGCTCGGCTGCGACCAGTCGACGAGGTACTCCGCGTCCTCGGGGTCCACGTCCGGGTCGTACTCCTTCATGCGGCCTCCCTCGGCCGTCCCGTAGCCGAGCACCGCGCCGCCGTCGACGAGCGGCGCGAGGTCGGCGAACGACCGGGGCTCGCCCTCCGCCGTCTGCTCGCCGTCGGTGAGGAAGAAGACGAGCCGCACGTTGGCAGGGTGCTGCTCCGCGGAGCCCTCGAGCGCCGACCGCAGCTCGTCGAGCGGCCGGTCCGTGAGGGACCCCTGCGAGTACCGCGTGATCTCGCGGTGGAACGTGTCGGCCCAGGACGTGATCGCGCGCGCGTCCGTCGTCAGCGGGAGCTGCCGCGACGCCTGCGAGTCGAACGAGATGATCGAGTACCGCGCCCCGGGGATCGCCTCGGTGAGGCTCGTGATGTCGTGCCGCACGCCGTCGAGGCGCTCCTGGCCGCCCTCGGGCCCGTAGTCCTCGGCCGCCATCGACCCCGTGCGGTCGACGACGAAGAACATGTCGACGTTCGCGACCGACGTGTCGCGGTCCGTCGATGCGACCGACGGCGCGATCCCGATGATCCCGAGCAGCGCGACCGCCCCGGCCCGTCGCACCCAGGCCGCTCGCGGGGCGCCGGGGCGGGGGGCGCCGTCGGGCCCCGGGCGCCCGGCCACGACCGCCTGCCACCCGGCGAGGCCGAGAAGCGGCAGCACGAGCAGCGCGAGCGCCCACAGGGGCACGAGCGGCTGGAAGGTGAGTCCGGCGAGGTTCATCGGTGCGTCACTCCTTCACCCGCCACGCGACGACGAGCAGCAGCGCGACGCCGAGGACCGCGACGAGGAACCAGCCCGCGGGACGGTCCGTGACGACCACCTCGGGGGACGCGTCGAGCTCGACCGCCTGCTGCGCGACGACGTCGTCGACCATGCCCTGCACCGCGGCCGGGTCGTCCGCGAGGAAGTACAGGCCGCCACCGGACTCGACGGTCTCGCGGTACTCGGTCTCCTCGGGCGTGCCCTCGTAGCGCTGGGAGCCGCCGAAGATGCCGTGCAGCGTGATGTCGCGCGACGCGACGAGGTCCGCCGCCTGCGGGAGCGTGTAGATCGGCTCGCCGGAGACGTAGTTGTCCGTCGCGAGGATGATCGAGCGCGAGCGCTCGGTGTCCTCCGCGTCGAACTGGAGCGCGCAGCTCGCGAGCCCGTCGCCGATGAGGCTCGCGCCCGAGAGGTTCGCCGTCGTGCCCGCCGTGAACTGCGCGTACTCGAGGATCTCGGCGTCGTCGGTGCCGCCGGTGTAGTCGAACGTCGCCGGGTCCTGGTCGAGCGCGGCGATCCCGGCCTGGAGCTCCTCCTGGACGAGCGTGTAGTCGTCCGTCAGCGGGAAGACGGTGCGGGACGACGAGTTGAAGATCGACAGCGCGATCCGCTCGCCCTCGAAGTTGTCCACGAGCTCCTGGAAGACCTTGAGCACCGCGCCGTCGTACTCGATCATCGAGCCCGACACGTCGAGGCACAGCACGATGTCGCGCGTGCCCAGGCGGTCGACGACGACGTCAGTCTCCACCGGGCGGGCGGCGACCGCTCCCGCGCCGACGACCGCCACGAGCAGCCCCGCCGCGGTGAGACCCTGCAGCACGCGGTAGCGGCGCACCCACGCGGCGAACGCCGGGACGCGTGCGAGGTAGTCGGAGTTCGCGACCCAGAGCACGGCGTCGTCCGCGTCGCGCGACCGGCGGCGCCGCGCGAGCCACCACGCCAGCGCCGCCGCCGCGAGCACCGCGACGACGAGCACGACCCACAGCCACGGCCACAGGATCGACGGCCCCTGCGGCCCGGGGACGACGGCGGTGCTCGCCGCGACGGAGCGATTCACCATCCGCGCACCACCGCCCGGGCGCGGTCGATCGAGTCCTCGCCGTCCGTCGAGCGGGCCGCCGGGTCGTTGTCGTGGTCCGCGAACGACGGCCGGTAGTACCGCGCGATGAGCTGCGTGAGCCGCCCGGCCTCGGCGAGCTGCTGGATCTCCGAGAGCGTCATCGACGACGCGTCCTGGCCGAGCCGGCCGGTCGCGAAGCCGCGCATCTCCGCCGAGAGGGCGAGGTGCAGGGTGCGCTCGTCGAGCTCGCCCGCGCGGAACCGCTCGGCGACGGCGTCGAGACGCCGCTCGTACTCCGCGCGCAGCGACGCGTACGGGTCGTGCGGCCCCGTGGGGAGCAGCGGGGCGGGCCGTGGGGCGTTCTTCTCCTCCGCGCTCGCGCGCGTCAGCCAGATCACCAGGAACACCACCGCGGCGGCTGCGAGGACCAGGACGATCCCCAGGACCGTCCACCACCCCGAGTAGCCGACGGGGTCGACGAGCTCATCGACGGGCACGCTTCTGCCTCCCCAGGAGCTCCACGAACCGCTGCAGCACGTCGTCGGACCCCTCGACGAGCACGGCCTCGACCTGCAGGGCGCGCAGCCTGTCGGCCACCTCGGCACGCCGCGCGGCCAGCGCCTCGGCGGCAGGCGCCGCGAGCGCGGCCCGGCCCCGCAGGAACGGCGGCAGGCGCAGCGTGCCGTCGACGTCGGCCACCTCCCCGACCCCGGCGCCCACCGGCGAGAGGTCCGCGACCTGCACGACCATCACCTCGTGGCGCACGCGCAGCGAGCGCAGGAGCTGCTCGTGCTCGGCGGCGGGGCGGGCCTCGTCGGTCACGACGACCACGAGCGAGCGGCGCCGGAAGGCCGTCTGCGCGCGGTCGAGCGGCCGGGACAGGTCGCTCCCGGGGGCGTCCGGGCGCCACAGCCCCTCCACGGTGCGCAGCAGCACCTCGAGGTCGCGCGTGCTCGCGCGCGGCGGGAGCTGCACGAGGCGCTCGGCGTCTCCCGCGACGAGCGCGACGCGGTCGCCCCGGTCGCGCGCGAGGTACGCGACGAGCGCGCAGCAGAAGCTGGCGATCTCTGCCTTCGTCTCCCCGCTCGGCGCCGTCGCGCCCATCGTGCGACCCGTGTCCACGACGAGCACGAGGTTGAGGTTCGACTCGCGCACGAACCGACGGATGATCGGCAGCCCGGCGCGGGCCGACGACTTCCAGTCGATGTCGCCGACGTCCTCGCCCGGCGCGTACAGGTGCAGGTCGTCGAAGTCCTGCCCGTGCCCCTTGAACACCGAGCGGTGCCGGCCCTCGAGCAGGCCGGACGCCCGGCGCGCGACCGGCAGGTCGAGCCGGGCCCGGACCTGGGCGAGACGGGAGACGTCGGGCACGTGGTGCTCTCTCGGGACGGTGGGCGGGCCGGTCAGGGCGTGGGGACGGCGTCGAACACCGCGTCCACGAGCTGCTCCGGCGGCACGTTGTTGGCGAGCGCGTCGAACGTGCGCACGAGGCGGTGGCGCAGCACCGAGTACCGCACCGCCTTGATGTCGTCCGGGATGACGTACGCCCGGCCCGCGAGGATCGCGAGCGCCTGGCCCACGCGCATGAGCGCGATGCCGCCGCGCGGCGACGCGCCCACGCGCACGTGGCGGTCCAGGCCCGGCACCGGGCGCGGGCCCGAGAACCGCGTCGTGTTGATGAGGTCGACGACGTAGCGCTTGATCGAGTCGTCCACGTACACGTCGTCGACGAGGCCGCGCAGGAAGCGCACGTCGTCGAGCGAGATCGGCTGCGCCGTGAGGGGGCGCGTCATCTGACCGGTCGCGATGCGCTGGAGGATCTCGAGCTCCTGCGGCGGCGTCGGGTACGTGAGCACCTCCTTCATGAGGAAGCGGTCCATCTGCGCCTCGGGGAGCACGTACGTGCCCTCCTCCTCGATGGGGTTCTGCGTCGCGAGCACCATGAACGGGTCCGGGAGCGCGTAGTTCTCGCCGCCGATCGACGTCTGCTTCTCCTGCATCGCCTCGAGCATCGCCGACTGCGTCTTGGCCGACGAGCGGTTGATCTCGTCGAGCAGGACGACGTTCGCGTGCACCGGGCCGAGCTGGGTCGTGAACTGGCCGGTCGCGTAGTTGAAGATCTGCGTGCCGACGATGTCGTTCGGCATGAGGTCCGGCGTGCACTGGATGCGGTGGAACGAGCCGTCGACCGCCGCGGCGAGCGTCTGCGCCGCGGTCGTCTTGGCGAGGCCCGGGACCGACTCGAGCAGGATGTGCCCGCCCGCGAGCAGCGAGCTCACGAGCGCGGTGCGCAGGGCCTCCTGCCCGACGACGCGCTGGTCGAAGACCTGCCCGACGCGCTTGAGCAGGTGGCTGGCGCGGTCGAGGTCCTGCGTCGAGATGCTGCCGTGCCCTGCGGCCATCGGTCGTCCTCCGGGTGGTGCGGGTGGTGTGGTCCCGTGCGCGGCCGGAGGGCGGACGGAGCCTCGCGAGCCCCCGGCGAACCCGGCCCAGTATGCCAGCGCGGACCCCGTCGGACCGGGCGTCGTCCACAGGTTCGGGTGGGGAGAGGTCCCCACCCGCGGTGCGCCGGGAATGCCCCGGAGGGCCACGACGGTTGGCCCGGCATGAGCACCGACGCCCTCGACGCCTCCCGTGACACCGACCGCGACGTCCCCGACCGCGCGCCCCGCGCCGCGCTCGGCGAGCCCGCGCTCCTCGACCTCGTCGCCGCGCGCCACCAGGGCGTCCTCGCGACCGTGAAGAAGGACGGCCGACCCCAGCTCTCCAACGTGCTCTACGCGTGGGACCCGGAGGCGGGCGTCGCGCGCGTCTCCGTCACCGCCGACCGCGCGAAGACCCGCAACGCCGCGCGCGACCCGCGCGTCTCGCTCCACGTGAGCGCCGAGGACTTCGCGGGCTACGCCGTCGTCGAGGGCGACGCCGGGCTGAGCGCCGTCGCGCTCGACCCCCACGACGCCGCCGCCGACGAGCTGGTCGAGACCTACCGCGCGGCGACCGGGGGCGAGCACCCGGACTGGGAGGAGTTCCGGCGCGCCATGGTCGCGGACCGCCGCCAGGTGCTGCGCGTGCGCGCCACGAAGGTCTACGGGATGGCCCGCCTGTCCCGGCCCTGAGCCGTGACCGGAGGGCCTCGCGCGGTCGATACCCTGGTGGGGTGACCACCACTGCCCTGCGCCGCGCGCCCTCGGACGCCCGACCCGCGAACCCGTGGTGGCTCGTCGTCGCCGGGCCGTTCGCCGTCGTCGTCGCGGTCGTCGCCGTGCTCGCCGCCGGCGCGTTCTCGGCCGCCTTCACCGTCCCCGCCGGCTTCCCGGACCCGGGCGCGCTCGCGCGCCTCGGCACCCCCGTCGTCACGGTGCTCACCGAGCTCGCCGTCGCGCTCGCGCTCGGCTCGCTCGTCCTCGCGGCGTGCGTGCTGCCTGCCGGGACGCCCGTGCGCAAGGCGCTCGGCGTGGCGGGGGCGGCGTCGGCCACGTGGGCGGTGCTCACCGTCCTGCAGGTCGTGCTGCGGTACTCCTCCATCTCGAGCACGCCGATCACGAACCCGACGTTCGGCGACCAGCTCGGCCTCTTCGTCTCGCAGGTCAGCCTCGGCCGGAACTACCTCGCGATCGTCGTCGTCGCCGCCCTGACGTCCGCCGTCGCGCTCGCCGTGCGCAGCGCGACCGGGGCGATGTGGACCGCGGCCCTCGCGCTGGTCGCCCTCGGGATGCAGGCCAACACCGGCCACGCGGCCGGCGCGGTGAGCCACGAGCTCGCCGTCTCCTCGATGTTCCTCCACCTGGCGGGCGCCGCGCTGTGGGTCGGCGGGCTCGGGACGCTCGCCGTCGTGCGCGTGCGCGGCGGGCTGGGTCGCGCGGACTTCGCGTCGTCCGTCGCGCGGTACTCCGCGATCGCGCTGTGGTGCTACGTCGCCGTCGCCGTCTCGGGCGTCGCGAACGCGAGCATCCGGGTCGACTCCCTCGCCGGGCTGACCACCGACTACGGCATCCTCCTGCTCACCAAGCTCGCGCTCCTGCTCGTCCTCGGCGCGGTCGGCTTCGCGCACCGCGAGCTCGTCGTCCGCCGCCTCGCGGGCCCGACGGCGGCCGCTCGCCCGGCCGGGGACCGTGCCTCGGCGAGCGGCGCCGGGACGGGCGGGACGTCGTCGTCCACGAGCGCACGGGGCGCGGCCGCGGAGGGCACGCGCTGGCTGTTCTGGCGGCTCGTCGCGGTCGAGCTCGCGATCATGGGCGCCGTGTCCGGCGTCGCGGTCGCGCTCGGGTCCACGGCCCCGCCGGTGCCGCAGGAGGAGCCGCTCGACACCTCCGCCGCGTACCAGGTGACGGGGCACGCGCTCCCGCCCGAGCCGACGCTCGCGCGCTGGTTCACCGAGTGGCGCTGGGACCTGCTGCCCGCGTTCGCGTGCGTCGCGGCGATCGTCGTGTACCTGCGCTGGGTGCGCCGTCTCGCGCGGCGCGGCGACTCGTGGTCGGTGGGCCGCACCGTGTCCTGGTGCCTGGGGATCCTCGTCCTGTTCTGGGTCACGTCCGGCGGCCCGGCGATGTACGGCCACGTGCTGTTCAGCGCGCACATGGTCCAGCACATGATCCTCGCGATGGTCGTGCCGATCTTCCTCGTGCTCGCCGCCCCCGTGACGCTGCTGGTGCGCGCGGTGCCGCCGCGCAAGGACGGGTCGCGGGGACCGCGCGAGTGGGTGCTCGCCCTCGTCACGTCGCGCGTGGGCCAGTTCTTCGCGAACCCGATCGTCGCGGCGGTGAACTTCGCCGGCTCGATGATCGTCTTCTACTACACGCCCGCGTTCGAGTACGCGCTCACGACCTACGTCGGACACCTCGTCATGCTGGTGCACTTCACGCTCGCGGGGTACCTGTTCGCGAACGCGCTCGTCGGGATCGACCCCGGTCCGCACCGCCCGCCGTACCCGCAGCGCCTGCTCCTGCTGTTCGCGACCATGGCGTTCCACGCGTTCTTCGGCGTCGCGCTCACCTCGGGCGAGGAGCTGCTGGTCCCCGAGTGGTTCGGCCTCCTCGGCCGCGAGTGGGGCCCGAGCGCCATCGCCGACCAGCAGCGCGGCGGCGCCGTCGCGTGGGGCATCGGCGAGCTGCCGACCCTCGTCCTCGCCATCGTCGTCGCCGTCATGTGGACACGCTCCGACGAGCGCGAGGCCAAGCGCCGCGACCGGCAGGCCGACCGCGACGGCGACGCCGAGCTCCAGGAGTACAACGACATGCTCGCCCAGATGTCGAAGCGAGACGACTGACCGACGTACCCCCACCCCCACCCGCCCCCACCCCGCCCCAGCCCCCACCCGCCCCCGTCTCCGCCGAACACGGGGTTGGAGACCGAGAATCCTAGATTTCGGTCGCTGATCGCGTGCTCGCAGGTGGTGATGGTGGTCAGGGCTGGTTGTGCACAGGGTCTGTTTTGGGCGGGGTGTCCACAGGGGGCGGAGCCTGCGTGCCGCAGTGGACCGGGCGTCGTGCTGCCATGCCGCTCATGGGGTTCTCACCGGAGCTGGACCGGCTCGTCGCCGCGCAGGCCGGGCTCGTGTCGATCGACCAGCTGCTCGCCGCAGGGGTCTCCTCGCGCGTCGCTCGTCGTCGCGTCGACTCGGGTACCTGGGCGCGCGTCACGCGGGGTGTCTACGACCTCCGGCCGCAGGCCGGCCGGCGCCGGGACTGGGACGACCGACGGCGGAGATCGGCGTGGGCGGGCCTGCTCGCGTTCGGCCCGGAGGCCATCGCCGTCGGGACGACGGCGCTCGTGCTGCACGGCGTCCAGGGCGTCCCCGCCGGGGTCGCTCCGGAGGTCGCCCTGCGCCGTGCGAGCGACCGCACCACCCGCGACGGCATCCGCCTGCGGCAGTTCGACGACGGGATGACCACCGTCCAGATCGGTGGGCGGGCGGTCGCGACCGTCGAACGCGCTCTCGCGCAGGCGGTGCCCGAGCTGCCCCGCGCCCGCGCGCTCGCCGTCCTGGACTCCGCGCTGCACCGGCGGTCGATCGACCCCGACGGGCTCGCGAGGGCGCACGACCTGGCACGGGGGCGTCGTGGTGTCGCCGCCACGCACGCGCTCTGGGGGATGGCGGACGGCCGCGCGGAGTCGCCGCTGGAGTCCTTCGGGCGGCTCGACTGCGTGGACGCGGGCGTGCCGCCCGACGTCCTCCAGCTGCCGGTGCTCGACGCGGACGGTCGCGTCGTCGCGCGGGGAGACATGGGTTGGCGCCTCGGTGGCGGGCGGTGGCTGGTGGCCGAGATGGACGGAGCGGACGTGCACTCCGACCCCGAGGCGGTGTACGCCGACCGCACGCGCCAGAACCGCCTGGCCGTCTCGGGCACCATCGAGCTCCTCCGGTTCACGGGTCGCGACGTGCCGGGCGGCGTGGGCCCCGCGATACGGGCTTTCCTCGATCGCCGCGTCGAACACGGGATAAGCGACCGTCGAACACGGGGTTGGCGACCCGAATCGGCGGATTTCGGTCCCTGACCCCGTGTTCGGCGGGGGCGTTTTCCGGGGAGGGGCGTGATAGGACGTGTGGGTGAGCAATCTCGCTGGCGCGCCCGGTACACCTGACCCGACCACGAACCCGTTCCACGACCTCGACCGATATCTCGCGATCCCGCGCGTCGGGGGCCTCGCGCTCTCGCCCGACGGGACGCGCCTCGTCACGACCGTCCAGACGCTCGACCCGCAGCGCACCGGGTACCGGGCGGCGCTGTGGGAGGTCGACCCGGCGGGCCAGGCGCCCGCGCGTCGGCTGACTCGCAGCACGAAGGGCGAGTCGAGCGCGACGTTCACCGGCGCGGGCGACGTGCTGTTCACGTCGGCGCGGCCCGACCCCGACGGCGGGTCCGACGACGACCCGACGTCGGCGCTGTGGCTGCTGCCGGCGTCGGGCGGGGAGGCGCGCGTGGTCGCCACGGCGCCGGCCGGCGTGAGCGGGCCGCTCGCGGCGACGGACGCGCCGGTCGTGTCGGTCGCGGCGTCGGTGCTGCCGAGCGCGCGCGACCTCGCGCACGACGCCGAGCTCCGGTCGGCGCGCAAGGACGCGAAGGTCGCGGCGATCCTGCACAGCGCCTACCCGGTGCGGCAGTGGGACCACGACCGCGGACCCGACGAGGCGCACCGGTTCGTCGGCGACCTCACGACGCTCGTCGACGCGCCCGCACAGCCCCTCCCGGCCCCGAGCACCCCGGCGGCCCCGACCGACGCGCCGGCGACCTCGGGCAGCACCGCGCCGCTCGCCGCCGCGCCGCACGCCGCGGGCGCGCAGGACACCGCCGGGGAGCACGCCGTCGACGAGCACGACGCGCGGCTGCTCGACCTGCGTGACGTGAGCCGCGGCGTCGGGCACGACGGGACGCCGGGGCGCGCGCTGCACGAGCACTCGGCGGACCTGTCCGCCGACGGCACGACGCTCGTCACGACGTGGCAGGTCGCGGGCCCCGGCCCGCAGGTGCGCAGCACGCTCGTCGCGATCGACACCGCGACGGGCGCGCGCCGCACGCTCGTCGACGAGCCGAGCGCGGAGGCGCACTCGCCCCGCATCTCGCCCGACGGCGCGTGGGTCGCGTTCGTGCGCGAGACGATCTCGACGCCGCACCAGGCGCCGGAGGAGAGCCTCGCCGTCGTGCCGCTGCACGCGCCGGACGGGCCCGCCGGGACCACGGAGGGCCACGACGACTCGGCGACGACGCGCGCCGAGAACCACGCGACGCCGCGCACGCTCGTGCCGCACTGGGACCGCTGGCCGACGTCGCTGCGCTGGCTGCCCGACGGCTCGGGCCTGCTCGTCACCGCGGACGACGACGGCCGCGGCCCGGTGTTCCTCGTCCCCTTCGACCCCGCGGGCAACGGCGCGGCCGAGCACGGCACGGCCGAGCGTGTGACGAGCGACGACGCGACGTTCACGGACGTGCAGGTCGCGCCCGACGGCCGGACGCTCTACGCGCTGCGGACGAGCTACCTGGAGCCGGCGCACCCGGTGCGCGTCGACCTCGGGGCGTTCCTCGAATCCGGCACGGCGGGCAGCCGTGCGCCGGTGCCCGCGACGCCGCTGCGCGGCCCGGTCGCGACGCCCGACCTGCCGGGCACGCTCGTCGACGTCGAGACGGCGGCGGCGGACGACGTGCGCGTGCGAGGCTGGCTCGCGCTGCCGCACGGTGCGTCCGCGGAGGACCCGGCACCGCTCCTGCTGTGGATCCACGGCGGCCCGCTCGGGTCGTGGAACGCGTGGAGCTGGCGCTGGAACCCGTGGCTGATGGTCGCGCGGGGCTACGCGGTGCTGCTGCCGGACCCAGCGCTGTCGACCGGGTACGGGCAGGACTTCGTGCAGCGCGGCTGGGGCGCGTGGGGCAAGGCCCCGTACACGGACCTGCTCGCGATCACGGATGCCGTGGAGGCGCGCCCGGAGGTCGACGCGACCCGGACGGCCGCGATGGGCGGATCCTTCGGCGGGTACATGGCGAACTGGGTCGCGGGGCACACGGACCGCTTCCGCGCGATCGTCACGCACGCGAGCCTGTGGGCTCTCGACCAGTTCGGCCCGACGACGGACCACGCGTACTACTGGGCGCGCGAGATGACGGACGAGATGGCGCTGGAGAACAGCCCGCACCGGTTCGTCCAGGACATCGTGACGCCGATGCTCGTCATCCACGGCGACAAGGACTACCGCGTGCCGATCGGCGAGGGTCTGCGGCTCTGGTACGAGCTGCTCGCGTCGTCCGGGCTGCCCGCGGGCCCGGACGGGGACACGGTGCACCGCTTCCTCTTCTACCCGGACGAGAACCACTGGATCCTCCAGCCCCAGCACGCGAAGGTCTGGTACCAGGTGGTCCTGGCCTTCCTCGCGGAGCACGTGCTGGGGGCCGCCCCGGGCGAGGGCGACGCCGCGCTGCCGACGACGCTCGGCTGACCGGGCCGCCACCCGCGGGCGGCGGCCCGCAGGGCTCGTCCGTCGGCCGCCGTCAGGCGACCGCCGTCAGGCGACGGTCGACGGGAGCCCTGCGGCCGCCGCGCGCCAGCGCCGCACGAGGCGCCGGTCGGCGGCGCCGCGCGCGGCCGTCCACAAGCAGTGCTGGGTCGTCTCGCGGTGCTCGAGAAGCGCGTCGCGGTCGTTCTCGAGCGCCCAGAGCAGGGCGGTGCGCACCTCGGTGCGCGAGGGGGCGGAGGGCAGGGTGTCGTGCATGGTCCGTCTCGTCGTCCGTCGTTCTGCGGCGGCCGGTCGGCCGTCCACACGAGGAGACGGCAGAAGTCTCCGTCTGTGACGCGACTTCGGAGACTTTTTTCCGGAACGTGCACGATGTCTCACCCGGGGGTCAGGAGACGGCGTCGACGATCACGGCCGCGAGGTCCCGGGGGCGCGAGAACATCGGCCAGTGACCGGTCGGGAGGTCGACGTACGTGACGTCCCCGACCTCGCCCAGCTCGGTGTGCAGGGGCGGCCCCGGGTGCGCCATCTCGGCGAGGACGGCGGACGGGATGGACGAGCAGACGGCGGTCGTCGGCACCTCCAGGCGGCGGGGGTCGGACACGTGCACGACGCCCCGCGCGACGGGCCCCGGGGTGGGCACCGCCCGCTCGCGGAACCGCGCCAGCGCGGCCTCGTCCAGCCCGTCGAGGCTCGACCCGCCCTCCGCGAGCTCCTCCCACGTCGGGAGCGGGACCTCCGCGACGTCGGCCGGGAGGTCCGGCGACAGCGCCGCACCGTCGACGAGCGGGCCCGTGTCGACGTAGACGACACGCTCGATGCGCGTGGGGTCCCGGTCGAGGGCCTCCTGCACGACCGGCCCGCCGCCGCTGTGCCCCACGAGCACGACGCGGCCGTCGAGCCCGTCGACGAGGCGGGTGACCGCGGCGACGTGGTCCGCGCGCGTGACGTGCGCGCGGTCCGCGGCGGTCGCGCCGGGCTCCAGGCCCGGCAGGGTCACCGGGTGGGGGACGAGGCCGGCGGCCTCGAGGTGGGGGACGACGTCGTCCCAGGCCCATGCGCCCAGCCAGAAACCGGGGACGAGGACGACGTGGACGGGCTGCGCGGACGTTCCGTGGGTGCTCATGCAGCCACCCTCGCAGGGTGTCGGTGACACCTGTCTGTCACCATCATGTGGTGAACAGGACGGAGCGCCTCTACGCGCTCGCGGAAGAGCTGCGCCGCGCGGGCCGGACCGGCACGACGGGCCCGCGCCTCGCCGCGGCGCTCGAGGTGAGCGAGCGGACGATCAAGCGCGACGTCGCCGCGCTCCAGCAGGCCGGGCTCACGATCTGGGCGCAGGCGGGGCCCGGGGGCGGGTACGTGCTGGACCCGAGCGCGTCCCTCCCGCCGGTGAACTTCACGCCCGGCCAGGCCGTCGCCGTGGCCGTCGCACTCGCGACGCTCCCGCCCGGCAGCCCGTTCGCGGTGGACGCCCTCGCCGCCCGCGGCAAGGTGTGGGACGCGCTCGGCGCGGGCGACCGCGCGCGGGCCGAGGCGCTCGCCGCGCGCGTGTGGGTCCGCCACGCCGCGCCGGACCCGGACCTGACCGACGCCGTCCCCCCTCACAGACCCCCGCCCGGCGCCCCCCCCCCCCACCGGCCC
>QAPD01000067.1 GCA_003052455.1 Sphaerisporangium cinnabarinum | reverse complement strand
CCCCCCCGCCCCCGGCCGCGCGGCCCGTTCCGTCGTGGCGGGGGACGCGTCGGGGTGGCCCGAGTTCGGCCTGCCGCTCCTCGTCCGCGAGCTGCGGGAGGCGCGCGAGCGGACGACGACGGGGCGGGCCGGGTCCCCGGCGCCGGCCGCCGTCTTGACCGGGGCGACCGCGACGCTGGACTCGCACGACCTCCCCGGGCCGGTCGCGCTCGCCGCCGCGGTCCGCCAGGCCGCGGGGCTCGCGCGCGGGCTCGGCGTCGGCGTCGTCGCCGTGCGCCACGCGGGCGGCACGGGGCGCGTCGGCGCGTACGTCCGCGCGCTCGCCGAGGACGGGCTGGTCGGGGTCGCGCTCGCGCAGTCCCCCGCCACCGTCGCCCCGTACGGCGGGACCGCTCCCGTGGTCGGCACGAACCCGCTCGCCGTGGCGGTGCCGCGGGCCGGGCAGGGTCGCGCGCTCGTCGTCGACGCCGCGACGAGCGCCGTCACGCTCGCCGACGCACGGCGCCGCACCCGGGAGGGCACACCCCTGCCCGACGGCGCGGCCCTCGGCCCCGACGGCGAGCCCACCCGGGACGCGGGTGCCGTCGGTGCGCTGCTCCCGGCCGGTCTGCTCGGGTCCTTGCTCGGCCTCACGGTGGAGGCGCTCGCCGGACTGGTGACCGGCGCGCGCGGCGACGCCGTGGGGCGCGGGCTCTGGGTGCTCGCGCTCGACCCCCGCGCGTTCGGCGCCGACGACCTCGCCGACCGGGCCGACCGCCTCGGCGACGACTGGACCCGCGCCGGGGGCCGCGTCCCGGGCGCCCGGCCGGACGCGGACGCGTTCGACGTCGACCGCGACGTCTGGGACGCGCTGGACCCGGCGACGGGAGACGCGTCGTGACGCTCCGGCTCACCGTCAGCCCCGCCGACGACCTGCTCGACGTCGCCCGCCGCATCGAGGTGAGCGGCGCCGCACCCGGCGCGCTCGTCACGGTCCGCGCGACGACGGACCGCGCCGGGACGCCGTGGTCCGCCCGCGCGACCTACCGCGCGGACCGGGCCGGCACCGTCCGGCTCGACCGCGACCCGCCGATGACCGGCGACTACGGGCGCGTCGACGGGATGGCGCTCCTCACGTCGCAGCGGCCCGACCCGGCGCCCGGCACGGCCCCCGGCCGGCCCGCCGCGACCGACGTCGCGCGCCCGCTGCGCACGCGCCTCGAGGCGTGGGACGAGCACGACGCCGCGCAGCGCGCGACGGCCGACCTCGTGCAGCGCTGGACCGGGCCGGGGGTGCGACGGCGCGAGGTCCGCGAGGACGGCCTCGTCGGCACGCTCTTCGTGCCGCCGGGCGACGGCCCGCACCCGACGATCGTCGTGCTCAACGGCTCCGGCGGGGGGATCAACGAGCAGCGCGGCGCGCTCTACGCGTCGCGCGGCGTGCAGGCGCTCGCGCTCGGCTACTTCGGCGCGCCCGGGCTGCCCGACCACATCACCCGCACGCCGCTGGAGTACTTCGAGGCCGCGCTGCGCCACGTGCACCGCGAGCTCGCGCCGCGTGCCGGCGTCGTCGTGGTGAGCGGCCAGTCGCGGGGCGGCGAGCTCGCGCTCCTGCTGGGCGCCACCTACCCCGGCCTGGTGGGCGCCGTCGTGGCCTACGTGCCCGGGGCCCACGTGCACGGTGCCCAGGGCGCCGCGGACCCCGCCCAGGGGTGGGACTCCCCCACGTGGACGCTCGGCGGCGAGCCGCTCCCGCACCTGTGGCAGGACAACCCCGGCGTGACGTGGCAGCCGTGGACCGGCGGGCCGCCCCCGGACCGGTACCGCGACGTCTACGTCGACGGCCTGCGCGACCGCGGGTTCGCCGCCCGGTCGCGCATCCCCGTCGAGCGCGTCGCGGGCCCCGTCGCGTGCGTCTCCGGCATGGCCGACGGGCTGTGGCCCTCGAGCATGTACGCGCGCCAGGTCGTCGAGACGCTGCGCGCCGCGGGCCACGCGCACGAGACGCTGCTGCTCGACTACCCCGACGCGGGCCACTCGATCGCCCTGCCCCACCTCCCCGTCGCGCAGGGCCCGACCCGCCACCCCGTCTCCGGCATCGAGCTGTCGGCCGGCGGGACCCCCGCGGGCAACGCGTTCGCCGACGCCGACTCGTTCGCGCAGGTGTGCGCGTTCGTGGAGCGCGCGACGCGCGTGCCCTGACCCGCACCCTCCGATCCCGATCTTGACCCGACCCATCGACGAGAGGACCGACATGCCCGCAGTGAGCGCCGAGTACCGCCAGGAGTGGGAGCGGTGGCACCGCGCCCGGATCGACGAGCTGACGAGCCCGTACGGGTGGATGTCCATGGTCAGCCAGGACTGGCTGACGGGTGCCGAGCCGCTCCAGGTCGAGGGCGTGCCCGGCACGTGGTCGGTCCAGGACGACGAGGTCGTGTACACGCCCGACGGCAGCGGCGAGACCGTGACGCTCGACGGCGCGCCCGTGACCTCACCGACGCCCGTGTCGACCGGTCACAAGTACTCCCTCGTGCCCGCGTTCTACGGCGACCTGCGCGTCGAGACCATCCGTCGCACCGACGCGACCGGGCGCCAGATCTTCGGCGTGCGCGTCCGCGACCCGCGCGAGGCGGCCCGCAAGCGCCTCGACGACATCGAGACGTTCCCGCTCGACGAGCGCTGGGTCCTCCCGGCGCGGTTCACGCGGACGGCGGAGCAGGCGTCGGACTACCCGACGGTCGAGCGTGGGGTGTTCGAGGAGCAGCGCGTGATCGGCACCGTGACGTTCACCCTGGACGGGACGGAGCACACGCTCCTCGTCGCGGGGCGCCCGGACGACGACACGGGCATCGAGCGCGGCAACGCGCACTTCACCGACACCACGAGCGGCAAGGAGACGTACGGCAACGGTCGGCTCGTGCGCGTCCCCGACACCGAGCGGGACGGTGACACCGTGGTCGACCTCAACCGCGCCTTCTCCTTCCCGTGCGCGTTCACGAACTTCGTCACGTGCCCGCTCGCCCCGGCGCAGAACCGGCTCCCGGTCGCGGTGACCGCGGGCGAGAAGAAGCCGCCGCTCCAGATCGACCGCATCCAGACCTTCGCGCAGGCGTCCTGACCCGTCCGCGCGACGCCCCGACGGCGGGCGACCGGCACGTCCGGTCGCCCGCCGTCGTCGTCCGGGCGGCCTTTCGGGCGCCGCGCGGACCGATCCCTTGACACTCGGAAAGCGCTTCCCTACGCTGCGAGAGTCGCGCACACGGACGTGCCGCTCGAGAGCAGGACGGGAGCGCAGGACGCGGCGACCGCCGAGGTCACCGACCGTGAGCCCGGCCCGGACGGGCTTCGCCGCAACGATGCGGGGACGAGGACCGACGGCGTGCAGGAGGGCCGGCCCGGCGGCGGACGCCCGGCGGGTCGGTCGCATGACAGCGCTAACCAGCGTCGTGCCAGCACCATCCGACGAAGTGGAGCAGACGATGACGTCTACGCATGCGAGCCGACGAGGCAGGGCGGCGCTCGCCCTTTCCCTCGCGGCCGTCCTGGGAGGGACCCTCCTCGGACCCCCGGCGGCCGCGGAGGAGGCCGCGGACGAGTTCAGCGAGGTCCTCAGCTTCGAGTCCTACCAGCGCACCGCCCTGAACGGCCAGGACGGCTGGTCCGCCTCCTCCGCCGCCCGGGTCGTCGCCGACCCGCTCAACGGCAACAACCAGGTGCTCGAGATGGTCGGAGGGACCCAGCGGGCCCACCGCGCCGTCCCCGGCATCGCCGACGGGACGACCGGGACCGTGTTCTTCCGGTTCCTGCGCTCCGGGAGCGTCGACACGTCGTTCGGGATCACCGACCTCGACGCGCCGTCCGACTACGCGCACAGCCGCGCGTACGTGAACAACCAGAACAACGACGTCATGCTCGTGCGCGACGGCGGCGCCTTCAAGCCCGCGGGCGTGTGGTCGCGCGACACGTGGCAGTGCGTCTGGATCGTCGCGGACAACGCCACCGACAAGGTCAGCGTGTACAGCCAGGGCGGCCCCTACGAGGAGGTCACGCGGCTGCCCGCGGGCACCGAGCAGCAGTTCGGCTTCCGGCAGGCCGTGAGCGGCGCGCTCGACCGCTTCTTCTGGATCAACGGCGCGAGCAGCGCGGGCAGGCTCCTGCTCGACGACGTCGCGGTCGACACGACCGGGCAGAACCTCGCGGTCCCGACCGGCAACCCGGCCGACTGCGCCGGGGGCGGCACCGCACCCAGCGAGCCGCTGCTCAACCCGCTGCCGGACCCGACGCCGTCGACCCTCGGCATCGAGGTGACCGAGCTCGCCCAGCTCCCCGAGTCCTCGACGACCCCGGCGACGCAGGACCAGCGCCTCGTGCGGCACAACCGGATCACGCACCTCGACGAGATCCCGGACGGCTCCGGCCGCCTCATGGTGCCGGACAACAACGCGGTGCTCTACACGGTCGACAAGGACACCGGCGAGCACGTGGCGTACCTCGACGTGCGCCAGCAGTTCCTCGACAACTTCCACAACAGCGCGGGCCTCGGCACGGGCCTCGGCTCGGCCGAGTTCCATCCTGACTTCGCCGAGAACGGCCTGTTCTACACGGTGCACACCGAGGGCGGCACCGCGCTGACGCAGGACACGCCGGACTACCCGGCGTACGGCAACACCCAGTTCCACAGCGTCGTCACGGAGTGGAGGGCGACCGACCCGTCGGCACCGGTCTTCGCCGGCACGAGCCGTGAGGTGCTGCGCGTGCCGTTCGCGGGCCGCGTGCACACCGTGCAGCAGATCGCGTTCAACCCGACGGTGACCGAGGGCGACCCCGACTACGGCAACCTCTACGTCCTCGTGGGCGACGGCGGCAACGGTGTCGGCAACGGCAACCCGCAGGACCTCGCGACGCCGCAGGGCAAGGTCTTCCGCATCGACCCGCTCGGCGACGACAGCGCCAACGGGAGGTACGGGATCCCCGCGGACAACCCGTTCGTCGGGACCCCCGGCGCGCTGCCCGAGATCTACGCCCTCGGCCTGCGCGACCCGCACCGCATCAGCTGGGACCCCGAGGGCGACCACACGATGTACCTCGGGCACATCGGCGAGTGGCAGGTCGAGTCGGTGTACGCCGTCGAGCCGGGCGACAACTTCGGCTGGTCCGTGCGCGAGGGACCGTTCCTCGCGGACAACCGGCAGATCTTCCCCCTGCCCGCCGACGACGCGCAGCACGGCTTCACCTACCCCGTCGCCGCGTACGACCACAACCGCGACCCGGGCCAGACCGGCGACGCGGGCGTCGCGCTCAACGGCGGCTTCGTGTACCGCGGCGACATCCCCGAGCTGCGCGGCCGCTACCTGTTCACCGACCTCGTGCGCGGGTGGGTCCTGGGCACCGAGGCGGACGAGATGGTCCGGAACGACGGCGACCCGGCGGACCTCGCCGAGATCGAGCACCTGCGCGTGTTCGCCGACGGCGCGGAGACGACGTTCCAGCAGCTCGTCGGCGACCAGCGGGTCGACCTGCGGTTCGGCGCGGACGCCGACGGGGAGCTGTACCTCATCTCGAAGGCCAACGGGAAGATCTGGCAGGTGACGGGCGCGCGGCGCGCGACGGCCGCCTCCCCCGTCGCGCTGCCCGAGCTCGCCCCGAACCTCGTCGCGCACTACGACTTCGACCACCCCGTCCAGGGTGCGCCGACGTGGGAGGCGGACCAGGGCTGGTCGGGGACCGACATCGAGCTCGTCAACGGCGGCGTCGAGATGCGCGTGGCCGACCGGGCCTACCCCGGCGCGGGCGAGGCGCTCCAGACGCAGCAGATGAGCCCCCGCACGGCGTCGAACGACGACTGGAAGGCCGGCCTCTACGACCCCGACGGCGTCGACTCGCTCGGCGCGTTCGCCGGGGCGGACGAGATCTCCGTGATGGGCTGGTTCAAGCCGACCGGCGAGCACCCCGCCCTCAACTCGGGCACGGCGAACCCCGACGACCGCTACAACGCGATCGGGCTCGCGGGCGTCCTCACGGGGACGTCGGACGGGCACGCGGTGCGCGCGCTGCTCGAGGTCATCACGGTCGACGGCGAGCTGCGGCTCGTCGCGCTCGGGCGCCGCCTCGACGGCGGCGGCTCGTGGACGTTCGCGGCCGACCTGCCGTGGGACCAGATCCTCCAGCGCGACCAGTGGGTGCACCTCGCCGCGACGTTCGACTTCGCGGGCGGCGAGATGAAGCTCTACCGCAACGGCGAGGAGCTCGAGGGCCGGTACACGGCCGCGAACCCGTGGGGCGCGGGCGCGACGTCGCCCACCGACCCCGCGGGGATCAAGATCGGCGGCAGCTTCCCGCAGGACACGCGCGAGGCGAACCCGTTCCACGGCCGCATGGACGACCTCATGTTCCTCGACGTCGTCCCGACGCCCGAGCAGGTCGCCGCGCAGTACGCGCTGTTCGGCGCCGAGCCGGTCGAGCCCCCGGCGCCGCCGTCGTGCGCACCGGCGGGCGAGCCGATCACCGACGTCCTCGGTGCCGAGCACTGGGCGCCTCGGACGCCGTCGAAGTGGCAGTTCCCGGGCGACGCGGTCGTGCTCGCGCAGGCGGGTGACAACCCGAACGACGGCATCCGCCGTCCGTTCGAGTACGCGGTCCTCACCGAGGGTCCCGAGCTCGGGTCGTTCGCGCTCGACGCCGAGGTACGGCTCGACGCCCCGGCGTCCGTGAACAACCGCGACGTGATCGTGGTGTTCGGCTGGCAGTCGGACACGCAGTACTACTACGCGCACCTGTCGCAGGACAACACGATCTACGCCCACAACGGCATCTTCAAGGTCGACGGCAAGGACCGGGAGCGGATCGACGACCAGTGGGACGGCGCCGTCGGTGCTCCCCCGGCGGTCACCGACGAGGAGTGGCACGACGTGCGCGTCGTGCGCTGCGCCGACAGCGGCGACGTCGCCGTCTACGTCGACGGGCTCGACACGCCGCTCCTCACCGCGAACGACACGACGTTCGGCACGGGCCGCGTCGGGTTCGGCTCGTTCGACAACACCGGCAGCCTGCGCGGCCTCGTGGTCACGCCGGCCGAGGAGCCGGCCGGCGTGGCGCTCGACGTCGTCGTGACGCCGCGGTGCCTCGCGGGCAAGGCGTACCTCGCGGTCGCGGCGACGAACGGGTCCGACGCCGCGGCGGACGTGACGCTCACGACGGCGTTCGGGTCGCGCACGGTCGCGGGCGTCGCGCCCGGGGCGGCGGCCTACCAGGCGTTCGCCGCGCGCGCGACGGCGCTCGACGCAGGGTCCGTCACCGTGTCCGCCACGGCGACGGTCGACGGCGAGGAGGTGTCGAGCGAGGAGGTCGTCGAGCACGCCGCGCACGCCTGCGGCTGACGCCCTCCTGACCGCCCGCCGACCACCCGAGCCGCCCCGGCCCCCCACGGCTGCGTCCGACCAGCCCGCGGGACCGGGGCGGTTCCGCGCGCCCGTGGTCAGGCGGCCGCGAGCGCCGCCACGCCGCGCCGCAGCGCGAGCACCACAGCGCCCGCGACGAAGTAGTCCTGGTCGTCCTCGCGACGCGCCGCCCGCACCCCCTCGTGCAGCTCCTGCGTCCGCTCGGAGAGCTCGCGCAGCGCCTCCTCGGAGGCGGGCTCCGTGCCGACGGACCGCAGCGCACCGGCGTAGGCGTCCAGGGCGCGCGCCGCGAGCGGCCGCAGGCGGGCGCCGAGCGCGAGGTCGTCGCGGTCCTCGCGCTCCCACTCGACGAGCAGGCGCACGAGCGACTCGACGACGTCGGCCGACCCCTCGAGCTCCTGCGCGCGCCGCACCTGCGACGCGGCCCAGTCGCGGTGCCGGCGCAGCCGGATGTTGGCCCGCGCGGCCTCGCGGGTCCGGGCGACGGCGTCGCGCGCCCGGGTGAGCGTCGGCTCCACCTCGCGCCGCCGCTCCTCCCACTCCTCCGCCGACGGCGGGCGCTCGCCCGCGAGGCCGTCGCCGAGCGCCTCGACCTGGTCGACGAGCGTGTCGCGCAGCCCGTCGAGGGCCTCCTCGGTCGGGGTGAGCGGCAGCGGCGGCACGAGCAGGTTGATGACGACACCGATGCCCGCCCCCACGACGACGAGACCGGCGTACGCGCCGACGAACTCGACCTTCGCGGCGTTGCCGATGATGAGCACGAACAAGGCGGACGTCACCGCCCACGTGCCCATCTCGCCGAACCGCCGCCAGCCCGCGCACAGGAGCGCGAGGCCCACGACGAGCGCCACGGACAGCGCGCTCGGGGCGAGGACGAGGTCGACGCCGCGGGCGATCGCCGCGCCGACGAGGATCGCGAGGATCGCCTGGGCCGACTCGCGGACGGAGCGCGCGAGCGTGCTCGTCGTCGCGACGACCGCGCCGAGCGGGGCGTAGTAGGGGTACTCGGAGAACGGGGCCGGGGCGAGCACCCCGACGTACCACGCGACCGCCGCCGCGAGCGCGCCCTTGACGGCCAGCGACCACCGGGGGTGGCGCACCCACTGCCGTTGCGCGGCCGTGACCGCGCGGCGCGCCCGTGTCCCTGCCTCCACCACCCGGGGTGCCCGGGCCGCGGGCGCGGTCGGTCCCGTCCTGCTCTCGTCTCGTGCCACGGGACGAGGGTGCCCCGCCCGGCGGGCGCCCGCACGCGCGCCTGCCGTGCCCGCGCCGGGCACCGGGCGGGAGCAGCGGTTCGACGTGTGAGCGGGCAGAGCCGGTGCTTCACTGGCGGCGTCGGTGCAGAGAAACGCCGACGCCGTCGAGCACCACGGTGGCGTCGCGCACCCCTGCCGTCCGCCCCGTGGCTCCCACGAGGAGGCAGATGATGGTCCGCCGACGCGGCGCGGCAGCCGCAGGAACGAGCATGGTGGTCGCCGCCCTGGCCCTGACGGGCTGTGCGCAGGGCACCGGTGACGACGGCTCGGACGTCGACTTCACGGCCGACGGGTCGCCGTCGGGCGAGCTCTCGGTCATGGGCTTCGGGACCGGCGACGAGATCGGCGAGGTCCGCTACGACCGCGCCGTGGAGGGCCTCGACGGCGTCGACGTGCGCCTCTCGGAGGGCGAGCTCGACATCCAGGCCTTCCTCTCGGCGGTCGCGTCGGGGAACCCGCCGGACGTGGTGTACGCGAACCGCGACCAGATCGGCACGTTCGCGTCGCGCGACGCGATCCTCCCGCTCGACGAGTGCGTCGCGGCCGAGGAGATCGACCTGGACGCGTTCGTGGACACCGCCGTCGACCAGGTGACGTTCGACGGCAGCGTGTACGGGATCCCGGAGTTCAACCAGGTCCAGGTGACGATGGCGAACGCCGACCTGCTCTCCGCGGCCGGGCTCACCGTCGAGGACGTCAACGGCTCGGACCGCGAGGCCGTCACGGCGGCGAACGAGGCGCTCCTGCGCACCGACGGCGGGACGCTGAGCGTCATCGGGTTCGACTCGAAGCTGCCCGAGTTCCTCCCGCTGTGGTCGAAGGCGGTCGGCGCCGACCTGCTCTCCGAGGACGGCCGCACCGCGCAGCTCGACGCCCCCGAGGTCGTCGAGTCGCTCGAGTGGGCGGTGGGGATCTACGACGCCCAGGGCGGCTTCCCGGCGGTCAAGACGTTCCGCGACTCCGCCGACTTCTTCGGCGCCGGGAACCAGTTCGCGACCGACGCGCTCGGCGCGATGCCGATGGAGCAGTGGTACATCAACGTGCTCAACGAGTCGTCCCCGGACGCCCCCATGGCGTTCGACGCCGTGCGCACGCCCGACGGCGACGCGATCGCGTTCGCGTCCGGCTCCGCCTGGGCCGTCCCGCGCGGGAGCGAGAACCCCACGGCGGCGTGCCGGTTCGCGCGCCTCATGACGGAGAAGGACGCCTGGGTCGAGGCGGCGCAGGCACGCGCCGACGCGCGTGCGCAGGACGGCCTGGTCTTCACGGGCGTCCTCACCGGCAACGAGGAGGCGGACCAGCAGATCCGCGAGGACCTCGTGCCCGACGACGCGCCCCAGCCGTGGCAGGACGCGATCGACGCGATGTACGAGGCGAACGACGCGACCTTCGCGCTGCCGGCGAACCCCGCGGACAACGAGTTCGAGACCGCCTGGCAGGACGCGGTGAACCGCGTCCTCAACGGCCAGCAGGAGCCGGCCGAGGCGCTCGCGCAGGCCCAGGACGAGGCGCAGAAGGCGCTCGACGACGCCTGGGCGCAGTGGGACGAGGAGGACTGAGGTGGCGGCAGCGGACGTCGCGCCGACCCTGCCGACCCCTCCCCCGGCGTCGGGCGGTCCGCGCACGGCGCCGGGCGGGCGCCGCCCGCGCCTGAGCGCGTCCGCGCGGCGGGAGCGCAACGCGGCGCTGCGCTTCATCAGCCCGTGGATCGTCGGGTTCCTCGTGTTCACGGCCTGGCCGATCCTCTACAGCGCCTACCTGTCGCTCACGGACTACGACGTCATCAACGACCCGACGTTCGTGGGCCTCGACAACTACCGGGAGATGGCGCAGGACCCGAAGGTCGCGCTGTCGCTGTGGAACACGCTGGTCTACACGGTGGTCCAGGTGCCCCTCTACACGGTCGTGGCGCTCGCGCTCGCGCTGCTCCTCAACCAGGCGGGCCGGTCGGCCGGCTTCTTCCGCACCGCGTTCTTCATCCCGAAGATGACGCCGCCGGTCGCCGTCGGCGTGCTCCTCCTGCTGCTGTTCAACGGCCAGTACGGCGTCGTCAACCAGGTCCTGTCCTGGTTCGGCATCCAGGGGCCGTCGTGGACGACCGACCAGGCCTGGATCAAGCCCGGTCTGGTGCTCATCAGCCTCTGGACCGTCGGGTCGGCCGTGATCATCCTGCTCGCCGCGCTGCGCAACGTGCCGAACGACCTGTACGACGCCGCGCGCGTCGACGGGGCGGGGTTCTGGCGCCGGACGCGCGCCGTCACGGTGCCGATGATCAGCGGCGCGCTGTTCTTCGTCGTCGTCATCAACACGATCGCCGGGTTCCAGATGTTCACCGAGGCGTACTCGGCCTACTTCGGCGCCGGGAACTCCACCTACCGCAACGACGCCGCGCTGTTCTACGTGATCTACCTCTTCCAGGAGGGGTTCCAGGAGCTCCACATGGGGTACGCGTCGGCGCTCGCGTGGCTGCTGTTCGTCGTCATCATGCTCGTGACGCTCGTCCAGCTCGTCGTGTCCCGACGGCTCGTCTACTACGAGGGGGAGCAGCGATGACCACCGCACCCTCCTTCCCCCGCCCCGCCGTGAGCGGCCCGGGCGCCGCGCCGGACCCGGCGACGGGTGCGCCCGAGGCGCAGGGCCCGCCGCCTCCCGCCCGGACCCGCGGCGCCGGGCGCGGACCACGCCGGCGGTGGCTGCGCGCCGTCGTGCTGGCTGCGCTCGTGCTCGCCACGGTCGCGTTCGTGTACCCGCTGCTGTGGCTGCTCTCCGCGTCGTTCAAGCCACGCGCCGAGGTGTTCGACAACCGGCTCGTGCCGCGCACGTTCACGCTCGACAACTACGTGACCGTGTGGCAAGAGGCGCCGCTCGCGCTGTGGCTCGGGAACACCGTCGTCGTCACCGTGCTCGCCGCGGGCCTCGTCACCGTGTCGAGCGCGCTCGTCGCGTGGGGCTTCGCGTTCTTCCGCTTCCGCGGCCGCGGCGCCCTGTTCGCGCTCGTGCTCGCGACCATGATGCTGCCCGGCGCGGTGACGATGATCCCCACGTTCCTCATCTGGAACCAGCTCGGGCTCGTGGGGACGAACGTGCCGCTGTGGGCGGGGAACCTCTTCGCGAGCGCGTTCTACGTGTTCCTGCTGCGGCAGTTCTTCCTCGGCCTGCCGCGCGAGCCGTTCGAGGCCGCGCGCCTCGACGGAGCGAACAACTGGCAGATGTTCTGGCGCATCGCGGTGCCGCTGTGCCGGCCCGCCCTCGTCCTGACGCTGCTCTTCGAGGCCCAGGCGGCGTGGACGGACCTCATGCGCCCGCTCATCTACCTGCAGGACTCCTCGACGTTCACGATCCCGCGCGGGCTCAAGGCGCTCATCGACCAGTTCGGTCCCGGCGGCGAGTCGCAGTGGGAGGTCGTCGTCACGGCCTCCGTCATCACGACCCTCCCGATGATCCTCCTCTTCTTCCTCGGCCAGCGGCACTTCGTCGAGGGGGTGGCGACGACCGGGAGCAAGGGCTGAGCCCGCGGTCTCCACCACGCACAGCACCACCCACCACGCACATGCACCACCCACGGAAGGACGGCAGCACCATGCGAGCACTGACCTGGCAGGGACGCGAGAAGGTGAGCGTCGAGGACGTGCCCGACCCCCGGATCGAGCAGCCCACGGACGCGATCGTGCGCGTCACGTCGACCGCGATCTGCGGCTCCGACCTGCATCTGTACGGGGTGCTCGGGATGTTCCTCGACGCCGGCGACGTCCTGGGCCACGAGACCATGGGCGTCGTGGAGGAGGTCGGGCCCGAGGCGGGGAACCTCCGGGTCGGCGACCGCGTCGTCGTCCCGTTCAACATCGCGTGCGGGCACTGCTGGATGTGCGAGCGCGGCCTGCAGACACAGTGCGAGACGACGCAGGTCCGGTCGCAGGACAAGGGCGCCGCGCTCTTCGGGTACACGAAGCTCTACGGCCAGGTGCCCGGCGGCCAGGCGCAGTACCTGCGCGTGCCGCAGGCCCAGTACGGGCCGGTCGTCGTGCCCGACGACGGCTCCCCGGACGAGCGGTACCTCTACCTGTCCGACGTCGTGCCCACCGCGTGGCAGGCCGTCGAGTACGCCGACGTGCCGCCCGGCGGCACGGTCGCGGTGCTGGGGCTCGGCCCGATCGGCCAGATGTCCGCGCGGATCGCGCTGCACCGCGGCGCGTCCCGCGTCGTCGGGATCGAGCGCGTCCCGGAGCGGCGGGCGATGGCCGAGCGCCACGGCGTCGAGACGCTCGACCCGTCGGCGGTCGACGACCTCGTCGGCGCGGTGCGCGACCTCACGTCCGGCCGCGGCGCGGACTCGGTCATCGACGCCGTCGGGATGGAGGCGCACGGCTCCCCCGTCGCCGAGGCCACCCAGAAGGTCGTCGGCGTCCTGCCCGACGCGCTCGCCGCGCCCCTCACCGAGCGCGCCGCGACCGACCGCCTCGCGGCCCTGTACACCGCGATCGACCTCGTCCGCCGCGGTGGCACGATCTCGATCTCCGGCGTGTACGGCGGGGCGAAGGACCCGCTGCCCATGATGCAGCTCTTCGACAAGCAGGTGACGCTGCGCATGGGGCAGGCGAACGTGCGCCGCTGGACCGACGACGTCCTCCCCCTCGCCGCCGACGTCTCCGACCCGCTCGGCGTGCTGGACCTGCGCACGCACCGGCTGCCGCTCGAGTCGGCCCCGGACGCGTACCGCACGTTCCAGCGCAAGGAGGACGGCTGCATCAAGGTCGTGCTCGACCCGTGGGCCTGACCACCGTCGACGCCGTCGTGGTCGGGGCGGGGCCCAACGGCCTCGTCGCCGCGAACGCGCTCGCCGACGCCGGGTGGGACGTGCTCGTCCTCGAGGCGCAGGAGACGTACGGCGGCGCCGTCCGCTCCGCCGAGGTCGCGGCGCCGGGGTTCGAGACGGACCTCTTCAGCGCGTTCTACCCGCTCGCGGCGGGGTCGCCGGTGATCCGGGGCCTGCACCTGGAGGAGCACGGGCTCACGTGGTCCCGCGCCCCGGACGTCCTCGCGCACGCGCTGGACGACGGCGGTGCCGCCGTCCTGCGCGCCCGCGCCGAGGACACCGCCGCCGGGCTCGAGGAGGTCGCGCCCGGCGACGGCGACGCGTGGCTCGAGCTCGTGGCCGGGTGGGACCGCGTGCGCGACCCGCTCCTCGACGCGCTGTTCAGCCCGCTCCCGGCGGCCGGGCCGGTGCTGCGCGTGCTGCGCCGGCTCGGCGCGGCGGGCACGCTCGACCTCGCGCGGCTCGCCGTCCTGCCCGTGCGCCGCCTCGCCGACGAGACGTTCCGCGGCGAGGGCGGCGGCCTGCTGCTCACGGGCAACGCGATGCACGCCGACGTCCCGCCCGACGCCGCGGGCAGCGGCGTGTTCGGCTGGCTGCTCGCCATGCTCGGCCAGGACGTCGGCTTCCCGGTCCCCACCGGCGGGGCCGGCCGGCTCCCCGACGCGCTCGTCTCCCGGCTCCGCGCCCGCGGCGGCGACGTCGTCACGGGAGCGCGGGTCGAGCGGGTGCACGTGGTGCGCGGCCGCGCGGTCGGCGTGAGCACGGCCGACGGGAGGCACGTGCGCGCCCGCCACGCCGTGCTCGCCGACGTCAGCGCGCCCGCGCTCTACCTCGACCTCGTCGGTGCCGACCGGCTCCCGGCGCGGCTCGTGCGCGACCTCGGCCGGTTCCAGTGGGACCACCCGACCGTGAAGGTGAGCTGGGCGCTCGACCGGCCCGTCCCGTGGACCGCGCCCGGGGCGCGCGGTGCAGGCACGGTGCACCTCGGCGTCGACCGGGCGGGGTTCGTCGACGTCGCGGCCTCGCTCTCGCGCGGCCACGTCCCCGAGCGGCCCTTCCTCGTCCTCGGGCAGATGACGACGTCGGACCCTACGCGGTCGCCCGCGGGCACCGAGTCGGCGTGGGCGTACACGCACGTGCCGCACGGCGTGCCGTGGACGCGCGAGCGCGTCGCGGACGAGGTGCGTCGCGTGGAGGACGCGGTCGAGCGCGTCGCGCCCGGCTTCGCCGACTCCGTCGTGGGCCGGTTCGTGCAGACCCCGGCCGACCTGGAGGCGGCCGACGCGAACCTCGCGGGCGGGGCGATCAACGGCGGCACGTCCGCCGTGCACCAGGAGCTGTTCCTGCGCCCGACGCCCGGCCTCGGCCGCCCCGAGACGCCCGTCGCGTCGCTCTACCTCGCGAGCGCGTCCGCCCACCCCGGCGGCGGCGTCCACGGGGCGTGCGGGTGGAACGCGGCGCGCGCCGCGCTCGCCTCCGCCGGTCCGCGCGGGTCGCTGCGCCGCGCGCTCGTGCGCACCGCGTGGGGACGGCTGCTGCGCGACCCCTGACCGGGCGCGCCACCGGCGCGATCCGCGAGCGCTACGGGCTCCGGCGCTCCGCGAGGTACGCGAGCCGCCGCAGGGCCTCGACGTTCCGCGGGCCGATCACCGCGCTCCGGAGCGGCCGGGGCACGAGCGTGCCCGGACCCTTCTCGGCGTCCTCGGTGATGCGCACGGTGCAGCCCTGCTCCGTCGGGCGCACCTCGATCCGCACGCGCGCCTCGCCCGCGGGCCAGCCGCGCGCCTGGAGGTCGATCCCCCGGTCCGGGTGCCAGGCGCGCACGACCGTCTCGTCGTCGAGCAGCGCGGGCCACAGCCCGACCGAGTGCAGGATCCTCGACCCCGGCGCGGGCCAGGAGTCGTCGACGGCGCGGATCCGCGCCGTCCCGACGACCCACGTCGAGTACGACCAGCCGTCCGCGAGGACGCCGAGCACCGCGTCGGAGGGGCATCGCACGGCTCGAGTGACGGTCACCATGAGGCGACGCTAGTCGCGCGTCCCGCACTGGCAACCGCTCGCGCCCACCGCGACTCCGCGCGAGGGCGAGGCACCCCCCGTAGCGTGAGGGACCTGCCCACGACACCGTGGGCGGCCACGTCCAGGAAGGGAGGGCGCGATGGGCATCGCCGGCTTTCCGCAGGAGTTCGCGGACCGGGCCGCGACGATCCTCGGCCACGGCCTCGAGGTCAGCGTGACGATGCGCCAGGCCGGGGTGAGCGTGCGCGCGGGCAGCAGCACCGAGGCCGCCGCGCGCTGCGACCAGGCCGAGGCGCTCGACGACCGCGGCCCGTGCATCGACGCGATGGACCACGGAGGACGTCGCGTCGTCACGTCCGTGACGGACGCCCCCGGGTGGGAGCGCTGGTCGCGCCAGTGCGTCGAGGAGGGCTTCGTCACGGCGGCTGCCGTCCCCGCCGCCGTCACGGCCGACGTCGCCGTCGCGCTCAACCTGTACTCGCGCGCGCCCGACCCGTGGACGCCGGAGCTCCTGACGGCGGCCGACGCGTTCGCGCAGCTCGTCGCGTCGGCGGTCGGCCTCCGCCTCGAGCTCGCGGCGCTCGAGGACTCGACCGCCGGCTTCTACCGGGACATGCCCGACGCCGTGGCGACCGAGCGCGCCGTCGGGGCGATCATGCAGACGAACCGGTGCTCCGCCGACGAGGCCCGCCGCATCATCGACTCGGCGTCCCGGCACCGGAAGGTGAGCCCGCGCGAGGTCGCCGAGTCCCTCCTGCGCGCGCTCGTCGTGGAGGACGCGCCGGACCCCGCCGACGACGACCCGGGCCTCCCGTGAGCGCCCCGCACGACGCTGCCCCGGCAGGTCCCGGCCGCGCGCAGGCGGCTCCTCACGTCCCGTCGTCGCCCGGGTCGAACGCCTCGCGGTAGAGCCGGCCCGCCTCCTCGACGACCCGCGGGTCGAGCGACGCGGCCGGGACGACGTCCACCAGGAGCGGCTCGCTGTCCGGGCCGCGCCCCGCGACCTCGCCCGTGAGGAGCCACGGGAAGCGCTCCGACGTCATGAGGTGCGCGTACTGGCAGAGCTGGCGTGCGACCCAGTGCTCCACCGGCCGGGCCCACCACGGCTCGGGCGTCAGCGGGTTGACGCTGAGGCCGGGCAGCAGGCACCCGCTCTCGTGGTCGCGGCTCACGCTCTCGGCGTCCCGCTCCGGACCGCCGCTGAACCGCACGTAGAGAGGGCGCACCACCTCGACGAGCCCGGCGACCTCCGCGAGGCTCCGCAGGCGGGGCAGCGTGTCGAGCGTGCGGGGCGCGTCGGGCATCGGGACCTCCTGGACAGGCGTCGCTGCGTGCCGCCGGGGCCCCTTCTCGACTCTCCGTGACGGACGGGACCTGCCGGACCACGACCGCCGTCCCCAGGCTACGAGCGGGTCGGCGGCCAGGCATCCCCAGGCCTGCGAGCGCCGGGAGGTCGTGCGACGGTGGCAGGACGCGCCGCCCGTGCGGGGCGCGGGACCACCACGAAGTGCGCGACCGAGGAGGCCGACGTGAGCGAGAACGACGAGCGCGGCTACGACCCCGCCGACGACCCGGACGCCGACCCCCGGTCGCTCAACCCCCGCGAGGGGCGGCAGGCGAGCGGGTCGGGGTCCGAGGACACCGACCCCGACGCCGAGCCGGGGAACGTCAACCCGCGCACCGGCGGCCAGGTGTCCGGCGACGCCTGACGCGTGGCAGCACGAGGGCCCGGGTGCGATGCACCCGGGCCCTCGCCGCGCGGTCTACGCGGCCGCGCTCGTGACGAGCCCGTCCTCGCGAGGGGCCGTCTCCTCTCAGTCCTTGTGCAGGGCGTCCTTGACGGCGCCCTTCGCCTTCTCGAGCGTCGACGGCTTCCCGGTCGTGCCGTGGAAGCGCTCGTCGGGCGTCGTGGGCGGCGGCATCGGGACGCCCGCGGGCGGCTCGGCCACGTAGGTGAACTCGCCCTTGCCGTCGGGGGTCGGGCCGCTCGCCCAGCGCCCCTCGGACGCGTGCTCGCCGTCGGAGAAGTTGATGTACTGGTAGGACACGTCGCGGTCCTCCTTCGAGAGCGGGAACGTGCTGGGCACCGGGAGCTCCTCGACGCCCTCGTCGCGCAGCTCCTGCGCCGCCGCGAGCCACTGGTTCTGGTGCATCGTGTCGCGCGCGAGCAGGAACGCCAGGAGGTCCTTCACGCCGGCGTCGTCGGTCATGTGGTAGAGCCGCGCGACCTGCACGCGGCCCTGCATCTCGGCGTTCGCGTTGGCCGTGAAGTCGGCGAGCAGGTTGCCGCTCGCGGTCACGTACCCGGCCGACCAGGGGTTGCCGTTCGAGTCGACGGGCCGTGCACCGGCCCCCGCGACGATCGCGTGCTGCGGGTCGGTGCCGCCGATGATCGCCGCCACGGTCGGGTCGTCCTGGACGGCTCCCTCGACGGCGCCGACGGGCGCCTTCTCGAGGAGCTGCGCGATCATCGTCGCGAGCATCTCGACGTGCCCGAACTCCTCGGCACCGATGCCGTAGAGGAGGTCGCGGTACTTGCCGGGGAGGTGGGCGTTCCAGGACTGGAAGCCGTACTGCATGGCCACGGTGATCTCGCCGTACTGCCCGCCCAGCACCTCCTGGAGCTTGCGGGCGTAGACGGCGTCCGGGCGGTCCGGCGTGGCCTGGTGCTGGAGCTCTTGACGGTGGAAGAACATGCTCTCTCCCTCGGGAGGTCGCCTCCCCGCACCAGCGTGCGCGGGAGGACCACGGCACGCGCCCCCTTCTCGACGCGTCGAGCGTCCCTCCACCCTGTGGCCGTCCGTACCCGGTCGCATCTGGGGCCGGGCGAGACGGACGCCTGACCGCGTCGGTCCGGGCGCGGCGCCTGACGGGTCGCGGGCCGCGACACGCCGGAACTTCACCCCCCACGGGGGACGCCGCCGCGGGAGCCGAGCCCCTAGCGTGGTGCCCGTCGCGGGGCGGCCGGTGAAGAAGACCGCCGCACGCCTGCCCCGCGACGAACCGCCCTCGTCCGGGCCCGCCGGGACGAGGGCGACGTGCGTCCGGGCCCACGCGCGCGAGCGCACGCGATCATGCCTACGGTCGACGCAGCTTCGAGAAGGGGAGCTCGACGACCTGAGGAGCCACCATGCCCGACGCCCCCGGCACCGCCGCCCACGACGACGACACCCCCGTCCTCCTGCGTCTCGCCCGACGGCTCGAGGACTCGCCCGCCCTCGACGGGCTCTCGGGCACTGTCCGCGGGGTCGCGCTCGCGCTCGTCCCCTCCCACGGGCGGCTGCGCGAGGAGCTGCACGGCCGCTCGCTCGGCCACGCCCTGCACGCGACGCTCACCGACGTGCCCGTCGGCCTCTGGACGAGCGCCGCCGTGCTCGACCTCGTCGGGGGCGAGCGCAGCGCGCCCGCGGCGCAGCGCCTCATCGGGCTCGGCGTCCTCGCGGTCGCGCCGACCGCGCTCACGGGACTCGCCGACTACCTCGACGTCGACCGCCGTGCGCGCCGCGTCGGCGCGGTCCACGCCGCCCTCAACTCGGGCGTCTCGCTGCTCTACGGGGCGTCGTGGCTGCTGCGCCGCGGGGGCCGACGCCGGTCGGGCGTCGCCGTGTCGCTCGCCGCCTACGGGCTCGCCGGCGCGAGCGCGTTCCTCGGTGGCCACCTGGCCCAGGCGCTGCGCGAGCCGCCCGCCGAGGTCGCGCTCGGCGACGACGACGTCCCGGACCTCCCGTGACGTCGCGGCCCCCGGCGGTCGTGCGGGACCGCGCGAACGCGCTCGTGACGGGTGCGACGAGCGGCATCGGGCGCGCGGTCGCGCACGAGCTCGCCCGCCGCGGGCACGACGTCCTGGTCGTCGCCGACCGCGACGTCGACGCGACCGTCGGCGAGCTGGCCGCGCACGGCGGGGCGCACGAGGGCCTCACGGTCGACCTCACGACGCCGCGCGGCGTCGAGGCCACCGCCCGACGAGCGCGCGAGCTCGGCGTCTCGACCGTCGTCCTCAACGCGGGCGTCGGGGTGCACGGCGCGTACGCGCGCACCCCGCTCGAGGCGCAGCTGCGTCTCGTCGACCTCAACGTGCGCTCCGTCGCCCACCTGACGCACCTGCTCCTGCCCGACCTCCTCGCCGAGGGGCACGGCCGGCTGCTGGTCACGGCGTCCGTCGCGGGCGAGATGCCGGCGCCGCACTTCGCGACCTACGCGGCGTCGAAGGCGTTCCTCCGGTCGTTCGCGTGGTCGCTGCGCGGCGAGATCGCGGGCACAGGCGTGACGGTCACCGCCCTCCTGCCGGGCCCCACCCGGACCCCGTTCTTCCGGGAGGCCGGCATGGAGCGCACGCACGTGGGGCGTCTGCCGAAGCCGAGCGCCGCCGCCGTGGCGCGGCAGGCCGTCGACGCGCTCGTCCACGGCCGGCCGGAGGTCGTCCACGGAGTCCAGGGCAAGGCCATGCTGGCGGTCGCCCGCGTCCTGCCGCAGCCGGCGCGGGCCGCGTTCCACGGCTGGTTCTACGCGCCCGTCCCGCCCTCGCTGGCCGTGCCACGGTCCGTGTCGTCGGGCTCGCCGCTGCGGTAGCCGTTCACCTTGTGCGTCCCGTCGCACCACGGCGGGATCGCCGTGCCGCCGCAGCGGCACAGGGCGACGGTCGCGCGGTGCCGCTCGATCTCGCGGCCCTGCTGGTCGACGAGGCGCGCGGGACCGCGCACGAGGAGCGGCCCGTCCGGGCACGCCGTGACGGTGACCTCCTCCACCCGCGACTCCACCCGCGACTCCGCCCGCGACTCCGCCCGGAACTCCTCGCGCGGCGTCCGCCCGGCGCCCGTCATGCGGCCACCGCCCGCGCCGTCGCGCCACGCAGCGCGGCCGTCGAGTGCGCGGCGCGGCGGATCCGCGTGCCGGCGTACGGCACGCCGCCGCGGGCGCGCCAGGCGACCGCGACCCACACGCACACGGCCCGCTCGACCAGCCACGGGGAGGCCCAGAGCGCCGACGACGCGGGCCACGCCGCGGTGCCCCCGGCGCGCCGTCGCCCCGCCTCGGCGAGCGCGACGGCGCCCGCGAGCAGCCCCACCAGGGTCCCCAGCCACGCGGCGCGCGCCGGCCCGCGGTGCCGCACAGCACCGGCGCCGCACGCGCCGAGGACCGGGGCGAGCGCGAGCTCCGCCG
>QAPD01000066.1 GCA_003052455.1 Sphaerisporangium cinnabarinum | reverse complement strand
CACTAAGCCCGGAGGTCCGCCTTTACGCCAACCAGAACGGCACCAATGTCCTGGCCGGGTACACCTAGCCGACCGCGATCATCCTCGCATTCCCCGTAGGACTGGCGGAGCAGCGCAGGTGGTCCGCCGACGCGCTCGACGCGTCGGAGTCCATGGGGCCGACCGGGATCGCACCCTCCCGCCGAGTGGACCTCCCCCCGATTCCCGGTGAAAGCCGACGAACACCGGACTCGGCAAGAACCTGGCGGACGGGATTGCCTCCGGGAAGACCGCGTCGTCCGCGTTCTGCGAGCCCCGGGGCGTGTCGTCCGGGCCACGGACTCTCATCGCACCGCACGTCCTGAGGTGGAGTGCAATCCTGGTTGGGCCAGTTGGCGCCTTTTGGGGCCCTTCCCTGTGTACCTGACTGTGCCGAGGAATCGAACTCAGACCACAGCGACGAGGTGCATGTTCCACGTGAAACGTGCCCCCAGGAGCCACCCTTCGCACTACGGAAACTCCTATGTGCCGTTTCACGTGAAACGACCGAGGAGAGCCCAAGGACCGCCTTGATGGGCCGGTCGCCGTTAGGGAGAGAACGAGCGGGAGCGCGTCCCCACGATCCCTGTCCGAACACCCATCGGTCCCCGATGCTGCGCGGGTCGCCCCGCAACCACGTCCCACAGACGCATCGCGTCGTGGCGACGGGGCGAGACCGTGAGTTCGTATCGACTCGCGCGCGCCCGTGGAAGCTCGCGCGGGCGCTCCACGGAGCGAACGCCGAACAAGCCGACGGTATGTCCCTAGATAGAGCGGCGGGGCGAGTGCACTCGCCGTGTGTTGAGTGCACTCGCCCCGCGATGCCGTCCCTCGGAATGGCGCTGGCCCGCAAGGTCACGTCGCGAGCACCGTCCTGCTCCGCCTCTACTTGCGCAACAGACCGGGATCGTCGGGCGCCATGACGTCGAGGATCCGGTTGAGGTCCTCGACGGAGGCGAACTCGACCGTGAGTCGCCCCTTGTTCTTGCCCAGGTCGACCTTGACGCGCGTCTCGAATCGATCGGACAACCGATGCGCGAGTTCGTCGATCGCCGCCGACCGCTGTCCAGCGCGAGGTGTCCGCGGCGCGCGGCGCTCCCCGTCGAGACCGCCCATAGCGACGATCTCCTCTGTCGCCCGCACGGAGAGGCCTTCGGCGACGATGCGCTGCGCGAGTCGTTCGATCTCCGCGCCGTCCGTGAGCCCGAGAAGCGCGCGCGCGTGCCCTGCGGAGAGCACTCCGGCAGCAACCCGACGCTGGACGAGGGGAGGCAGGCGCAGCAGACGCAGGGTGTTCGAGATCTGCGGACGGCTTCGCGAGATGCGGTCCGCCAGCTCCTCGTGGGTGCAGCCGAAATCGTCGAGCAACTGGCGGTAGGCGGCCGCCTCTTCGAGGGGGTTGAGAGCGCTGCGGTGCAGGTTCTCCAGGAGCGCGTCGCGCAACAGATCGCCGTCGTCCGTCTCTCTGACGATCGCCGGGATGACGTCGAGACCCGCCGCCTGCGTCGCGCGCCAACGGCGCTCGCCCATGATCAGCTCATAGGCACCGGACTCCCCCGGCACCGGGCGCACCACGATGGGCTGGAGCACGCCGATCTCGCGGATGGAACCGATGAGCTCGTCGAGCTCGCCTTCGTCGAAGACGGTGCGCGGCTGCCGCGGGTTGGGACGGATCGAGGACGTCGCAAGCTCGGCGAACCGCGCCCCCGGGACGGGAACCAGGTCGTCGGCCGCCCCACCTGCCCACTCCTCGACAGTCGTCGACTCGGCGGACGAGGACGTGTCGAGATCCTGAGTGGGAGCCTGCTCCTCCCCCGCACCCGGGCTCGAGTCGGATCCCGTTTCACGTGAAACGGCGTCCGTCGTCGGCCTATCGATCGCCGATTCGTCGGGCGCGGTCACGGGCACCGCACTCGCGTCCGCAGAGTCACCCGCAACCACAGCATCCAGCTCGGCGAGGTCAGCCTCCGAGAGCGACGTCAGCGAGGCAAGGTCGGCAGGTCCGGAGTCCGCGTCGGCCACGAGGGTCGTCACGCTCGTCGTGGTCTCGGCTCCGTCGGACGCCTTGTCGACTGATGCGTCTGCCGACCCACCCGACTCGCGGTGCTTCTCCTCGCTCGTCGGCTCCTCCGTGGCGGGGCTCGGAAAGAAGACGTCGACGGGCCGCCTGCCCTCAGAGCTCGTCGGAATCAGGGCGCCCAGTCCTCGCCCGAGCCCTCGGCGCTTCTCGCTCATCGCTGTTCCTCCTGCCGCAGGCCGGGACCACCGATGGTGCCGGCGAACTCATGATCGTGGTGAGACGTGGATCCGGTGCGTGCTGACGGCGGAGGGTCCTGAGGCGCCGGCGAACCAGCATTCCTCTGACCCTCTTCGCCCGTCCCCTCCTCGCTACGGTTCTCCGCGCGTTGGGTGAGTTCGCGAGCAGCTTCCAGGTAGGCGAGAGCACCGGTCGACCCCGGGTCGTAGGTCATGACCGTCTGGCCATGACTCGGGGCCTCCGAGATCCGGACAGATCGTGGGACGGTCGTCCGCAGCGTCTGCTCCGGGAAGTGCTCTCGGACTTCGGAAGCGACCTGCTGCGCGAGATTCGTCCTGCCGTCGTACATCGTGAGCAGGATCGTCGAGACATGGAGTCCCGGATTGAGGTGCGCCTTGATCAGCTCGATCGTCTTGAGGAGCTGGCTCAGGCCTTCCAGGGCGTAGTACTCGCACTGGATCGGGATGAGCACTTCACGGCCGACCACGAAGGCATTCACCGTCAGGAGGCCGAGGCTCGGAGGGCAGTCCACCAAGACGTAGTCGATCGGTTCCAGACCGTCTCGCTCACGCTGAGCGAGATACTCGTCGAGCGCGCGGCGAAGACGTGTTTCACGTGAAACCAGTGAGACGAGCTCGATCTCCGCGCCAGAGAGGTCGATGGTCGCCGGCACGCACCACAGTGTGGGGATGTCAGGACACTGCTGGACCGCGCTCGCCAACGGGTCGCCATCGACGAGAACCTCGTAGACCGACGGCGTCCCTGCCCGATGCTCGACCCCGAGAGCCGTCGAGGCGTTCCCCTGGGGGTCGTTGTCGATCACCAGGACGTTGAGCCCGGCCATGGCCAGCCCCGCGGCGAGGTTCACCGTCGTCGTGGTCTTCCCGACGCCGCCCTTCTGGTTGGCGACGGTGATGATCCGAGTCGTCACGGGACGAGGGAAGCGTCGGCCGTGAAGGTCGATCCGGCGGCGAGCGTCCTCCGCGAGCTGGGCGGCGAGCGGCGTCGAGTCGTCAGGGACGGGAAGACTGGCCATCAGTGCAGCTCGGCGGTCGTCCTCGGTTCCCATGCTCTGTGCACCCTCCCCGTCGTGGGAGAGCGCCGCTCGCTCCTCGGATCCGTCGGGACCCACAGGGCTCTGCGTCACGCGTCTCATCCTCTCCGTCGTCGCCTCTCAGCATCCGCCGTACTCCATGGCATGCGACGGATGTCGGGGCCGAGATCTCGCGTGTCGCGCACGTGCTCGGCCACCTCTTCCCAGGATCAGCGTGAACCAGTCTGCCGCACGATACGAACGACGGTCGTGGTCTCCACACCAGGGAGCGTCGGCGCCTCGAGGATCTCCGGCTCCGATGCCTTGAGCTTCCGCAGAACCTTCCGTGCCGGATCGACCTCGCGGCTCACGTTGCGACCCTTGAGCACGATCATCTCTCCGCCAGGACGAAGCAGCGGGAGCGACAGCCGCGCAAGCTTGTCGAGTGCCGCGACGGCCCGGGACGTCACCGCGTCGCACTCGAACGCGCCGTGAAACTCCTCGGCTCGCCCTCGCTTCACCTCGATGTTCGGCAGGGAGAGATCCTCGGCGATCTCCGTGAGCCAGGCACACCGGCGCTCCATCGGTTCGATGAGGTAGACCGTCGCCTCCGGCCGCATCGCGGCGACCACGACGCCCGGCAGGCCGGCACCCGATCCCACATCTGCCACAAGACCCGTCCGGGGAAGAAAGGGCACGACAGCAGCCGAGTTCAGGATGTGACGATCCCAGATGCGGGGAACCTCCCGCGGACCGATGAGGCCACGCAGCTCGCCTTCGTCGCGCAGCCGTTCGGCGAACTTCTCGACGGCGGGGAACGAGTCACCGAAGTACTCGATCAGCGCCTCCCGGGGGATCTCCGGCTCCTCGTTGCCTGCGGCCTCGTGCTGCATCGGGTCGTCTGCCTCCTCGTGTGCGAACGCCTCATCGTTTCACGTGAAACGACGGCGAGCGTGCGCGGCCCACCGAAGAAGTGAGACCCAGGGATCGACTCTGGCCGTCGGGGTTCCATCAGGGCCCCGGGACGGCAGCGTCTGTCGCGCAGACCTCATGACGAGTCCTGCGCTGACACGCCGTGGGCGCGACCGTCGGCCCCGCCCTCCCAGCGCATCCCGGCCGACCGAGGCCGGGACTGCCCACGAGCCCTCTCCTCATGCACGTCGCCCCGCGTTTCACGTGAAACGCGGGGCGACATGGTGGTGCAGTCGTCGTCGGTGTCAGTCCGTCGGGTAGATGACGACGTAGCGCTGCGGCTCGACGCCCTCCGAGTCGCTGCGCAGTCCGGCGACGGCCACGGCGTCGTGGATGACCTTGCGCTCGAACGCGTTGAGCGGTTCGAGCGAGACCTTGGTGCCCTCAGCACGCACGCGCTCGATCGCCTCCGCGGCCTGCGCCGTCAGCTCGCGACGGCGGCCGGCCCGGAAGCCGGCGACGTCGAGCATGAGTCGGCTCCGCTCCCCCGTCCTGGCCTGCACGGCAAGGCGCGTCAGCTCCTGCAGCGCGTCGAGCACCTCGCCGTCGTCGCCTACGAGAGAGCTCAGAGCGGCGGGGTCGTCCGCGACGATCTCGACAGCGGCCCGGTCGTGCTCGACGTCGATGTCGATGTCGCCGTCGAGGTCCGCGATGTCGAGGAGCTCTTCGAGGTAGTCCGCCGCGATCTCCCCTTCTTCCTCGAGCCGGGTGGTCTCCGGGGCGGATTCCTCGGTGGACGTCGCGTCGGGCGCGGGCGTCTCGGTAGGCGTCATGCGTTGCTCCTCACGGCACGTGCGCGCTCGGGCGCAGGTCTACTTCTGCTTCTTCTTCTTGGGCGCGGGCTTCGACGACCCGGTCCCGGAACCCGGTCCACCCGTGGCGCGATCGGTGCCACCGGGGGAGGGCTTGTCCGCTGGGGCATCTTCCACCGGGGCATCCTCCGGAGTGGTCGATGCCACCGTCCCGGCGGGACGAGGGGCGCTCTTCTGGCGGTCCTTGCGCTTGGGCTGCTGGCGCTGGCCTCGAGGCTGCTCGATGACCGGCGTCGCGTCCTCGACCACGCCCTTGGCAGCACGCTTGCGCGCCTGGCGCTCCTTGAGGAGGCGCTCTGCCTCCGAACCCGGAGCCGGCATACGCCGGATCGTGTAGAACTGCTGCCCCATCGACCAGAGGTTCGTCGTGGTCCAGTAGACGAGAACACCGACTGGGAAGTTCACGCCGGAGACAGCGAAGATGAAGGGGAAGACGTAGAGCATCATCTTCTGCGTCGACGCCATCGGGCCCTCGAGCGCGGCCTTCGGCATGTTCTTCATCGTGAGCTGTCGCTGTGTGAAGAAGGTCGTCGCGCACATCGCGACGATGAGCACCGCGATGACGATCTTGGTCTGCAGGTCGTCGGTGCGGAGGAACACATCAGAAAGCTGCGCACCGAACACCGACGAGCTCTCGATGTCCGACGCCACGGACGCATCGATGGGACCGATCGGCTTCGAGGAGCCGTCGGAGATCGGCACGAGACCGTTCAGCACCCGGAAGAGCGCGAAGAAGATCGGGGACTGGAGCAGGATCGGCATGCAGGAGGCAAAGGGGTTCGTCCCGTGCTTCTTGTACAGGTCCATCGTCTCGCGGCTCATCGCCTCGCGGGACGCCGGGTCCGTCTTGCCCTTGTACTTCTTCTGGATCGCCTGCATCTCCGGCTGCAGCATCTGCATGCCCCGCGACGCCTTGATCTGCTTGAAGAACAGCGGGATCAGCAGGATGCGGATGATGATGACGAGACCGACGATCGACAGGACCCACGCCGGGCCGGGGCCGTCGGAGAATCCGAGGAACACGAGACCCTGGTGGCAGAGGTACATGATCCACGCCACGACCCACTCGATCGGGGCGAGGAACGCGAAGAAGTCCATCGGTGACTGCTCCCTCAACTTCAGACAAAGCGTGTGAATCGCCCGGGATCGGGCTGCGGACTAGTGCGTGTGTCGTGCCGGCGGAACGTCGTCGACCCCACCGAGGCTCCAGGGGTTGCAGCGCAGCAGCCGCCAGAGGGCGAGGCCCGTTCCGCGCAGGGCGCCGTGCCGACGCACCGCCGTGAGGGCGTACTGGGAGCAGGACGGGTAGTACTTGCAGGTGGGGCCCGTCATCGGGGAGATCACCGACTGGTAGGCCCTGATCATGCCGATGAGCGTGAGGGCGGGGACCCTGCGCAGCAGGTCGACGACCCGGCGCACGACGCCGCGCTCGTCGGTTCCCGGCTCCTCGGGCGAGGACGACGCCGGGATGCGCGGCGGATGGGTCGTCGTCATCGACGCTCGCCCGCTCGCTCGTCGAGCCGACGGGTCGCACGCACGAGACCGCTGTCGAGGTCGGCGCTCAGCTCCTCGAAGGAGGCGAGCGCAGCGCCGGGGAGAGCGCGGACGACGGCGCGCCCGTGCGCGGGCAGCACGGAGAGACGCGACGCCGTGGCGGCGCGCAGTCGGCGCTTCACGAGGTTGCGGTGCACCGCGTTCCCCACTGCCTTGGAGACGACGAAGCCGACCTGCGGCTGCGCAGCACCCTCGGGATCCTCCGAGAGGTGCACGACCACGGTCGACCTACCAGCACGCACGCCGCGACGCACCGCCCGCTCGAAATCGACGGAACGGCGCAGTCGGTGCGCCGCGGGGAGCACGTGCGATCAGGCAGAGAGCTCGGTGCGGCCCTTGCGGCGGCGGGCAGCCAGGATGGCGCGGCCGGCGCGGGTCCGCATGCGCAGCCGGAAGCCGTGGGTCTTCGCCCGGCGCCGGTTGTTCGGCTGGAAGGTCCGCTTGCTCACGAGGTACTCCAAGAACGTCGGGGAGGTACACCGTCTATGTCCTCGACGATGCAGTGACAGGATCCGGTTGGCTCCTGCCGGTGGTTCAGGTCGTGCGCCGGACGGTTCCCCGCCCGGTCGCCGCTCAGGCGCGCGGACCGGATGGCCATTGCTGGGGGCATCGGGTCCTCGCAGGCAGCCCGTGGCGTGAGGCCTCGTGTCGAGTTTCCTCCACGCGGGCGCGCCAAGAACACCTGGAACGGCTGTCTGACGTTACGCTGCGCGACCCTTCCGGGTCAAACCGCGACGGGTGACGTCCGCCGCGTGCGACGATGGCGCGTCGTCGTCCCGAGTCCCGGCATCCTGCCGGTGAGAGCATCCTCACCCTACAACCCACAGCCTGTGGACAACTATGTGGATGAGGGGTTCCCGTGGCACGATCGACCCCAGCATCACCCCATCTATGACCTTCTCTCGTCGGCGCACCCCGCCCGGCCCGTCAGCGCGCTCGACGGCCGGAGCTGTGCCCGGCGCACGTCGTCGACCCCCGTGAGGAACTGCCCGTGGCCAACCCGGACGAGAACATCGCCGACGTCTGGGCACAGACCCTGAGCATCCTCGAGGCGAGCCCGGACATCACCCCGCGGCAGATCGCGTTCATCCGGCTGGCCAAGCCGCTGGCGATCCTCGACGACACCGTCTTCATCGCGGTACCGCACGAGCAGACCCGCACGTACCTCGAGACGCGCGTCCGCGACGAGCTGGTGACCGCCATGTCCTCGTGCCTGGGGCGCGACGTCCGCTTCGGCATCACCGTCGACCCGGAGCTCAGCTCCGACCCGGTCCTCGCACCCGCGTCACGTCCGGCGGTCGAGCGTCCCTACATCGAGCCCGACGACGTGCTCCTCCCCGACCTGCCGCCGCCTCCCCCGCCGCGTCCCCAGGCCGAGCCCAGCAGGCTGAACCCCAAGTACGTCTTCGAGACATTCGTCATCGGTTCGTCGAACCGGTTCGCGCACGCCGCCGCCGTCGCGGTGGCGGAGGCGCCGGCCAAGGCCTACAACCCGCTGTTCATCTACGGCGACTCCGGGCTCGGCAAGACGCACCTGCTGCACGCGATCGGGCACTACGCGCACAACCTCTACCCGAACGTGCGGGTGCGCTACGTGAACTCCGAGGAGTTCACCAACGACTTCATCAACTCCATCGGTGAGGGGAAGGCCGGGGCGTTCCAGCGGCGCTACCGCGACGTCGACGTCCTCCTCATCGACGACATCCAGTTCCTGCAGGGCAAGGAGCAGACGATGGAGGAGTTCTTCCACACCTTCAACGCGCTGCACAACGCCAACAAGCAGGTCGTCATCACGTCCGACCTGCCTCCGAAGCAGCTCAACGGGTTCGAGGACCGCCTGCGGTCGCGGTTCGAGTGGGGACTCATCACCGACGTCCAGCCGCCGGACCTCGAGACGCGCATCGCGATCCTCCGCAAGAAGGCGTCGAGCGAACGGCTCGCGGCTCCGGACGACGTGCTGTCCTACATCGGGTCGCGCATCTCGACGAACATCCGCGAGCTCGAGGGCGCGCTGATCCGGGTCACCGCGTTCGCGAACCTGAACCGCCAGCAGGTCGACCTCCCGCTCGCGGAGATCGTGCTCAAGGACCTCATCACCGACGAGGACAGCGCGGAGATCACGCCCGCTGCGATCATCGCGCAGACGGCCGCGTACTTCGGCCTAACGATCGACGACCTCTGCGGCAGCTCCCGCTCGCGCGTCCTCGTCACCGCACGGCAGATCGCCATGTACCTGTGCCGCGAGCTGACCGACCTGTCGCTCCCGAAGATCGGCCAGCAGTTCGGCGGCCGCGACCACACGACGGTCATGCACGCGAACCGCAAGATCACCGAGCAGATGGCGGAGCGACGCTCCACGTACAACCAGGTCACGGAGCTCACGAGCCGGATCAAGCAGCAGCACCGCGGCTGAGGCGGCGCCACCGTGGTCCGGACGGTGCTACCTCCCGACGACTCCGCCGCGTCGCCACCGGTGGACGCCCCCGGTGGACACCTCCGCCGCCCGGCTCCAGCCGAGGCGCGCAGGCCACCCGCGACACCCGAGCGCCCCGTCCCCGCGATCGCTCACGCTCTGCGTCGACCCACGTCGACCGCCGCGACCTCGACCTCGACCTCGATCCCCGGACGACCCCCGGACGACCCCCGGACGACCCCCGACGGAGCGGTACCCGAGAGGCAACGGATCGTCCGTCGACGGCATCGGGCCGTCTCGGGTCGGCGACGTCCTCTCACCCGACCTCTGCCGTGCCCGGACGAGCTCGTGCACACCCACGACGGCGAGCCGCCGTCGGGCCTCCGCGCGTCGTCGAGCGGTCCTCGGAGCCCCGTCGTCGACCCGGATGCCCCGTCCGCGCCCCTCCCGCGCACTGTCCACACGTTTCCCCACTGCGGTGCTCTTGTCTGTGGATATCGCCCTCAGCGGGCGACCGACTGCGCACATCGTCGCGGCAACCCGCACTCGTACACAGCATGTGGGTGGAGTTGTCCACAGTCATCCACAGGGTTCCTGTGGGTATTCACATCCGCGGAATGCGTGCGCCCGCGGTGGACCACAGGTGCCTACCTGTCGGGACAAATCCCGACAAGATCGGGGTTTTCCCCCCGAAACCTGTGGACGGGCGGGTTCGTACACACCCTGTGGACGGCACCACCACGCCCGGTCTGTGCACAGTTCTGTGGACAGCTGTGGATGAAGGTGCTCTCGGTGTGGACGGGGCACCCTCGATCGGTGGACGACGTGTGGGGACAGATCGTCCGCCCACAGGGGCTGCGACTTTCCCACACTGGACGCACCGGTTCGTCCACACGCATTTGTGCCCGCTGACCTGCGCAGACACCGGTTTTCCACGAGATCCACAACCCCTATGACGACGACGAAAGTGTTCTCAGAGGGGAAATTCCACACGCCTTCATCAGGCTCCGGCGGCCGACGGTGCGACCTGTGCCCCGACGAGCCTCGCTCCGATCCTCACCGACCCACGCCGAGAGCGCGACGTCGCCGCGGTCCACCGCCCGGCTCCTGTCCCCAGGCCTGTCGTTCCAGTTCCTCCCACCCGCCTCCTCGCGTAGGGTTCATGCACGACACGTGTGCGCGGACCTGCGACCCGGCTCCTCACGTCCACAGCGGCAGACCTCCCCCGTGGACGACGGAGGACGAGCGGCCCCGACGGCGAGCCCGGCGTCGCGGCGACGCAGGACGGCACATGTGAAGATCGGGTCCGATCGAGACGTGGGGACGAGAGGGTGTGGGATGAAGTTCCGGGTTGAGCGTGATGTCCTGGCCGACGCGGTGACCTGGACGGCGCGGACCCTGCCGACCCGCCCGCCGGCGCCCGTCCTCGCCGGGGTCCGGCTCGAGGCCGACGCGTCCGGGACCATCGGCCTGTCGAGCTTCGACTACGAGGTCTCCGCGCGCTCCGAGATCCCGGCCGAGGTCAGCGAGCCCGGCACGGTGCTCGTCTCCGGCCGGCTGCTCGCCGAGATCTCCCGGGCGCTGCCCGCGAAGCCCGTGGACGTCGTCCTCGAGGGCAACAAGGTCACCGTGACGTGCGGCGCGAGCCGTTTCACGCTCCTCACCATGCCGGTGGACGAGTACCCGGCGCTGCCCGCGATGCCGGAGCTCTCCGGCACCGTCTCGGGCGACGAGCTGACGAACGCCGTCGCGCAGGTCACGGTGGCGGCGAGCCGCGACGACACGCTGCCCCTCCTCACGGGCGTGCGCGTCGAGATCGAGGGCGAGAAGATCACGCTCCTCGCGACGGACCGGTACCGCCTCGCCCTGCGCGAGCTCACCTGGACGCCCGTGACCCCGAGCTACTCGGCGGTCGCGCTCGTCCGCGCGCGCACCCTCAACGACGTGGCGAAGTCCCTCGGCGGCTCGGGCCTCGTCAACATCGGACTCAACACGGGCGCCGGCGTGGACCTCATCGGCTTCGAGGCCGGGGGTCGTCACACGACGTCGCAGCTCGTCGACGGGGACTACCCCGCCGTCCGCCGGCTCTTCCCGGACGAGACGCCGATCCACGCGGTCGTCCCCACCGCCCCGCTCATCGACGCCGCCAAGCGCGTGTCGCTGGTGGCCGAGCGCAACACGCCGATCCGTCTGTCGTTCACGGACGGCCAGGTCGTCCTGGACGCGGGTCAGGGCGACGACGCGCAGGCGTCCGAGGCGCTGGAGGCGGTGCTCGTCGGCGAGGACATCTCGGTGGCGTTCAACCCGCAGTTCCTGCTCGACGGCCTGGGCGCGCTCGGTACCGACTTCGTGCGCCTGAGCTTCACCCACCCGAACAAGCCGGTGGAGTTCACGGGTCAGGACTCGCTGGACGGCGAGGACTCGTCCCACTACCGCTACCTGCTGGTGCCGATCCGCTTCGCCGGCTGATCCCGACGGAGCCGGACGGCTCGCACCGCACCACCGCACCCCGGAGGACTTGTATGGTCACGCGCATCGGCCTCGTCGGCCTCGGCAAGATGGGCAACAACATGCGGGCGCGCGTCCGCGCCGCCGGCATCGAGGTCGTCGGGTACGACCCTCGTCCCGAGGTGTCGGACGTCGCGACGCTCGCCGACCTCGTCGCGGCGCTGCCCGACGACGGCCCGCGCATCGTGTGGGTCATGGTCCCGGCGGGCGACGCGACCCGCGGCGTGGTCACCGAGCTCGGCGGCCTGCTCGCCGAGGGTGACTTCGTCATCGAGGGCGGGAACTCGTACTACGCCGAGGACCAGGCGCGGGCCGCGGAGCTGGCCGAGAAGGGCGTGGGCTACCTCGACGTCGGCGTCTCGGGCGGCGTCTGGGGCCTCGAGAACGGCTACGGCCTCATGGTCGGCGGGGACCGGACGTACGTCGAGGCGGCCATGCCGGTCTTCGACGCCCTGCGCCCCGACGGCCCGCGCGAGGAGGGCTTCGTCCACGCGGGCGAGGTCGGCGCCGGGCACTTCGCGAAGATGGTCCACAACGGCATCGAGTACGGGCTCATGCAGGCGTACGCCGAGGGCTACGAGCTCCTCGCCGCCAAGAGCGGGCTCGTCAAGGACGTGCACGGCACGATGAAGGCGTGGACCCGCGGCACGGTCGTGCGCTCCTGGCTCCTCGACCTCTTCGTCAAGGCGCTCGAGGAGGACCCGCAGCTCGCCGCGATCGACGACTGGGTCGACGACTCCGGCGAGGGCCGCTGGACGGTCGACGAGGCGATCGACAACGCCGTCCCGCTGCCCGTGATCTCCGCTGCCCTGTTCGCGCGCTTCGCGTCGCGCCAGGAGCAGTCGCCCGCGCTCAAGGCCGTCGCCGCGCTGCGCCAGCAGTTCGGCGGGCACGCGGTCAAGGCGGCCGGGCCGGCCTCCCCGGGAGCCGGGCCGCTCGAACCCCCGGCCTGACCGGTCCCGTCCGACCTCCTCGACCCCCGCCGCGCCGATGTACGTCTCGCACCTCTCCCTGGTCGACTTCCGCTCGTACGAGTCCGTCGACGTCGAGCTCGTCCCGGGCGTGAACGCGCTCGTCGGGCAGAACGGGCAGGGCAAGACGAATCTCGTCGAGGCGATCGGGTACGTCGCGACGCTCGCGAGCCACCGCGTCGCGGGCGACGCCGCGCTCGTCCGCGCGGGAGCCGCGCGCGCCGTCGTGCGTACGCGCGTCGTGCGAGGGGACCGGGCGAGCACCGTGGAGCTCGAGATCGCGTCGGGCCGGGCCAACCGGGCGCGGATCAACCGTTCCCCGGCCCAGCGGCCGCGCGACGTCCTCGGCATCGTCCGGACGGTGCTCTTCGCGCCGGAGGACCTCGCGCTCGTCAAGGGCGACCCGGACGGGCGGCGACGCTTCCTCGACCAGCTCGCGGTGCTCCTGGTGCCGCGCGTGGCGGCGCTCCTCGCGGACTACGACCGGGTGCTGCGCCAGCGCGGCGCGCTGCTCAAGTCGGCGACGGCGCTGCGCGGCCGCGGCCGGCGCAGGCCGTCCGCCGTCGAGCCGCCGCCCGACGACGACGCGCCCGAGACCACCGCCTCGCCCCTGGCGACCCTGGAGGTGTGGAACGCGCGCCTGGCGAGCCTCGGCGCGGAGATCACGGCGCTGCGCCTGCAGCTCGTCGCGGCGCTCACGCCCTACGTCGCGGAGGCGTACGAGCAGGTCAGCGCGGGACAGGGCGAGGCACGCATCGCGTACCGCTCGTCCGTGGACGAGGCGCTCGACGCGGACGACGGCCCGGCGGGTGGGTCCGCCAGGGGCGACGCCGCGGGCCCGGGCGAGGCGCCGGCGTCGGGCATCCCCGACGCGGGGACGCTCGAGAGGCGCATGCTGGAGGCCATGGAGGCCGTGCGCGTGAAGGAGGTCGACCGCGGGGTGAACCTCGTCGGTCCCCATCGCGACGACCTCGTCCTCACCCTCGGCGGCCTCCCGGCGAAGGGCTACGCGAGCCACGGCGAGTCGTGGTCGTTCGCGCTCGCGCTGCGGCTCGCCTCGTACCGCCTGCTGCGCGACGGCGCCCCCGCCGGCCTCGACTCGCTCCTGTGGGCCGACCAGTGGGGCCCCGACGGCGAGCCGATCCTCGTGCTCGACGACGTGTTCGCCGAGCTCGACGTCCGGCGGCGCGAGCGGCTCGCGGAGCTCGTGGCCGACGCGGGCCAGGTGATCATCACCGCGGCCGTGCCCGACGACGTCCCGAGCCGGCTCGACGGCGCGCGGTTCGCCGTGCACGACGGGACGGTGCACCGTGTCGAGGACTGAGCCCGCGGACCGGGACGGGTCTCGAGGCCAGGGCGACGACGCGCGCCCCGACACGGCCGACGACGTCCCGGAGCGACGCCCCACGGGGCTGCCCGTGGGGCACGTCGTGGACCTGACACCGCCCGCGGAGGTGGCGCGGCAGGCGCTGAACCGGGCCAAGGCGGCGGCACGGGCGAAGGGGCTGCGGCCGGGGCAGGAGCCTCGTCGGCGCATCCTCGCGGACCCGCCGACGTCGGGCGCGCGCCCGGGCGGACGCGACCCGCAGCTCCTGGGCGACGTCGTCGCGCGCCTGCTGCGCGAGCGGGACTGGGTCGCGGACGTGTCGGTGGGGGGCGTCGTCGGGCGGTGGCGCGAGGTCGTCGGCGACCAGGTCGCCGACCACTGCGAGCCCGAGACGTTCGAGGACAAGGTGCTCGTCGTGCGGGCCGACTCGACGGCGTGGGCGACGCAGGTGCGGCTCCTCACGCCGCAGCTGCTCGAGCGGCTCGCGCGCGAGGTGGGCGAGGGGGTCGTCGAGACGGTGACCGTCCTCGGGCCGGCGGGGCCGAGCTTTCGCCGGGGGAAGAAGTCCGTGCGCGGCCCTGGTCCCCGCGACACCTGGGGCTGAGCCCGCCCGGACCGACGACGAGGCCCGCCGTGAAGGGGGCACGGCGGGCCTCGCGCGGGTGGTGACCGGGGCGTTGGTCACCACGTCATGGGGTCGTCAGGGGGTCATGCCTGCGCTCGACGACGCAGCCAGAGCACCACGGCACCGCCGCCGACGAGCAGCGCGGCGAACGCAGCCGCACCGGCGACCGTCGCACCGGTCGTGGCGAGCGCCGGACCGCTCGGCTCCGCCGGCCCGGCGACGTCCTCGACGGCCACGGGCGCGACCGGCGGGTTCGCGCACGCGCTCGTGGTCGGCGGGTACTCGACGACCGTCGAGTACGAGGGGTTGACCTCGAACAGCACCGTGGCGCCGTCACGGGTCCAGGCGTAGTTGCCGTCGGTCTCCGTGTACGAGCCGTCCTCGTTGCGGACGAACCCGGGCCACTGCTTCGGTTCCTCGGCAGAGGCTCCCGGCCACAGGAGGGTCCCGCTGAGGGGCTGGTCCGTCACGACGTAGTCCTCGCCGCCGTTCGGGTGCAGGAAGGTGATCGTCAGCGGCGTCGTCGAGTCGACCGTGACGCCCTCGGGCAGGGCGACCTCGTAGCCGAGGTAGGGGACGTCGCCCTGGCAGACGGCGCCGATCTCGCCGGGCACGAGCGCGCACGCCTCGTCGGCGGGCACGAGGTCCTCGAGCGGGAAGAGCGCGAACCGGCCGTCCTCGGTCACGAGGTAGCCCAGCTCCTCGGTCTGGGGGGAGAAGGTCGCCGCGGCGTCCTTCGGCTCGGCGACGACGCCCTCGTCCGTGAGGGTGTACCGGACGTCCTCCGACTCGGCGGGGAGGTTCTGCTCCGTGAGCTCGGTGCCGCAGACCTCGACGGCGGTCGGCACGGCCGGCGTGACGACGGCGTCGACCTCTTCCTCGACGGGCTCCGGCGTCTCGCACGCGCCCTCGGGGAGGAGGTCTGCGAGGTCCTGGTGGTCCCACGCGATGAGCGTGCCCTCGGGGAACTCGCCGAGGTGCTTCCCGTCGGGCGAGTAGCGGATGTCGGTCGGGAGGCCGTCGAGGCCGTCGGGCAGGTCCACGAGGTCCTGCTGGACGGCCCAGGCGGTGCACAGCCCGGCCGTGTCGACGTCCGGCTGGATCGCCCGGGCGACCTCGCGCACGTCCTCCAGGTCGAGGGGCTGCACGACCCAGGCCTTGTCCCACGGCTTCTCCGGCAGGGGGACCTCGGCGCTCGTGACGAGCTTCTGCGGGCCGGAGTTCTCCCAGGCCGCCGGTCGCGCGGGGTCGATCTTGGGGTAGACGTAGACGCCGACCTGGACCGGGGCGTCCGGCGTCTCGCAGGCCCGGGTGGAGCCGGACTGCTCGTAGTCGTACTGCGACCCGTCGGACGCGTCGACGGAGACGGTCCAGGTGTGGTCCTGCGTGGGGTCGAGGTCGTACGTCCGGGTGAGCTCGCGCTGGAAGGTCGTGGACTCGACCTCCTTCCCGTCCACGGTGACGGTGAGGTCGTTGCTCTTCTTCGAGTAGGCCCAGAGCTTCACCGAGAGCGTCGAGCAGTCGGCGGTGACGACGGGCGTGTGGGCGGAGGCGGGTGCCGCGGTGGCCACGAGCAGGCCACCGAGTGCGAGCGCTGTCGCCGCAGCACTCGCGAGGAGTCTCTTCACTGAGTGGGGTCCCTTCGGGGTCGAGCCGCCCGCGTGGCGATCGCTGCTGCGCGGACGACGCGCGAATCAGGATGGTGTGTGGTATTAGACCACTTTCCGCGTCAAACACCGATTCCCGACTTGTCGGTTGCGGTAGCGCTCCCACCCGGATGTCAGGACGGTTGCTGCGGGCACTTTTTCGACGACGACGGAGGGGCGTCCGAGCGGCGCGCGCAGAGCCTGTGGACAACCGTGTGGAGAACTTTCGGCGGGGCGGCGCGGATCGCGTCGCGAATGTCTCGCGAGATGACCTCAGGACGGCCGAGATCCGCGGAATTCGGCTCGTGGCGGGTAGACTGGGGAGGTCATTCCGGGTCTTGTCACCCCCCGCCCGCGCAGCCTGTCCGGGGCGCCTCCACCAGCCGTCCGCGGCAGGTCGGACGCTCCCCCCACGGAGCCGACGCAGGTGGCGGTGCGGGCCCGGAACCTTTGAGCAGCGGCGGCCGGTCCGGCACGGACACGGCGGTCGCGCGCACGACGACGAGGAGCAGTCCTGCCCGTGGCAGAGCACACCGACACCGCCATCCCCGACCCGACGGCGTCCGCGGAGGCGGCACCCTCGGCGGGCGGCGGCTACGACGCGAGCAACATCACCGTCCTCGAGGGCCTCGAGGCGGTCCGCAAGCGTCCGGGCATGTACATCGGCTCCACCGGTGAGCGAGGCCTCCACCACCTTGTGTACGAGGTTGTGGATAACTCTGTGGACGAGGCTCTCGCCGGCCACGCGGACACGATCGACGTGACGCTCCTCGCCGACGGTGGGGTGCGCGTCGTCGACAACGGGCGTGGCATCCCCGTCGCGATCCACCCCACCGAGGGCCGGCCCACCGTCGAGGTCGTCATGACGATCCTCCACGCGGGCGGCAAGTTCGGCGGCGGCGGGTACGCCGTCTCCGGCGGTCTGCACGGCGTCGGCATCTCGGTCGTCAACGCGCTCTCGTCCCGCGTCGTCACCGAGGTCCAGCGCGACGGCTACGCCTGGCGCCAGGAGTTCGCCGACGGCGGCAAGCCCGTGGGCGAGCTGCACCGCGGCGAGGCGACCGAGGCGACGGGCACGACGCAGACGTTCTGGGCCGACCCGACCATCTTCGAGACCACCGAGTACGACTTCGAGACCCTGCGCGCACGGTTCCAGCAGTACGCGTTCCTCAACAAGGGGCTGCGGATCACGCTCACCGACGAGCGCCCTGCGCACCTCGACACCGGGGACGAGGTCACGGGCGAGGCCGAGGACGGCACGCCCGCGAGCGGCGACGGGACGTCGTCGGGCGCGTCGACCGCGGCGCGCACGGTGAGCTACAAGTACGACGGCGGCCTCATCGACTACGTGAAGCACCTCAACGGCGCCAAGAAGGTCGAGCTCGTCCACCCCGACGTCATCGACATCGAGTCGGAGGACACCGAGCGGCGCATCTCCGTCGAGATCGCGATGCAGTGGACCAGCGCCTACTCGGAGTCCGTCCACACGTTCGCCAACACGATCTCCACGACCGAGGGCGGCACGCACGAGGAGGGCTTCCGTGCGGCGATGACCTCGCTGGTCAACCGCTACGCGCGCGACAAGGGCATCCTCAAGGACAAGGACGAGAACCTCACGGGCGACGACATCCGCGAGGGCCTGACGGCGGTCATCTCCGTCAAGCTGGGCGAGCCGCAGTTCGAGGGCCAGACGAAGACGAAGCTCGGCAACACCGAGGCGAAGACGTTCGTCCAGCGCGTCGTCAACGAGCGGCTCAACGACTGGTTCGACTCGCACCCGAACGAGGCCCGCGACGTCCTGCGCAAGGCGATCCAGGCGTCGCAGGCGCGCCTCGCCGCCCGCAAGGCGCGCGAGGCCACCCGCCGCAAGGGCCTGCTCGAGTCGGGCGGCATGCCGGGCAAGCTGCGCGACTGCCAGTCGAACCGCGCGGAGGAGTGCGAGATCTTCATCGTCGAGGGTGACTCCGCGGGTGGCTCTGCCGTGCGCGGGCGCAATCCCCGGACGCAGGCGATCCTCCCGATCCGCGGGAAGATCCTCAACGTCGAGCGCGCGCGCCTCGACCGGGCCCTGTCCAACCAGGAGGTCCAGTCGATCATCACGGCGTTCGGCACCGGCATCGGCGAGGACTTCGACCTCACCAAGCTCCGGTACCACAAGATCGTCCTCATGGCCGACGCCGACGTCGACGGCCAGCACATCGCGACGCTCCTGCTCACGCTGCTGTTCCGGTACATGCGCCCGCTCATCGAGAACGGGCACGTCTACCTCGCGCAACCGCCGCTCTACCGGCTCAAGTGGTCGAACTCCCCGCACGACTACGTGTACTCCGACAAGGAGCGCGACGCGTTCCTCGCCGCCGGCCAGGCCGCCGGCAAGCGGATCCCCAAGGAGAACGGGATCCAGCGCTACAAGGGTCTGGGCGAGATGGACTACTCGGAGCTGTGGGACACGACGATGGACCCCGAGCACCGCACGCTCAACCAGGTGACCCTGGACGACGCCGCGGCGGCGGACGAGATCTTCTCCGTCCTCATGGGCGAGGACGTCGAGTCCCGCCGCAGCTTCATCCAGCGCAACGCGAAGGACGTGCGGTTCCTTGACATCTGAGCCGCTCCTCGCGGAGCCGGGGGGCGGCAGGACCGCCCGCCCCGGCGCGGCCCGCCCTCCCGGGCGGGTCCGGAGGGCTTCCAGGTCGACGACGCACGCAGAGACGAACGAACGAGGTAGACCGTGACCGACGAGCAGAACCCCGAGAACGAGCCCACGGCTCCCGGCGACGGGTCCGAGGAGACCGTGCACGCCGACGGGACGGTCGCGGTGCACCACGGGCGCATCGAGCAGGTGGACCTGCAGCTCGAGATGCAGCGGTCGTACCTCGACTACGCGATGAGCGTCATCGTGGGCCGTGCGCTCCCCGACGTGCGCGACGGCCTCAAGCCGGTGCACCGGCGCGTGCTGTACGCGATGTACGACGGCGGGTATCGACCCGACCGCTCGTACTCGAAGTGCTCGCGCGTCGTCGGCGACGTCATGGGCAAGTTCCACCCGCACGGCGACAGCGCGATCTACGACGCGCTCGTGCGCCTCGTGCAGGACTGGTCGCTGCGCTACCCGCTCGTCGCCGGCCAGGGGAACTTCGGCTCCCCCGGCAACGACCCGGCGGCCGCCCCGCGGTACACCGAGTGCCGCATGGCGCCGATCGCCATGGAGATGGTCCGGGACATCGACAAGGACACCGTCGACTTCCAGGACAACTACGACGGCCGCACCCAGGAGCCGTCGGTCCTCCCGGCGCGGTTCCCGAACCTGCTGGTCAACGGCTCGGCGGGCATCGCCGTCGGCATGGCGACCAACATCCCGCCGCACAACCTCCGCGAGGTCGCGGCGGGCGTGCAGTGGCACCTCGACCACCCGGACGCCTCGCGCGAGGAGCTCCTCGCCGCGCTGCTGCAGCGCATCAAGGGCCCGGACTTCCCCACGGGCGCCACGATCCTCGGCCACAAGGGCATCGAGGAGGCGTACCGCACGGGTCGCGGCTCGATCACCATGCGCGCCGTGGTGAACGTGGAGGAGATCCAGGGCCGCGTGTGCCTGGTCGTCACGGAGCTCCCCTACCAGGTGAACCCGGACAACCTGGCCGCGAAGATCGCGGACCTCGTCAAGGAGGGCCGCGTCCAGGGGATCGCGGACATCCGCGACGAGACGTCGGGCCGCACGGGCCAGCGCCTCGTCGTCGTGCTCAAGCGCGACGCCGTGGCGAAGGTCGTCCTCAACAACCTGTACAAGCACACCCAGCTCCAGGACACGTTCGGCGCGAACATGCTGGCGCTCGTCGACGGCGTGCCCCGCACGCTGAGCCTCGACGCGTTCGTCCGGCACTGGACGACGCACCAGCTCGACGTCGTCGTGCGCCGCACGCGGTACCTCCTGGCGGAGGCCGAGCGCAGCATCCACATCCTGCGCGGGTACCTCAAGGCGCTCGACGCGCTCGACGAGGTCATCGCGCTGATCCGGCGCTCGCCCGACGTCGAGGAGGCCCGCACGGGCCTCATGGAGCTGCTGGGCGTCGACGAGGTCCAGGCGACCGCGATCCTCAACCTCCAGCTGCGCCGTCTGGCGGCCCTGGAGCGGCAGAAGATCCTCGACGACCACGACGCGCTCGAGCGCCAGATCCTCGACTACCAGGACATCCTGGCCAAGCCGGAGCGGCAGCGGTCGATCGTCGGCGACGAGATGGGCGAGATCGTCGCGAAGTACGGCGACGAGCGTCGGACGACGATCCTCCCGTTCGACGGCGAGGTCTCCATCGAGGACCTCATCGCCGAGGAGGAGATGGTCGTCACCATCACGCGCGGCGGGTACGTGAAGCGGACGCGCAGCGACAGCTACCGCGCCCAGAAGCGCGGCGGCAAGGGCGTGCGCGGCACCCAGCTGCGCGAGGACGACATCGTCGACCACTTCTTCGTGACGACGACGCACCACTGGCTGCTGTTCTTCACGAACCTCGGCCGCGTCTACCGCGCGAAGGCGTACGAGCTCCCCGAGGGCGGGCGCGACGCCAAGGGTCAGCACGTGGCGAACCTGCTCGCGTTCCAGCCGGGCGAGAAGATCGCCCAGGTGCTCGACCTGCGCGACTACGACGCGGCGGAGTACCTGGTGCTCGCGACGCGTCGCGGCCTCGTGAAGAAGACGCGGCTGTCGGAGTACGACTCGCCGCGATCGGGCGGCCTCATCGCGATCAACCTGCGCGAGGACGAGTCCGGCACGCCCGACGAGCTCGTCGCGGCGCTCCTCGTGGACGCCGACGACGACCTCATCCTCGTGTCGCGCAAGGGCCAGTCCATCCGCTTCCCCGCCGACGACGACACGATGCGGCCGCTGGGCCGCGCGACGTCGGGCGTCACGGGCATGAAGTTCCGCGACGGCGACGAGCTGCTCTCGGCCGACGTGGTCGAGGAGGGCTCCGACCTCTTCGTGGTCACGGAGGGTGGGTTCGCGAAGCGCACGCGGATCGACGAGTACCGCGTCCAGGGTCGCGGCGGTCTGGGCATCAAGGTCGCCAACCTGGTCGAGGCTCGTGGAGATCTCGTGGGGGCTCTGGTGACGGAGGCCGACGACGAGGTGCTGGTCATCATGGAACGCGGGAAGATCGTGCGGTCCGCGGTCGGCGAGGTGAACCTCACCGGTCGGAACACGCAGGGGGTGACGTTCGCGAAGCCCGACAAGGGCGACCGCATCATCGCGGTCGCGCGGAACGTCGAGCGTCGCCTCGGAGAGGATCGGGATACCGTGGAGGGCGAGGACGGGACCGGCACGGCCCCGGGCGTCACCGACACGAGCAGCGCACCGACCACCGACGCGACCGCCTCGTCCGACGGGGCGGGCGGGACCGAGCCGGCCCCCGGAACCACCGAGGAAACCAGATGAGCAGCGAGAACAACGCACCGCCGACCATCACGCCGCGGCTGACCGTCCCGCGACCGGACACGGACGCGGCCCGCTCCGGGGGCACGTCCCCGAGCCGGCACGGCGAGGCGGACGGCACGTCGTCGAACGGCTCGTCCCAGGGTTCGTCGAAGGGTGCGTCCCAGGGCTCCTCGGCCCCGGCGACCCCGCGTGACGGGGGCGCGGCCGCGGTCCCGCCGCCTCCCCCGCCCCCGCCGGGCCCGTCGGCCCAGGCCGCGCCCGCGCAGGGCACGGTGGACGACGACGGCATGGAGCGCGCGTCGGGCGAGAGCCGTGTCGCGGTCGCCCGGGCCGGGGCCGTGAAGGCGGCGGCCGCGGCGATCGCGGCGGCGAAGACGGCCGCGAAGAAGGTGTCGGCGGCGGTCCCCGCCGCGCCCGCAGAGACGGAGCCCGAGCGCGGGCACGACGAGATCGACGACGAGACGGTGAGGCGCGTGCCCACGACCACCTCGGCCCCCACGAGCGCGGCGACCGCCGGCGCTCCCGCCGGGGCCTCCATGCACTACTCCGCCGCCGGGGTGACGGGCACGGCGAGCCCGCTCACCGGAGCCACGCCGGCCGTGGGGACCGCGACGGGCGCGACCCCGGCCGTCCGGCCCGACGGCGGCCCGCGCCGTGTCCGGCTCGCGGTCTCGCGCATCGACCCGTGGTCCGCGATGAAGCTCGGCTTCCTCCTCGCGGTCGCCATCGGGATCATGACCGTCGTCGCGACCGCCGTCGTCTGGTACGTGCTCGACGGCATGCAGGTCTTCTTCAAGATCGAGGAGCTGTTCACGCAGATCGTCGGCACGGAGACGGACGTCGACATCCGCCAGTACGTCGCGTTCGGCCGCGTGATCTCGATCGCCACGCTGCTCGGCGTCGTGAACGTCGTGATCATCACGGCGCTCTCGACGATCATGGCGTTCCTGTACAACATCGTCGCGGCGCTCGTGGGCGGCGTGCACCTCACGCTCACCGACGACTGACCGCGCACTGGCTCCCCGACCGGGAGGCACGGGCCCTCGGTTTGGGTCTGCGGCTCCCGGTGGGGTAACCTCAATCGCTGCCTGCGAGCGGAGCAGCCCCCCGGGGCTGTCCGGCGAGGCGCGTGCGGGCCTATAGCTCAGACGGTTAGAGCGCTTCCCTGATAAGGAAGAGGTCAGAGGTTCAAGTCCTCTTAGGCCCACTGCCAACCCACTCGAGGGGGAACACCATGAAGAAGCTTCTGCTCCTGCTCCTCGCCGCCGGCGCCGGGTACCTCGTGTGGCGCAAGTACACGGAGGACAACGCCGAGCGTGACCTCTGGGCAGAGGTCACCGACACCTTCGAGTGAGCACCTCTCGCTGCTGACCGGCCCCGGCCGCGTCACCCGGGGCCATGGCGCAATTGGTAGCGCACCTGCTTTGCAAGCAGGGGGTTGGGGGTTCGAGTCCCCCTGGCTCCACCATCGTCACGACCACGAAGACCCCGTCCGGCTGCGGACGGGGTCTTCGTGCGTCCGGCCTCGGCGTGCTCGGCGCCGCGGCCGCGTCCCACCGCCGCGTCCGCGTGCTCGCGAGACCTCCGCCCCCGGGGACGACGAGGGGCCCGTCCCTGCTGGGACGGGCCCCTCGGTCGTCGGTCACCGTCGGGGGACGGCGCGCGGAGCGTCAGGCGTCGTCGGCCTTCTTGGCGGCGTCCTCGGCCGCGGACTCGGCGGCCTCGCGCGCCTTCTTGCCGGCGTCGCCCAGGTCGTCCTTGGCGTCCGTCGCGGCGTCCTTGACGTCCTCCGCCGTGTCCTGCACCGCGTCCTTCGCGCCGGCAGCGCCGCCGCGGGTGGTGCTGCGGGCCCGGCTCGTCGCCTTCTTCGCCGCGTCCTTCGCGTCCGAGACGGCCTCGGTGACGCGGTCCGTGACGTCGTCGCGGACCTCGGCGGCACGCTCGGCCAGCTTGTCGGTGGCCTCGCGGCCCTTGGCGACGGCGGCGCCCGCCGCCTCGCCGAGCGACTCGGCCGCGTCCCCGACGGCGTGCTTGGCGTCGCCGACGACGTCGTCGAAGTGGACCTGCTGCTGCTCCTGCTCCCACGGCTCGGCCCAGGGGTCGGTCGTCGGCTGCGCGCGGCGGTAGAGGACGTAGCCGACGCCCGCGGCGGTGACGCCACCGGCGATCCACCAGAGCGTGCGGCCCTTGCCCTTCGAGGAGTCGGCCTCGGCGGCCTTCGCGGCTGCCTTGTCCGCCGCCGCGGCGAGCTTGGCGGCGGCCTTCTCGGCGGTCTTGTCGGCGTGCTTCGCGGCCTTCTTGCCGGCCTTGCCCGCCGTCTTCTGCGCCTGCTTCGCGGCCTCCGCCGTGGCCTTCTTGGCCTGCTTCGCGAGCTTGCGCGCCTTCTTGCCCGACGCGGCGGCGGCCGCGGCCGTCGCGGCGGCGGTCGCCTCGGCCGCGTTGTCCGCGGCGCGCTGGGCGGAGTCGGCCGCGCTGGCGGCGGCGGCGTTGAAGCTCGCGACGATCTTCGGCAGCACGTCCTCCACGAGGCGGTCGTGCGCGGTGTCGATCGCGGGCGCGGCCTTGGTCGCGGCCTTCTCGACGCGCGGCGCGGCGGCCTGGATGCTGTCCTGCCAGGCCTTCTCGACGCGCGGCTGGAGCCACTCGAGGAACGCCTCCACCTTGGGCGTGCCCCACTCCTTGGCGTGCACCGCGGCGTCCTTGGCCTGGTCCGCGAGCTGGGTCGCGGCGCTCTGCGCCGTCGCGGCGGCCTGCGCGGCCTGTTCCTTCAGCTTCTCGGTGTCGATCGACTCGAGCGTGTCCTTGACGGAGTCGCTCGCTGAGCGAGAACGGGTCATGCGTGCTCCCCGGGGTCGTCGTCCGACGGGACGAATGTGCGGATGCGATGCGTTTCCGCCCACTCTGCCACCACCCCGGCCACGCCGCGAGACATCGCCCCGGACGGGTCGGGCGCGGGTCTCGTGGGAAGATGGTGCTCATGTTCGCAACCCTCCACACGACCGCAGGTGACATCCGGATCGAGCTCCTGCCGAACCACGCCCCGAAGACGGTGGCGAACTTCGTCGGGCTCGCCCAGGGCACCACGACGTGGTCCGACCCCCGCACGGGCGCCGAGCGCACCGAGCCCTTCTACGACGGCCTGATCTTCCACCGCGTGATCCAGGACTTCATGATCCAGGGCGGCTGCCCGCTCGGGACCGGCACCGGCGGCCCCGGCTACACGTTCAACGACGAGATCCACCCCGAGCTCCAGTTCGACCGCCCGTACCTGCTGGCGATGGCGAACGCGGGCGTGCGCCGCAACCCGGTGACGGGCGAGGCCGAGGGCACCAACGGGTCGCAGTTCTTCATCTCGACGGTCCCCACGCCGTGGCTCAACGGCAAGCACACGATCTTCGGCGAGGTGGCGGACGACGAGTCCCGCGCCGTCGTCGACGCGATCAACGCGACGCCCACGCGTCCGGGCGACCGCCCGCAGGAGGACATCGTCATCACGTCCGTCACCATCGAGGACTGACCATCTCGACGACACCTCCCGGGCCACCCGGCCCGCCGGCGTACGGGACGGCCGGACCGCACGACGGTCCCGCCGTCCCGCCGGTGTGCCCGCGGCACCCCGACCGCGTGTCGTACGTGCGCTGCCAGCGCTGCGGGCGCCCGGCGTGCCCCGAGTGCCAGCGGCCCGCCGCGGTCGGGGTCCAGTGCGTGGACTGCGTGCGGGAGGCCGCCCGGCAGGCGCCCACGGCGCGCACCGCGCTGGGCGGGAAGGTGCGGGGCGGCCCGCCCGTCGTGACGTTCACCATCATCGGGCTGTGCGTCGTGAGCTGGCTGCTCCAGCTCGTCACGGGCGGCACGTGGACGAACATGCTCGCGTTCGCGCCGTGGGTCGGTGAGCTGCAGCCCTACCGGTTCCTGACGGCGGCGTTCCTGCACTCGACGAGCCCCGTCCACATCCTCTTCAACATGTACGCCCTGTGGATCACGGGCCCGTTCCTCGAGCAGCAGCTCGGCCGGCTGCGCTTCACGGCGCTCTACCTGCTGTCCGCGCTCGGGGGCTCCGTCGGCTACCTGCTCCTCGCGGGAGGCCCGACGTCGGAGGCCTGGTACCAGCCCGTCGTCGGCGCCTCGGGAGCGGTGTTCGGGCTCTTCGGGGCGATCCTCCTCGTCCTGCGTCGGACGGGCCGCAACGCGATGCAGATCGTCGTGCTCATCGGCATCAACTTCGCGATCGGGCTGTTCTTCCCCGGGATCGCGTGGCAGGCGCACCTGGGCGGTCTCGTGGTGGGCCTCGCGCTCGGCGCGGCCTACGCGTACGCGCCGCGGGAACGCCGCACCCTCGTGTCCGTGGGCGCGACCGTCGTGGTCGTCGTGGCGCTGGTCGCCGCCTCCTGGCTCACCTACGCGGCGGCGGACCAGTTCGGCCACGTCGCCTGACCGAGGCCGCCGCGAAAGTTATCCCCAGGGTTACTCACAGGTGTGGAACTACACCGGTGTGAGGCCCGACGTCGCCGGGCGGGACCCAGGGCCCCGCCCGGCGCGCGGCTACTTCCAGCGCGTCGTGAGCGCGAACCCCGCGATGATGAAGGCGAAGCCCACCCCGAGGTTCCACGCGCCGAGGGGCGGGACGGGGAGCTGCTTCGGACCGCTGAGGTAGAACAGCACGATCCAGGCGAGCCCGACGAGCATGAGCCCGAGCATCGTGGGCACGAGCCAGCGCGGGTTGCCCGACTCGGGCTTCGGCACGCTCGGCGGACGCTGCGGCTTGGGCTTCTTGCGCGACTTCGACTCGGGCACGAGGGTGGGCTCCTGTCCTGGTGGGGCTCGCTGCGCCGGCGCCGGGACGCACCGCGGGAGCGGACGCCTGCCGTCGTCGTGCAGGAACCGTGCATGGGTCGGGCGAAGGTCGTCGACGCGCCGCGAGACTCTGCCGGAGCACGGGTCCGTCACGATCGTGGACGACGTTCGTCGACTAGCGTAGTGGGCGCACACAATAGGCACGGACACCGCGCGCGGAGGACGTGCCGCGAGGTGTGCGGTGCACGACCTCCAGCACGACACATCCCACGACGCAGACGCACGACGCAGACCGGTCGACGACCGCGTCCGCCCCAGGAAGGAGACGGTCGCGTGAGCACCACGGACCCCGCCGCCACGGGCCCGGACGATCCCGCCGACGCGCCGTCGTCCGTCCCGGGCGGTACGCCCCGCGCGCGCCGGGTGCGGTCCGCCGTGACCGTCGCGCTCGTCCTCGCGCTCGCCGGGCTCATGTTCACGGCCAACGCGCGCCTCGCGCGCGGCGACGAGTCGCGCCACCCGGAGAACCTCGCGCAGCTCGTCGACCGCGAGTCCGACCGCGTCGCCGACCTCGCGACGCAGGTCGACGCCCTGACGGCGGAGGTCGCGGACCTGTCGCGGACGGAGGGCGCGCCCACCGGCGTCGACCCCGACCTCGCGGCGCGGACCGCCGTCTCCGCCGGGACGACGCCCGTCCGCGGCGCCGGCGTGTCCGTCTCGCTCGACGACGCGCCCCCGGACGGCAGCTACCCCGCGGGGATCCGTCCCGACGACCTCGTGGTGCACCAGCAGGACATCCAGTCGGTCGTCAACGCGCTGTGGGCGGGCGGTGCCGAGGCGATGACGCTCCAGGGGCAGCGCGTCACGGCGACGTCGGCGTTCCGCTGCGCGGGCAACATCCTGCTCCTGCACGGCCGCGTCTACTCCCCGCCCTACGTCGTCGAGGCCGTGGGCGACCCCGGGGCGCTGCGCGACGCGCTCGACCGCTCGCCGGGCGTCCAGGTGTACAAGGAGTACGTCGACGCGGTGAACCTCGGCTGGTCCGTCGAGGACGAGAGCGACATCGAGATGCCGGGCTACCAGGGGGCGCTCGAGCTCCGCTACGCGCGCCCGTCCGACGCGGTGGCGTCGTGACCGCGACGAGCCCCGCACCGGCCCGGCACGCGGGGCACCGCGGCTCGGGGCGCGGGCCCGTGTCCGCCGTCGTGGGGGTGCTCGGCGAGCTGCTCATCACGCTGGGGATCCTGCTCGGCCTGTACGTCGTCTGGCAGCTCTGGTGGACCGACGTCCAGGCCGACCGGGTCCAGGCGCAGGTGCTCGAGGAGATCCAGGCGCCGACCCCGGACGCCGCGGACGTCGGCACGACGATCCTGCGCGACGACCCGCCCGTGCCCGCCGCGCCGGCGCTCGGCGAGGTGTGGGGCACGCTCTACGTGCCGCGCTGGGACGGCAAGATGATGCCGATCGCGGAGGGTACCGACAAGCGGTCGATCCTCGACCGGGCCATGGCCGGGCACTACCCCGAGACCGTCATGCCGGGCGCCGTCGGGAACTTCTCCCTGGCCGGGCACCGGCAGACGTACGGCAAGATCTTCCACGACGTCGAGGAGCTCGAGATCGGCGACCCGATCGTCGTCGAGGCCGGCGGCACCTGGTACATCTACCGCGTCGACCACATGCAGGCCGTGAAGCCCGACCAGGTCGAGGCGATCGCGCCCGTCCCGTGGCAGCCCGGCGTCGAGCCCACCGAGCGGTACCTCACGCTGACGACGTGCCACCCGATCGGCCTCAACTCTCTCGTCGCGCGGTACATCGTCAACGCGAAGTTCGACTACTGGATGCCCGTCGAGGACGGCACGCCGCCGGAGCTCGTCGGCCAGACCGCTCCCGCCGCCGAAGGAGGTTCGTGATGTACGGGGCGCTGTGGCGCGTGCTGCCCGGCCCGGCGTGGCTGCGGGTGCTGATCCTGCTCGTCCTCGCGGCCGCCGTCGTGCTCGCGTGCTTCGAGTGGCTGTTCCCGCTCGTGTCCGAGTACATGCCGTTCAACGACCCCAACATCCAGACCGACGCCGCCGGCGCAGCGTCCGTGGAGGCCCCGCGATGACCCACCCGACCCGCATCCTCGTCGTGGACAACTACGACTCGTTCGTCTACACGATCGTCGGCTACCTCGACCAGCTGGGCGCCGAGACCGTCGTCGTGCGCAACGACGCGGTGCCGGAGCCCGACGCCGACGGCCGCTTCCGCGACACCGACGGCACCGTGTTCGACGGCGTCCTGGTCTCCCCCGGGCCCGGCACGCCGAAGGAGGCGGGGCAGAGCGAGCACGTCATCCGCACGTGCGCCGCGTCGCGCACGCCGATGCTCGGCGTGTGCCTCGGCCACCAGGCCCTCGCCGAGGTGTACGGCGCGACGGTCACGCACGCGCCCGAGCTCATGCACGGCAAGACGAGCCTCGTGGAGCACGAGGGCGAGGGCGTGCTCGCGGGCCTCCCCCTCCCCTTCACCGCGACGCGATACCACTCGCTCGCCGTCGTGACCGACTCCGTGCCCGCCGAGCTCGAGGTGACGGCGACGACGGCCGGGGGCGTCATCATGGGTCTCCAGCACAAGGAGCTGCCGCTGCACGGCGTCCAGTTCCACCCGGAGTCGGTGCTCACCGAGGGCGGCCACCGCCTGCTCGCGAACTGGCTCGAGGCGTGCGGCCTCGAGGGCGCCGTCGAGCGCTCCGCGGGCATGGCGCCGCTCGTGCGCCAGTAGGGAGCACCGCGCGGCGCCGACCCCGGCCGCCACCCCGCGGCTCCCCCCATCGACGACGGGCCCTCACCTCCGTGGAGGTGAGGGCCCGTCGTCGATGGCTCGGGGGCGGCGGGTCAGCCCTCGCCGTCTCCGCCGTTGCCCCCGCCGTTCCCGTTGCCCCCGCCGTTGTTCCCGCCGCCGTTGGTGCCGCCGTTGCCGGGGCCGGGGCCGGTGGAGACGATGAGCGACACCTGGGTGCCGACCGGGACCTCCGCCCCACCGCGCGGGTCGGACCCGATGACGACGCCGGCCGGCCACTGGTCCGACTCCTGCGTCTGGCGGGTACCCACGTTGAGCTCAGCACCACCGAGCGCGTCCCTCGCCTGGTCCTCGGTCATCCCGACGAGGTTGGAGGGCACCGTCGTCGTCTCCGCCGCACGAGGGATGGCGACCTTGAGCGTCACGCTCGACCCCTGCGGGACGCTGCCCGCGTTGGGCTGCTGCGAGAGGACCTGGTTCTCCGGCTCGTCGGACTCCTCGTCGCTGCGGTCGACCTTCAGGCCGAGCGCCTCGACGGTCGACTTCGCGGCGTCGAACTGCTGGCCTGTGACGTCCGGCAGGGCCACCAGGCCGCTCGACACGTAGAGGTTGACCGTCGAGCCCGCGGGCACGGACTGTCCGGCGCCGGGGTCGGTCTTCGTCACCGCGCCCTTGGGGACGTCCGGGGAGTCCTCGGTGTTGACGTCGCCGACGTTGAGCCCGGCGTCGGAGAGGTACTGCCGGGCCTCCTCCTGCGTCTTGCCCTTGAGATCCTGGATGGTGACGGCGTCGGGACCGGCCGAGAAGAAGGCGGTGACGGTCACCCCCAGCTCCTGGGTGGTGCCACCGGCGGGGTCCGTCCGGGTGAACGTGCCTTCGGGCTCCGTGGAGTCCTGGTCGATCGCCTGCGCGTACTCGAAGCCCGCCTCGGTGATCCTCTGCTCGGCCTCCGCGGGCGTGACGCCTGCCGACAGGGTCGGGACGGTGCCGGTCGTCGGCTCGTCCTCGCCCTGGCTGTTGATGACGATCATCGTGATGATCGCGGCGAGCGCGAGCACGCCGATCGCGATGAGCGTCCACATGAGGCCCTTGCGGCTCTTGGGCTCCTCCTCGTCCTCGCCGGGGGGCTGCTCCCCGGGCGGGACGGCGGGCGCCGCGCTGGTCGCCCACGGGTTCGCGGCGGCGGCGGCCGGGGTCATGACCTGCGTCGCGGACTCGACCATCGTCGGCTGGAGGTCGGCGGCCGCGGCGGCGGCACCGAGCCCCGCGGCGGCGGCCGCGACGCCGAGGGCCGGGGCCGTGATGGACCCGCCGCGCACCGCGTTCTCGAGGTCGGCCCGGAACTCGGCCGCGCTCGAGTACCGTGCGGTCCGGTCCTTCGCGAGCGCCTTGAGCGTGATGCGGTCGAGCACCTCGGGCACGTCCGGAGCGATCGCGCTCGGCGTGGCGGGCGCCTCGCGCACGTGCTGGTAGGCGACCGCGACGGGCGAGTCGCCGATGAACGGCGGGCGCCCCGTGAGCAGCTCGTAGAGCAGGCAACCGGTCGAGTACAGGTCGGAGCGCGCGTCGACCGTCTCGCCGCGCGCCTGCTCCGGGGAGAGGTACTGGGCGGTGCCGATGACGGCCTGCGTCTGCGTCATGGTGGCCGCGGAGTCGGCGACCGCGCGGGCGATGCCGAAGTCCATGACCTTCACGGCGCCGGTCGGCGTGATCATGACGTTGGCGGGCTTGATGTCGCGGTGGACGATCCCGGCGTGGTGCGAGTACTCGAGCGCCGCCAGGACGCCCGCGGTGATCTCGACGGCCTCGTCGATGGGCACGGCCTGGCCGTCGCGCAGGATGTCCCGCACGGTGTGGCCCTCGACGTACTCCATGACGATGAACGGCACGTGCACCGAGTTCCCGGTGGCGTCCTCGTGCACGTCCTCGCCCGTGTCGTAGACCGCGACGATGGCCGGGTGGTTCAGCGACGCCGCCGCCTGCGCCTCGCGCCGGAAGCGTGCGAGGAACGACGGGTCGCGCGCGAGGTCGGAGCGCAGGATCTTGATCGCGACGGTACGACCGAGGCGGTTGTCGTGGCCGATGTGCACCTCGGCCATGCCACCACGGCCGATGAGCTCACCGACCTGGTAGCGCCCGGCAAGCACTCGGGGAGCGTTGTCCACCACTCATTCGTCCTTCGGTGTCGTCGGAGCCGCGGGCGCGTCCGCCCGTGGCACAGCTGGCGCAATCATCCCACCCGGAGCCCTGCGGTCACGCGGGGAACAGCACGATGTCGTCACGATGTCACCCGTCCGGGGAGCGTCTCGGCGTCGGGCACGGCGACCTCGACGGAGGTCTCGGCGCCCCGCACGGGGGCGGCGTCGCCGCCGTCGCCGTCCCGGTCCCCGAGCGTGGCGATCGTCGCGATCACCAGCACGAGCAGGAGACCCAGGAGGGCGACGAGGGGCCACGTCAGGCCGTTGGGCAGGCCACCCAGGCGGCGGCCCGTCGTGGTCGACGTGCGGCGCCCCGCGGAGCGGGAGGGCACCGGTGCCGACTGCGACTGACGGCGCGCCTCGGCGCGGGTCGCGGGGGCGACGGGCTCGACGCGCGTCGGGCTCGCCGGACGCCCGGGGGCGCCGGCCGGGCGCGTGCCCGCGCGGGTGGGCTGCGGCCGTCGTGAGGAGCGCGTCGGACCGTGCATCTCGCGTCGCGGCGGGTACGACCGCGGGGCGCCCGGGTCGTCCGCCGGGGCGGCGGGGGCGGGGCGTTCCCACGGGCGGGCGGGGCCGGGCGGGGCGTCGTCCGGGG
>QAPD01000065.1:9836-14660 GCA_003052455.1 Sphaerisporangium cinnabarinum | reverse complement strand
TCTTGCCCGTCCCCGTCGGACCGATCAACAAGATGTTCGACTTCGCCAGCTCCACGAAGTCCGCGTCGTCGGGGTTCGACGGCTTGGCCTGCTCCCCCGCCTGCACGCGCTTGTAGTGGTTGTAGACCGCGACGGCCAGGGCCCGCTTCGCGGCGTCCTGGCCGATGACGTACTGCTCGAGGAACTCGAAGATCTCCTTGGGCTTGGGCAGCTCCGTGAGGCCGAGCTCCGTCGCCTCGGCGAGCTCCTCCTCGATGATCTCGTTGCAGAGGTCGATGCACTCGTCGCAGATGTACACGCCGGGGCCCGCGATGAGCTTCTTGACCTGCTTCTGCGACTTGCCGCAGAACGAGCACTTCAGCAGGTCGGCACCGTCTGAGATACGAGCCACTACGCGTCTCCTTGTCCCGGTGCCCGGTCCTCCGGCCGTCGGGTTCGACGGCTCAGGGCCCGGGCACGGCCGAGCGGGTCCTGCTCCCCATTCCACACCACGGGGCCCCCGTTGTCAGGTGGGCTCTCCGCACGGGGCGCGAACGTGTCGCGCCGCCGGCCCCGAGGGGACGGCGGCGCGGCGCGTGGTCAGGCGTGCCGGGTCACGGCTTGTTGATCGCGACGGCCTTGCGGCTCTCGAGGACCTGGTCCACGAGGCCGTACTCCTTCGCCTGCTCGGCGGTGAGGATCTTGTCGCGCTCGATGTCCTGGCGAACCTGCTCGACCGACTTGCCCGAGTGCAGCGCGAGGGTGTCCTCAAGCCACTCGCGCATGCGGATGAGCTCGTTCGCGTGGATCTCGATGTCGGACGCCTGCGCGTAGCCGCCGCCCTCCATCGCGGGCTGGTGGATGAGCACGCGCGCGTTCGGGAGCGCGAGCCGCTTGCCCGGCTGGCCCGCGGCGAGCAGCACGGCCGCGGCGGAGGCCGCCTGGCCGAGGCAGACCGTCTGGATCTGCGGCTTGATGTACTGCATCGTGTCGTAGAGCGCGGTCATCGCGGTGAACGACCCGCCCGGCGAGTTGATGTAGAGGATGACGTCGCGGTCCGGGTCCTGGCTCTCGAGCACGAGGAGCTGGGCCATGACGTCGTCCGCGGACGCGTCGTCGACCTGGACGCCCAGGAAGATGATGCGGTCCTCGAACAGCTTGGTGTAGGGGTCCTGCCGCTTGAAGCCGTAGGCCGTGCGCTCCTCGAACTGCGGGAGCACGTAGCGGGCGGACGGCGCGCCGCCCGGCAGGGCGACGCCGCCGGGGCGGGCCGCGGGGCCGGCGAGGCGCTGGGCGGTGGACAGGTACTGGGACTCGGCGCTGAAGCTCACGGGTTCTCCTCGGTGAAGTCTGGTGTCCGGTGCGGGGTCAGGAACCCGTGGTGCCGCCGCCGCCGGTCACGGACGACGCGTTGGTGACGACGTGGTCGATGAAGCCGTACTCCAGCGCCTCCTGCGCGGTGAACCAGCTGTCCCGGTCGTTGTCCTTGAGGATCTGCTCGAGCGGCTTGCCGGTCTGCTCGGCCGTGAGCTCGGAGAGCACCTGCTTCATGTGCATGATGAGCTGCGCGTTGATGCGCACGTCCGTCGCGGTACCGCCGATGCCACCGGACGGCTGGTGCATCATGACGCGCGCGTGCGGCGTCGCGTACCGCTTGCCCTTGGTGCCGGACGAGAGCAGGAACTGCCCCATCGACGCCGCCATGCCCATCGCGATCGTCGCGACGTCGGGCTGGATGTACTGCATCGTGTCGTAGATCGCCATGCCGGCCGTGATCGATCCGCCGGGCGAGTTGATGTAGAGCCAGATGTCCTTGTCCGGGTCCTCCGCGGCGAGCAGCATCATCTGGGCGCAGATGGCGTTCGCGTTCTCGTCGCGCACCTCCGAGCCGAGCCAGATGATGCGCTCCTTGAGGAGCCGGTTGTAGATGGAGTCGTTGAGTCCGAGGCCCGGACCCTCGGCGCGGTTCACCGGGGCCGTCGCGTCGGACGGCAGGTACAGCTCGTTCACATCCATCTCCTTCGTCGCTCCCGCGGGTCGCCCCCGCCTGCGCTGCCCTGGCCGGCCGGGACGGCGTCCCGGTCCAGCCGTGCTGCAGTGACCCTAACGCGGTCCGTGCCCGCCGTTCGTCCCGGCGGGCCGCGTTTTCGCTGACGGCGCACCAGGTGCGCCGACCCTCGCCGACGACGACGGCCCGCACCCTCGCGCGGAGGGTGCGGGCCGTCGTGGGGACCGTCCGGCCGGGGCCGGCGAGGCGTCAGGCCTTGGTCGCGTCCTTCTCGTCGTCCTCGACCGGGGCGTCGGCCGCGGGGGCGGCGGAGTCGTCCACGAGCGCCTCCTCGACCGGCTCACCGGCGACGTCCCCGACGGGCTCGTCCGCGGCGGCGTCCTCGTCGTCCGAGCCGATGAACTCGGTCAGGTCCACCACGTTGCCGGCGGTGTCCTTGACCTCGATCTGGCGCAGCGCGACGGCGAGCGACTTGGAGCGCGCGACCTCGCCGACCATCGCGGGGATCTGCCCGCCCTGGTCGAGCGACTGGATGAACTGGTTCGGGTCCATCCCGTACTGGCGCGAGGCGCTCACGAGGTACTCGAGGAGCTCGTTCTGCGCGACCTTGATCTCGAGCTGCTCGGCGAGCGTGTCGAGCAGGATCTGGTTGCGCAGGGCGTCGGTCGCCTCGACCGTGACCTCGGCGCGGTGCGTGTCGTCCTCCAGGCGGCCCTCGGACTCGAGGTGACGGTGCACCTCGGCCTCGACGGCGCCCGCGGGGACGGGGATCTCGACGGCGTCGTTGAGCGCCTTGAGCAGCTCGTCGCGCGCCGCGACGGCCTGGTTCGACGTCTTGATGCTCGCGACCTGCTCGCGCAGGTCCGCGGTGAGCTCCTCGAGCGTGTCGAACTCGGAGGCGAGCTGGGCGAAGTCGTCGTCGGCCTCGGGGAGGTCGCGCTGCTTCACGGAGGTGGCGGTGACGGTGACCGCGGCCTCCTTGCCCTCGTGCTCGCCGCCGGCCAGCGGCGCGTTGAACGTGGTCGTCTCCTCGGCGGACAGGCCGGTGAGCGCCTCGTCGAGGCCCTCGAGCATGTTGCCCGAGCCGATCTGGTAGCTGACGCCGGAGACGGAGTCGACCTCCTCGCCGTCGATCTCGGCCTTCAGGTCGAGCACGACGAAGTCGCCCTCGGCCGCGGGGCGGTCGACGCCGACGAGGGTGCCGAAGCGCTCGCGCAGCGCGTCGAGGCGCTCGGTGACGTCCTCGTCGGTGACCTCGGCGGGCTCGACGGTGATCGCGAGCGAGTCGAGCGCGGGCAGCGTGATCTCGGGGCGGACCTCGACCTCGGCGGTGAAGACCAGCTGACCCTCGCCGGCCTTCGCCGGGATCTCGGTGACCTCGACCTCGGGCTGGCCGAGGGGGCGCAGGTTCTCCTCGCTCGCGGCCTGGCGGTAGAAGCCGGAGAGCGCGTCGTTGACGGCGTGCTCGATCACGGCGCCCCAGCCGACGCGCTGGTCGATGACGCGGGGCGGGACCTTGCCCTTGCGGAAGCCGGGGATGTTCACCTGCTCCGCGATGTGCTTGTAGGCGTGGTCGATGCTCGGCTTGAGCTCGTCGTACTCCACCTCGACGGTCAGCTTGACCTTGGTGGGGTCCAGGGTCTCGACGGCGCTCTTCACTTCGATGATCTCCAACTGATCGGGGCGGGCCGGGGACGGCCGGGGACGGCACCGCACGCGGGCGTACGGGCAACCGTGCCATCGTACGCGAACGGTCAAGCGCCCTCGACGCGACGGCTCGCCCGGGGCGCCCGTCGCGGCACGGCGAGCAGCACCGCGAGCGCCACGACCGCCGTCGCCGCGACGGTCGGCCACCGCAGGCCGACCGCGCCGACCGCGTCGAGGAGCACCGCCATGACCATCTGCCCGCCGACGACGGTCAGCGTGAGGACGAACGTGCCGAGGTGCCGGACGGCGAACGCGGCCGCGACGGTGACGAGGGTCCCCAGGGGGCCGCCGAGGTAGAGCCACCACTGCGCCGGGAGGGTGACGCCGTCGAGCAGCCCGAGGGGGACGCCGAGCGCGCACACGAGCGTGATGCCGGCGAGGCCGCCGGTGACCGAGGTGAGGGTCGCCACGACGGGGTCGCCCGTGAGCTCCGTGACACGGCCGTTGCCGGCCTGCTGGCCGCACAGGACCGCCCCGCCGACGAAGAGCGCCGCACCGGCCGCGACCACCGCCCACCCGGGGCCGCCCGCGCTGCTGCCGAGCACCGCGATCCCGAGCCCCGCCACCGCGGCGAGGCCCGCTCCCGCGCGGCGCGGGGTGAGCCGCAGGGGCGCGGGCAGCCCGACGCCCCGCGCGTCGAGCGCGAGCCCGGCGACGGTCTGGCCGGCCACGGCGCAGACCGAGGCGACCGCGACCCCGACGAGCGGGATCCCCGCGGCCATCGCGACGACGATCGGCACGCTGCACAGCCCGACCGCGAACCACCACCACGAGGCGGTCGAGCGCACGACGGCGAGCGTCGACCGGGTACGGCGGCGGAGGACGATCACGAGCACGGTCCCCAGGAGGGTGCCCACGTAGGAGAGCCAGGCTGCGAGGACGGGTCCCGTGCCCGCGGCGCCGAGATCTCCGTTGAGGCGCCCCTGGAGCGAGAGCACCGCGCCGCTCCCGGCGGCGACGAGCGCGGCGGCGGTGACGCGGGCCGCCGGGCCGGCGGGCGCGAAGGCCTCGCTCAACGGGCACCTCCTGGGGACCGGGGCCGCCGCGACGGCCCGGACGTCGGCGACGTCCCGCGACGCCCCCGCAGGGCGCCGCGCGAAGGTCGGGGTGACAGGATTTGAACCTGCGAC
>QAPD01000065.1:0-9802 GCA_003052455.1 Sphaerisporangium cinnabarinum | reverse complement strand
TTCCGCTCCCAAAGCGGACGCGCTACCAACCTGCGCCACACCCCGTCGTCCGCCGCGGCGGGCGGACCAGGGGCAAGTGTACTGGCGGGACGGTGCGCCACCGACGGCGCCGGCCGCGCACGGACGCGCAGGGCGACGACGCGGGCACCGGCCGCCCGCCGACGTTTGCTAGGGTGGCGGCCGCAGGTCGGTGGCACGCCGTCCCGGGCGGCCGCACAGGCCGACCACCGGACGCATCGCACGGCCCGCGCGGGCGTAGCTCAATGGTAGAGCCCCAGTCTTCCAAACTGGCTACGCGGGTTCGATTCCCGTCGCCCGCTCCGATCGTCCTCGACACCACGGGCGCCCCGCCTCCACGGCCGGGCGCCCGTCGTCGTCCCGGGCCCCGCGGACGGCGTTGCAGGGCCGCGCCGCGGACCGATAGCCTCAGGGCACGCGCGCCGTCGGCACGCCCGGAGCTCCGGGCGGCTCCCGGCGCGACCGACCAGGAGGAGCGAGGAATGACCGCGACGACCGCGCGTCCTGCATCGCTGCACCGCGCCACGCCGCGCACCTCCTGTTGTCGCTGTCTCGGCTGCCGCTGACGACGGGCGTCCCCGCGTGCCCTGCACGCCCGCGCACGTCCCTCGTCCCGCCCGAGCCCGTCCCGTCGTCCGCGCGCGCCCGCGCCGCCCCCGCGAGACGCTGGACCCCGGCCACCGGGCGCGCCCCGCTCCCCATCGGTACCCCCACCTGGCTCACCCCGAGCCGTCGACAGAAGAGGAAGACATGGCACGCATCTACGACGACGTCACGCAGCTCGTCGGCAACACCCCGCTGGTCCGGCTCAACAAGCTCACCGAGGGGCTCGGCGCCACCGTGGTGGGCAAGCTCGAGTTCTACAACCCCGCCAACTCGGTCAAGGACCGCATCGGCGTCGCGATCATCGACGCCGCCGAGGCGTCCGGCGAGCTGAAGCCCGGCGGGACGATCGTCGAGGCGACGTCGGGCAACACCGGCATCGCGCTCGCGATGGTGGGTGCGGCGCGCGGGTACGACGTCGTGCTGACGATGCCGGAGACGATGTCGAAGGAGCGCCGCGCGCTGCTGCGCGCGTTCGGTGCGGAGCTCATCCTCACGCCGGGCTCCGAGGGCATGAAGGGCGCCGTCAGCCGCGCCGACGAGATCGTCGCCGAGCGCGAGGGCGCGATCCTCGCCCGCCAGTTCGCCAACGAGGCGAACCCGGAGATCCACCGCCGCACGACGGCCGAGGAGATCTGGGCCGACACCGACGGCGCGGTGGACATCGTCGTCGCGGGCATCGGCACGGGCGGCACCATCACGGGCGTGGGCCAGGTGCTCAAGGAGCGCAAGCCCGGCGTGCAGATCGTCGCGGTCGAGCCCGAGGAGTCGGCCATCCTCAACGGCGGCCAGCCCGGCCCGCACAAGATCCAGGGCATCGGCGCGAACTTCGTGCCGGAGATCCTCGACACCTCGGTCTACGACGAGGTGATCGACGTCAACGCCGAGACGGCCGTCGAGTACGCGCGCCGCGCCGCCAAGGAGGAGGGCCTGCTCGTCGGCATCTCGTCGGGCGCGGCGATCGCGGCGGCGCTGCAGCTCGCCGCGCGTCCCGAGAACGCGGGCAAGCTCATCGTGACGATCATCCCGTCGTTCGGCGAGCGCTACCTGTCCTCCGTCCTCTACGCCGACCTGCTGGACTGACGTGACCGACCCCCACCCCCGCGCACGGACGGCCGGCCACCGGCTGCGCCGGTTCGTGCGCGTGCTCGGCGAGGACCTCGAGGCGGCCCGACGGCGGGACCCCGCCGCGCGCAGCCGCCTCGAGGTCGCTCTCGCGTACCCCGGCGTGCACGCCGTGTGGGCCTACCGGCTCGCGCACCGCATGTGGCGCGAGCCGCTGCTGCGCCTGCCGGCACGCCTCGTGTCGCAGGCGGCGCGGGCGCTCACCGGCGTGGAGATCCACCCCGGGGCGCGCATCGGCCGACGGCTGTTCATCGACCACGGGATGGGCGTCGTCGTGGGCGAGACCGCCGTGGTCGGCGACGACGTCGTGCTGTTCCACACGTCGACGCTCGGCGGGCGCTCGATGAAGCGGGGCAAGCGCCACCCCACGCTCGGCGACCGCGTCGTCGTCGGAGCCGGGGCGAAGATCCTCGGCCCGGTGTGGGTCGGGGACGACGTCCAGGTCGGGGCCAACGCCGTCGTCGTCAAGGACGTGCCCGCGGGCGCCGTCGCCGTCGGCGTGCCGGCCACGATCCGGATGCCGGCGGGCACGCCCGCCGCGCGCGAGACCGTCGAGGACCCGTCGCTCCTCATCGAGTACGTCATCTGAGGGGGCCGCGAGGGCGCGCCCGGATCGGCTAGTGTGGTCGCGGGCGGTACCTGAGACCGTGCGTACCGGATACCCCCCTGCCCGGTACGCCCTCGGGTGCCGCCCGCTCACCGCCGCTCGCGGCCGCCCGTCCGCGGCAGCCCGGCCCGGCACCACGACCCTCGACGAGGAGGAGCGCGCATGCGCCTCGGCATCCACACCGGCTACTGGTCGGCCGGTCCCCCCGACGGCATCCAGGACGCGATCGTGGCGGCCGACCGCCTCGGCGTCGACTCGGTCTGGACCGCGGAGGCCTACGGCTCCGACGCGTTCACGCCGCTCGCGTGGTGGGGCTCGCGCACGACCCGCATCCGCCTCGGGACCGCCGTCGCGCAGGTCTCCGCACGCACCCCGACCGCGACGGCGATGGCCGCGCTGACGATGGACCACCTCTCGGGCGGCCGGTTCGTCCTCGGCCTCGGCGTCTCCGGGCCGCAGGTGGTCGAGGGCTGGTACGGCCAGGCGTACGCGAAGCCGCTCGCGCGCACGCGCGAGTACGTGCAGGTCGTGCGCGACGTCCTGCGCCGGGAGGCGCCCGTGACGTCGTCCGGGCCGCACTACCCGCTCCCCCTGCCCGACGGCGTCGGGACGGGCCTGGGCAAGCCGCTGCGCTCGACCGTCCACCCGCTGCGCGCCGACCTCCCGATCCACCTCGCGGCCGAGGGGCCCAAGAACATCGCGCTCGCGGCCGAGATCGCGGACGGGTGGCTCCCGCTGTTCTACTCGCCGCGCATGGACGCCACGTTCCGCGAGCTCCTCGCCGACGGCTTCGCGCGGCGCGCGCCCGACCGCTCGCCCGAGTCGGCGTTCGAGGTGAGCGCGACCGTCCCCGTCGTCGTGCGCGAGCACGTCGAGCAGGCGGCGGACCAGGTGCGCCCGTTCCTCGCGCTGTACGTCGGCGGGATGGGCGCCAAGGGCGCGAACTTCCACCGCGACGCGCTCGACCGCCTCGGGTACGCCGAGGCGTGCGACGAGATCCAGGCGCACTACCTCGCGGGCCGCAAGGACCTCGCGGCCGCCGCCGTCCCGACGTCGATGGTCGAGGACGTCGCGCTCGTGGGTCCGCCCGAGAAGATCGCGCGCGACCTCGCGGCGTGGCGCGAGACGGCGGTGACGACGCTCCTCGTCCAGGGCGACGCGACGGCCGTGCAGACGCTCGCCCCGCTCCTCGCGGCACCGACCCCGGGCTGATCCCGACCGCGGCGGTCAGTCGTCGGCGCCGGGGAACCAGACGGCGCGGCGCAGGTCCACACGACGCCCGTCGCGCGACAGCGGGCACCCCTCGGCGCGGAGCTCCGCGAGCGCCGCGTCGAGGTGGTGCGCGGGCGGCGACCCCGCCGCGTTGACGATCCGCCACCACGGGACCGGGGCGCCGTCGTCGTCCACCCCGGACGACCCGGCGAGCACCTGCCCGACCTGGCGCGGGCCGCCGCGCCCCAGCGACTCCGCGACGATCTCCGCGACGAGCCCGTAGGTCATGGCCCGCGCGGGCGGGACGCGCCGCACGAGGTCGAGCACCGCGGTCGCGTACTCCTGGGCGAGGGCCCGGGGGTCGGCGCGGTCGTCGTCGTCGCCGCGTCCGGGGGTGCGTCGTGCCATGGCGCCCGACCCTAGCCGTCGCGAATGTCCTGGCGCGAGCACGGCCCGGGACAGGAGGATCGGGGGCATGAACGACCACCGACCCGCCCGCCTCCCCGACGGCTACGAGCTCGTCCCCCTCACGTCCGCCGACCTGCGCGACGTGCTCGACCTCGACACGACCACGTTCCCCTCCCCGGTCGAGGTCGACGAGCTCGTCGACCTCCCGTTCCCGCTCACGTGGGAGCGCGCGCTCGGCGTGACGGTCGAGCGCGAGGACGTCGACGCGCCGCCGGTCGACGGCGCGCGCCCCGTGCGGCGCGAGCTCGTGGCGATGCACGCGTCGTACCCGTTCGCGCGCTTCCCGGTCCCCGGGGCGACCGCGCCGGTCGCGGGCCTCACCTGGGTGGGCGTCCACCCCGCGCACCGGCGGCGCGGCATCCTCAGCGCGATGATCGACACGCACCTCGCCCGGTGCCGCGAGCGGGGCGAGCCGGTCTCGGCGCTCTTCGCGGCGGAGGCGGCCATCTACGGCCGCTTCGGGTACGGCAAGGCGGCCGACGACGTGCGGCTCACCGTCCCGCGCGGCGTCGCGCTGCGCGACGTCCCGGGTGCCGAGCGGCACACCGTGCGCGTCGAGCGCGCCGACCGCGCGCGGCACGGCGAGCTCGTCGCGACGATCCACGAGCGCGCGGGCGCCGACCCGACGGGCCAGGGCGCCGGCATCAACCGTCCGGGGTGGGCGACGCGCGAGACGCCCGAGCTCCAGGCGACGTTCTGGGACGACGCCAAGGTGTGGCGCAAGGACCGCGAGCCCACGCGCATCGCGGTCGTCGAGCTCGACGGCGAGCCGCGCGGGTACGCGCGCTTCCACCGCAAGCTCTCGTGGGAGGCGACGGGCCCGCGCGGCCCGGTGAGCACGGGCGAGGTCGTCGCGCTCGACGCCGCGGCCGCCCGCGCGCTGTGGGGCGTGCTCACCGACCTCGACCTCACGCACGAGGTGACGCCCTTCATGCTGCCCGTGGACGACGTCGTCACGAGCCTGCTCGTGGACCCGCGCGCCGCGTCGCCGCGCCTCGCGGACAACCTGTGGGTCCGGGTCGTGGACGTGCCCGGCGCGCTGGCCGCGCGCCGGTACGCCGCGGACGTCGACGTCGTCCTGCACGTGACCGACGCGCGCCTGCCCGACAACGCGGGACGCTGGCGCCTGCGGGCGGAGGCCTTCGGCGCGGTGGCGGCCGAGCGGACCGACGACGCGGCGGACGTCTCGCTCGACGTGCGCGAGCTCGGCGCGGCCTACCTGGGCGGGACGTCGCTCGCGGCCCTCGGCGCGGCGGGTCTCGTCACCGAGCACTCCCCCGGCGCGCTCGCGCGCGCGAGCGCGGCCTTCGGCTGGCCCGTCGCGCCGGTGTGCAGCTGGGTGTTCTGACGCGGCGGGTGCACCCGGGTCCCGGGTGCACCCGTGGTCACGTCTGGCAGACGCCGCACCAGAAGAGGTTGCGCCCCGCGAGCTCCTTGAGCAGCACGGGCGTGCCGCACACCCGGCACGGCAGCCCGTCGCGATGGTAGACGTAGAACGCCTCGTCCGCGGGCACGGCGCCCGGCGCGACGTCGGTGTTCTGCCGCACGCGCCGCCGCCCGGTCGCCGCGCCGTCGGGGGCGGCGCCGTCGGCGGCGGCGCCGTCGGGGGCCGCGCCGTCGTCGCGGTGCTCCGGGCGGGTCGTGACGATCGCGCCCGTGCGTGCGCCGTCGTGCATGAGCACGACGAGGTCGTCCCACAACCCGCGCAGGTCCTCCGCGGGCACGTCGCGGCCGGGCCGCATCGGGTCGAGCCCGGCCCGGAACAGCGCCTCCGCGCGGTAGATGTTCCCCACGCCCGCGACGACGTCCTGGTTCATGAGGAGCAGCCCGACGGGGCTGCGCGAGCGCCGCACCGCGGCGACGAACGCGTCGCCCGCGTCCGGCTCCCCGGGGCCCGGGTCACGGATCGGGTCGGGCCCGAGCCGGTCCTCGACGGCACGCTTCTCGTCGGCTGTCACGACCTCGCACGCCGTCGGGCCCGTGAGGTCCGCGACCGCGTGCGTGCCGACGAGCCGGACGCGCACGGCGCCGCGCGGCGGCGGCGGCGACCAGGCGTCGTCGGGCGCGCCGGGTGCCTCCCCCGGGCCCGCCGGGACGGTCTCGCGCTCGCCGATCCGGCGTCGGGGCGCGCCGATCGCGTGCACGACGGCGGTGCTGCCGTCGCCCGCGAACGTCCACGCCCCGTAGAGGCCGAGGTGCACGCGGAGCCAGCGGACGTCGTCGGACGCGGCACCCGGCGCGGCGAAGCCGAGGAACATCTGCTTGCCCCACGCCTCGCTCGCGACGAGCACGCGCCCGTCGAGCAGGGCCGCGCCGGGGGCGAACCGGCCCTGCGGGCTGCTCACCGCGAGCGGCTCGCCCGTGAAGAGCTCGCCGAAGGCGCGCGCGAGGCGGTGGACGGTGTGGCCCTCGGGCACGTCAGGCCGAGGTGCCGCGCGCCGCCTCGTACGCCGCGAGCTGGTCGATGCGGCGCTGGTGACGCGGGTCGCCGCTGAACGGCTCCGCGAGGAACGCGTCGACGAGCTCGACCGCCTCGTCCACCGAGTGCTGGCGCGCGCCCACCGCGACGACGTTCGCGTCGTTGTGCTGCCGCCCGAGGCGCGCGGTCTCCAGGTTCCAGGCGAGCGCGGCGCGCACGCCGACGACCTTGTTCGCCGCGATCTGCTCGCCGTTGCCGGAGCCGCCGATGACGACGCCCAGCGAACCGGGCTCCGCCGCCACCGCCTCGCCCGCCGCGAAGCAGAACGACGGGTAGTCGTCCTGCGCGTCGTACGTGTGGGCACCGTGGTCGACGACGTCGTGACCCGCCGCCCCCAGGTGCTCGACGAGATGGGTCTTGAGCTCGTAGCCGGCGTGGTCCGCGGCGATGTGAACGCGCATGGGCTCATCATGCCCCAGCGGGCCCCCTCGCCGCCGGGGTGAGGCCGTAGCCTGAGACGCATGACACAGACCTCCCCGACGTCCACGCCTCCGGCCTCGTCCGGCACCCCCGACGCTGCGCGCTCCGGCATCGACCTCGACGCGCTGGACCCCGCCGTCCGCCCGCAGGACGACCTGTACCGCCACGTCAACGGCCGCTGGCTCGCGACGCACGAGATCCCCGCCGACCGCGCGATGGACGGCGCGTTCCGGGCGCTCTACGACCAGGCGGAGGTGCACGTCCGCAAGATCATCACGGACCTCGGGGAGCAGGTCGCTGCGGGCGGCGCGGACGTCGGGCCGGACGCCGCGAAGGTCGGGGCCCTCTACGCGAGCTTCATGGACACCGAGCGCATCGAGGCGCTCGGGACCACGCCGCTGCAGCCCTACCTCGCGCTGATCGCGTCCGCGACGACGCAGGCCGAGCTCACCGGGGCGCTCGGCGCCCTCCAGCGCACGGGCGGCGCCGGCGCCGTCGGGTTCTGGGTCGACAACGACGCGAAGGACCCCGAGCGCTACGTCGCCTACCTCTACCAGTCCGGGCTCGGCCTGCCGGACGAGGCGTACTACCGCGAGGACCAGTACGCGCCCGTGCGCGAGAAGTACGTGCCGCACGTCGCGCGCATGCTCGCGCTCGCGGGCGTGACGTCCGAGACGTGGGGCGCGACGCCCGAGGACGCCGCCGAGCGGATCATGGCGCTCGAGACGAGGCTCGCCGCGAAGCACTGGGACGTCGTGCGCGACCGCGACGCCGACCTCACCTACAACCCGCGCACGCTCGCCGCGCTCGTGGAGGAGGCGCCCGGGTTCGACTGGCGCGCGTGGGTCCTCGCGCTCGGGGCGCCGCAGGGCTCGCTCGACGACGTCGTGGTGCGCGAGCCGGACTTCGCCGCCGGGTTCGCCGAGCTCTGGGCGAGCGAGCCGCTCGAGGACTGGAAGCTGTGGATGGTGTACCACCTCGTCACCGCCCGGGCGCCCTACCTCACCGACGACCTCGTCGAGGCGAACTTCGACTTCTACGGGCGCACGCTGTCGGGCGCGCAGGAGGTGCGCGAGCGCTGGAAGCGCGCCGTCTCCGTCGTCGAGGGCGCGCTCGGCGAGGCCGTCGGCGCCCAGTACGTCGCGCGGCACTTCCCGCCCGCGCACAAGGCGCGCATGGAGGAGCTCGTCGCGTCCCTCGTGGCCGCCTACCGCGAGTCGATCACGACGCTCGACTGGATGACCGACGAGACGAAGGAGAAGGCGCTCGCCAAGCTCGAGGCCTTCACGCCGAAGATCGGCTACCCCGTGCGGTGGCGCGACTACTCGGCGCTCGTCATCGACGCGCACGACCTCGTCGGCAACGTGCGCCGCGCGCACGCGTTCGAGCAGGACCGCGAGCTCGGCAAGATCGGCCGGCCGCTCGACCGCGACGAGTGGTTCATGACGCCCCAGACGGTCAACGCCTACTACAACCCGGGCATGAACGAGATCGTCTTCCCCGCCGCGATCCTCCAGCCCCCGTTCTTCGACCCCGAGGCCGACGACGCCGTGAACTACGGCGGCATCGGCGCCGTGATCGGCCACGAGATCGGTCACGGGTTCGACGACCAGGGCTCCAAGTACGACGGCGCGGGCCGCCTCGAGGACTGGTGGACGGCGCGCGACCGCGAGGAGTTCGAGAAGCGCACGACGGCGCTCGTCGCCCAGTACGACGCGTACCGCCCCGCCCAGCTCGGCGAGGACGGCCCGCACGTCAACGGCGCGCTGACCATCGGCGAGAACATCGGCGACCTCGGCGGCCTGTCCATCGCGCTCAAGGCCTATCGCATCGCCCTCGGCCGCCCGCTGGACGAGGCGCCCGTCGTCGACGGGCTCACGGGCATCGAGCGCGTGTTCCTCGGCTGGGCCCAGGTGTGGCAGTCGAAGGGCCGGGACGAGGAGGTCGTGCGGCGCATCGCGACCGACCCGCACTCGCCCAACGAGTTCCGCTGCAACGGGGTCGTGCGCAACGTGGACGAGTTCTACCGCGCCTACGACGTGCAGCCGGGCGACGCGCTCTACCTCGCGCCCGAGGAGCGCGTGCGCATCTGGTGACGCCGGACGCACGAGGGCCCGCGGCGGGTCGTCCCGCCGCGGGCCCTCGTGCGTGGTGGTCGGTCCGGTCAGAGCGTCCGGATGCCCGCGCGCGCGATCGTGAAGCCCTTGCCCGTGGCGTCGTCGCGGCACGTCATGCCGGTCTCCGCGCTGTCGCACGTGAAGGGGCCGACCGTCTTGGACGTGCCGTAGTCGAGGATCGCGGTGTCCCCCGGCGCGGGCTGCGGCTGCTCGGCCGCGGGCACGCACGGCTGGTCGACGCTGCCGTCGGCGTCGAGGACGACCTTGTAGCCCACCGTGCCGTCGCACCCGTCCACCGGGGCGGGCTGCGCGCCGAGCTGGGCGATGACGCACGTCGCGCTGACGTCCGTCACCTCGCAGGTGATGTTCCGCGACTCGGACGCGAACGTCTCGGACACCGTGGGCTCGGCCGGCGCCGTCTCTCCCGCACCCTCCGTGGCGGACGCCGCCGGGGACGTGGGCGCCCCGCCGAGCGGTTCCTCGTCGCCGCCGCCGAGCAACGAGATCGCGAAGACGATCGCCCCGAGGACGAGCAGCGCGTCGACCACGATGAAGGCGATCCACCCCGCACCCAGACGGTCCGAGCCGCGACCGCCGCCGCTCCCGCCGCGTCCGTCGCGCCCGCCGGTCGACGGGCCGGACGGCGCGCCCGTCGACGCCGCGCGCGGGGCGGCGGCGGGGGTCGCCGAGGCCGGGGGGTGGTACGCCGGCTGCTGCGACGGCGGCGTGGCCGCCGCGTAGGCGGGCTGGCCG
>QAPD01000064.1 GCA_003052455.1 Sphaerisporangium cinnabarinum | reverse complement strand
CGACCGGCGACCCGCCGGCCGTCGGACCGGCCTCGGCCGGAGCCGCGCCGCCCTCGCCGCCCGGCGCCTGCGCCGTCGGCGGCAGCTCGCCGCGCTGACGCGCGCGGATCATGAGCACCCGGTCGATGACGAACCCGCTCCCGACGCCCAGCACGATGCCGACGACCATCGCGAGCAGCGGCTCGTGCCCCAGCCACTGGGCCGCGACGAGCCCGATGAGCACCGAGTAGACGGCCCACGTCACCGCCGCGACGCCGGAGAACGCCATGAAGCGACGACGCGGGTACCCGACGGCACCCGCCGTCATGTTCACCGCGACGCGGCCCACGGGGATGTAGCGCGCGGCGAGGATGAACGACGCGCCCCGGTGCGCGAGGGCGCGCTCCGCCCACGCCACCGCGCGACGCCCACGGGGCGTGCGCAGGATGCGGAGGCGTTCCGTGCCGACGGCGCGGCCGATCGCGAACGCGATCTGGTCCCCGGTCCAGGCACCCAGGGCCGCGACGAGGAGCACGAGGGCCAGGTTCGGCTCTCCGGTCGAGTGCGCGGAGACCGCGAGCGTGATGACGACCGACTCGCTGGGGACCGGCGGGAAGAACCCGTCGATCGTCGCGAAGCCGAACAGCGCGGGGTAGATCCACGCGGACGCCGCGAGGGCGAGAATCCAGTGCTCGAGATTCTCCAGGAAGGTCGACACGGCGTCGGGCAACGGCGTCCTCGTTCGTCTGCTGGCGGGGAGGCCAGGCGGGCGGTGGCGGCAGGTCGGTCGTCCTGCACCAGGACAAGCCTACGGAGCGCGAGGACGACGACCATCAGGGAGACCCCCGGTTTACCCCTGAGGCCCCCGGCGCGACGGCGCCGCGCCGCTGACGAGTCTGCCGTGCCGACCGCCGCGGGTCGTCATCCCGACGGACGACTTCCCGCGGCGGTCCCCTCCGTCGTGAGGACCAGGGCCGCGGACGCCCGGTGGCTAGCTCCCGGCGCCCGGGAGCCGCGCGACCCCGAGGGTCGAGGACAGCGTGCGCAGGTCGGCGGCGTCGAGGTAGAGCTCACCCCGCAGGTGGTCCGTCTCGTGCTGGACGATGCGCGCGGGCCACCCGGTCAGCACGTCGTCGAACGGCTCGCCGGCCTCGTCCTGGCCCGTGAGCCGGACGGCGTGGGCGCGGGTCCGCTCGGCCTGCCAGCCGTGCACGGAGAGGCAGCCCTCGAAGAACGTGCGGGTCTCCTCGCCGACGACCTCGTAGCGCGGGTTCACGAGCACCCGGTACTCCAGGGGGCTCCGCTCCCGGTCGTCGTCGACGTCCGGCGCACCCGGGTCCTCGACCACGGCCACCGCGAGGCCGAGGCCGACCTGCGGCGCGGCGAGCCCCACGCCCGGCGCCGCGCGCATCGTCGCGCGCATCGCGTCGAGGAAGCGCGGCAGCGCGTCGCCCAGCTGGCCCGCGTACGGCACGGCCGGCGTGCGCAGGACGGGGTGCCCGGCCTGCACGATCGGCAGGACGCCGTCGGGGTAGGCGGCGAGGAGCGCGAGGACGTGCTCGCGCAGCGCCTCGTCGACCCCCTGCCGCACGGTCGTGCCCGCCTCGCGTCCCGTCGGCCGTCCCGACGCGCTCACAGGGCGAGCCGCTCGCGCACGACGCCCGCGAGCTGCCCGGCGACCGCGTCGGCCTGCTGCTGCGTCGCCGCCTCGACCATGACCCGCACGAGGGGCTCGGTGCCCGACGGCCGCAGGAGCACGCGGCCCGTCTCGCCGAGCGACCGCTCGGCACCGGCGACCGCGGCCAGCAGCGCCTCGTCGGTCGACGCCCGCGCCTTGTCCACGCCCGGGACGTTGAGGAGGGTCTGCGGGAGCCGCTGCACGACGCCCGCGAGGTCCGCGAGCTTCTGGCCCGTCGCGCGCACCCGCGCCGCGAGCTGGAGTGCCGTGAGCACGCCGTCGCCCGTCGTCGCGTAGCGCGACATGACGATGTGGCCGGACTGCTCGCCACCCAGGCCGTAGCCGTGGGCGCGCATCTCCTCGAGCACGTACCGGTCGCCGACCGCGGTCTGGACGGTGCTGATCCCCGCCGCGCGCATCGCGAGCAGGAGCCCGAGGTTGCTCATCACCGTCACGACGAGCGTGTCGTGCGGGAGCGCGCCCTCGTCCTTCAGCGCGAGGGCGAGGACGCCCATGATCTGGTCGCCGTCGACCACGGTGCCACCGTGGTCGACCGCGATGCAGCGGTCCGCGTCGCCGTCGAACGCGACGCCGAAGTCGGCCTCGGACGCGACCACGACGGCCTGGAGCTGCTCCGGGTGGTTCGAGCCGCACGCCGCGTTGATGTTGCGGCCGTCGGGGCTCGCGTTGATGACGACGACGTCCGCGCCGGCCGCGCGCAGCGCCGCGGGACCGACGTCGCTCGCCGCGCCGTTGGCGCAGTCGACCGCGATCCGCAGGCCGGCCAGGGGCTTGTGGTCCTCGTCGGCGCCGATGCTCGACATGAGGTGCTCGACGTACGCGCCGCCCGCGCGGCCCGAGTCCGGGGAGATGCGGCCGACGACGCCGTGCGTCGGGCGCTCCCACTCCTGGCCCAGCAGGCTCTCGATGCGGTCCTCGACCGCGTCGTCGAGCTTCACGCCGCCGCGCGCGAGGAACTTGATCCCGTTGTCCTGCATCGGGTTGTGCGAGGCCGAGATGACCACCCCGAAGTCGACGTCCATGGTGCTCGTCAGGTAGGCGACCGCGGGCGTCGGCAGCACGCCGACGTCCTTGACGTCGACGCCCGCGCTCGCGAGCCCCGCGATGAGCGCCGCCCCGAGGAACTCTCCGGACACGCGCGTGTCGCGCCCGACGACCGCGCGCGGGCGGTGCCCCTCCTCCTGGCCGCTCGCGAGCACACGGGCCGCGGCGACGCCGAGGTCCAGCGCGAGCTCCGCCGTCACGTTCCCGTTCGCGAGACCGCGCACCCCGTCGGTGCCGAAAAGCCGTCCCATGGAAGTCCTTCCCCTCGTACCGGCCGTACGCCGACCGTACGACCGTCAGCCGCTGCCCGCCGTCGGCGGGTCTTGGTCACCGCTCCTCACAAACGCCGTCGGCCCCGGCGGACGAGGTCCACCGGGGCCGACGAGCGCACAGCGCAGGATCAGCGCTTGGAGTACTGCGGTGCCTTGCGGGCCTTCTTGAGACCGGCCTTCTTGCGCTCGACGACGCGGGCGTCGCGAGTAAGGAAGCCGGCCTTCTTCAGCGCGGGGCGGTTGTGCTCGGCGTCGATCGCGTTGAGCGCGCGCGCGATCGCCAGGCGCAGCGCGCCGGCCTGGCCCGAGGAGCCGCCACCCGTGATGCGGGCGACGACGTCGAAGCGACCCTCGACGTCGACCAGCTTCAGCGGGGAGTTGACGAGCTGCTGGTGGACCTTGTTCGGGAAGTAGTCCTCGAGCGTGCGCCCGTTGACCTTCCACTGGCCGGTGCCGGGGACGAGGCGCACGCGCGCCACGGCCTCCTTGCGGCGGCCCAGGGCCTGGCCGGGGGCGGTGATGCTCTGGCCGCGGCCCGTGGGGGCGGCGGACTCGGAGGTGTAGGTGCTGGGCGTCTCGTCGCCCAGGGTGTCGGTGTCGACGGTGGTCTCGGCCACGGGTGGTGTCCTCGCGTCTCTCTGTGCGCTACGCCTGAGCGGCGATTACTGCGCGACCTGGGTGATCTCGAACGGCTTCGGCTGCTGCGCGGCGTGCGGGTGCTCGGCACCCGCGTAGACCTTCAGCTTGCCGAACTGGGCGCGACCGAGGGTCGTCTTGGGGAGCATGCCGCGCACGGCCTTCTCGACGGCACGCTCGGGGTGCTTGTCGAGCAGGTCGCCGTAGGCGACGGCACGCAGACCACCCGGGTAACCGGAGTGGTTGTAGGCCATCTTCTGCTCGCGCTTGTTGCCGCTCAGGGCGACCTTGCCGGCGTTGATGACGATGACGAAGTCACCGCCGTCGACGTGCGGAGCGAAGGTCGGCTTGTGCTTGCCGCGCAGCAGGGTGGCCACGTGGGTGGCCAGGCGGCCCAGGACGACGTCGGTCGCGTCGATGACGTACCAGTCGCGCTGGACGTCGCCGGGCTTCGGGGTGTACGTACGCACGGTCGTAGCCTTCGTTTCTGTCTCAGGATGTCTTCTTCGACCGCTGAAGCGTGCGGCCGAGAGGGCAGGTCGTTGCGCGGCGGGCTCGGTCGACACCCGCTCCTTGGCCGGCAGCGAGTGGGCGCGCTAGCGACACGGGTGTCGTGAGATGAGCACAACGACTCACCAGACTACCCGCGAGGCAGGCCGCCGGTCAAAGCGGCCGGACGCTCCCGGACGCACGTCTCGCAGCGGGTCGAGCGGGCCACGTGGACGCAGCCGGGGCAGTACAGGCGCAGGGTCCGGCAGCTCGGGTCGGCGCAGTTCTCGTACTTCGCCGTCGCAGCCCCGCACGCCGTGCACGCGCCGAGCGGCGTCGACCCCGGGCCGAGCTCGACGTGCATGCGCTCGTCGAACACGTAGAGCGACCCCTCCCACAGCCCCTGCGAGCCGAACACCTCGCCGTAGCGCACCACACCGCCGTCGAGCTGGTAGACCTCCTCGAACCCGCGGGCGCGCAGGAGGGCCGACAGCACCTCGCACCGCACGCCCCCCGTGCAGTACGTGACGACGGGCCGGCCCTTGAGGTCGTCGTAGCGGCCGGAGTCGATCTCGGCGACGAAGTCCCGCGTGGTCGCGACGTCGGGCACGACGGCCCCGCGGAAGCGGCCGATCGCCGCCTCGAACGCGTTGCGGCCGTCGAGCATCACGACGTCGTCGCCGCGCTCCTCGACGAGGTCGTGCAGCGCCTGCGGGCTCAGCCGCTCCCCGCCACCGACGACGCCGTGCTCGTCGACCCGGACCTCGTCCGGCACGCCGAACGCGACGAGCTCGGGGCGCACCTTGACGGACAGGCGCGGGAAGTCGCGGCCCGTGCCGTCCGACCACTTCACGTCGACGCCCTCGAAGCCCGGGTACCGGCGCGTGGTCTTCACGTACTGCTTGAGGTCCTCGACCGTCCCGCCGAGGGTCGCGTTGATCCCGTGCTCCGACACGATCACGCGCCCCGTGAGGTGCCACCGCTCCCCCAGCGCCTGCTGCCAGAGCTGCACGGCCCGCGGGTCGGGCAGCGGCGTGAAGGCGTAGAAGAGCACGATCTTGTGGACGGCCATGCCCACCAGGATAGGGACGGCTAGCGCGCCCGACGGACGCGCTCGACGTCCCAGACCGGCTCCGGCGCCTCGACGACCTCGCCGTCCTCGCGGAACACGAGGAACCGGTCGAAGCCGCGCGCGAACCACCGGTCGTGCGTCACCGCGAGCACGGTGCCCTGGAAGGCCGCGAGCCCTGCCTCGAGCGCCTCCGCCGAGTGCAGGTCGAGGTTGTCGGTCGGCTCGTCGAGCAGGAGCAGCGTCGCGCCGTCGAGCTCGAGGAGCAGGATCTGGAAGCGCGCCTGCTGGCCGCCCGAGAGCGTCTCGAAGCGCTGCTCGGCCTGGCCCACGAGCTCGTACCGGTCGAGCGCCCGGCTCGCGCCCTCGCGCCCCATCCCCGCCCGGTGCCCCTCGCCGCGGTGGAGGATCTCCAGCAGCGTGCGCCCGCGCAGCTCCGGGTGGTCGTGGTTCTGCGCGAACCAGCCCGGCCGCACCCGCGACCCGAGCGCGGCCCGGCCCGTGTGCGCCACGGGGGCGGGCGCCGACGGGCCGCCGGCCACGTCGTCCGGCACGGTGCCCGGCTCGGGGTCGCTCCCGCCCGCGGCGAGGAGGCGCAGGAAGTGCGACTTGCCGGACCCGTTCGAGCCGAGCACCGCGACGCGCTCGCCGAAGAACACCTCGACGTCGAACGGCTTCATGAGCCCCGTGAGCTCGAGCCGCTCGCACGTCACCGCGCGCTTGGCCGTCCGCCCGCCCGTGAGCCGCACGGTCACGTTCTGGTCGCGCGCGACCACCTCGGGACGCCCCGCCTCCTCGAACTTGCGCAGGCGCGTGCGCGCGGCCTGGTACCGGCTCGCGAGCCCGTCGTTGAACGCGGCCTTCGTCTTGAGCGTCCGGACGAGCTCCTGGAGCTTGGCGTGCTCCTCGTCCCAGCGCCGCGCGAGCTCGGCGAGCCGGTCGCGTCGGTCGGCGCGGGCCTGGGCGTACGTCGCGAAGCCGCCGCCGTGCACCCACACCGTGCCGCCGCCCGGCGTCGGCTCGAGCGTCGCGACCTGCGTCGCGGTGCGCGACAGCAGCTCCCGGTCGTGCGACACGAAGAGGACCGTCTTGGACGACGCGACGAGCCGCTCCTCGAGCCAGCGCTTCGTCGGCACGTCGAGGTGGTTGTCCGGCTCGTCGAGCAGCAGGACCTCCTCCGGCCCGCGCAGCAGCGCCGTGAGCGCGAGCCGCTTCTGCTCGCCCCCCGACAGCGAGCACACGTCGCGCCACTGCGCCTTCTCGAACGGGACCGACAGCACCTCGTCGGTCACCTCGTCCCAGCCGGCCTCGGCGTCGTAGCCGCCCACGTCCGCCCAGTCCACGAGGGCCTGCGCGTAGCGGAGCTGGGCGGGCTCGTCGTCGACCGTCATGATGTCGTGCTCGGCGGCCGCGAGCTCGAGCGCCGCCTCGCGGACGGCGGTCGGCGCGAGCCCGACGAGCAGGTCGCGCACCGTGCGGTCGTCGTCGATGCGGCCCACGTCCTGGCGCATGACCCCGAGCCCGCCGCTGCGCACGACGGCGCCCCCGTGCGGCGCGACCTCGCCGGTGACGATGCGCAGCAGCGTCGACTTCCCGACGCCGTTGGGCCCTACGAGCGCGACGCGCGCGCCGTCCGCGACCCGCAGGTCGACGCCGTCGAGCAGGGTGCGCCCGTCGGGCAGGTGATACGTGACGTCGCTGAGGTCGAGGTGTCCCACCCCGTCATGGTCCCCGACGTCGGCCGCGCGGTCACGCGCTTTGTGGACGCCCGCCCGAGGGGCTCAGCGCCGGCCGCCCCCGAGGAGACCGCCCAGCCCGCCCAGGAGGTCGCCGAGCCCGCCCCCGGAGCCCGAGCCGCCGCTCAGCAGCCCGCCGAGGACGTCACCCAGTCCGCCCCCGCCGGTCTGCGGAGCTCCCGACCGCTCGTCCCCGCTCTTCCTCGTCGCGGAGCCGTTGCCGGTGCCGGTGCCGGTCGGGGCGCCGCCCGGCGCTCCGGCACCGCCGAGCTGCTTCGCGAGGAAGGCCAGCGCGATCGGCGCGAGCGCGGGCAGCACCTTGGCGAGCAGGTCCTTGCCGGTGCCCGTCGAGTCGGCGAGCTGAGCGACGACCGCCTGCTCGTTCTGCCCGAACACGTGCCCGACGATCTTGCGGCCGTCGTCCGTGTCGACGTCGTCGAGGTCGACCCCGCCCTCGACGAGCGCGGGGTCGTGCTGCGCGACGGCCTCGCCGAGCGACGCCGCGCCCGCCGGGTCCTGGGCGTTCGCGCGCAGCCCGCCCAGCAGCGCGGGCAGCGCCGCGCCGACCGCGCGCTGCGCCGTCGCCTCGTCGACGCCGAGCCGACCGGCGAGCTGGTCGAGCGGGACGGTGGACAGGATGTCGTCGATGCCGGCCATGGCGTCGTCCTCCGGGTACGTGTTCAGCGGATCGCTGCGGCGCGGTGGTGCGGCGGTCGCGCGAGCGGTGCGGTGCGGTGCGGCCCCACCGTAGTCCCGGCGCGACGTCCTCGCAGGCACGAGCGTCCGGGGCTGCGTCCGTCCCCGCGAGGTGCCAGGGTGGAATGCATGAGCGAAGACACCACCGCCACGAGCCCCGACCCGGAGACGGGCGCCGAGGGCGACACCGACCAGCTCCAGCCCGAGGAGACGCTCCTCGACCGCGGCGTGGACGACGTGCTCGACGAGGGCTACTCCCCGCCCGAGCGCCCCCGCTCGAACCACTTCGGCGAGACGCCGTGGGAAGAGGTGCACGGCGAGACCCTCGACCAGCGCCTGGCCGAGGAGGAGCCGGAGGAGTGGGAGCGCGACCCGTCCGAGCGCCCCGACGAGACCCGCGCGGGCCGCCTCGTCGCGGACCCCGACGCCCTCGACGGGCGCCAGAACGACACGTACGCCGACGACGAGGGGATCTCCGGGGGCGCCGCCGGCGCCGAGGAGGCCGCCGTCCACGTCGTCGAGGAGCCCTGAGGTCGGGGAGCCCTGAGGTCGAGGAGCACCGAGGACGAGCGCCCGCCCGCGGCCGGCTCAGGCCGGCTCGCGGGGCGGCGCGTCCTCCCAGACGTCCTCCTCGTTCCGCACGGCGCGGATGCGGTCGGCACGCGCCGCGAGCTCGGCGTCGGGCGGGTAGGTGACCTCCTCGAGCACGAGCCCGTGCGCGGGCACCACGCCCGCCCCCGCGTCCCGGCGCCGGCTCGCGAGGAGCTCGGCGGGCCAGCCCACGCCGCGCCGCCCCTCCCCCACGGCGAGCGACGCGCCGACGAGCGCGCGCACCATGTTGTGGCAGAACGCGTCCGCGCGGACGTGCGCGACGACGAGTCCCGCGTCGGGCCCGTCCGTCGGGCGCGACCACGACAGGTGCTGCAGCTCGCGGATCGTCGTCGCGCCGGGTCGCGGCTTGCAGAACGCGGCGAAGTCCCGCACCCCGAGCAGGGGCCGCACGGCCGCGTCCATCGCCGCGACGTCGAGCGGTCGGCGGTTCCACAGCACCCACTCCCGGCGCAGCGGGTCGCGCTGCGCCGGGTCGTCCGCCACGCGGTAGGTGTACGCGCGGTGCAGCGCGGAGAAGCGGGCGTCGAACCCGGCCGGTGCCCGCGTCGCGCGGTGCACGACGACGTCCCCCGGCAGCACGCCGCCCAGCCGCGCGACGAGCGCGTCCCCCGGCGCGCGGTCGGACCGGCCGGGCAGCGCCTCCCACTGCGCCCGCGCGAGGTCGACGTGCGCGACCTGGCCCCGCGCGTGCACGCCCGCGTCCGTGCGGCCCGCGACCGTGAGCCGTGGCGCCGCGCCCCGCAGGATCGTCGCGAGCCCCTCCTCGATCGTCCCCTGCACCGTGCGCAGCGTCGGCTGCCGCGCCCAGCCGGCGAACGCCGTCCCCTGGTACGCGAGGTCCAGGCGCACGCGCACGACGTCGTCCGGCACGTCGGGTCGCGGGGCGTCGGGGTCCGGGAGTGCGGGGGGCGGGACGGCGGTCACGGGAGATCACCGTAGTCGCCCGCCCGTGCGCCGCGCGCGCCGCCGTGCCTACGCTGCCGCCCATGACCGGCGACCCGCACGACGTCCGCACGCTCGCCGTCGACTGCGGCGGGGGCGGGATCAAGGCGAACGTGCTCGACGCGTCGGGCACCGCGCACGCCGCGGCCGTGCGCGTCCCCACGCCCTACCCCCTCCCGCCCGACCTTCTCGTCGAGACGGTCGCCGGCATCGCGGCCACGCTGCCTCCCGCGGACCGGGTCACGGTGGGCATGCCCGGGATGATCCGGCGCGGCGTCGTCGTGCACACGCCCCACTACGTGACGCGCAGCGGGCCGCGGTCGCGCGTGGACCCCGCGCTCGTCGAGGCGTGGACGAGCTTCGACGTCCGCGCCGCCGTCGAGCACCGGCTCGGCGTCCCGGCGCTCGTGCTCAACGACGCCGAGGTGCACGGCGCGGGCGTCGTCGCGGCGTCCGGGCTCGAGCTCGTGCTGACGCTGGGGACGGGGCTCGGCTCCGCGCTGTTCCACGGGGGTCGGCTCGCCCCGCACCTCGAGTGGTCGCGGGCGCCCGTGCGGCGCGGCACCACGTACGACGAGTACGTCGGCGAGCCCGAGCGTCGCCGCCTCGGCGACGGGCTCTGGTCGCGGCGGGTCCTCGCGGTCGTCGAGGGCCTGCGGCCCGTGTTCTGGTGGGACCGCCTCTACCTGGGCGGGGGCAACTCGCGGCGGATCACGCCGAGCGTCCTCGACCGGCTCGGCGACGACGTCGTCGTGGTGCCGAACTCGGCGGCGCTCGTCGGGGGCGCTCGCGCATGGGACCTCCCGCCCGCCTGACCCCTCAGCCACCCTCTCAGCGACGGGCCGTGCGGCGCTGAGGCGCCCCTTCGGCGGGGCGGGGACCCGGCGCGGCTCCCGCGGTGCGGAGTCCCGCCGCGGACCCGGAGGAGCCCGGCGTGGCGTCCGCTCCCCCGTCCCCGGGCGACGCGCCCGCGGCCAGCGTGCGGTGGGCGCCGAGCAGGACGCGGTTGAACGCCACGGGCGCGTCCAGGCTCACCAGGTGCCTCGCACCCGGGACGACGACGAGCCGGGCCGTGGCCACACGCGCGCGCGCCGCGGCGAGGAACCCGCGCTCCCCGAGCCGGAAGTGGTCCCAGCGGCCGTTGACGAGCCAGACCGGCGAGTCCGCCGCCGCGAGAGCCCGGACCGGGTCGACCGCCCCCACCTCGCGCAGGATCGCGCTCATGACGTCCAGGGCGAACCCGCCCGCCGCGAGGTCGGCGCCGGCCTGGGGCGTCATCGCCCGGTCGACGAGCGCCTGGTTCAGCCCGGCGCCCCCGTCCGGGAGCCGCTCGATGCCGCGCGCGAGGACGAGCCAGCCGCCGCGCAGACGCGTCGACGGCGGCGTCGAGCACGCGGCGGCGACCAGACCCACGACGCGCTCCGGGTGGCGCGCGCGCGTCTCGATCGCGACGTAGCCCCCGAGGGACAGCCCGACGACGAGCGCGCGTCCGCCGACCTCGTCGATCCCGGCCGCGACCGCCTCGACCGCGCCGTCGAGCGTGAACGCCTCGCCGCGCCGCGCCCCGTGGCCCGGCAGGTCCACCGCGAGGGCCCGCACCCCGGCGCGGCGCAGCGCCGCGAGCTGGTCGCGCCACATCGAGCGTGACGTGCGCGAGCCGTGCACGAGGACGACGGGCGGCCACGCCCCGGTCCGGGGCGACGCGTCGGTGGAGGTCACGTCTCGACCGTAGGCCCAGGACCTCGCGAGATCGACCCGAGGTCACGAGGTCGACCCCGGAGGGTCGGGATCCGCACTCCGGGGTCGACCTCGACAGTCCGCCGGGCGGCCCCGGCCCCGGCCCGACGGCGCCCGTCACCCGGCCGCGGCAGGGCTCACGACGCGCGAGGCTCACGACACGGCAGGGCCCGGGACCGTGCGGTCCCGGGCCCTGCGCGACGAACCCCTGGAGGGCTCGGCGGGGAGAGGAGGCTCAGGCCTCCTTCTTCTCCTCCGTGGCGTCCTCGACGGGCGCGTCCTGGACGTCCTCGACGGCGGCGTCCTCGACGGGCGCGTCCTCGACCTTGTCGGCCTTCTTGGACGGCTTGTCGGCCTTCTTCTTGCTCGCCTTCTCGGCAGCCTTCTCCGCCTCGCGGACGACGGCCTGCTTCGGGCTGACGGGCTCGGTCACGAGCTCGATCACCGCGAGGGGCGCGTTGTCGCCCTTGCGCGTGCCGACCTTCGTGATGCGCGTGTAGCCACCCTCACGCTCCGCCATCTGCGGGGCGATCTCGGTGAACAGCGTGTGCACCACGGACTTGTCGCGGACGACGCGCAGGACGCGACGGCGCGCGTGCAGGTCGCCGCGCTTGGCGAACGTGATGAGGCGCTCGGCCACCGGGCGCAGGCGCTTCGCCTTGGTCTCGGTGGTCGTGATGCGGCCGTGCTCGAAGAGCTGGGTGGACAGGTTCGCGAGCATCAGGCGCTCGTGAGCCGGTCCGCTGCCGAGCCGGGGGCCCTTGGCGGGGGTAGGCATGGGATGTGCTCCTTGGGAAGTGATCGCGCCGCAGGTGCGGACCCGGACGCGCTGAGGTGTCTAGAGCCGCAGGCTCAGTACTGCTGCTCGGTGTCCGAGAACGTCGCCTCGTCGTCGTCGCCCTCGTAGTACGCGGCGGCCGACGGGTCGAAGTCGAGCGGCGAGTCCTTGAGGGACAGGCCGAGCTCGGCGAGCTTCTCCTTCACCTCGTTGATGGACTTCGCACCGAAGTTGCGGATGTCCAGCAGGTCCGCCTCGCTGCGTGCGACGAGCTCGCCCACCTGGTGGATGCCCTCGCGCTTGAGGCAGTTGTACGAGCGGATCGTGAGGTTGAGCTCCTCGATCGGCAGCGCCAGGTCCGCGGCCAGGGCCGCGTCCGTCGGCGACGGACCGATCTCGATGCCCTCGGCCTCGACGTTGAGCTCGCGGGCGAGGCCGAAGAGCTCCACCAGCGTCTTGCCGGCCGACGCGAGCGCGTCGCGCGGCGAGATCGCCGGCTTCGTCTCGACGTCCACGACCAGCTTGTCGAAGTCCGTGCGCTGCTCGACACGCGTCGCCTCGACCTTGTAGGTCACCTTGAGGACCGGCGAGTAGATCGAGTCGACCGGGATCCGGCCGATCTCGGCGTCGAACGACTTGTTCTGCGAGGCCGAGACGTAGCCACGGCCGCGCTCGACGGTCAGCTCGATCTCGAGCTTGCCCTTGTCGTTGAGCGTGGCGATGTGCAGCTCGGGGTTGTGGACCTCCACACCCGCGGGCGGGACGATGTCCGCCGCGGTGACCGCACCAGCACCCTGCTTGCGCAGGTACATCACGACGGGCTCGTCGTTCTCCGAGGAGACGACGAGGTTCTTGATGTTGAGGATGACCTCGGTCACGTCCTCCTTCACACCCGGCACGGTGGTGAACTCGTGGAGCACACCGTCGATGCGGATGGAGGTGACCGCCGCGCCCGGGATGGACGACAGCAGCGTGCGACGCAGCGAGTTGCCGAGCGTGTAGCCGAAGCCGGGCTCCAGCGGCTCGATGGAGAAGCGCGAACGGTTCTCCGAGATGACCTCTTCGGTCAAGGTGGGGCGCTGTGCGATCAGCACTGGTGGTTTCCTTTCGGTGAGCGTCCGCCATATGACGCTGCACGGTTCAAGGCGAGGTGCGTGCCTGCGGCACGCGGCCCCGGCCGGGACTCTGTCCACCCGGCCGGGAAGGGTGCGTCGACCCCGTCAGGAGGCGGCTGCCCCGTGACGGGCGCCGTCGACGGGCTCGGCCGGTCGATGACCGGGCGGCCCGTCGACGGCACGCCGACGACGAGGGTCAGACGCGACGACGCTTGGGCGGCCGGCACCCGTTGTGCGCCTGCGGCGTCACGTCCTGGATCGAGCCGACCTCGAGGCCGGCCGACTGCAGCGAGCGGATCGCCGTCTCACGACCCGAGCCCGGGCCCTTGACGAAGACGTCGACCTTCTTCATGCCGTGCTCCTGCGCCTTGCGGGCAGCGGCCTCGGCCGCGAGGCCGGCGGCGAAGGGGGTCGACTTGCGGGAGCCCTTGAAGCCGACGTCGCCGCCGGAGGCCCACGCGATCACGGCGCCCGACGGGTCCGTGATCGACACGATCGTGTTGTTGAACGTGCTCTTGATGTGCGCCTGGCCGGCGGGGACGTTCTTCTTGTCCTTGCGACGAGGCTTGCGCCCAGCGGCGGCGCGAGTCTTGGGAGGCATGTCCTTCTTCTCTCCTGGTCTGAGGTGGTCTGACCGCGGGGATCTCCACCCGGCACGGCACGGACCGTGAGGTCCGGGTCAGTGCGCGAGCAGGGCCCGCCCTGCGGACTGGCTCAGCGGGCCTTCTTCTTGCCGGCCACGGTGCGCTTCGGTCCCTTGCGCGTGCGCGCGTTGGTCTTCGTGCGCTGACCGCGCACGGGCAGGCCGCGGCGGTGACGCAGGCCCTGGTAGGTGCCGATCTCGACCTTGCGGCGGATGTCGGCGGCCACCTCACGACGGAGGTCACCCTCGAGCTTGTAGTTGCCCTCGAGGTAGTCGCGGAGCGCGACGAGCTCGGCGTCGCCGAGGTCCTTGACGCGGGCGTCCGGGCTGATGCCGGTAGCGGCCAGCGTCTGCTGGGCGCGGGTACGGCCGACGCCGTAGATGTAGGTGAGCGCGACCTCGAGCCGCTTGTCGCGGGGGAGGTCGACGCCGATGAGACGTGCCATGTGCCTTTCGGCTCCTCGTGCTTCGTCGGAGGTCTGTCGCACCGCCCTCCCACGGGGAGCTCCGTGGGCCCCGGCCTCCGAGCCGGGGGTTCCCCTGCCTGTGGCGTTCTCCTCCCGGACTCGCGTCCGGGGTGCCGAGCAGGTTCGTGGTGGTGCGCTGGTGGCCGGCCGTCGTCGTGACGGGCGGCCTGGTGATCGCGGTCCCGGAGGACCGTCACCCGTGGCGCAGGTGAGGGCTCAGCCCTGGCGCTGCTTGTGCCGCAGGTTCTCGCAGATCACCATGACGCGACCGTGCCGGCGGATCACCTTGCACTTGTCGCAGATCTTCTTGACGCTGGGCTTGACCTTCATCTTCGTTCCCTCAGTGGTGCCCCGCTCCGGGCGCGACCGACGAGCGGCCCCGGTGGTCCCGGGTGCGAGGCGGGTGAGTGGGTGGACGCGTGACGACTACTTGTAGCGGTAGACGATGCGGCCGCGGGACAGGTCGTACGGGCTCAGCTCGACCACGACCCGGTCCTCGGGGAGGATCCGGATGTAGTGCTGGCGCATCTTGCCCGAGATGTGCGCGAGAACCTTGTGCCCGTTGGCCAGCTCCACGCGGAACATCGCGTTCGGCAGGGCCTCGACCACGCTGCCCTCGATCTCGATGACACCGTCCTTCTTTGCCATGTCCTCCGCTAACTCTCGTCTGAACTGCTAGGACTCCCGCGCACGCCCGACCCGAGGGTCGTCCGATCGTGGGAGGTGCGTGGAGCCGCGTGCGGGGGTCGGTCGCCCGGGTCCCGAGGGACGGGGGCCGGATGAACGACGTGCACGGACTACACCCGACGGACCATCCTACGGCATCCGACAAGAGACGGGAAACCGTGGCGAGGACGAACGCGGTGCGACGCGTCACTCCCCCGTCGTGCGACGGGTGCCGTCGGGCGCTGCCGGACGGGATCGAGCCGAACCGCGGCGGGCCGGTGCGCGGTCAGGCCGCGAGCGGTGCGACGCGGACGCCGAGCTCCGCGAGCTCCGCGGCGCCGCCGTCGGGCGCGGTGAGGACCCAGATGCCCTCGTCGAGGATCGCGACGCTGTGCTCCCAGTGCGCCGCGCGGGTGCCGTCGTCGGTCACGACCGTCCAGTCGTCCTCGCACACCTCGGTGAACCGCTCGCCCCGCGTGAGCATGGGCTCGATCGCGAGGCACATGCCCGGGCGCAGCCGCGGGCCCTTGTCGCGCGTGCGGTAGTTCGGGACGTCCGGGGGCTGGTGCATCGCGGACCCGATCCCGTGTCCGACGTAGTCCTCGACGATGCCGTAGGTCACTCCGTCCGACTCCCCCGAGGCACGCACCGAGTCCTCGATGGCGGCCCCGACGTCGCACAGCCGCTCGCTCGTCGCGAGGGCGGCGATGCCCGCCCACATGGCGCGACGCGTCGCCTCGACGAGCGCCTCGTCGTGCGGGTCGCCCTCGCCGAGGACGAACGAGACCGCCGAGTCGCCGTGCCAGCCGTCGACGACGGCCCCGCAGTCGACGGAGACGACGTCCCCCGGGCGCAGCTCGCGCGGGCCCGGGATGCCGTGGACGACCTCGTCGTTCACCGACACGCACAGCGACGCCGGGTACCCCTCGTACCCGAGGAACGACGGCGTCGCCCCGGCGTCGGCGATGACCGCCGCGGCGAGCGCGTCGAGGTCCGCCGTCGTCATGCCCGGGCGGACGGCGTCGCGCACCGTCCCGAGCGCACGCGCCACCACGAGGCCGGCGCTGCGCATCGACCGGACCTGGTCGTGCGTCTTGTACTCGATGCGCTCGCGACCGAACACCCTGCTGCTCCTCAGTACCGACGGACGGACGGACGCGCGCTCAGCCGACGAGCGCGGTCAGCGCCGACACGATGCGGCCGGTGACCTCGTCGATGTCGCCGATGCCGTCGACGCGGACCAGCAGACCGCGGTCGGCGTAGGCGGAGGTGAGCGGCGCCGTCTGCTCGGCGTAGATGTCGAGGCGGCGTGCGATGGCCTCCTCCGTGTCGTCCTCGCGACCCTCGATCTCCGCGCGCTTCGCGAGGCGGGCGAGCAGCTCGTCACGGTCCGCCGTGAGCTCCACGACGCCGTCGAGCGCGACGCCCAGGTCGGCGAGGATCGCGTCGAGCTCGACGACCTGGGCCGCGTTGCGCGGGTAGCCGTCGAGGATGAACCCCTGCGCGGCGTCGTCCTGCGCGAGACGGTCGCGGACCATCGCGTTCGTCACCGAGTCGGGGACGAGGTCGCCCTTCGCGGTGTACTCCTGCGCGAGACGCCCGAGCTCCGTGCCGCCCTTGATGTTCGCCCGGAAGATGTCGCCGGTCGAGATCGCCGGGATGGACAGCCGCTCGGCGAGCCGGGCGGCCTGCGTCCCCTTGCCCGCTCCCTGCGGGCCCATGATGACGAGGCGCGCGGGGCGCGGTGCGGACTGGCCGTCGGTGGCGTTGCTCAACGGAGGAACCCTTCGTAGTGGCGCTGCTGCAGCTGGGAGTTGATCTGCTTGACCGTCTCCAGGCCGACGCCGACGACGATGATGATCGAGGAGCCACCGAACGGGATGTTCGTGCTCACGCCGAGCCCGATGAGGACCAGCGTCGGCAGCAGTGCGACGAGCGCGAGGTAGATGGCACCCGCGGAGGTGATGCGGGTGATGACGTAGTCGAGGTACTCGGCGGTCGGCCGGCCGGCGCGGATGCCCGGGATGAAGCCGCCGTACTTCTTCATGTTGTCCGCGACCTCGTCCGGGTTGAACGTGATCGACGTGTAGAAGAAGCAGAAGAACAGGATCATCAGCACGTACAGCAGGATGTGCAGCGGCGCGGACGGGTCGGCCAGGTTCGTGCTGATCCAGATCACCCAGTCGGCGCTCTGGTCGCCGAACTGCGCGATGAGGCCCGGGACCGCGAGCAGCGAGGCCGCGAAGATCACCGGGATGACGCCCGCCATGTTGATCTTGATCGGGATGTAGGTGCTCGAGCCGCCGTACATGCGGCGCCCGACCATGCGCTTGGCGTACTGGACAGGCACCCGGCGCTGCGACTGCTCGACGAACACGACCAGCCCGATGACGAGCACGATGACCGCGATCATGATGATGAAGTTCGTCGCGCCGTTCGCGCCGCCGGCGATCGACCACAGGGCGGTCGGGAAGCTCGCGGCGATCGACGTGAAGATGAGCAGCGACATGCCGTTGCCGACGCCGCGCTCCGTGATGAGCTCGCCGAGCCACATGATGAGGCCGGTGCCCGCGGTCATGGTGATGACCATGAGGGCCATCGTGACGAAGCTGGCGTCCGGGATGACGTCGACGGAGCAGCCCTGGAACAGCAGGCCGTTGCGCGCCGTCGTGATGACGGTCGTCGACTGGAGGATGGCGAGCGCGATCGTCAGGTAGCGCGTGTACTGCGTCAGCTTCGACTGGCCCGACTGGCCCTCCTTGTGGAGCGCCTCGAAGCGAGGGATCACGACGCGCAGCAGCTGGACGATGATGCTCGCGGTGATGTACGGCATGATGCCGAGCGCGAAGATCGACAGCTGGAGCAGCGCGCCGCCGCTGAAGAGGTTGACCAGGCTGAGCAGGTCGTTGCCGTCGGCGGTCTCCGCGATGCACTGCTGCACGTTGGGGTAGTCCACGCCGGGCGTGGGGATGAACGACCCCACCCGGAAGATCGCCATGATCGCGATCGTGAACAGCAGCTTGCGCCGCAGGTCGGGCGTCCGGAAAGCCCGGGCGAATGCGCTGAGCACCTATCCTCCTGGCCCGCCGAGGCGGGATGTCGTGTCGCCGGGAGGCCCGGCGAGGTGTGACGCACGGCACGGGCGCCAAGAGGCACCCTAGCCGTAGCGCCGCGTCGAACGGCAAGTCGGTCCCGATCACCGGACGGGCCGGCCGTGGACCTGGGAGTGACGGCGGTCACCCCCGGGGTGCGGGGAGACAGCCGTCGGAGAGTCTAGACCGTGGTGCGCTGCCGGACGGACCACGGGTCGTGCAGGGAGGCGCCCCCAGACGCGGACAGGGCCGACGGCGCGTACGCGCCACCGGCCCTGTCCAGGGGTGTCAGTCCTCCGAGACCGAACCGCCGGCCGCGAGGATCTTCTCGCGGGCCGCGCCCGAGAGGGCGTCGACCGCGACCTCGAGCTTGACGGTGATCTCACCCGTGCCGAGCACCTTGACGAGCTGGCCCTTGCGGACCGCGCCCTTCGCGACGAGGTCCTCGACGGTGACCTGGCCACCCTCGGGGTACAGCGCCGCGAGCTTGTCCAGGTTCACGACCTGGTACTCGGTGCGGAACGGGTTCTTGAAGCCGCGCAGCTTCGGGAGGCGCATGTGCAGAGGCATCTGCCCACCCTCGAAGCGCTCGGGAACCTGGTAACGAGCCTTCGTACCCTTGGTACCGCGGCCCGCCGTCTTACCCTTCGACGCCTCACCACGACCCACGCGGGTCTTGGCCTTCTTGGCGCCGGGAGCCGGACGCAGGTGGTGGACCTTGAGCGTGCCGCCGGCACCCTCGGTCTGCGCGGGGGTCTGCTCGGCCTTCGCCGGAGCCGACACCTTCGCAGCGGTCTTCTTCTTCGGAGCCTCGGCGGTCTCCTTGGTGGCCTTCTCAGCCATGGTCACTCGACCTCCTCAACGGTGACGAGGTGCGCCACCGTCGCGACCATGCCGCGGATCTCCGGGCGGTCCTCCTTCACGGCGGTGTCGCCGATCCGCTTGAGGCCCAGAGTGCGCAGCGTGTCGCGCTGGTTCTGCTTGCCGCCGATGGCGGACTTGGTCTGGGTCACCTTGAGCCTGGCCATCAGGCGTTCACCCCCGCAGCACGGGCACGCAGGAGCGCGGCCGGGGCCACGTCCTCGAGCGGGAGGCCACGGCGCGCGGCGACAGCCTCAGGCTGCTCCAGGTTGCGCAGGGCCTCGACGGTCGCGTGCACGATGTTGATCGCGTTGGACGAGCCGAGCGACTTGCTCAGCACGTCGTGGATGCCCGCGCACTCCAGCACGGCGCGCACCGGACCACCGGCGATCACACCGGTACCCGGAGCGGCCGGACGGAGGAACACGACACCGGCGGCGGCCTCACCCTGGATGGGGTGCGGGATGGTGCCCTGGATGCGCGGGACCTTGAAGAAGTTCTTCTTGGCCTCCTCGACACCCTTGGCGATCGCCGCGGGCACCTCCTTCGCCTTGCCGTAGCCGACACCGACGGTGCCGTCGCCGTCGCCCACCACGACCAGCGCGGTGAAGCTGAAGCGGCGGCCGCCCTTGACGACCTTGGAGACGCGGTTGATGGTGACGACGCGCTCGACGAAGGCGTTCTTCTCGGCTGCGTCGCCACGGCGACCGTCGCGACGGTCACCGCGACGGTCGTCGCGGCGCCCCCCGCGCGCGTTCTGGTCGCTCGACTCGTTGGCGGCACCCGTGGGGGCGCCGGTGTTGCTGCGCTGCCCTGCAGCCATCAGAGAATCCTTTGCTTCCGTGTGGGGATGGTCGGCGTCGTCACAGGGACAGACCGCCCTCGCGAGCGCCGTCGGCGACCGCAGCGACCCGACCGTGGTACTTGTTGCCACCACGGTCGAAGACGACGGAGTCGACGCCCTTGGCCTTCGCACGCTCGGCGACGAGCTCGCCGACCTTGCGGGCCCTGGCGCTCTTGTCGCCGTCGAGCGCACGCAGGTCCGCCTCGAGCGACGAGGCCGACGCGAGCGTCTGACCGATCGTGTCGTCCACGACCTGAGCCGTGATGTGACGCGTGGAACGCGTCACCACGAGGCGCGGACGACCGGCGGTCCCCTTGATCTTCTTGCGCAGGCGCAGGTGCCGGCGCTGACGCGCGACGGCCTTGCCCTTGCCGAGAACCTTCAGAGCCATCGTTACTTACCAGCCTTTCCAGCCTTGCGGCGGACGACCTCGCCGGCGTAACGCACACCCTTGCCCTTGTACGGCTCGGGCTTGCGGATCTTGCGGATGTTCGCTGCGATCTCGCCGACCTGCTGCTTGTCGATGCCGGAGACCGAGAACTTCGTCGGGCTCTCGACCGCGAACGTGATGCCCGCGGGCGGCGTCACGACGACCGGGTGGCTGAAGCCGAGGGCGAACTCGAGGTCCGAGCCCTTGGCCGTCACGCGGTAACCGGTGCCGACGATCTCGAGCTTCTTCTCGTAGCCCTGCGTCACGCCCTGGACGAGGTTCGCCAGGAGGGTGCGGGTCAGGCCGTGCAGCGCGCGGGACTCGCGCTCGTCGTTCGGGCGCGACACCACGAGGGTGCCGTCCTCCTGAGCGACCTGGATGGGGGCGGGCACGTGGTGCTCGAGCGAGCCCTTGGGGCCCTTCACGGTCACGAGCGCGCCGCTGATGGTGACGTCCACTCCGGCGGGAACCGGAACGGGGATCTTGCCGATTCGAGACATGGCGTATCTCCTTTCCGGGTTACCAGACGTAGGCGAGGACTTCGCCGCCCACGCCCTTCGTGGCGGCCTGCTTGTCGGTGAGCAGACCGGAGGACGTGGACAGGATCGCCACGCCCAGGCCGCCGAGAACCTTCGGCAGCTCGGTGGACTTGACGTACTTGCGCAGGCCGGGCTTCGACACGCGGCGCACGCCGGCGAGGCTGCGCTCACGGTTCGGGCCGAACTTGAGCTGGATGGTGAGGTTCTTGCCCACCGTCGCGTCCTCGACGCTCCAGCCGGAGATGTAGCCCTCGGCCTGGAGGATCTCGGCAATGTGCGACTTCAGCTTCGAGTACGGCATGGTCACCGTCTCGTGGTAAGCCGAGTTCGCGTTCCGCAGACGCGTCAGCATGTCTGCGATCGGGTCGGTCATCGTCATCGGGCTCTAGCCCTTCCTCGACGTGGTATCCGGGCGGGGCGCGTCGAGCGACGCGCTCCGCCAGGACCTACGACGTAGTTGTTACCAGCTGCTCTTGGTGACGCCCGGAAGCTCACCACGGTGGGCCATCTCGCGCACGCAGATGCGGCACAGGCCGAACTTGCGGTACACCGAGTGCGGGCGACCGCACTTCTGGCACCGGGTGTAGGCGCGGACCGCGAACTTCGGCTTGGCGGCCGCCTTGTTGATCAGGGCCTTCTTCGCCATGTCAGTTCTCCTTGAAGGGGAAGCCGAGACGGCGCAGCAGGGAGCGGCCCTCGTCATCGGTCGTCGCCGTGGTCACGATCGTGATGTCCATACCGCGGACACGGTCGATCTTGTCCTGGTCGATCTCGTGGAACATCGACTGCTCCGTGAGACCGAACGTGTAGTTGCCGTGCCCGTCGAACTGCTTGGGCGACAGGCCGCGGAAGTCGCGGATGCGCGGCAGGGCGATCGACAGCAGGCGGTCCAGGAACTCCCACATGCGGTCGCCGCGCAGCGTGACGTGCGCGCCGATCGGCATGCCCTCGCGCAGCTTGAACTGCGCGATGGACTTGCGGGCCTTGGTCACCTGCGGCTTCTGGCCGGTGATCGCGGACAGGTCGCGGATGGCGCCCTCGATGAGCTTCGAGTCCTTGGCGGCGTCACCGACACCCATGTTCACGACGATCTTCGTGACGCGGGCGACCTGGTTGACGTTCTCGTGCCCGAACTCCTCGCGCAGACCGGCGACGATCTCCTCGCGGTAGCGCTGCTTCAGGCGGGGCACGTCAGGGGCAACGATCTCGGTGATCTCGGTGCTCATCAGATGTCCTTCCCGGAGCGCTTGGCGACACGCACGCGCACGGTGCGCTTGCGGCCGTCACGCTCGACCTCTTCGGTGCGGTACCCGACGCGGGTGCCCTTCTTGGTCTCCGGGTCGACGACCATCACGTTGCTGATGTGGATCGGGGCCTCGACGGTCTCGATCCCACCGGTCCGCGTGCCGCGCTGCGACTGGCCGACCTTGGTGTGCTTGGTGACACGCTGGACACCCTCGACGATGACGCGGTCACGGTCGGTGAGCACCTCGAGGACGCGCCCCTGCTTGCCCTTGTCCTTGCCCGCGATGACGACGACGAGGTCGCCCTTCTTGATCTTGGCCATGGTCAGAGCACCTCCGGAGCCAGCGAGATGATCTTCATGAACCGCTTGTCGCGCAGCTCGCGCCCGACCGGGCCGAAGATGCGCGTCCCGCGCGGCTCGCCGTCGTTCTTGAGGATCACGGCGGCGTTCTCGTCGAACTTGATGTAGGAACCGTCCGGACGACGGCGCTCCTTGGCGGTGCGGACGACGACGGCCTTGACCACGTCACCCTTCTTCACGTTGCCGCCCGGGATCGCGTCCTTGACGGTTGCGACGATGACGTCGCCGATTCCGGCGTAGCGACGGCCCGAGCCACCGAGAACACGGATGCAGAGAATCTCCTTGGCACCCGTGTTGTCGGCGACACGAAGTCGCGACTCCTGCTGGATCATGTAATGAACTCCTGTCGTCGAGCCGGTTCTCGCCGTGGGCGAGCCTTGCCGAACGGATAGCTGTCAGTGCCGGGTCCCTCGCGGGTGAACCGGCCAGGACCGGGGCGGAGGACCCGCCCGTCCTGTCCTCACTGGTTGCCGCACCGCGGTGCGGCACGAGAGCGGTCGTGACGAGCGAGCCGGGGCCCGCCCGTCACGACCGGTGGATCACTTGGCCTTCTCGAGGATCTCCGCGAGGCGCCACCGCTTGGTCGCGGACAGCGGGCGGGTCTCCATGATGAGCACCAGGTCGCCCACGCCGGCAGAGTTCTGCTCGTCGTGCGCCTTGACCTTGCTCGTGCGGCGGATGACCTTGCCGTAGAGCGGGTGCTTGACCCGGTCCTCGACCTCGACCACCACGGTCTTGTCCATCTTGTCGCTCACGACGTAGCCGCGGCGCGTCTTGCGGTTCGCGCGCTCCTCGGCTGCCTCGGGCGCGTTCGTTGCGTTCTCGCTCATTCCAGCCTCACTCACTCGGCGCTCGGCGCGGTACGGATGCCGAGCTCGCGCTCACGCAGGATCGTGTAGATCCGCGCGATGTCGCGGCGGACGGCCTTGAGGCGCCCGTGGCTCTCCAGCTGGCCGGTGGCCGACTGGAAGCGGAGGTTGAAGAGCTCCTCCTTGACCTTCTTGAGCTCGGCGACGAGCGTCTCGTCGTCCATGGCGTCGAGGTCGACGGGGGCGAGCCCCTTCGTTCCGATTGCCATCAGTTGCCACCACCCTCGCGCACCACGAAACGGCACTTCATCGGGAGCTTGTGGATCGCGCGGCGCATCGCCTCGCGAGCCAGGTCCTCCGGGACACCCGCCAGCTCGAAGACGATCCGGCCGGGCTTGACATTGGCGACCCACCACTCGGGCGAACCCTTACCGGAACCCATGCGGGTCTCGGCAGGCTTCTTGGTCAGGGGACGGTCCGGGTAGATGTTGATCCAGACCTTGCCGCCACGCTTGATGTGGCGGGTCATCGCGATACGAGCAGCCTCGATCTGGCGGTTCGTCACGTACGCCGGCTCGAGAGCCTGGATGCCGTACTCGCCGAACGAGATCTGGGTGCCACCCTTCGCCGCGCCGGAGCGCGACGGGTGGTGCTGCTTGCGGTGCTTGAGCCTGCGCGGGATCAGCATGACTCAGGCCTCCGTTCCGGTCTCAGGGGCCTTCGCCTCCGCGGCGGGAGCAGCCTGCTCGGGCGCCGCCGGCGACTCGGACGCGGGGGTCCGCTCGGCCGAACGCTCGGGACGACGGCCGCCACCACGACGGTCGCCGCCGCGCTCACCGCGCGGGCCGCCACGGCCCTGGCGCGGAGCGGCCGTGGCCTGCTGCGCGGCGAACTCCTTCTCGGTGACGTCGCCCTTGTAGATCCACACCTTCACGCCGATGCGGCCGAACGTGGTGCGGGCCTCGAAGAAGCCGTAGTCGATGTACGCGCGCAGCGTGTGCAGCGGCACACGACCCTCGCGGTAGAACTCCGACCGGCTCATCTCCGCGCCACCGAGGCGGCCGGAGACCTGCACGCGGATGCCCTTCGCGCCGGCGCGCTGCGCGGACTGGATGCCCTTGCGCATGGCACGACGGAACGAGACGCGGCTCGCGAGCTGCTCGGCGATGCCCTGGGCGACGAGCTGCGCATCCGTCTCGGCGTTCTTCACCTCGAGGATGTTGAGCTGCACCTGCTTGCCGGTGAGCTTCTCGAGCTCGCCGCGGATGCGGTCGGCCTCGGCGCCGCGGCGGCCGATGACGATGCCCGGACGCGCCGTGTGGATGTCCACGCGGACACGGTCACGGGTGCGCTCGATCTCGACCTTGGAGATGCCGGCGCGCTCGAGACCCGTGCTCATGAGTTTGCGGATCTGGACGTCCTCGCGGACGTAGTCGCGGTACCGCTGTCCGGGCTTGGTGCTGTCGGCGAACCAGCGCGACCGGTGGTCGGTGGTGATGCCGAGGCGGTACCCGTGCGGGTGAACCTTCTGTCCCACTATCGGGCACTTCCCTTCGTGTTCTCACGCGGAGCGACGACCACGGTGATGTGGCTGGTGCGCTTGAGGATGCGGTTCGCACGGCCCTGGGCCCGGGGGCGGAAACGCTTGAGGGTCGGGCCCTCGTCGACGAACGCCTCACGCACGACGAGCTCCTGCTCCTCGAACGCTTCGCTCGCGCGGTCCGCCTTCACCCGGGCGTTGGCGATGGCGCTCTCCACGACCTTGCGGACGGGCTCGCTCGCCGCCTGCGGTGCGAACTTCAGCACCGCGACGGCCTCGGAGGCCTGCTTGCCACGGATGAGGTCCACGACGCGCCGGGCCTTCTGGGGCGTGACACGGACGAACCGCGCCTGCGCCTTGGCTTCCATTGCTGTCCTGCCTTCTTGTCTCTTGACCGTCCAGGTCGTCACCAGACTGACCCGGGGGTCAGCGGCGACGACCCTTCTTGTCGTCCTTCACGTGGCCGCGGAAGGTCCGCGTGGGAGCGAACTCGCCGAGCTTGTGGCCGACCATCGACTCGGTGACGAACACCGGCGTGTGCTTGCGACCGTCGTGCACGGCGAACGTGTGACCGAGGAAGTCGGGCGTGATGACCGACCGACGGGACCAGGTCTTGATGACGTTCTTGGTCCCCTTCTCGTTCTGAGCGTCCACCTTCTTCTGCAGGTGGTCGTCGACGAAGGGGCCCTTCTTCAGGCTACGAGGCATGTCTCCAGGCTCCTATCAGCGCTTCTTGCCGGTACGGCGACGACGCACGATCAGCTTGTCGCTCGGCTTGTTGGGACGGCGGGTACGACCCTCCGGCTGGCCCCACGGGCTCACCGGGTGGCGACCACCGGAGGTCTTGCCCTCACCACCACCGTGCGGGTGGTCGATCGGGTTCATGGCGACACCGCGGACGGTCGGGCGCTTGCCCTTCCAGCGCATGCGGCCGGCCTTGCCCCAGTTGATGTTCGACTGCTCGGCGTTGCCGACCTCGCCGACCGTCGCGCGGCAGCGCAGGTCGACGTTGCGGATCTCGCCGGAGGGCATGCGCAGCTGCGCGTACGGCCCGTCCTTGGCGACGAGCTGCACGGACGCACCGGCCGAACGGGCGATCTTCGCGCCGCCACCGGGCTTGAGCTCGATGGCGTGGATGACCGTACCGGTCGGGATGTTGCGCAGCGGCAGGTTGTTGCCGGGCTTGATGTCCGCGCCCGCGCCCGCCTCGACGACGTCGCCCTGCTTGAGCTTCGCCGGCGCGACGATGTAACGCTTCTCGCCGTCCGCGTAGTGCAGGAGCGCGATGCGCGCGGTGCGGTTGGGGTCGTACTCGATGTGCGCGACCTTCGCCGGCACGCCGTCCTTGTCGTGACGACGGAAGTCGATCACGCGGTACGCACGCTTGTGGCCACCACCCTTGTGACGGGTGGTGATACGACCGGAGCTGTTGCGGCCGCCGCTCTTCGAGAGCGGGCGGACCAGAGACTTCTCCGGCTGCGAGCGCGTGATCTCGGCGAAGTCGGCGACGCTCGAGCCGCGGCGGCCGGGCGTCGTCGGCTTGTACTTACGGATTCCCATGGGGATCTGTCCTCAATCTGCTCTCGTCGGCTCAGCCGAAGATGTCGATCGTGCCCTCGCGGAGGGTGACGATCGCACGCTTGGTGTCCTTGCGCTTGCCCAGGCCGAAACGCGTGCGACGCGTCTTGCCCTTGCGGTTGATCGTGTTCACCGAGGCGACCTTGACCGAGAAGATCTGCTCGACGGCGATCTTGATCTCGGTCTTGTTGGCCCGCGGGTCGACGACGAACGTGTACTTGCCCTCGTCGAGCAGGCCGTAGCTCTTCTCGGAGACGACCGGCGCGAGGATCACGTCACGGGGGTCCTTGGTCACGGTGGTCACTTCGCGGCCTCCTCGGCAGCAGTCTCGTCCGCCTCGGTGGAGGTGGCGACGGCCTTCGCGGAGCGACCCGTGGCCGGGCCCGTCAGGAACGCGTCGAGCGCGCCCTGCGTGAAGACGACGTCGTCGGAGACGAGCACGTCGTAGGTGTTGAGCTGGTCGGCCACCAGGAGGTGGACCTGCTCGACGTTCCGCAGCGACTTGATCGTCAGCTCGTCACCACGCTCGGTGACGACGAGGACGTGCTTGCGCCCGGAGAGCTTGGCGAGCGTCGTGACGGCGGTCTTGGTCGACGGCAGGCCGTCGACGCCGAAGCCGGTCACCACGTGGACACGGCCGTTGCGGGCGCGGTCCGAGAGGGCACCGCGGAGCGCGGCGGCCTTCATCTTCTTGGGCGTCCGCTGGTCGTACGAGCGCGGCGTCGGGCCGTGGACGACGCCACCCCCGGCGAACTGCGGCGCACGGGTCGAACCCTGGCGGGCGCGGCCGGTGCCCTTCTGCTTGTACGGCTTGCGACCACCACCGCGGACCTCGCCGCGGGACTTGGTGTCGTGGGTGCCCTGGCGTGCAGCGGCACGCTGGGCGACGACGACCTGGTGGATCAGCGGGACGTTGAGCTCGACGTCGAACACCTCGGCGGGGAGCTCGGCGGTGCCGGCCTTCTTGCCCTTGGGGTCCAGCACGTCAACGGTCAGAGCGGACATGGGGTTCACGCTCCCTTCGCGGCGCTGCGCACGAGGACGACGCCGCCCTTGGGGCCGGGAACCGCGCCCTTGACGAGCAGCAGACCCTTCTCGGCGTCGACCGCGTGGACGGTCAGGTTCTGGGTGGTCTGACGGACGTTGCCCATCCGACCGGCCATGCGCAGGCCCTTGAAGACGCGCGACGGGGTCGAGGCCCCACCGATCGAGCCGGGCTTGCGGTGGTTACGGTGCGAGCCGTGGGAGGCACCCACGCCGGAGAAGCCGTGACGCTTCATGACACCGGCGGTGCCCTTGCCCTTGGTCGTGCCCACGACGTCGACCACGGCGCCGGCCTCGAAGGCCTCCGCGGTGATCTCCTGGCCGAGCGAGTACTCGGTGGCGTCGGTGGTGCGGACCTCGGCGACGTGACGACGCGGCGTGACGCCGGCCTTCTCGAAGTGGCCCTTGAGCGGCTTCGTGACCTTGCGCGGGTCGATCTGGCCGTAGGCGAGCTGCACGGCGGCGTAGCCGTCGGCGTCCGACGTGCGCACCTGCGTCACGACGTTCGTGCCGACCGCGACGACGGTCACGGGCACGAGGCGCCCGGCCTCGTCCCAGAGCTGCGTCATCCCGAGCTTCGTGCCGAGCACCGCGGTGACCGGGCGCGCGTTCTGCTGGGGGGTAGTCATGATGTCCTCCAGCCTCAGAGCTTGATCTCGATGTTCACGTCAGCCGGCAGGTCGAGACGCATGAGCGAGTCGACCGCCTTCGGCGTGGGATCGATGATGTCGATCAGCCGCTTGTGCGTGCGCATCTCGAAGTGCTCGCGGCTGTCCTTGTACTTGTGAGGCGACCGGATGACGCAGAAGACGTTCTTCTCCGTCGGCAGCGGCACCGGACCCACGACCGTTGCACCAGCGCGCGTCACCGTGTCGACGATCTTGCGCGCCGAGCTGTCGATGACCTCGTGGTCGTAGGACTTGAGCCGGATGCGGATCTTCTGTCCCGCCATGGCGTCGTCTGACTCTCTCTCTCGAACCGCTAGCTGTCCGACCCCCGCGCTCGGGCGTGTCGCGTAGTCGCGACGCACCTGGGCGCACACGCCGAGAGGCGCAGGGCCGTTGGATATGTGGACTCCCGCCGGGCTCCGTGCTGACGCACGGCTCCGCGAACCGGACCACAACGTTTGTGCGAGCCTGTCGGAACGTGTGTTCCGCGGGGTACTCGATCCATGGCGACACAGAGAGCTCAACCCGCAGACCCGGGAGATGTCCCGGGGTCCTGGCCCTCGGCGAGAGGACCGGTTCAACACACTGTTCGACACGTGAAAGAGCGCACCCGTAACAGGCAACCTGAACAGTCTGCCACACGAAGCCGCCGTCGTCCAAGTCGGGACGGCGCGACACCGCTGTGACGGTGACCGCAGGCCGAAGGCCCGGCCCCGCGGACGGGACCGGGCCTTCGACGAGGTGCTGCGGAGGCAGCGTCAGATCACTTGAGGATCTTGGTGACGCGGCCCGAGCCGACGGTGCGGCCACCCTCACGGATGGCGAAGCCGAGGCCCTCCTCCATGGCGATCGGCTGGATCAGCTCGACCGTCATCTCGGTGTTGTCGCCGGGCATGACCATCTCGGTGCCCTCGGGCAGCGTGATGACGCCGGTGACGTCCGTCGTGCGGAAGTAGAACTGCGGACGGTAGTTCGAGTAGAACGGGTTGTGACGGCCGCCCTCGTCCTTGCCCAGGATGTAGACCTGCGCCTCGAACTGCGTGTGCGGGGTGATCGAGCCCGGCTTCACGACGACCTGGCCGCGCTCGACGTCCTCGCGCTTGATGCCGCGCAGGAGCAGACCGGTGTTGTCGCCGGCCTGAGCCTGGTCCATCTGCTTGTGGAACGTCTCGATGCCCGTGACCGTGGTCTTCTGGGGCGCGCGGATGCCGACGATCTCGACGTCCGAGTTGAGGTCGAGCGTGCCACGCTCCACCTTGCCGGTGACGACGGTGCCACGACCGGTGATCGTGAAGACGTCCTCGACGGGCATGAGGAACGGCTTGTCGAGCTCGCGGACGGGCTCGGGCACGTTCTCGTCCACGGCCTCCATGAGCTCGAGGATCTTCGCGGTCCACTCGGGGTCGCCCTCGAGCGCCTTGAGACCGGAGACGCGCACGACCGGCGCGTTGTCACCGTCGAACTCCTGCGAGGAGAGGAGCTCGCGCACCTCCATCTCGACGAGCTCGAGGATCTCCTCGTCGTCGACCATGTCGGACTTGTTGAGCGCGACGAGCAGGTACGGCACGCCGACCTGGCGGGCGAGCAGGACGTGCTCGCGCGTCTGGGCCATCGGACCGTCGGTCGCGGCGACCACCAGGATCGCGCCGTCCATCTGGGCGGCACCGGTGATCATGTTCTTGATGTAGTCGGCGTGACCCGGGGCGTCGACGTGCGCGTAGTGGCGCTTCGGCGTCTCGTACTCGATGTGCGCGATGTTGATCGTGATACCGCGCTGCTTCTCCTCGGGAGCCGCGTCGATCTCGTCGAAGTTGCGCTGCGTGTTCGCCGGCAGGTCCGGGTACGTGTCCGCGAGCGTCTTCGAGATCGCCGCCGTCAGCGTCGTCTTACCGTGGTCGACGTGACCGATGGTGCCGACGTTGACGTGCGGCTTGGTCCGCTCGAACTTGGCCTTAGCCACTGGGGTCCTCCTGGGACTTGGGTAGATGTGCCGAACGTTGCGAATGTCGACCGAGAGATCCTACATCCGCGGGGCGTTGCGGTTTTCCTACAGGTTGATGGTTGTGCGGGTCTTCGACCTGTGGGGACTCACTCGCCCCGGGTCTTCTTGATGATCTCTTCGGCAACGTTCCGAGGAACCTCGGCGTAGTTGTCGAACTGCATCGAGTACACCGCACGACCCTGGGTCTTGGACCGGAGGTCACCGATGTACCCGAACATCTCTGACAACGGTACGTGGGCCCGGACGACCTTCACACCCGTCGCGTCCTCCATGGACTGGATCATTCCACGACGTGAGTTCAGGTCGCCGATGACGTCGCCCATGTACTCCTCGGGCGTACGCACCTCGACCGCCATCACCGGCTCCAGCAGAACCGGGTCCGCCCGCTTGACGCCCTCCTTGAGGACCATCGAGCCGGCGATCTTGAACGCCATCTCCGAGGAGTCGACCTCGTGGTAGGCGCCGTCGAGCAGGATCGCCTTCACCCCGACCAGCGGGAAGCCGGCGAGCACGCCGAGCTCCATCGCGGACTGGATGCCGGCGTCCACGCTGGGGATGTACTCGCGCGGGATGCGACCACCGGTGACCGCGTTGGAGAACTCGTAGAGCTCGCCCTCGGACGTGTCGAGCGGCTCGAAGGTCACCTGGACCTTCGCGAACTGCCCGGACCCACCGGTCTGCTTCTTGTGCGTGTACTCGATCTTCTCGGCCTTGCGGCGGATCGTCTCGCGGTACGCGACCTGCGGCTTGCCGACGTTCGCCTCGACCTTGAACTCGCGACGCATGCGGTCGACGAGGATGTCGAGGTGGAGCTCGCCCATGCCGCCGATGACGGTCTGGCCGGTCTCGTCGTCCAGCTTCACGCGGAAGGTCGGGTCCTCCTCGGCGAGCTTCTGGATCGCCGTGGAGAGCTTCTCCTGGTCGGCCTTCGTCTTCGGCTCGATCGCCACGTCGATGACGGGCTCGGGGAAGCTCATCGACTCGAGGATCACCGGGTTCGCCATGTCGCTCAGCGTGTCACCGGTCGTGGTGTCCTTGAGGCCGATGACCGCGTAGATGTGACCGGCGCTCGCCTCGTCGACCGGGTTCTCCTTGTTGGAGTGCATCTGGAAGATCTTGCCGACGCGCTCCTTCTTGCCCTTGGTCGAGTTCGCGACCTGCTGGCCGGGCTCGACACGACCGGAGTACACGCGGACGTAGGTGAGCTTGCCGAAGAACGGGTGCGCCGCGACCTTGAAGGCGAGCGCGGAGAACGGCTCCGAGGCGTCGGGGTGACGCTGGATGACCTTCTCCTCGTCCTTCGGGTCGTGACCGTCGATCGCCGGCACGTCGAGGGGCGACGGCAGGTAGTCGATGACCGCGTCGAGCATGGGCTGGACGCCCTTGTTCTTGAACGCGGAGCCGCACAGGACCGGGAACGCCTCGCCCGCGATGACGAGCTTGCGGATGCCGGCCTTGAGCTCGGCGATCGTCAGCTCCTCGCCACCGAGGTACTTCTCGAGCAGCTCCTCGTCGGCCTCGGCGACGGCCTCGACGAGCTCGCTGCGGTACTGCTGGGCCTTCTCGACCAGGTCCGCGGGGATCTCCTCGGTGTCGTACGCCTCGCCGAGCTGGGTCTCCCCGTGCCAGACGAGCGCCTTCATCTCGAGCAGGTCGACGACGCCGGTGAACTCGCTCTCGGCACCGATCGGGAGCTGGATGACCAGCGGCTTCGCCTTGAGGCGGTTGATGATCGTGTCGACGGTGAAGTAGAAGTCCGCGCCGAGCTTGTCCATCTTGTTGACGAAGCAGATGCGGGGGACGTTGTACTTGTCCGCCTGGCGCCACACCGTCTCCGACTGCGGCTCGACACCCTCCTTGCCGTCGAAGACGGCGACGGCGCCGTCGAGGACGCGCAGGGAGCGCTCGACCTCGACCGTGAAGTCGACGTGGCCGGGCGTGTCGATGATGTTGATCTGGTTCTTGTTCCAGTAGCACGAGACGGCGGCGGACGTGATCGTGATGCCGCGCTCCTTCTCCTGCTCCATCCAGTCGGTCGTGGACGCGCCGTCGTGCGTCTCGCCGAGCTTGTAGTTCACACCCGTGTAGAACAGGATGCGCTCGGTGGTCGTGGTCTTCCCGGCATCGATGTGGGCCATGATGCCGATGTTGCGGACCTTGCTCAGGTCGGTCAGCACGTCAAGTGCCACGGTCTGCTTCCCTCGTTAGATGGGTTGAGTCGGGGGCGCTGCTCGGACCGGGGTGACCGGCCTCGACCCGCCGACGGCCCCGGGGACGCTCCGGTCCCCGGGGCCCGTCGTGCGGACTACCAGCGGTAGTGGGCGAAGGCCTTGTTGGACTCCGCCATCTTGTGCATGTCCTCACGGCGCTTGACCGCGGCGCCGAGGCCGTTGCTCGCGTCGAGGATCTCGTTCATGAGGCGCTCCGTCATGGTCTTCTCGCGACGGGCGCGCGAGTAGTCCGTGAGCCAGCGCAGCGCGAGGGTCGTCGCACGCGCCGGGCGCACCTCGACCGGGACCTGGTAGGTCGCACCACCGACGCGGCGCGAGCGGACCTCGAGCGCCGGGCGGACGTTCTCGAGCGCGCGCTTGAGCACCACGACCGGGTCGCCGTCCGTCTTCGCCCGGACGCCCTCGAGGGCGCCGTAGACGATGGACTCGGCGGTGGACTTCTTGCCGTCGAGCAGCACCTTGTTGATGAGCTGCGTGACGACGGGAGACCCGTAGACCGGGTCGACGATGAGCGGCCGCTTCGGGGCCGGGCCCTTGCGAGGCATCAGCTCTTCTCCTTCTTGGCGCCGTAGCGGCTGCGGGCCTGCTTGCGGTTCTTCACGCCCTGCGTGTCGAGCGCGCCGCGCACGATCTTGTAGCGCACACCCGGGAGGTCCTTCACACGACCGCCGCGCACGAGCACGATGGAGTGCTCCTGGAGGTTGTGGCCGACGCCGGGGATGTAGGCCGTGACCTCGACCTGGGAGGAGAGCTTCACGCGAGCGACCTTGCGCAGCGCGGAGTTCGGCTTCTTCGGGGTGGTGGTGTACACGCGCGTGCACACACCGCGCCGCTGCGGGGAGCCCTTGAGGGCGGGAGTCTTGGACTTCCCCACCTTCGAGGTCCGCCCCTTGCGGACGAGCTGCTGGATCGTAGGCACTACGTCTCCGTGTCTTCTCGAGCTACCGGGGCTATCCCCGATGGTGGTCGTGCTGGCTGCTGGAGCCGATCGCACGAGGCACCCGCAGCGCGAGAGACGCTGCAGCAGCCACCTACCACCGGCTCGATGGTCCGTCTCCCGACCGTGGGCGCGACGGCGCCACCAGGACCGGGATCCGGAGTGCCCGGGCACTCACATCGGCCCGTCCGGAGACCGCCACGCGGCGGTGTGCGACGATCTCTCGCCCGCACCGTCCCGCCAGGGACATCACGGAGGGCCCGACGGCGCGGGCACGGTTTACCAGGCTACCTGCCACCCGGCAAGGAGTCAAAGGAGCAGGTCGCGACCGCGGACGCTCCCCCGGGCCGCGTCGTCGTCCCGCAGGAGGGACGACGACGGGTGCCCGCCGGCCGCCGCACACGAGGTGCGGGCGGCCGACGGGCACCCGTCGTGGGACGTCAGCGGTAGTCGCCGAAGTCCAGGTCCTCGAGCGGGATCGCCTCGCCGGAGCCCATGCCGAGCGCCGGGAAGTCGATCTCGTCGTAGCCGAAGCTCGGGTAGAGCTCCGTCTTGGCCTGCTCGGTCGGCTCGACCTGGACCTTGGTGTACCGGGGAAGACCGGTACCGGCCGGGATGAGCTTACCGATGATGACGTTCTCCTTGAGGCCGAGGAGCGGGTCACGACGACCGCTCATCGACGCCTCGGTGAGCACGCGCGTCGTCTCCTGGAACGACGCGGCCGAGAGCCACGAGTCCGTCGCGAGCGACGCCTTCGTGATGCCCATCAGCTCGGGACGGCCGGAGGCCGGCTGGCCACCCTCCGCCACCGCGCGACGGTTCGCGTCCTCGAAGCGGCCGCGCTCGGCGAGCTCGCCCGGCAGGAGGTGCGAGTCGCCCGAGTCGAGCACGGTCACGCGACGCAGCATCTGCCGCACGATGACCTCGATGTGCTTGTCGTGGATGTCCACGCCCTGCGAGCGGTAGACCTCCTGGACCTCGTCCACCAGGTGCTTCTGCGTGGCGCGCGGGCCGAGGATGCGCAGGACCTTCTTCGGGTCCACCGCACCCTGGACGAGCTGCGTGCCGACGTTCACGTGGTCGCCGTCCTGCACGAGCAGGCGGGCACGCTTGGTCACCGGGTAGGCGATCTCCTCCGAGCCGTCGTCCGGCGTGAGCACCAGACGGCGCGAGCGCTCCGAGTCGTCGATCGCGATGCGGCCCGAGAACTCCGCGATGGGCGCCTCACCCTTGGGGGTGCGGGCCTCGAAGAGCTCCGTGACACGCGGCAGACCCTGCGTGATGTCGTCCGCGGAGGCGACACCACCGGTGTGGAAGGTACGCATCGTCAGCTGCGTGCCCGGCTCACCGATCGACTGGGCCGCGATGATGCCGACCGCCTCGCCGATGTCGACGAGCTTGCCCGTGGCGAGCGAACGCCCGTAGCACTTGGCGCACGTGCCGACGCGCGACTCGCACGTGAGGACCGAGCGGACCTTGGCCTCACGGACGCCCGCGGTGACCGCGGCGTCGATGAGGACGTCGCCCGCGTCGTCGCCGGCCTTGCCGACGACGTTGCCGTCGGGGTCGACCAGGTCGGCCGCGAGGGTGCGCGAGTAGACGCTCGTCTCCACCTTCGGGTGGCGCACGAGCTTGCCCGCGAGCTCCTCGGCGATCGGCAGCGTCAGGCCGCGCTCGGTGCCGCAGTCCTCCTCGCGGACGATGACGTCCTGCGAGACGTCCACGAGACGACGCGTGAGGTAGCCCGAGTCGGCGGTCCGCAGCGCGGTGTCCGCCAGACCCTTGCGGGCGCCGTGCGTCGCGATGAAGTACTCGAGGACGGACAGGCCCTCGCGGTAGTTGGACTTGATCGGGCGCGGGATGATCTCGCCCTTCGGGTTCGCCACGAGACCGCGCATACCGGCGATCTGACGGACCTGCATCCAGTTACCACGCGCACCCGAACCGACCATGCGGTACACGGTGTTGCGGTCGTTCGCCTCGAGGTTCTCGCGCATGACCGACGCGACCTTGTCGGTCGCCTGGGTCCAGATCTCGATGAGCTCCTGACGGCGCTCGTCGTCCGTGATGAGACCACGGTCGTACTGCTGCTGGACCTTGAGCGCGCGCTCCTCGTGCTGCTCGAGGATGACGGCCTTCTCCTTGGGCGTCGCCACGTCGGAGATCGCGATCGTGACGCCCGAGCGGGTCGCCCAGCGGAAGCCGGCGGCCTTCAGCGCGTCGAGCGACGCCGCGACCTCGACCTTCGGGTAGCGCTCCGCGAGCTCGTTGACGATCGCCGAGAGGCGCTTCTTGTCGACGACCGAGTTCACGTACGGGTAGTCGACGGGGAGCGTCTCGTTGAACAGCGCTCGACCGAGCGTGGTGTCGAAGAGGATCGGCTGACCCTCCTCCCAGCCCTCGGGAGCCTCGAAGCCGGAGACCGGCGGGACGAGGTCCGTCGTGCGGATCTTCACCTGGGCGTTGAGGTCCAGGGTGCCCTGGTCGAACGCCATGATCGCCTCGGCGACCGAGCCGAACGCACGACCCTCGCCCTCGGCGCCCTCGCGGTCGCTCGTCAGGTGGTACAGACCGATGATCATGTCCTGCGAGGGCATGGTCACCGGACGGCCGTCCGACGGCTTGAGGATGTTGTTGCTCGAGAGCATGAGGATGCGGGCCTCGGCCTGCGCCTCGGCGCTCAGGGGCAGGTGGACGGCCATCTGGTCACCGTCGAAGTCCGCGTTGAACGCGGCGCAGACGAGCGGGTGCAGGTGGATCGCCTTGCCCTCGACGAGCTGCGGCTCGAACGCCTGGATGCCCAGGCGGTGCAGCGTCGGCGCACGGTTGAGCAGCACGGGGTGCTCGGTGATGACCTCTTCGAGCACGTCCCACACGACCGGGCGGGCACGCTCGACCATGCGCTTCGCGCTCTTGATGTTCTGCGCGTGGTTGAGGTCGACGAGGCGCTTCATGACGAACGGCTTGAACAGCTCGAGCGCCATCTGCTTGGGCAGGCCGCACTGGTGCAGCTTGAGCTGCGGGCCGACGACGATGACCGAACGGCCCGAGTAGTCGACACGCTTGCCGAGCAGGTTCTGACGGAAACGACCCTGCTTGCCCTTGAGCATGTCCGAGATGGACTTGAGCGGGCGGTTGCCCGGGCCGGTGACCGGACGACCACGGCGGCCGTTGTCGAACAGCGAGTCGACGGCCTCCTGGAGCATCCGCTTCTCGTTGTTGACGATGATCTCCGGCGCACCCAGGTCGAGCAGACGCTTGAGGCGGTTGTTCCGGTTGATCACGCGGCGGTACAGGTCGTTGAGGTCGCTCGTCGCGAAGCGGCCACCGTCGAGCTGCACCATCGGGCGCAGGTCCGGCGGGATGACCGGGACGGCGTCGAGCACCATGCCCGTGGGCGAGTTCGTCGTGGTGAGGAACGCGTTGACGACCTTGAGGCGCTTGAGGGCACGCGTCTTGCGCTGGCCCTTGCCCGAGCGGATGGTCTCGCGCAGGGACTCGGCCTCCGCCTCCAGGTCGAAGTCCTGGAGACGCTTCTGGATCGCCGCGGCGCCCATCGAGCCCTCGAAGTAGGTGCCGTAGCGGTCCTGGAGGGCGCGGTACAGCATCTCGTCGCCCTCGAGGTCGGCGACCTTGAGGTTCTTGAAGCGGTCCCACACCTGCTCGAGACGGTCGAGCTGGGCGTCGGCGCGCTTGCGGATCTGCGCCATCTCGCGCTCGGCCGAGTCGCGGACCTTGCGGCGCGCGTCGGCCTTGGCACCCTCGGCCTCGAGCTCGGCCAGGTCGGCCTCGAGCTTCTGGGCGCGGGAGTTGATGTCGTTGTCGCGGGCGTCCGCGATCTCCTTCTTCTCCAGGTCGATCTCGTTCTGGAGGTTCGGGAGGTCCTCCTGGCGGCCCTCCTCGTCGACCGAGGTGATCATGTACGCCGCGAAGTAGATGACCTTCTCGAGGTCCTTCGGGGCGAGGTCGAGCAGGTAGCCGAGGCGCGAGGGCACGCCCTTGAAGAACCAGATGTGCGTGACCGGCGCGGCGAGCTCGATGTGGCCCATGCGCTCACGACGCACCTTCGAGCGCGTCACCTCGACGCCGCAGCGCTCGCAGATGATGCCCTTGAAGCGCACGCGCTTGTACTTGCCGCAGTAGCACTCCCAGTCCCGGGTCGGGCCGAAGATCTTCTCGCAGAAGAGTCCGTCCTTCTCGGGCTTGAGGGTGCGGTAGTTGATGGTCTCGGGCTTCTTCACCTCACCGTGCGACCACGCACGGATGTCGTCGGCCGTGGCCAGGCCGATACGCAGCTCGTCGAAGACGTTGACGTCGAGCAAGTTGTCCTACTTCCTTCGCCTGCCGGGACCGGCCGTGGCCGGCCCCGACGCCAAAAAGACGGTTGGTGTGGGGGTCGTCGGTGGGAGCGGGGTGACCCGCTCCCACCTGCCCGAGATCAGATCTCGTCGACGCTGGACGCCGCGTTGGGGCGGCGCGACAGGTCGATGCCGAGCTCTTCGGCTGCGCGGTACACGTCGTCGTCCGACTCCCGCATCTCGATGGACACGCCGTCGCTCGAGAGCACCTCGACGTTCAGGCACAGCGACTGCATCTCCTTGAGGAGGACCTTGAAGGACTCCGGGATGCCCGAGTCGGGGATGTTCTCGCCCTTGACGATCGCCTCGTAGACCTTGACGCGACCGGGCACGTCGTCCGACTTGATCGTGAGGAGCTCCTGCAGCGTGTAGGCCGCGCCGTACGCCTCGAGGGCCCACACCTCCATCTCGCCGAAGCGCTGGCCGCCGAACTGCGCCTTACCACCGAGCGGCTGCTGGGTGATCATCGAGTACGGGCCGGTCGAGCGCGCGTGGATCTTGTCGTCGACCAGGTGGTGGAGCTTGAGGATGTACATGTAGCCCACCGACACGGCCTCGGGGAACGGCTCGCCGGAGCGGCCGTCGAACAGGCGCGCCTTGCCGTCGGCGCCGACCATGCGGTCGCCGTCGCGGTTCGGGATCGTCGTCGAGAGCAGGCCCGTGAGCGCGTCCTCGTGGACGCCGTCGAACACCGGGGTGGCGACGGGACGGCCCGGCTCGGACGTCGCGGCGATCTCCGGGACGTTCTCCCGCCAGGAGAGGTCCTTGCCGTCGGCGAGCGAGATGTCCCAGCCCTGCTTCGCGACCCACCCGAGGTGCGTCTCGAGGACCTGGCCCACGTTCATACGACCGGGGACGCCCAGCGGGTTGAGGACGACGTCGACCGGCGTCCCGTCCTCGAGGAACGGCATGTCCTCGACGGGCAGGATCTTGGAGATGACGCCCTTGTTGCCGTGACGGCCGGCGAGCTTGTCGCCGTCCGTGATCTTGCGGCGCTGCGCGATGTAGACGCGCACGAGCTGGTTCACGCCCGCGGGCAGCTCGTCGCCGTCCTCGCGGTTGAACTCGCGCACGCCGATGACCGTGCCGGACTCGCCGTGGGGCACCTTGAGCGACGTGTCGCGCACCTCGCGCGCCTTCTCGCCGAAGATCGCGCGCAGGAGGCGCTCCTCCGGGGTCAGCTCGGTCTCGCCCTTCGGCGTGACCTTGCCGACCAGGACGTCGCCCGCGCCGACCTCGGCACCGATGCGGATGATGCCGCGCTCGTCGAGGTCCGCGAGGACGTCCTCGGAGACGTTCGGGATGTCCCGCGTGATCTCCTCGGGGCCGAGCTTGGTGTCGCGCGCGTCGACCTCGTGCTCCTCGATGTGGATCGAGGAGAGCACGTCGTCCTGCACGAGACGCTGGCTGAGGATGATCGCGTCCTCGTAGTTGTGGCCCTCCCACGACATGAACGCCACGAGGAGGTTGCGGCCGAGCGCGAGCTCGCCCTCGTCGGTCGCCGGACCGTCCGCGAGGACGGAGCCGGGCTCGACGCGCTGGCCCTCGTCGACGAGCACGCGCTGGTTGTAGCTCGTGCCCTGGTTCGAGCGGCGGAACTTCGCGATGCGGTAGCTGCCGGTCGTGCCGTCGTCGTTCGCGACGAGCACGAGGTCGGCCGAGACCTCGGTGACGACACCGGGCTTCGTCGCGACGACGACGTCGCCCGCGTCGACGGCCGCGCGCCACTCCATGCCGGTCCCGACGAGCGGGGCCTCGGAGCGGACCAGCGGCACGGCCTGGCGCTGCATGTTCGCACCCATGAGGGCGCGGTTCGCGTCGTCGTGCTCGAGGAACGGGATGAGCGCCGTCGCGACCGAGACCATCTGGCGCGGCGAGACGTCCATGTAGTCGACCTGCGCGCCGGGGACGATCTCGACCTCGCCGCCCTTGGTGCGCACGAGCACGCGCTCGTCCGCGAAGGAGCCGTCGGCGTTGAGCGTCTGGTTCGCCTGCGCGATGACGTGGCGGTCCTCGTCGTCGGCCGTGAGGTAGACGACCTCGTCGGTCACCTTGCCCGCCGTCACCTTGCGGTACGGCGTCTCGATGAAGCCGAACGGGTTGATGCGCCCGTACGACGCGAGCGAGCCGATCAGACCGATGTTCGGACCCTCAGGGGTCTCGATCGGGCACATGCGGCCGTAGTGCGACGGGTGGACGTCACGGACCTCCATGCCGGCGCGGTCGCGCGAGAGACCACCCGGGCCGAGGGCCGAGAGACGACGCTTGTGCGTCAGGCCCGCGAGCGGGTTGTTCTGGTCCATGAACTGCGAGAGCTGCGACGTGCCGAAGAACTCGCGGATGGACGCCACGACCGGGCGGATGTTGATGAGCGTCTGCGGCGTGATCGCCTCGACGTCCTGCGTCGTCATGCGCTCGCGCACGACGCGCTCCATCCGGGACAGGCCCGTGCGGACCTGGTTCTGGATGAGCTCGCCGACGGCGCGGATGCGGCGGTTGCCGAAGTGGTCGATGTCGTCCGTCTCGACGCGCACCTCGACGGCCTCGCCGTTGCGCGTGCCCGGGATGCTCGCGTGGTCCGCGTGCAGCGCCGCGAGGTACTTGATCGTCGCGACGACGTCCGAGACCGACAGCGTGGAGTCGCTGAGCGGCGCGTCGATGCCGAGCTTCTTGTTCGCCTTGTAGCGGCCGACCTTGGCGAGGTCGTAGCGCTTCGGGTTGAAGTAGAAGTTCTCGAGGAGCGCGCGGCCGGCCTCGACCGTCGGCGGCTCGCCCGGGCGGATCTTGCGGTAGAGGTCGACGAGCGCCTCGTCCTGCGTGTGGACGTGGTCCTTCTCGAGCGTGTCGAGCACGGACGGGAAGTCCGCGAACTGCTCGCGGATCTCGGACTCCGTGAGGCCGAGCGCCTTGAGCAGCACGGTCACGGACTGCTTGCGCTTGCGGTCGACGCGCACGCCGACGGCGTCGCGCTTGTCGATCTCGAACTCGAGCCAGGCACCGCGCGACGGGATGATCTTCGCGGAGAAGATGTCCTTGTCGCTCGTCTTGTCGGCAGCGCGCTCGAAGTAGACGCCGGGCGAGCGGACGAGCTGCGAGACGACGACGCGCTCGGTGCCGTTGATGATGAACGTGCCGCGCTCGGTCATGAGCGGGAAGTCGCCCATGAAGACCGTCTGGCTCTTGATCTCACCGGTGTTGTAGTTGACGAACTCCGCGGTGACGAACAGCGGCGCGGCGTACGTGAAATCCTTCTCCTTGCACTCGTCGGCCGTGTACTTCGGCGGCTCGAAGCGGTGGTTGGAGAACGACAGCGACATCGAGGACCCGAAGTCCTCGATCGGGGAGATCTCCTCGAAGATCTCCTCGAGACCCGACGTCGAGGGCACGTCCTGGCGCCCGGCCTCGGCCGCGGCGGCGACGCGCGCCTGCCACGCCTCGTTGCCGAGCAGCCAGTCGAAGCTCTCGGTCTGGAGGCCCAGCAGGTCGGGGACCTCGAGCGGCTCGAAGAGCTTGGCGAAGGAGAGGCGACGCGATGCGGTGCGGTTCGCGATGGCGTCGGCGGACGGAGCAGAAGGGGTGCGCGAGGCAGCCAAGAGGGGTCCTTCCCTGCAGATCGAAAGAACGCTGCACCGGCCGGGCTGGACACGATCACCGCCGCCACGACACCTCGCGGACGCGCACGTACGTCGGCGAGGGGGTCGGGGGTATATGAGATCGGGGGCACAGGACAGCGCAAAGCGTGAGCATACCCCAAGAAGGCGTCACCACACAACCCCGGGGCACACTCCCCCGCCCGGCCTGGGCGCTGCGCGCCTCGCCGGTACTCGCACGGGCCTCGTCGCCCGCCCTCCGGCCCGCCGTGCGGGCCTCGAACCTGCTGCTGTCGACCTCGCTGTCCTGCGTCGTCGACCCGCACATGGTGGCACACTCGTGGCCGTTCCGTGAAGCCGGTGCGCCGACCCCGTCGGCGCCACGGGGTACCCGGGAGCCTCCGGGCCGCCCGGGAGGCCGCCGGCCCGGGACCCGACCGTCCCGGACGACGACGAGGCCCGCACCCCGATCGGGGTGCGGGCCTCGTGCGGCGTGCGACCGGTCCCGTCAGGACGGGACCGGTGCGATCACTTGAGGGTGACCGTGGCGCCGGCGCCCTCGAGGGCAGCCTTGGCCTTCTCGGCCGTCTCCTTGTTCGCGCCCTCCAGGACCGGCTTCGGGGCACCGTCCACGAGGTCCTTGGCCTCCTTCAGGCCGAGGGACGTGAGCGCGCGCACCTCCTTGATGACCTGGATCTTCTTGTCGCCGGCAGCCTCGAGGATGACGTCGAACTCGTCCTTCTCCTCCTCGGCCGGGGCGTCGCCACCGGCGCCACCCGCGGGGGCGGCGACCGCGACGGCGGCGGGGGCGGCGGCGGTGACCTCGAAGGTCTCCTCGAAGGCCTTCACGAACTCGTTGAGCTCGATGAGGGTGAGGCCCTTGAACTGCTCGATGAGCTCGTCGGTGCTGAGCTTCGCCATGATGGCGTTCCTTTCGGTCGGTGCTCGGCAGCGGCCCGGTGCGGGCCTGCCAGAAGCGGGGTGTTGTGCTTGCGCTGCGTCGATCGCGAGACCGGGCGGGCCCGGTCACGGGATCAGGCGGCAGCGCCCTCCGATTCCTGCTTCTGACGCAGGGCATCGATGACGCGGGCGGCCTGGGCGGTGTTCGCGGTGAAGACGTAGGCAGCCTGGAAGAGCTTGGCCTTCATCGCGCCGGCCGCCTTGGCCAGCAGGACCTCGCGGGACTCGAGGTCCGCGAGCTTCGTGACCTCCGCGGCGGTCAGGGGGCGCCCGTCGAGGACACCGCCCTTGATGACCAGCGCGGGGTTCGCCTTGGCGAAGTCACGCAGACCCTTGGCCGCCTCGACCGGATCCCCGGTGACGAAGGCGATGGCCGAAGGACCCTGCAGGTCGGCGTCGAGTCCCTCGACACCGGCCTCCTTGGCCGCGATGGCGGTCAGCGTGTTCTTCACCACGGCGTAGGTTGCGTTGCCGCTGAGCGACCGACGCAGCTGCTTGAGCTGCGCGACGGTGAGCCCGCGGTACTCGGTCAGCACGGCAGCGTTCGAGTCGCGGAACTTCTCCGAGATCTCGGCGACTGCGGCTGCCTTGTCCGGCCTCGCCATGGCAATCCTTCCGGTGGTGGTACCACCGGCGTCCGTCCCGGAACGAGAAAGAGCCCCGCGCAGGCGCGGGGCTCGCAGTCGCACGCGCGGCGGGGCCGGGCGGACGTCGTCGATTCGCTACCTGCGCTGGTCTCCACCACGTGGGCGGGACTTCGGTCCGTCACGTCCTGCAGACGGAGTCTGCGGGCAGCGTCGGACGACCGGCGGTCTTGGGTACACGCTCATCGTACGGGACGACGGCGCGTGGTCCAAACCGCGGCCCGTGCCGTCAGAGCACCAGCGGGCCGAAGCAGACCAGCGGCACCGGTTCGGGCTCGTCGGCCACCGCCCGGGCGAGCGCCGTCCCCGGCATCGCGCCGTCGCGCAGCTCGGCGTGGAGCGACGGCATGACGCGCGCCGCGACGTCGTCGCGCAGCGGGGCCACGCTCGCGATCACCGCGCGGGCACCGAGCCGCAGCAGGACGCTCGTCAGGCCGAGCGACTCGCCGCCGATCCGCGGCGTCGACAGCCCCACCTCGCACGCGGACAGCACGACGACCACGCCGTGCAGGTCGGTCCCGTCGAGCTCGTGCGCGAACAGCGGGCCGTCGGCGAGACGCAGCGACGAGAACAGCGGGTTGTCGGTCTCGTGCGTCCCGTGCGCGGCCAGGTGCACGACTCCCGCGGTGCGCAGCCCGTCGACCACGGCCTCGCACGTCGCCTCCTCCCCCGCCAGCGCCTCCGCGCCTTCCCAGACGGACGCGACGAGCTTCGCCTCGGCGCCGGAGAAGCGCAGGCCCGGTCCGGCGACGACGAGCGCCTCGTCCGCCCGGCGCACCGGCTCGCCGACGCGCAGGTCCACCCAGGAGTTCGCCCACGTGCGCAGCCCGCGCCGCGAGGGCAGCGAGGCCCACGGCAGCGCGAGCAGCAGGTCGCGCGCCGCGACGTGGAGGTCGCCGTCCGCCTCGAGCGGGACGACGAGCGCGTCGTCGAGCGCGGCCAGCGTCCGGGACAGCGAGCCGACCGCGGCCTCGCGCATGGGGACCGGGATGAGCACGTTCGACAGGACCGCGAAGTCGGCGCGCGCACGGCGCACCTGCTCGGCGACCGCCGCACGCGACGCGAGGCGCACGAGCCGGGAGCCCTCGGCGCCGAGGCGGACGGCGAGCACGTCGTCGCCGTCGAGCATGAGGTCGGCCACGACGGCGTCGGAGCCGGCGGCGGCCAGGGCGGCGCGCAGCCGCCGCTCCGACGCGGGGACCGGAGCCGCGGCCCCACCGCCGTGCTGCCAGGAGCGTCGCCGCGCGTCGTCCTGGAGGCGCCGCGCCGCCTGGAGGTGGTCCTGCCGGCGCGCGAGGCTGGCCGCGTCCGAGGGCGCCCCCAGCGCGCGGGCGGCCTCGACCTCGCGCCGCGCCGCGGCGAGGAGGTCCGCGAGGACCGGGTCGGCGGGCGGGCGCACGCGGCCCGTCCCGGCGAACGCCGCGCGGCCGCGCTCGACGGCGTCGAAGATCGTCCCGGGGCGCCGGGTGCGCAGCGCCGCCTCGACGTCGACGTTGCCGAGGCGCACCCCGTGCACCGCGGACGCCGTCACGGCGTCCACGGACCCGAGCCGCGCGCGGTGGTCCGCGAGCGCCGCCTGGCCGCGCCGCACGGCGCGGACGCCGGCACGTCGGTCCCCCGCCACGAACGCGAGCTGCGCGAGGACCGCCTCGTGCTGGAGGCGGACGGGCAACGGTGCGCGGCCGAGGCGCGGGGGCACCGCCCGGAGGACCTCCTGCGCCCCGCGCACGTCGCCCGCGGACACGAGCCACTCGACGGCGAGCAGCCGCGCGGGGACCGTGACCCCCAGACCGGCGACGCCGCCCAGCGTCTCGCCGTCGTGCGCGAGGTCGAGCGCCCACGTCGCGTGGCGACGGGCGCGCGCCGGCCCGACCGGCGTCGCGCGGTGCTCGGTGAGAGCCGCCTGGAGCTCCGCGACGCGAGCGCGCAGCATCCACGGCGTGTTGCCGAGGCGGTCGAACCGGCGCGACGCCGAGCGGGCGAGCCGCCGCGCCTCGGCGTACCGCCGCAGGCCGAGCACGACGCGCGACCGGACCAGCTCGACCTCCGCGAGGTCGCGCAGCATGCGGTAGCGAGAGAGGTGCTCGCGCGCCTCGCTCAGCGCCTCGTCGGCCTCGGTCAGCAGCCCGGCGTCGAGCAGCACCTGCGCGCGGTCGATGAGCCCGACGGCCGCGTGCCGGTCCGGCGCCTGCGCCGCGGCCTCGTCCATGGCGCGCAGGGCGACCGGGAGGTCGCCACGCAGGTACTCGGCGTACCCGAGGTTGTGCCGTGCCTTGGAGACGAGGAGCTCGTCCCCGAGCGCGGTGGCCCGGCGGACGGCGTCGTCGAGGTCGCGGCTCGCCCTCTCGGCGTCACCCAGCTCGAGGCGCAGCGACCCGAGGTTGAGCAGCAGGACGGCGGCGTCGAGGGGCCGCGCGTCGTCGATGACCTCGGCCGCCGTCTCCATCTCGTCCAGCGCGGCCGAGACGTCGCCGGTCCGCAGCCGCAGGAGCCCGCGCTGGGACCGCACGACGAGGGCGAGGTCGCGCATGGCCAGCGCGGTGCCGCGCGCCTCGACCTCGGCGAGCCGTTCGTAGGCGCCGTCGACGTCGCCCGTCAGCTCGAACTCCGCGAGCGCGAGCCCGAGCAGCGCGCGGGCCGCGAGGTAGGCGTCGTCCCGGCTCGCGCCCTCGCCGACGACATCGACGTCGTGGACGATCTGCGCGAACGCGCGGCTCGCGCGGCGGTGCTGGCCGCGGGCGTTCACGGCCTGCGCAGCAGCCAGCCGGGCCTCGAGCACCTCCCGGCTGCTGCGCACCACCGCTCATCACCTCATGCGTCGTCACCCGGGGTCGGGACCAGACCCGTCGCCAGGGTAATGGACGGCCACAGCCAGGCGCAGCGGTCCGGCGCGCCCTGGCCGGGCTCCAGGACGCCGGGGTCCGTCGGGTCGTCGCCGATCCGCTCGAGCAGGGACGCCGCGAGCTCGCCCGCGAGGACGGGCGCCGCGAAAGACGTCCCGCTCCACGTCGCGAAACCGCCCTGGAAACCCTCGGGGTCGATCGTGGCGCGGAACCCCGGTCCCCAGAGCTCCGGGACGTGGCGCGAGGGCGCGACGGCGCCGTCGATCGTGCGCGGGATCGTGGACACGAGGGACGCGCCCGGGCGGGTGCACGTGATCCAGGGGCCGTCGTTGCTGAAGAGCGACACCGTCCCGTCGGGGTTCTTCGCGCCGACCGTGAGGACCGGCGGCTCGTCGAGGAGCAGCGTCACCCCCGCGAGCGGGACGGGAGGGCTCACCTTCCGGTCGATCCGGGGGGCGAACGCCGCGGGGTAGGTCGGGCGGGTCTGGCCGTCGTTGCCCGACGACACGACGACGATGACGCCGTACCGGCGCAGGGCACGGATCAGCGCCCCGAACGGGGCGTCGAAGTCCGCGTCCTCCGGGCGCTCGTGGTAGTAGCCGAGCGAGAGCACGAGGACGTCGATCGGCGCGTAGCCGTCGCGCCCGGCCAGGCCGAGCACGTGCCACAGGAGCACGCGACGCAGGGTCCGCAGCAGGTCGCGCTCCGGCACGATGCCCGACCCGCCGTAGAGGCGCGGGGCGAGGATGACGGCGTCCGGGCACAGCTGGTGCACGAGGCCGGCGATGAAGGTCCCGTGGCCCGCGACCGGGTCGAGCGGACCCGTCAGGGGCGAGACGGAGACGCCGCCGATCTCCGGGTCCTCGTACGGGTACTCCGTCGGCGGCAGGGTCGACAGCGGCTGACCGAGCAGCTCGGGGTCGCGCACGACGATCGTCCCGCGCGTCTCCAGGTCGTCGTCGAACCACGGGTGCTCGCCGACGCCGGTGTCGAGCACGGCGACCACAGGACGACGGACACCGTCGCCCGCGACCCACGGCGTCTCCCCCGCCGGCAGCGCGCGGCGCGGCACGGGGCCGATCCAGCTCACGGGCGTGCGGCCGCCCGAGCCCGGCAGGGAGTACTCCGCGGTGCCCGCGAACGGGTGCGGCTGCGTGTAGGGGTGCGGCTGGGTGTACGGGTGCGGCTGCGTGTAGGGATGCGGCTGGGTGTACGGGTGCGGCTGCGTGTACGGGAACGGCTGCGTGTACGGCTGGCCGCCGATGAACGGGGTCGGCGCGACCATGTGGTCGAGCGCGAGCCGCGGGCTGTGCCGGTCGTCCGGGCACAGCCGTCCGCGCAGCTCCTCGACGAGGTGCCAGGCGTCGGGAAGCTGCCCCTGCTCGTCGTCGCGGTAGCGCAGGCGCACGGAGTAGCCGAACGTGCGGAGCAGGTCGGTCGTCGTCTCGGGGTCGAGGTCGGCCTCGCGCACCAGCTCGGCGTCGTCGATGCTCTCCTGCTGCACCTCCACGCGGAGCCCGAGACGCTCGGCCGCGCGCTCGAGCCACCGCAGCGAGCGGTTCCCCTCACGGTCGAACGGCGACTCGGGGATGAGGATGCGGTCGCCCACGTACCAGGTGGGGTGCGGGGATTGCTGCCCGGCGCGACGCTGCGCGGCGACCGGGTCGATCGTGCGGGTGCGCCACTGGAGCCGGCTCGGCCGGTCGCCGAAGAAACCGAGGTCTGCGGCTCCGACGGGGGTTCAGGGGTCTCGCTCACGTGCTCCTCCTCGGGGGATGACGTTCGTCCGGTGCCGCACGCGTCGTCGTCGACGGGCGGCCGCCCGCGCACCGCTGCGCGGGGAAGGGGTTGCTGGGGGTGGTGCGGTCGGTGGGCCGCGGGCGTCGCCCGCGGCCCACCGGGTGCTAGAGCTCGACGACCGGCGTGCTCACGGCACCGCCGGCGCCGTCGGCGCGGCGGACCACGAGGCTCGCCGGGCCGCGGTCGACGGCCTCGAAGACGAAGCGGCCGTCGTCGTCGCTCGTCGTCTCGCTCACCACGCCGGGGCGGTGGAGCTCGACGCGCAGCGCCGTCGCGGGTGCGGCCCAGCCGTCGATGCGGATGCGGCCGTCGTCCGTCGGGGACAGCGAGATCATCACCGTGACGGACTCGGACGTGAACGTGATCGTGCGCGCCTCGACGGGCGGCGCGTCGCCGCGCACGGACGTCGCGGGGGCCTGGACGTACTCCAGCTCCATGACCTCGGCCTCGAGCCCGGCGAGCGTGATCGCGAAGAGCGACCGCTCGACGAGGCCGTCCGGGACGGGGTCGATCTCCTCCGCGATCCGCGCGAGGTCGGCCAGGAGGGCGAGGTCGACGGCGTCGAGCGGCTCGTCGGGGCTGTGCGTCGGCTCGGTGCTCATGATGCTTCCCACGGTTCCCCCTGGTCGTCGATGATGTCGCGCAGCTTGGCGAGGCAGCGGCCCCGCGTGGAGCCGATGCTCCCGACGGGCATGCCGATGGCGGCCGAGATGGCCTTGTAGTCCGGACGGTCGGCGAGCGACACGAGGTGCAGGAGCCGGCGGCAGCGTTCCGGCAGCCGGTCGAGCGCGGCCCAGAGGGAGCGGTCGCGCTCGTTGCGGAGCACCTCGACGTCCGGCGTCGGGTCGCCCGACGGGAGCTCGGGGATGCCCTCGTCGGTGTCGTCCGGGAGCTCGGTGCGGCGTCGGGCCTCGTCGCGGTGCTTGCGCACGGCCTCCCAGGCCGCGCGCTTGGCCGTGATGAGCAGCCACTTGAGGACGGCGTGCGGCTCCTTGATGGTCATGGCGTTGCGCACGAGCGCGACCCACACCGTCTGGACGATGTCGTCGGCCTGCTCGCGCTCCACGCCTTGCGCGCGCACCGTGTGCCACAGGAGGGGGGACGCCTCGCGGACGAAGTCCCCGAGCGCCTCAGGACGGCCGTCGCGGTACTCCAGGAGCGCGAACGCGCCCCGGTCCCCCAGGCTGAGGCCCGGTTCGCCGGTGTCGGCCACCTCGTCGGTCGTTCTGGTCATGGGGCGCACTGTCCTCGGCACGCTCGTCCGGTCAGGCATCAGCGGGGGGTCCCCGGAAGCGCCTGATTCTACGGCCGGGCCGGTGGGGTCGACAACCATCGTCACTGGTCACACCCCTCCCGGCTCGCGCGGTTGTGTCCCATCTCGTCCCTCCGGCACACGGGCGGGAGCGTCTGGTCGGCGCTCCTCCACCCGGACGAGAGGGGCGGACCACCCGTCTGATACATCCCGTCCGCGCGTGTTCTCTCCCGGGCGACCCGTCCGGGCCACGCACCGCTCCGAACCAGGGTCGACGCGCGGACAGCCCGCGCGACCACAGAGTGGAGACCACCATGACCTCGTCCCCGAACCGTCTGCTCGCAGCCGTCTTCGGCGCCGTCTACCTGCTGGTCGGCCTCGCCGGCTTCGTCGTGACGTCGGGTGTCGGCTTCGCCGCCACCGAGGGCCGCAACCTCCTGCTGTTCGAGGTGAACCCCCTGCACAACATCGTCCACCTCGGCATCGGGGCGGCGCTGCTGCTCGCGTCGCGCAGCGTCCGGGCCGCGCGCGGCACGAACGTCGCGATCGGCGCGGTGTACCTCCTCGTCGGCGTGGTGGGGCTGTTCCTCGTCGACACCGGCGCCAACATCATCGCGCTCAACGGTGCCGACAACGTGCTGCACCTCGCCAGCGCGCTGCTGCTCCTCGGCGTCGGGCTCGCCGCGGACCGCGAGGACGCGGGCCGCGCCGTCACGGCATGACGACGCCCGTCCCGACCCGGCGCGTCGGCGCCGCGCTCGCGCTGCTCGGTGCCGGGATCGTCGACCTCGGGCTCGTCCGGGGCGCGTTCCCGGCGCCGCCCGGCCTGCTCGCGCTGGCCACCGGGGCCGCGGAGCTCGTCGTCGCGCTCGCGCTCCTCGCCCGCGGTCCGCGGCCCGGGAGCACGACGGCGGTCCCGCGCGTCGGGATCGCCCTGCTCCTCGTCGCGACCGTCGCCGGGGTGGCTGTGCCCGTCGCGTCCGGCGTGCCGCTCTCGGCGGGCGCGGCCGCGGCGGCCGCCCTG
>QAPD01000063.1 GCA_003052455.1 Sphaerisporangium cinnabarinum | reverse complement strand
GGGCTCGTCCGGGGGCAGCGGGGTCCACCCCGCGCCGCGCAGGAGGCGCGCGGCGTGCCGGCCCACGGCGGACCGGCCGCCGTCCCCACCGGCCGCGCGGTCCGGGCGCGCGGACCGCTCGACCCGGGCCGCCGCCTCGACCGCGCGCGCTGCCTCGAGCACCGAGCGGGCGGTCTCGTCGGCGTCGGCCGTCCCGAGCGCGTCGAGCTGCGCGGTGTAGCGCAGCGCCTCGTCGTCGAGCACGACCCGCACCCGCTCCGCGAGCCGCTCGCGGGCGGTCCGGGTGAGACGCCGCACGGCGTCGTCGCCGAACACGGCCTCCAGGAGCTTCTGCGCGAGGATCGCCGTCCCGCCCGCGATCCCGACCTCGGCGCCCGTCAGGCCGCCGGTCGAGGCGAACACCACGACCATGAGGCTCAGCCCCAGCCCGTTGATCCCGAAGGACAGCGCTCGTGCGGCGCCGCGCTTGCCCGCGCCCTGCTCGCGCACGAGGTCGAGCACGTCGGACTGCCAGCCCCGGATCTCCTCCGCGACGCGCGCCCGCACGCCCGCGGACGACCGCGCCAGATCCAGACCGTCGAGCAGCGCCGACCCCGCCGGGTCCGCGCGCCACCCGCCGTACGCCCGCTCGGCCGCGGCGTCCGTCGCGTCGAGGACCACCGCCTCCAGGCCGTGCGCGATCGCCTGCTCGACCTGCGGCGCCTGCGCCGGACGCCCGCGGAAGAACGCCGCGAGCGCGTCGCGCAGCCGGCCGACGCCCTGCTCGACCGAGCGGAACAGCTCGCTCGTGCCCACGAAGTCCTGCCAGCGCGCGAGCACCTCGCCACGCAGCAGCACACCGTCGCTCGTCGCGGCGTCCACGGTCGCCGCCGCCTCGTCGTACGCGCGCTCGACGATGGCGCGCAGCCGCGCGTCCGACGCCGCCTGCGCGTCGGACGCACCCGCCACGAGGACCGCCCGGCGCACGAGGTCGTCCACGACCCCGTCGCGCGTCGCGGTCGCGACCCGGTCCCGCTCGTCGCCGTCCGCCCCGAGCGCGGACAGCCACGACGCCACCTCGGCCACCGCCTGCTCGGGGAGGAAGCCGTCGACCAGCTCGGACTCCCCCACGACGAAGAGCGACGCGGCGTCGAGGCCGTTCTCGTCCATCATCCGGCGCAGGTCGTCCGCCACGGCCTCGGCGCCCGGGTCCACCCGGTCGAGCACCATCGCGACCTGGGCGCGGCGCTCGGCGGCGCGGTGCAGGAGGTCCCACGGGACGGCGTCGGCGTAGCGGGCGGCCGTCGTGACGAACAGCCACAGGTCGGCCGCGGCGAGGAGCTGCGCCGCGAGCTCGCGGTTCGCGGTCTCCACGGAGTCCACGTCGGGCGCGTCCACGAGCGCGAGGCCCTGCGGCAGCGCGTCGCTCGCCACGAGGCGCAGCGTGCGCGTCGGGTCCGGCGGGCTGGCCGGCTGCCCGGTCCTGCCCCCGGTCGAGGCGCCGGTCGATGTGCCGGTCGCGGTACCGGTCGACGTGCCGACGGCAGCGGACCGCGCGCCGTGCTCGCTCACGCGCGCGAGCCCGGGCAGCACGCGGTCGGTCGAGAACCAGCGCTCGTCGAGCGGGTGGTGCACGAGGACGGGCGCGCGCGTCGTCGGGCGCAGCACGCCCGGTGCCGAGACGTGCTCGCCGAGCAGGGAGTTCACGAGCGTCGACTTGCCGGCTCCGGTCGACCCGCCGACGACGACGAGCAGCGGCGCTGCGTGCGAGCGCAGCCGCGGCAGCAGGTAGTCGTCGAGCTGGTGGACCGCGAGGCCGAGGTCCTCGCGCGCGAGCGCGGCACCGGGCAGGTCCAGCGGGAGCCGCGTCGCGGCGAGCCGCCCCCGCAGGATCTCCAGCGCCTCGACGAGCCCGGTGGTCGCCGCGGCGCCCGCCGCGACCCCACCGGCGCGCGTGCCCTCGGGACGCAGGTCGTCGGGACGCGGGCCGTCGGGACGCAGGCCGTCGGGACGCGGGCCGTCGGGGGCCGACGCGTCCGGGTGGACCGCGTCGTCTCCGGAGTCACCGCTGGCCGTCATCCCGCCAGTCTGCCGGAACGCCGCTGGCCAGGCCCGATATGACACGACAGCGGCGCGCACCACGCCCGCCGAGACCGACGCGCACAGGTCGAGCTCGCCTCCGCGACGGTCGAGCCCGACCGCACGAGCCGATCTCGCGGAGGGTCACTCCCCCACGCGATGCCGGAGCCACGCCACCCCGACCTCCGCCTGCGCCCGCTGGAACGCGCGCAGGTGCGGGATGCCCGGCGGCGCCGGGTCGAGCGAGGACGTGAGGAAGTAGCCGGTCAGCGCAACGAGGTAGGAGGTCACGGCGTCGGGCTCGACGTCGCGCGGCAGGGGGTGGCGCCGCAGCACCTCCTCGGGCGGCGGGCCGCCCTCGACCTGCACCGCCGGGAGCATGCCGACCACGTCGCATAACGCGGCGCCGCGCGCCGCGCACGGCCAGTCGACAGCGACGGCGCCGCGGTCGACGAGCACCGTGTTGTCGCCCCGGAGGGTCACCGTGGACGAGCTGGCTCCCCGCCGTGGCCTCCGGCCACGGCGCCGCGAGCGCAGCGAGCGCGTCGAGCCGGGTCGCGACCCACGGGTCGTACGTGCTCAGGCCCGCCGGACGACGGTCCGCGAGGTCCTCCCACTCGCGCCACTCCACCGTGTCCGCGAAGCGCGGGAGCGGGGAGTCGGCAGGGACCTCGACCTCGCCGATGCGGCGCGCGAGGTCCGCGACCGCCGCGAGCTCGTCGTCCCGCCAGGGCGTGGCGACGGCCCGGCCGGGCACCGCGTCGAACGCCAGGGCGACCCAGGCGCCCGCGCCGTCGAGGTCGTCGTCGAGCACCCACCGGAGCGCGGGCGCCGGCGTCGCGTCGGGCAGGGCCCGGGCGGTCCGCGCCTCGCGCCGGTACAGGTCGGCGGTGAAGGGGTGCTCGGGCCCGACCGCCTTGACGAACACGTCGCCCGCGTCGGTCCGGAGCGTCGACGCGAGCCCCTGCGAGTAGCCGCCGTCGTGGCTCCTCCACCCCGAGACCCTGGCGCCCAGCCGCGTCTCGACGGCGGCGCGGACCACCGCCGGGAGGTCGGGCCAGGAGGGGCGCACGCGTGCGGGGGCGAGGTCGAGGATCATGCCGAGGGATCCTCGCGACCTCCGACGGGCGGCGTCAACGCCTTTCCGCGTCGCCGAGCCGCCACGGACGGCGGGGACGGTCCCGCCCGGCTGGACCCCCGAGGTCCTGACGGCGGGGACGCCTGGAGGTCTGGACGGGCCGACGGCTCGCGATCCCGACGGCACAACCTTCCCGCGGGCTCGGCCGGCCAGGACGGGCCCGGACGCGCCGACGCCGGGCGGGAACGGGTCCCGCCCGGCGTCGGAGCCGTGCGACGAGGGTCGCTCAGTCGCGCGTGAGCTTGCGGTACGTCACGCGGTGCGGGCGGGCCGCCTCCGCGCCGAGGCGCTCCACCTTGTTCTCCTCGTAGGAGGCGAAGTTCCCCTCGAACCAGTACCAGCTCGCCGGGTTCTCCTCGGTGCCCTCGTACGCGAGGATGTGGGTCGCGACCCGGTCGAGGAACCACCGGTCGTGGGACACCACGACGGCGCAGCCGGGGAACTCGAGCAGCGCGTTCTCGAGCGAGCCCAGGGTCTCGACGTCGAGGTCGTTCGTCGGCTCGTCGAGCAGCAGGAGGTTGCCGCCCTGCTTGAGCGTGAGCGCGAGGTTGAGGCGGTTGCGCTCACCACCGGACAGGACGCCCGCGGGCTTCTGCTGGTCCGGTCCCTTGAACCCGAACGACGCGACGTACGCGCGCGACGGGATCTCGACGTTGCCGACCTTGATGAAGTCGAGGCCGTCGGACACGACCTCCCACAGCGTCTTCTTCGGGTCGATGCCGCCGCGCGACTGGTCGACGTAGGAGATCGACACCGTCTCGCCGACCTTGAGCTCGCCGCCGTCGAGCGGCTCGAGCCCGACGATCGTCTTGAACAGCGTCGTCTTGCCGACCCCGTTCGGGCCGATGACGCCGACGATGCCGTTGCGCGGCAGCGTGAAGCTCAGGCCGTCGATGAGCTGGCGGCCGTCGAAGCCCTTCTGCAGGTTCGACGCCTCGAGGACCAGGTTGCCCAGGCGCGGGCCCGGCGGGATCTGGATCTCCTCGAAGTCGAGCTTCCTCGTGCGCTCGGCCTCCGCAGCCATCTCCTCGTAGCGGGCGAGACGCGCCTTCGACTTGGTCTGGCGGCCCTTCGCGTTCGAGCGCACCCACTCGAGCTCGTCCTTGAGACGCTTGGCGAGCTTCGCGTCCTTCTTGCCCTGGACCTGCAGGCGCTCCTGCTTCTTCTCCAGGTACGTCGAGTAGTTGCCCTCGTACGGGTAGAGGCGACCGCGGTCGACCTCGCAGATCCACTCCGCGACGTGGTCGAGGAAGTAGCGGTCGTGCGTGACGGCGAGGATCGCGCCCGGGTACGTCGCGAGGTGCTGCTCGAGCCAGAGCACGGACTCGGCGTCCAGGTGGTTCGTGGGCTCGTCGAGCAGCAGCAGGTCCGGCTTCTCGAGCAGGAGCTTGCACAGGGCGACGCGGCGTCGCTCACCACCGGAGAGCACCGACACGTCGGCGTCCGGCGGCGGGCAGCGCAGCGCGTCCATCGCCTGCTCGAGCTGCGAGTCGAGGTCCCACGCGTCGGCGGCGTCGATGGCCTCCTGGAGGGTGCCCATCTCGGCGAGGAGCGCGTCGAAGTCCGCGTCGGGCTCCGCCATGAGGGCGGAGATCTCGTCGAAACGCTGCTTCTTGGCGAGGATGTCGGCCACGGCCTCCTGGACGTTGCCGAGCACCGTCTTCTCCTCGTTGAGCGGCGGCTCCTGGAGCAGGATGCCGACGCTGTACCCCGGGGAGAGGCGCGCCTCGCCGTTCGACGGCGTGTCCAGGCCGGCCATGATCTTGAGGATCGTGGACTTCCCGGCGCCGTTGGGGCCCACGACGCCGATCTTGGCGCCGGGCAGGAAGTTCAGGGAGACGTCGTCGAGGATGACCTTGTCTCCGTGCGCCTTGCGCGCCTTGTACATGGAGTAGATGAACTCAGCCACAGCCTGTCGTTCCACCGTTTCGGTCGGGAGAGGTACGGGATTCGTCGACCACTCAGCCTACGCGGTCGGGCCGCCGGGACGCGCCCGACGGCGCCGCGACCGGTCTGAAGGTCACGGCGCCGCCCCGTCCCGCGGCTCAGGCGGCCGCCGTCGCGCTCCCCTTCCGGGCGGTGCGAGCACGCGGCGCACGAGCGCCCGCCGCGTCGGGCTCCCCGCCCAGCGCCGCTGCGACGTCCGCCGTCGCCCAGGGGTCGTCGGCCGGGGGCTCCTCGCGCACGGGCTCACCCGGAGCGGGCTCACCGTGACCGGCGCCCGGCCCCGTGCCCGCATCTCGCCCACCCGCGGCGTCGGACTCCCCGGTCGGGTCGAGCGTGCCGGCCGGGACGCCGTCGACCGCGTCGGCGGCGCCGCCCTCGGTGCGGCGCGCGGCGTCGTCGTCGCGCCGGTGCACCGTGCGCGTGAACCGCGCCTCGCCGAGCGTGAGGTCCGGGCCGAGCGCCGTCGCCTCGACGACGAGGCTCGTGCGCGGGCCGTCCGGGCCGTCCCACTCGTCGAGCGAGAGCCGGCCCGTGACGACGACCGGGTCGCCCTTGTGGAGGGAGAGCGCGACGTTGCGCGCGGTGTTCTTCCACGCCTTGACCGTGAACCACAGGGTGCGGCCGTCGACCCACTCGCCGCGCTCGCGGTCGAGGTAGCGCCGGGTCTGGGCGATCCGGAAGCTCGTGAAGTCGTTGCCCGACTGCGAGCGGAACAGCGTGGGCGTGGTCGCGACGAAGCCGGACAGCGTGACCGTGACGTCACCGGGCATGGTTCCTCCTGAGGTCGACGGCCGGGCAGGTCCCGGCCACCGCCTCAGGGTGCGGTGGGAGCGGCGGTGCCGTCCGGCGTCGGACCCTCGCCTGTGGACGGGCCTGCGCCGTCCATGCCTGGGGGTAGCCGTAGAGCCCCGGTGAGCGGCGCGGCGGGCGTCTTGTCCCGCGCCGACTGCGCCAGCTCGCGCACCTGCCGGTGCAGGTCGAGGAGCTCCTGGGTGGGCCGGCCCATCGCGTCCTGCACGACCCGCTCGATCGCCCCGCGCCCCGAGGCGAGGACCTGCTGCTCGCGGCGTCGGGCGAGCGTGCGCCGCACCTGGAGCGCGACGAGGAACGCGACCACGGCACCCAGGACGGCGACCGCCGCCACGACCGCGCACACCGTGACGAGCGTGCGCCCCAGGTCGAGCACGCGCAGCGACCCGAGCACCGCCAGGACCCCCGCCACGACCCCGACCGCCAGCGCCGACCAGGCGGCACGGCGCGTGGGGCGCGCGGACGACGGCCCCCGCGTGTCGAGCGGGATCTTCGCGAGCGCGGACCGCGTCGCCTCGGCGACGCGCGTGGACGGCGCGACGGCCTCGTCGAGCGCCTTCTGCCAGCCGGACCGCAGCGAGCGCCCGGCACGCGCGAGCCAGCGCGAGCGCGACAGGGCGACGGCGTCGGGCTGCGGCGGCGAGAACTCGGGCCGCCCGTAGCCGTTGCGCACGGCCGCGCCGACCTGGCCCGCGACCGCGGCGAGGCCCGTCGCGTCGGCGAGCGCGTCGACCTCCTCCTCGACGGCCGTGCTCATCGTCCACGGGACGTCGCCCGGGAGCTGCTCCAGCAGGAGCGCCCCGGCGCGGTCGAGCTCTCCCGCGACGCGGCTCGCCGCGACGCTGCGCCGCGCGACCGCCTGCTCGAGCAGGGAGCGCAGCTCGTCCAGGCCCTCGCCGGTGCGCGCGGAGACGGTGGTGACGTAGACGCCGTCGAGCCCGTCCTCCTGGAGGAGTCGGTCCATGTCCTCGACGAGCGACGCGCGGCGTGCCTCGGGGACGGTGTCGATCTGGTTGAGCGCGACGACCATGGAGCCCTCGAGCCCCGTCGACTTCTGCAGGTAGCCCGAGTGCAGCGCGTCGTCGGCGTACTTCTGCGGGTCCACGACCCACACGAGCAGGTCCACGAGCGGCAGCACCCGGTCGACGACCGCGCGGTGCGCGGGCTCGATCGAGTCGTGGTCCGGGAGGTCGAGCAGGACGAGACCGCCGAGCGCCGACTCGTCCTCGGCGTCGAGCTCGCCGTCGCGCGTGATGCGACGCTCGGGGTCGACGTCGAGCCAGTCGAGCAGCGCCGTCGCGGCGTCGCTCCACGAGCACGCCGTGACCCGGGCCGTCGTGGGCCGCTTGACGCCGACGTCCGCGAAGTCGAGGCGCGACACCCGGTTGAAGAGGCTCGACTTGCCCGACCCGGTGCCGCCCGCGAGCGCGACGACGGTGTGGTCGACGCCGAGCGCGAGCCGTTCGCGCACGCCGCCGATCGCGTCGCGCACCTGGGCCGCGACGGCGGGGTCGAGGCGGTCGCCCGCGAGGTCCACCGCGCGCGCGAGGTCGTCGACCCGGGCGCGCAGCTGGGCGTCGTGGGACGTCACATGAGCCTCCTCAGCTCGGCGAGTCGTAGGCGCAGGCCGACGGCGGCGTCCGCGGCCAGCGCGGGGTCGGCGAGCGTCGTGAGGAGGGGCTCCGCCTCCCGCTCGACCATGGTCGCGGCCCGGTCGGCGAGGTCGTCGCGCAGCGCGGCGACCGCCTCGTCGCCCTCGTCGGCCAGCACGGTCCGCACGAGCCGGGCGGCGTCGTCGTTCCCCGCTGCGGCGGCGAGGAGCAGCGCCGCGACGCCCGTCTCCCCGAAGGCCTTCACCGCGGCACGGCCCGCCTCCGACGCCGACGGCGTCCCGAGCGCGGCCACCACGTGCTCGGCGCGCGTCGCCCACTGCTGCACCTGGGTCGTCGCCGACGCCTCCCGGCGCGCGGCGGCCGCGTCCTCGACGGGCAGGACGTCGGCCCCACCGGGCAGCGGGCGGTCGCCGTCGAGCGCCGCCCGCAGCGCCTCGTACGCGAGGACACCGTCCGCGGCGAGCGTGCGGCGCGCCGCGTCGCGCGTCTCGTCGAGCAGCGGGGCGAGCACCAGGTCGCGTGCGCGGCCCCGGCGGCGCGACGACCGCACGACGCCGCCGCGCACCTTGACGCGGTCGACCCGCCCGGCGCCCGTCACCTGGGACCAGCGCGCCTCGAGCGACCCGTGCGCGACGGCGCCGTCCAGCGCGGCGCGGCGCACGGCCTCCTGCACCGGCGGCAGCGCCCGCTCGACGGCGGAACGCAGGTCCGCCGCGGCCTCGACCTGCTCCTCCACCGCGTCCGAGACGCCGGTGACCCAGTCGGGCAGGGCCGCGAGCGACCCCTTGAGCGTGCGCACGATCACCGCGCGGGAGCGGTCCGGGCCCGCGAGCATCGTCAGCCAGCGCGCGACCGGCGCGACGACCGAGCGGTCGAGCAGGCCCTCGTGGGGGCCGACGTCGGGCACGACGAACAGCGGCACGCCGTCCATGCCGTGGTCGCGCAGCCGCTGCAGCAGGTCGCCGCGGATCGTCGTGAGCGTCTCGCGCGGGACGCGGTTGAGGACCATCGCGACGCTCGCCCCGCGCTCCTTCGCGCGCGACAGCGCCTGCCACGGCAGCGCGTCGCCGTAGCGCGACGCCGTCGTGACGAACAGCCACAGGTCCGCCGCCTCGAGGAGCAGGCTCGCCGTGTCCCTGTTCTCCGACAGCAGGGAGTCGAGGTCCGGGGCGTCGAGCAGCCCCGTGCCGCGCGGCACGCCGTCGTGGTCGATCACCCGCGCCACGCGCGTCACCGGGCCCTCGACGATGACGTCCGCGTCGAGCGGGTTGAACGCGAGCACCGGCTCGCGCGTCGTGGGCCGCAGCACGCCCGCCTGCGACACCTCCTCGCCGAGCAGCGAGTTGTACAGCGTCGACTTGCCCGCGCCCGTCGACCCCGCGATGACCACGATCGCAGGGGACGACAGCTCCCGCAGCCGCGGCAGCAGGTGCTCGTCGAGCTGGGTGAGCAGACGGCGGCGCGAGGCGTCGGCCTCGGTCGCGCCGTCGATCGCGAGCGGGAGGCGCACGTCCGCCACGTCGCGGCGCAGGTCGCGCGCGACGTCGAAGACCGTGACACCGAGCTCCTCGGTCGCCTGAGCGGGGCGCCACGAGCCCGGCGACCGGCCGGCCGAGGTGGCGCTCGCGTCGCTCGTGGCGGCGTCTGGGGTTCTCACTGGTTCATAGTGACCGCTGTCGAGGGCCCCGCCAAACGCACGCGCCGGACGACGCACGACCACCCGACCTGCGGCTCCACCGCCGCGGCCCCACCTCCCGAGCACGCCCGGCTCCCACTACGATGGGCGCGCGCCTCGATAGCTCAATGGATAGAGCAACGGCCTTCTAATCCGTAGGTTGCAGGTTCGAGTCCTGCTCGGGGCACCACGCAGAACCGTTGGAATGCCAACGATCTCGGCCCTCGAACGCGCGTTCGCCAAGGCGTCGCAGAGGGCCGGTTGCTAACAATCCGCTACGCCGCGGCTCGCCCGCACGTTCATGCTGAGCCCGTCGTATCACCTTGCGAACCATCGTCGAACCTTCTGCGCATGTCCTCGATGAGGCCCTCCACCACGTCTTCTGCACCCGGACGAACGGGCATCACCTTGAACACGTGCACCGATGCTTCGGCGACCAACGATTCATGGTCGGCGCCAAGTCCGTTGGCGAAGTGGCAGACGGCACCGAAAGCGAACCGCGCCGCCGTCTCCTCCACCTCGGCCAGATCATCCTCACGCGGAATCGTGCGGACGCGGAAGTATCCAGGCTCGTACTCCTCAAGCAACTCGACGTCGTGCGTCGCGCTCGTGAACCAGTTCTTGCCATGCGCGGCGGCACTTGCTGTGCGCCAAAGGACCTCGAGCTCAGCAGGTGTGCGACTGAGCGACGAGGCGACACCCTTGATCATGTCGAGGTAGTTCGGGGCGCCGCAGGAGTACGTCGCACTGTCAACGCCTCGCTCATCCATGCGCGCGACGATCGACTCCTGGCGCTGCGTAGCGCGGACTGCGCCCGCCGTGTCGCTGGCAGCGCGTGCGACCTTTGCCTGCTCGTCGAGGTCACTCCAGAGCAACCGGAGGTGTCGGATAACCCGGTTCCTCACGTGGCCACCAGCCATCACCCATGCGGCTTGAGCAGTGCTCTCGATGGCCGACCGTCCGAGTGTGAAGTATGGGCGCGCGGCGATCCTCAGCTCCATGCCGTCGTAGTACTTGAGCGGCGCGACCACGTTCGCGTACAAGTCGAGATGGTCAAGGCCGGCGCTGAGGTAGTTACGGATCCACGCCGTGGGCTTCTCCCAGGGATAGACCTCGTCGTCGAACCAGAGCGGGCTGCGCTCGATCGGGTCACCTAACCGCTCCAGAATGTAGCGAGCAGACCTCGCAAAGGTCGCGGCCGCTACGAGGCGCTGTCGGAACTCCTCGCTAACCTCACGCTCGTCGGCACTCAAGCGCCATGCACCACCCTCGCGAACACGTCTACGGCCTGCCCGTCGTCGTCGGGGATGGCGTCGGCGTACACGTTCAAGGTGATCGACGGGTCCTTGTGCCCGAGCCGCTTCGCGACGACGTGGACTGGGACGCGCTCGCGCAGCAGGATCGTCGCGTGTGTGTGCCGCAGTTCGTGCAGCTTGAGCCGCGGGAGTCCGAGCCCGGCCTGAGCGCGGTCGAACTCCTTCCCGACGTAGTCAGGCGCGACCGGTGTCCCGTCCTGCCACGTGAACACGAGGCCCTCGTCGTCGGCCCAGCCATGCGCGGCGAGACGCTGCCCTGTCTGCTGCTTGCGGTGCGCCTTGAGGACCGCGAGCGTGCGCGCGTCGATGGTGACCTGGCGCCGCTCGTGGTTCTTCGGCGTCCCGTAGGTACGCTCCTGCGCGACCTGCGTGACGGACCGCTCGACGCGGACGAGCCCGGTATCGAGGTCGATGTCCTCCCACCGCAGGGCGCAGATCTCTCCACGGCGCATGCCCGTGGCCGCGGAGAGCGTGTACAGGGCCGCAAGCCAGCTCGTGGAGCCCTCGAGGAACGTGTGGAGCTGCGCGGCCGTCCACGTGGTGTGCTTCGGCTTCACGACCCTGGGCCGCTTCGTCCCGGTGACGGGGTTGACGTTCACCACGCGGCCGAGGACAGCGTCGTTCATCGACCGCCGCAGCACGGACCGCGCGAACTCGACCGTGCGCGGCGACAGCGACTTCCCGCCCTTCCCGCCTGTCTCGTAGAGCTCCCGGAACACGACCGAGAGGCGCACGGGCGACAGGGTCTGCATGCGCTCATGCCCTATCGCGGGCTTGAGGTACCGCTCGATGTTCGCCCTGTACGACGCTGCCGTGGACGGCTTGAGCTCAAGCTCGTGGCCGGCAATCCACTGGTCGAGCCACTCCCCCACCGTGAGGTTCCGCGGGGCCACGTAGGTGCCCTTCCCCATCGCGGAGAGGGCGTCTGCGCGAGCCTCCTTCGCTTCCTTCTGAGTCCGGAACCCGGAGACCCACCGGGGCTTCGTCTTGCCCGTCTCGGGGTCGCGTTCGCGCACGACGTAGGACCACGTCGAGCCGCGCTTGATGACCCCACCGCGCATCCGCTCAGCCATCTCGCACCTCTCCTTGCAGCAACATCACGCCAGGTCGTTGAAAGACCACGTCTGACGGGTGGAGTTGTCCTCGTGGAAATCGGCCTTGGGGTCGGCGCTCGTCGTCGGCACTACCAGATCGGAGAGCAACACCTGCGCGATCGCTGTCAGCTCGTCGGCGAGAATCTGAGGCGCAGCCACGCGTCCTCCCTGGATCGACGAGACCCACTCCTCTACCCGGGACCTGACGTTCGCCAGGTACTCCATCGGATCGACGCCCTCGAGCCCGCTCTCCTGCAACAGTAGAGCGCCGTCTTCGCTCGTCAGCGACATGGTGGTGATCTCTCGGAGAGCCTGGATCGCCTCGACCGCCTTCTGTCGGGAGGCGAAGAGCGCCCGGTGGGCCTCGTCCCTCAGCCCAGAGAGACGCCCCACGTCGCTACTGAGAATCGCTTCGGGCCGCATGTCGAGCACATCTGCAAGTAGGTAGAGCTGGGCGACTCGGATCGAGCGCGAGCCATTCTCGATCCGGGTGAGGGCCGTCGTATCGATCTTCCAGCCCCGCGCCCTCAAGGCATCGGCGACCTGCTTCTGCGTCAGTTCGAGCTCTTCGCGCCTCGTGCGGATGTTGCGTCCTACCCGTCGATCGGGCGCGGTCGGCGCGTCCTCATCTGTCATGAGCAACAGATTACCCTGCGCTTGACAACAGAGTCCAGGGGGTGGAGCGTTTGTGTCGTGAGTAACAGGCACACCTGCCGAAGGGAGCAGCAACGTGCGAGACCGTCTCATTCGCACACGTGGCGTCTCGGAGATGACCGGCGTAAGTGAGGGCACCCTCCGATGGTGGCGGCATAAGGGCGACCGCGGGCCAAAGTCGTTCGTCCTCGGAGAGCGACGGGTCGTCGTCTACAAGGAGTCCGACGTTCTGGCCTGGATCGAGGAGCGATACCAGGCGTCGCAGAAGGAGCCGGCGTGATGGCGGCGCTCACCCTGCCCACGAAGAGGTCCGCCCCGGTGGCAGCCGGGACGGACCGAGACAACAACCCCGTTCACCAAGAAGGAGCAGCAGTCATGGCCCAGCGTACAGAAGAGGAGCCGTTCACCCGGGTGAAGTGCACCGTCCCGTGGTGTGCGCACGAGTGCACCTGGCGTCCCGACGGGGAGGGCTGGTCCCGTCTCCACCGAGTCGGCGTCGATGGCCTCGTCGAGGTGTTCGCCGGCGAGACCTCCCACGCCGGAGAGGGAACGGAGCTCACCCCCGCGTCCGTCATCGTCCTCGGAGTCCCGGAGGAGCTCGAGTCGGCCGAGAACACGCGTGACCTCGCTGCGGCGCTCGGACGCGCTGCCCTCATCCAGGCCAACCACCGGGTATTGGCCCGATGAGGACTGCCACGCTCAACAAGGAAATGACCTCGCTGGTCGCGCTCGAGAACACGCTCGCGGACTTCCAGCTCTTCGGCGTAACGGTCCGGCGAGTCGGCTGCGACGGCGATCTCACTGCCGGACTCGAGCAGGACCTCGACAGCGGCACCTGGACGCTGATCCTCTACCCGGACGTCCCCCTCCCAGTCCTCGAGAAGCACGTCGAGCAGCTCTGGCAGGCGTTCCTCAACTCCGATGACTGCGGGCAGTGGTGGGTCGAACCGGCCGGCGCGTGCGACGGCTGTGACGAGCACCCCCTCGGACACGAATGGGGACCACGTCGGTGCATCGGCATGGGCCTCGGCGACGACGGGAGTGTCGAATGAGCCGCCCCACGCCCATCACGGTCGATGAGGCACGCCAGCGCCTCGCGCTCAACCCGGAAGAGGCGGCACACCTCCTGTCCGTTTCGGCGAGCACCGTGCGCCGCGCGGCCGCGACGGGCGACCTCCCTTCGTACCGAGTCGGCGCCCGGATCCTCATCCCGACCACGCCGCTCCTCGAGCTGCTGGGCGCTGCACCCGTCCAGGAGGCTTCGTGACAGCCACGATCACCGAGCTCGGCGCATATGACCCGAAGAATCCCGTCGAGCGAGCCGTCGCACGCGCCCTCCGTCGCGCCGGCCAGCCCGTCACCAGGGCCGCCGTGCGCGAGATCGTCATCCTCACCGCCCGCAGCCTCCGCGAGGAGCAGCAGGCCGCCGGGGAGGCGTGATGGGTGCGAGCAACGCTAGCGCGGCCTTCATCGTGGGCAGCGACCTCCCACACGTGCAGAAGATCGTGCTCATTCGGATGGCGCTAGTCACGCTCGACGCGGACCAGCCACCCCGGTACTTCGCCGGGTGGGAGCTCCTCGCGCTTGCGCTCGGCTACGACGTCCCGCCGACGACAGACCAGTCCCCGGAGGCCAAGAGCCGTCGGCACACGGCGCGCACGAACGTCCGTCGGGCCCTGGCCGAGTTGAAGCGCAAGGGGCTCATCACGAGCCACGGGTTCGCGCGCCAGGGTCGCAACGCGGAGTACCACCTGCACCTCCTGCGGACCGCCTCGTCGGGGGCGTCGAGGGAGGTCACTACAACCTCCCTCGACACCCCGCGAGCGGAGCCGCCAACACCGAGTGAGGGAGGCGGTGGTGACCTCCCTGAGGGAGGCGGTGGTGACCTCCCACCAGGGAGGTCACCACGACCCCGCGAGGGAGGTAGTCACGACCTCCCCAAGGAGGAGGAGGAACCAGTTCTAGGAGCTAGATCAGGAACCATCCCCGCCTTGGCCGGGAACGTCACCAGCGCGCGTGAGACCACGAGCACAGCCGATGACGAGGAGTACGCCAAGGCCAGAACGCTCCTCATCAGCCAGGGCCCCACGATCCACGACCGGATCCTGCACGTCATGCAGACCCAGAACCTCTCGAGACGCGACGCCGTCATCGAAGTCGCCCGGTCCCTCCGCACGAAGGAAGGCGCAGCATGAGCACCACCCGCACCCGCCCCGAGACCACCGACAAGCACGGCATCACCCACCGGTACGCCTGCGACACCCCCACACCCGAGACCGTCCCCACCACCCGCATGCCCGGCTGGCAGTTCCTCCGCTGCCCCACCTGCGGAGCCGCCACCCTCACCCGCACCACCCGGAGCACCCGATGAACCGCCCCGAAGACGGGAACCCCATGGAGGCCGGCCGCTCCCTGGAACCCCATGGAGACCCACTCGACGGCGTCGACCGTCAGCGGCACCGGGGCGAGTCCTCGGGGCAGCACGGGGCCCGGATGCTGCGTGAGCTCGCGGAGGCGAGGAACTCCAAGGAGCGCGCCGGGGCGAGGCGCCCGTGCTCGCTCTGCACAGGCCCGCTCGAGAACGTGTGCGGCCTGTTCGAGGCGTCCCGCACGATCCGCCGCACGGACCCCACGGGTGCCGTGACGTACCTCGGGCCACGGTGGTACTGCTGCCGCGAGTGCTCGGCGCTGCTGCGGGCGGCCGTGAACCGTGAGGAGCTCGGAGCGATGGCTGCGCTCGGGACGAGGTTCGTGGCGGCCCAGCGGGCGAAGGGCGCTCCGGACCCGGCGGGCACCGAGATGTTCTCCGAGTTCGTCGGGGTCGTCGTCGAGCTGACGAGGCTCCTTGAGGGTGACGGTCAGATCTCCCGGCTTGTCCCCGCGCCGAAGTGGGGGCCGACCCGTGGCGAGTGACCGGACTACGTCTCCCTTCCGCCCTTCTGGCGACGCCGTGACCAGCGGGAACACGCAGCCTGCTAACGCGCTGCTACCGACCACGGACCCGTTCGAGGCCGCAGCCCGCGCCTTCGAGCGCACCTGCACCGAGTGTGGCGCCCCAGCGTCCGCCGTCCTCGACGGGCGTGCCGTGTGCGTGGCATGCAAGACCGACCTCACCACACCCGCCGAGGAGGTGCCCGATGGGGAGTGACCTCGAACCCCGCCCACTGTGCAGGGGGACGAACCGGCGGGGCGGGCCATGCCAGAAGCCACCCATCCCCGGCGGCACCGTGTGCCCGGCCCACGGCGGCAAGGCTCCCCAGGTTCGGGCGGCAGCGGAGCGTCGTCTCGCGCTGCAGCAGGCCGAGGCGCACGTCGCCGCCAACATCGACTCCACGAGGAGGCTCGACCTTGCAGGCGTGTACGAGGAGATGCTGCGGACCGCGTCCCTCGTCGTGCAGTGGCGCGATCGCTGGCAGGAGCGTGTCGACGAACTGCAGCAGATCCGGTACGTCGCACCGGGCGCCGGCACGGAGCAGGTCCGGGCAGAGGTCCAGCTTCTCGAACGGGCGATGGACCGCGCGACCCGCACCCTCGAGCTCATCGCGAGGCTCGATCTCGACTCCCGGGTGAAGCGTCTCAACGAAGACCAGGGAGCCCTCGTCTTCCGCGCTGTCTCCCACGCACTCGACGCCGGCGACCTCACTCCTGCCCAGCGCGACGCCGTGGAGGCCGCTCTCGCGGTCGAACTCCGACGAGCCGCTGGCGGTGGGCGGTGAGCGCACGCGCGCCCCTCCTCGGGGCACACGTGCGCGGCGCAGCCACCCTCTGGATTCTGCGCCGCATCGAACGCGACGTGAACGACGCCATCCGCCACTACCGACTCAACAACCGGCCCGACGTCGCCGAGCAGATCGCCGACGCCGCGGCGCAGCTCCGGGCCGTCGCTGCCGCGTGGAAGTCCGCGGAGACGGCGGCTTCCCCAAGGGGAAGTGCGGAACTACCGCCGCTCGTCGATCCGGAAGAGTCGGATACGCCAGATGCTGGTGTCCTCCTTGGAACAGCAGCCGTCGCCGAGTTCCTCGACGTAACCCCACGCCGAGTGCGGCAGCTGCTCGATGACGGGTCACTGGTCGGCCAGAAGAAGGCCGGCCGGTGGCTCGTCACTCGACGGAGCGCCATCGCCTGGTACACGAGACAGGAGATCGAGCGATGAGCGCCACGACCGCCACGACCGCCACGACCGCCACGACGTGCAGATTCTGCCCAGGCGGTGCCCCAGCGGACGGCACGATCGAGAGCCCCAGCGGACCGACGTTCGCCGTGTGCACCGACTGCCTCCCCCTCATCTGGTCCCACGACTGGGGCGCCGTCGAGCGGAACGTCTGGGACTACCAGATGGGCGCCGCGACGAGGCTCGAGATGCTCCGTGGAGGCATCCGAGCCCGTCGCGCCGCCCGCAACTGGGCGGTCGGTGTCCGCCGCCTCTCCGCCGGGTGCACGCCCCGCGAGAAGGCCCGCGCCGCTCGACGCCGCCGCATCCGCGACGCGGCCCACACGCTGACCGGCATCCCGACGCAGCGACCCGGCGAGGACCGGCACGCGTACACGGTGGAGCCCTGGACGACGTGGCTCCGACGCGCCTGGACACCGCGCGTCACGACGAAGGGCGCGTGACCATGACCGAAAAGGCACCCATCACCGAAGCCGAGGTCGCAGCCAAGGTCGCGGCGGCATTCGGCCGTGACCGGTTCGGCCGCGAGATGAGCCCGGGAGCGCGCGAGCTCGCTCGCATCGACGAGGCTCGTGCGACGACTGCCCGCGAGATCGGGCTCACCGACGACCGCCGTCCGTGGCGCAACCACGAGTCGTTCTCTGTGACCGCTGAGGCTGTCCTCGTCGACCTCGTCTCCACCCGGCGCGGGCAGACCAAGGAAGCCGCCGGGCAGCACGTAGACGGCGTGCTCCGCGAGGCGTGGAATCGGCCTGGAGCGATCGGCAGCACGGACGTAGACCGCCTCGCATCAGTCGTGCGAGAGCTCGAGGAGTCGATCGAACGCCTCTCGAAGCTCTCCCCGATCGTGCAGGAGGGGAAGCGGTGAGCCGCGCCCTGGACAACGCCCGCAAGGCCGTCGAGAAGGCCGCCGCGGACGTTGCGAGGTGGGACGGGAAGGCGTTCGAGGCGACGTCGCAGAAGGCGGCACTCGAGTCGTCCGCCGGCGACGCGCTCCTCGACGACCCGACCGCGGAAGACCGCATCGGACGCGACCTCGACCGCCTCACCTCGCAGATCCGGACCTCGAACACCGCCGCCGAGACCGCGCGCCGTCGCCTCGCCAACGCGCGCACGGCCGCGCTTCTCGCCGAGGCCGATGACGAGGACGCCGCCGCGAAGATCGCGGCGAAGGAGCTCGAGAAGCACACGGCGCGCGTCAACGAGCTCGTGAAGCAGCTCGAGGAGCTCGACGGCGTGCACTACGAGGCGCAGACGGCCGAGCTCGCCATGGAGCGGTGGCGCGAGACGCTCCTGCCTCGCGTGGATGTTGAGCCGGCCCCGCAGCCGACCTACATGACGTATCGCTGGGGTGCACAAGTCGAGCTCGAATCCCGAGACATGAGCCCCGTGCCTCCAGAGGTGGGGTACGTGTCTCCGCGTCTCCCCGGGCAGGAGTTCACGCTGAGCCGCACCGAGATCCTCAGCCATGCAGTCGAGGTACACGAGGTTCGTGCGCGGGTGCTGCGGTACGTGGTGGAGAACGGTCGGACACCCCTGTACCCGCACGAGGTAGGAGTGATCGAGGTGAGCATCGCGGCGGAGTTCATCCCGGACTCGGTGCATGAGTACATCACCCGGCAGAAGCAGACCGCGTAGCGACGCGTTAGCACCGCCCACATCACCGCAGGTCAGGAAGCCGCGGACACGACGGAACGGATGAGTCATCCGAGGAGGAGGCGGCCATGCCGCAAGTTCAGTACGGACTCGACACGGGGCCCGAGGCAACGCCAGCGACCAACGGGAACTCCGGGTCCAGCACGGCATCTGTGGGCACCGGCGGGTCGACGAGCTTCGCGGCTGCCGCGAAGGGGCACGGGCCATTCGGCATCCTGGCGTCCGCACCAACGGGCATCAACGCCTACCGTCGGTGGCTCATGGCGGCGCCGAACACGATCTGGTCGTTCTCTGGCGTCACCGCGCTCCCCGCATCTGCCCCCAGCGGTCCGATCGCGTTCTTCCAGTTCCCGAACGCAGCAGGGTCCGCGCGCGCCGCTGTTCGCGTCGAGCCCTCAGGCCGCATCCAGTTCCTCGGCCGCGCGTCTACGTCGTTCCACACGCTCGCGGAGGCCGCGGACATCGCGTGGGGTTCGAAGTACCGCGTCTCGCTCGAAGTCGTGGGCGGCTCTTCGACGGCTTCGGTCGTCGTCGGCAAGGTCTTCCGCGAAGACTCCCCGGGGTCGGGGACATTCACGACGCAAGTCGGGACGACCCTCAACGCCTCCACCGTCGACACGGGTACTGACGCCGTCGTCGGTGTGGACGCCGGTCTGGCGAACACGACCCACGGAGGCACGTCGATCGGCATCGACGACCTGCAGCTCGTCGACGGATCCGCGGTCGAGATCCCGGACTTCGTCGTACCGAACACGCCGCCCGTCGTCACCGCCGGTGCCGCGCAGGTGGTGGCGGCGGCCAACACCGAGGTCACGCTGTCATTCACCGCCACGGACACCGACGGCTCGATCGCGGCCCGCGCGACGACCTACGACTACCCGACGTCTGGGGGGCCGACGATCACGAACGGTGGCACCGGGTCGCCGAAGCTCACCACGGGGTCGGCGGGCTTCCGGGCGCTCGTGCGACAGACGGTCACGGACAACGCGGGGGCGACGGCTTCCGCGACGACGGAGGTGTTCGTCCCGGTCGCCGGGTCCGCGACGCTCGTCCCCGAGGCCGGGAACGGCACGGGCGCGTCCGGGTGGACCATCGTCGGCGGGTCCGCCACACAAGGCGCCGCCCTCGCGGACCCGAGCGACGCACGATACGTCGAGACGCCGGAGCTCACCAGCACGCCCGTGGCGCGCCGGTGGCGGTACATCCCCGGCAGCCCGAAGTCGTCCGCCGTCACCACGCCCCGCCTGTCCGTCAGCGAAGGGTCCGCGCTCGCGACGGTCCGCCTGTACGAGGGCAGCACCCTGCGGCAGACGTGGTCGGGGAACACCGTCTCCTCCACGACCGCGGCACCCATCACGTGCACGCTCTCCGGTGCGACGATCGCGGCGATCTCGGACTGGAAGAACCTCTTCATCGAGGTGGAGGGAGTTCTGCCGTGAGCAAGCTGAGGGTGCACAGCGCGCCGTTGGAGACCCCTCCACGGGCACCGAAGCTGCGCATCCACGCGCTCTCGATCAGCGGGGTCGCGCCGCTCGCGCCGCGTCTGCGCATCCACGGCGCGGCCATGACTGGTCCGGCGGCGGTGCTGCTGAGCGCGCTGCCGGACCAGACGGTGGAGCCGGAGTCGACGGTCACGATCGCTGCGTCCCTCGTCGGTGGCGGCTCCCCGGACTCGTGGACGTTCCGGCGCGTGTCCGGCCCGTCCGTCGGTATCTCGGGCACCGGGGCGACGCGCACGTTCACCGCCCCGTCCGCCATGCCCCCGGCCGGCGCGTCCGTCGTCATCGGCGTCACCGCCACCATCGGCGGCGTCACGTCACCCGAGCGCACCTGCACCATCACGGTGCTCCCGCAGGTGTCGTGGGTGTGGACCGGCACCGAGTTCGTCGGGTCCCGCAAGACCTACATCGTGAACCCGGGAGCCACATGACGATCAACGACAGCACGCTCCGCCTCGCGCGGCAGATGCGCGCCCAGATCGACGGTCACGTCGACTCCGTGACGCGCAGCCTCACCGCCGCATGGGTCGCCGCATGGGATGACCTCGCCGACCAGTGGGTGACGGCCGTCGACGACCTCGTCGCGATCGCCGCGGCGAACGATGGCGCGTGGCCCTCACCGTGGCGCATCGCGCGCGCCGAGCGGGTCATGCACACGCTCGACGGCACCCGTGCCGCCCTGGCCGAGCTCGCCGAACTCACCGGGCAGCAGGTCACCGCAGATCTGCCCGCCCTCGTCGGCGAAGCCGCGAAGTGGGAGGCCCGCCTCATCGCCTCGCAGATGCCGGCGTCCATGGGCACGACGGCCGAGCTCACGCTCGCGTTCGACCGGGCCCGTGACGACGCGCTGCGGTGGATCGTGGACCGCACCACGCAGCAGGTCACGGTCCTCGCGTGGCCGCTCACGGACGAAGCCACCGCGTCGATGTCGCAGCACCTCATCCGCGGCGTCGCGCTCGGCAACAACCCGCGCGCAGCCGCGCGGAGCATGGTCCGCAACCTCGAGTCCGGCTTCAACGGTGGTCTCGCGCGCGCCCTCACGATCGCCAGGACCGAGATGCTCGACGCCTCTCGTGCAGCGTCGTTCACTCAGGACCAGGCCAACACCGACGTTCTCGCCGGCTGGCGGTGGCAGGCCACCCTCAGCGTCCGCACCTGCCCCTCGTGCCTCGCGATGCACGGCACCGTGCACCCGATCGAAGAACCCGGCCCGTGGGACCACCAGAACGGCCGGTGCGCCCGCGTCCCCGTCACGAAGTCGTGGCGGGACCTCGGGTTCGACCTCGACGACCCGGAGGACGCTCTGCCCGACGCCCGGGCCTGGTTCGGCGACCTCCCGCAGAAGGACCAGGTGAAGATCATGGGGCCCGAGCGACTCGACCTCCTCGCGTCAGGCCGGGTGTCGTGGGACGACCTCACCACCCGGCGCGAGACTCCAGCGTGGCGGCCGTCGCAGGTCGTCACCCCGGTGCGTGACCTGCGTGACCAGGTTCGGACGCCGGCGGTGACGGTCTGATGGCCGCCCGCTCCTACGCCGTCCGTCTCGAGGCCGAGTACCAGGGGTTCGTCCAGAACATCGGGCAGGCGGAGAAGGCCGTCGACAAGCTCGCGGACGCGGCGGAGAAGGCTGGCAAGAAGGTCGACTCCGCAACCCGTCAGCAGGCGGACGCAGCAGGGCGCCTCCGGGTCGCGGAGACGCAGCTCGCGGACGCCCGGTCGAAGCACCCGGCCCAGTCGGCGCAGGTCGTCGCAGCGGAGGAGCGCGTTGCGAAGGCTCGGCGCGACCTGGACGCGGCGACTGCAGAGACGGCGGCCGCGGAGAACTCGCTCCGCGACGCGATGGGCAAGGTCGACGCGGCTGCGAAGCAGCAGGAGACCACGTTCGGGCGCCTCGCCGCGTCGGCGGAGAAGAACCGCGAGTCGTGGGATCGGGCCGGCACCGCCCTGACCGCGTTCGGGACCGTCACCACGATCGCCGTCGGCGCCACGGTCAAGGCCGCGATGGACTGGGAGTCCGCGTGGACCGGGGTCCTCAAGACGGTCGACGGCACCCCGGCGCAGCTCGCCGCGGTCGAGGACGGGCTCCGCAACCTCGCGAAGACCCTCCCGGCGTCGCACCAGGAGATCGCCGCCGTCGCGGAGGCCGCCGGGCAGCTTGGTGTGTCGACCCCGGGGATCGTCGGCTTCACGAAGACGATGATCGACCTCGGCGAGACGACGAACCTCACGTCGGACGAGGCCGCGACCGCCATCGCGCAGATGGCGAACGTCATGGGCATCAAGCTCGACGGGTCGACGGACGACGTGCAGCGGTTCGGTGCGACCCTCGTCGAGCTCGGCAACAACGGGGCGTCCACGGAGAAGGACATCCTGATGATGTCCCAGCGCATCGCCGGTGCGGGCGCGCTCGTGGGTGCCACGTCGGGTGAGGTCCTCGCCCTGTCGAACGCGCTCGCGTCGATGGGTGTCACCGCGGAGCTCGGTGGGTCGGTCACGTCGCGGGTGCTGCAGCGCATCTACACGGCGGCGCAGGACGGTGGTGAGGCGCTCGAGGGGTTCGCCCGGGTCGCGGGCATGTCGGCCGACGAGTTCGCGACGGCGTTCCGTGAGGACCCGATCCGTGCGCTCGACGCGTTCGCGCAGGGCCTCAACGGGGTCGAAGCGTCTGGCGGGAACGTGGTCACGACCCTGTCCGACCTGGGCATGAAGTCGCAGGAGGAGCAGCGCGTCCTCCTGCAGCTCAAGGCGTCGGGCGACCTGCTGTCCGAGTCCCTCGACGACCAGGCGCGCGCCTGGTCGGAGAACAGCGCGCTCGTCGCGGAGGCCGAGAAGCGGTACGAGACGGCCGACGCGAAGCTGCAGATCGCGAAGAACACGATCAACGACGCGGCGATCACCATCGGGGACGCGTTCCTGCCCGCCCTCGCGGGCGCGGCCGACGTCGTGGGTCAGCTCGCGGAGGCGTTCGGCAACCTGCCGGCTCCGGTGCAGCAGGCCATCGGTGGGGTGACGGGGCTCGTCGGTGTCGCGGCCCTCGCGACCGGCGGGTTCCTGCTCATGTTCCCGCGCCTGGTCGACGCCGGGCGTGCCCTGCGGGACGTGGGGATCCTGTCCCCGAAGGCCGCCGCCGGCCTGGGTCGGGTCGCGGTGTCCGCGACGAAGATCGGGGCCGCCGCGGGCGGGATCGCGACGTTCGGTCTCGCGCTCGCGAAGATCGTCGAGGCCAACTACATGGCCGACATCGACGAGGGCATGGGCCGGGTCGCGCAGTCCGTCGCGGACATGCTCGACACCGCGAACACGGGCAGCCTCGACCGGATCTTCCGGGACAAGAACGGCAACCCGATCATCGAGTCCGTCGACTCCCTCGACTCGGCTCTCGCGCGCACGTTCAACCCGAACCTCGAGAAGCGCATCAACGACTGGGGCTCGTCGTTCGTCAACAGCCTGACCGGCATCAAGGGCGAGACGGAGATCCTCGACGACGCGTGGCAGCGTCTCGACCAGCAGCTCGCGGACATGGTGAGCTCCGGCAACGCAGACGCTGCGGCACAGACGCTCGAGGCGATCCTGACGCGTGCCGGGCAGCTGGGGTACGACCTCGACACGGTGCGTGGCGCGTTCGACACCTACGACGACGCGGTGAAGGGCGCGGACGCGTCGCAGCGTCTCGCCGCGGACTCCGCCGGTGGGCTCGCGGAGGGTGTCGCGGGTGTCGCGCCGGCGACCGAGGAGGCCATCGCCGCCACCGAGGAGTGGCACCAGATGGTGTCCTCGACGGACTCGGCGTTCAAGGACATCGGTGGCGCGTACCAGGGCGTGATCGACAAGAACCGTGAGATCGCGGAGTCGACGGCGGCCGCGACGGAGTCGACCGAGGACTCGTGGGAGGACTTCTACGATGGCGCGTCCGTGAGCGCCAGCGACTGGATCGCTGAGCTCAAGGCACACGCAGACGCCCAGGCAGCGTGGCGGGACAACGTCCTTGCGATCACGGCGCAGATCCGTGAGGAGATGCCCGCGGACATGCACGCCGCGGCCGACGCGATGGTGGACGAGCTCATCGCGTCGGGCCCGGAGGGTGCGGCTGCGCTGGCAACGTTCCGCAACGGGACCGCGGAGGAGCGGCGCGCGCTCGTCGAGGCGTGGATGCAGATGGGTGGCGACTCGGCCAACGCCTACTCGGACGCGCTCGAGACCGCGCGTCAGCCGGAGATCACCCCGACCGTGAACACCGAGCCCGCCACGACGGAGCTCTTCAACTTCCAGCAGTTCTACCGCGACAAGGGCAACGACCTCAGCCCGTGGGCAGTAGAGGCCGACACGAGCGCCGCCGAACTGAGCGTCGCGGATGTCGCCGCGATGACGAACGCGACGACGGCGACGATGACGATCGATGCCGCGGACGGACCAGCGACGCAGACCCTCACAAACGTGACAGCCCGCATCGACGCCTCCGCAGGCACCGTCACGATCCTCGGGAACGACGGATACGCGATCACGACGCTCACCGACTTCAAGCGCACTGTCGACCGAACAACTGGCACTACGACGATCGCCGGACGGGACGAGCAGGGCCGCAAGCGAGTCGTCGAGTTCCAGTCGTGGACGAACAGCCAGTCGGCCTCGGTGCGCGTGAACGCCGACACGTCGGCCGCGGAGTCGAAGCTGCAGACGTTCTTCAACAACTGGTCGGGCCGGTCGATGACGAACTACGTCGAGACGGTCCAGACGCAGACCCTGCGCCAGATCTTCGTGCCCGGCGGCTACACGGGCGGGAAGATCGGTGCGATCGCGGGGTACGCGGGCGGCGGGTCGCCCGCCGGTGGCCGGGTGCCTGGTACGCCGCCGGCGGACCCGACGGCGGACAACCTGCTCGCGTTCACCGAGCGGGGCCGCGCGCTGATGGTCCGGTCCCGCGAGTGGATCATGCAGGAGCCCGCGTCGGACTACTACGGGGACCGGCTCATGGCCGCGGTGAACAACCGGGCCATCGACCGGGACGCGCTCGCCGCCCTGGCGGGGTTCGCGACCGGTGGGCGCCCGTCCGCGAACTACGCGCACACCGGGGTCGACAACGGCACCGCCTACGCGGTGCCGCGCGCGCACCCCGCCGGCGGGTACGGCACCACCACGGTCACGAAGAACTTCACGTCCCAGGTGTACGTGCAGCGTGCCTCGATCGCCGAGGTGCAGGCCGCGCAGAAGGCTGCCGCCGCCAACGACTACGAGCCCGGGGGTGGGTACGCGTGACGTCGCGACCGTGTGCGTTCCCACGGATCGCGCGTCTTGTTCCGTTCGATCCATGCCTCGAGGTCGGTAGGGTCTACCCGCCAGCGCGCGCCGACACGGACGCCTCGGAGCTCGCCAGAGTTGAGGTAGTTCCGGACGGTCGCGGTTGAGACGTTCAAGTGCACCGCGACCTGCGCAGGTGTGAGGAGTGGCACGGGCTCCACCATGCCGTCGCACGCCGCGCCCCAGCAAACAGCCGTGACGGCCCGCCTTTCGCGCCTTTTGTGCGTGGTGCCACGCGCACGCGCGCCCGAGAATCACCCGGTCCGGCCGACCCCAGGCGCGGCCATGTGCGAGACGATCCGCCCATGAAGTCCCGAACGCTCGCTCTCGCCCTCGGTGGCGCAGCTCTCTGCATCCTCGCGGGATGTGCTGGCGGCACACCCGAGGAACCCGTCACGGTGACGGTTACCGAGACCGTCACCGCCACCCCTGAACCCGACCCCACGCCGACGCCGGAAGAGGCGGATGCTGAGGCCGACCCGGCCGCAGCCGCGGCCGGCGACACGTTCGCGCTAGGCCAGCCGGTGACCTACGCCGGGATGACGCTCACGGTCAACAGCGTCGAGGTGCTCCCGTCTATCCCAACGATTGAGGGCGGCAGCATCGACGCCGGAGAGGGAGAGCAACTCGTCCTCGTCTCCACGCACTTCGTCAACCAGGGCAGCGGCACAGTAGACCTGTCGTGCTCAGGGGTGCCCGATGCGTACATCCAGGCGTGGGACGACCAGGAACGCGAGATGGCTCCGGTCTTCGACACCTACAAGATCGCAGGCAACCCCGAGTGCAACGCACAGCTCCTCTCGGGGCAGGAGCACGACTGGAACTTCGCCTACCGCGCGATAGCGGGCTCGTCGCCTCTCGCGCTCACGATCGCGGACATGCGCCAGATCGACGGCAACATCACCATCGACCTGAGGAGATGAACTGACTAGTGCGGACGCTCGGTCGGGAGCGCCTTGAACCAGGCCCGCAAGTCGTCCACGTCGACCAAGGCACGACGGCCGCGGTAGTGGACCTCGATCTCCCCCGCCGCGATCGCGCGACGGATCTCCCGCTCCGACAGGCCGACTGCCATCGCCGCTTGGGCCTGCGTCAGAGCGATGGATCTGATGCTCTCAACGCGCATGGTGACACCTCCGAGCTCGGTCGTCGCGCCTCGTTGCGCCACGTAGTCACGCTAGGAGGCGACACGCGCCGAACGACCTCAAACACGCCGAACACCTGAGGTTGACCGCGCGCGCCGGTGTGTGCACGACCGACGTATACCCTCCGCACCATGGACGCCACCTGGGTCACTGCCGCTGGCACTGCGCTCGCTGTGATTGGTCTGCTCGCCGCGGCACCTCAGGCAGCAGGGGAGGCGCTTGCTATCCCTGTCCGTGGACTGCTCCGCTTGCTCGCGCGCGTCTGGCCCGGTCTCCGCCAGGTCGAGGTGAAGAAGGCCAGTGGCGGGTCCGTGGTGACCTTCGGGATCAGCAGTCGCGGTCGCGGCGACTCCTGGAACGAGAGTGGGAGCGTCGAAGAACGAATCGCGCACCTCCGCGCCAGTGTGCTCAGGCTTCAGGGGGACATTGACGAACTCCATAACCGGATCGACGAGGCCGCAAAGGCGAGCCGCGAAGAGATCCGGCGTGTGGAGGCGAAGCTTCAACACGAACTGCGCGAGCTAGATCTGAAGTTGCGGGCGTCCGAGAAGGAGGCGCACGACATCCAGACACGTGGGTTCCCGCTCGCAGCGACCGGCGCACTCGTGGCCGGCGTGCCTTGGCTCTTCACGAACCCGATCGGTCTCCTCTTCACGCTCGGAGTCGGCGGCTACGGGATCTGGCTTGCGTGGCGCCCGATCACCGACGTGGGCCGAGCGTGGAGGGCGTTCCTCGGCGCCGACGGGTTCTTCACGCGTGGGCGCCGGGGAACGCCCTCCACGCTCGACCCACGCTAATGCGTTGCTACGCGCAGCGATTGCGCCGCTGCGCGAGATGCTCGGGGAGAAACCACGCGGGGCGTGAACCCGCGGAACTCTGCGTATCCCGCGCGCCGTGCTCGCGGTGACGCGGGGCCGTTCCGACTTCTAATCCGTAGGTTGCAGGTTCGAGTCCTGCTCGGGGCACCACGCACGACCCCCACGCGACGCGCATCACGCCCGGGCCAGCCTGGTAGTGCCCGGCGGCACGAAAGTCCACACGCTCGTGTTGGCCGAGGCGGGCCTCTTCGTCACCCAGGTATCAGGAACGGCGCATTCTCCTCTCTCCGGTACGTGAGTCGCTGGGGGCACGCTCGCCGTCGCGCGCTCTGCGCTGCCCTCCTCCTCGCCGTCCCCGCCACGCTCGTCGGCTCGACCGCGAGCGCCGACCTGCCCGCGACCGTCCTGTCCCCGCGCTTCGCCGCCTACTCCCCCGTGACGCCCGGGACGTCGTGCGTGCCCGACGACGTCGCGGGCGTCGTCAACGCGATCGCGTGGGAGGAGATCGAGCGACTCGGGGCCCGTGGGCTGCCGGTGTGCGACGTGCGGTGGCGGTTCGTCCCGGGCGGCGTCGGGTGGTGGGGCTTCGCCGACGCGGCGGTGCGGCCCGGGGAGGCGCGGCGGGTCTGGATCGTCGAGGACGTCGCCGCCTACGGTGACGACGGCGACGCGGTCGACGGGGAGCTCCTCGAGCAGCACGTCCGCACCACGGTGCGGCACGAGCTCGGGCACGTGCTCGACGCGCTGCTGGGCCTCTCGGAGGACGACCTCCGGGACCTGGTCGTCGTCGAGCTCGACCGCGAGCGGCCGACCCTCCGTCGCGCGCGGGAGGCGTTCGCGGAGGTGGTGACCGTCGCGCTCACCCCCGACGGCGAAGGGCGCACCTGGTTCTACGACGAGCACGTGCCCGAGGAGAACGTGCGCGCAGCGGAGCTCGTGATCGAGGCCTTCACGTCCGACCAGCAGGAGCGGAAGTCTCGTGCCGTCGACGGAGCGCAAGGACCTCGTCACCGACCGTGAGCGGCCGACAGGCGCAGGCGGGCGGCGACCAGGGCTCGCCAGCCGTCCGGGCCCCGCTCACGTCCGGCACCCCCGGGCGTCCCCGGAACGTGCCCGCGCGAGCCGACGGCGGAACTCGCGGACGGCCCGAACGTTGGTCTGACATGGGGAGTTCTCACCCTCCCGATCCCCGGAAAGGGTAAAGATCCGGCCACCGGTCGTAGATATACTCGCCCGACCGGCGCAGGCCGGTTCCACCCGGTTCGCCCGGGTCGAGGGGGAGCCCGCGAGGGCGTCCTCCACCCGCCACCGACGGCGTCCGACGGCACGCACGAGCGAAGGACCGACATGACCGAGGCAGCACCGCTCCAGCCCCCCGCCCCGACGGAGACGCTCACGCTCAGCGCCCCGGAGCCCGTCAAGCCCGTCGCGGCGACCCAGGCCCCGGCGCTCGCGCCCCGCATCGACGAGGCGGCCATCCCGGGTCTCGAGTCGAAGGTGTCGTCCTACCTCGACCAGCTCCTGACCACGGACACCCGCTCCCCCGAGTTCGGCGCGAAGGCGGACGACGTCCGCAAGATGGGCGACAAGGACATCCGCGCCGCGGCCGACGTCTCCAACCGCATGCTGGAGATGCCGGTCAAGGAGCTGCGCGAGGGCGGCGTGTCCGACAGCTCGAAGGTGAGCAAGTCGCTGCTCGAGCTGCGCCGCACCGTGGAGGACCTCGACCCGAGCGAGGCGAGCGTCGGGAAGAAGTTCCTGGGCCTCATCCCGTTCGGCGGGAAGCTCCAGGACTACTTCCGCCGCTACGAGAGCTCGCAGAAGCAGCTCAACGCGATCGTCCAGTCGCTGTACAACGGCCAGGACGAGCTCCGCAAGGACAACGCCGCGCTCAACCTGGAGAAGCAGAACCTCTGGGACACGATGGCGCGGCTCAACCAGTACATCTTCATCGCCGAACGCCTCGACACCGAGCTGTCCACGAAGATCGCCGAGATCGAGGCGAGCGACCCGGAGCGGGCCCAGGCGCTGCGCGAGGACGTGCTGTTCTACGTGCGCCAGAAGCACCAGGACCTGCTCACGCAGCTCGCGGTGTCCATCCAGGGCTACCTCGCGATGGACATCATCATGAAGAACAACCTCGAGCTCATCAAGGGCGTCGACCGCGCGACGACCACGACGATCTCGGCGCTGCGCACCGCCGTCATCGTGGCGCAGGCGCTCGCGAACCAGAAGCTCGTGCTCGACCAGATCACGGCGCTCAACACGACGACGTCGAACATGATCGCGTCGACCTCGAAGATGCTGGCGGACCAGTCGGCGAGCATCCAGCAGCAGGCCGCGAGCGCGACCGTCGGGCTCCCGCAGCTCCAGCAGGCGTTCGCCAACATCTACGCGACGCTCGACTCGATCTCGACGTTCAAGACGCAGGCCCTCGACTCCATGGCGCAGACCATCGGCGTCCTGGAGACCGAGACGACGAAGGCGAACGAGTACCTGGACCGCGCACGCCGCTCCGACCAGTCGCAGGCGGGCAGCGGCTCGCTCGACATCGGTCGGCTGTGACGCGCCGTCCCCCGACCACCCCTCCCCGCACCACAGATCGGACCCCGAGCTAGATGGGCTGGTTCTCCGACGTGATCGGCCGCCTCGGCGGCCGGTCCTCCGCGCCCGAGCCCGAGCACGAGCTCCCGGCCCCGCCGACGTCGACCGACATCCTCGCGTCGGTCGAGCGGGTCGAGCAGCAGATCGAGGGCCGTGTGCCGCCCGCCGTGACGGCGCGCGTGCACCGCATCACCGGCACGGTCGAGGAGATGGTCCCCCGCCTCGACCGCCTCGGCGGTGGGTCGCAGCAGGCGCACACGGTCGTCGCGACGGCGACGAGCTACCTGCCCGAGGCCGTCGGCGCGTACCTGCGCCTGCCGCGCGACTTCGCCGACCGGCGGGTCGTCGCGCAGGGCAAGACGTCGCTCATGCTGCTGTGCGACCAGCTCGACCTGCTCGGCGTGACGCTCGACAAGATCTCGGACGCCGTCTCGCGGGCCGACGCCGCGGCCCTCGTCGCGCACGGCGCGTTCCTCGCGGAGAAGTTCCGCGACTCGTCGATCGCGCTCGACCCCGACGCGGGCCGGGGCACGCCGCAGCCGGGCCCGCCGTCGGAGCCCGGACGACTGGAGGCACCGTGACCACCCCGGACACCCCGACCCTCGCGGCGGCGCTCGACGCCCTGGACGCCGCCGCGCGCGCCGCGGGCGTCGACGAGGAGGCCGCCCGCGACGAGGGCGCGCGCCTCGCCGCGGCCGTCGCCGAGTCCTCCCCCGGCGCCCCGGCGGCGTGGCTCGCCGCGCTGGGTCACGACCCGGCGGCGACGGGCGCGTTCTTCACCGCGGCGTCGAGCGCCCGGCGCTGGCGCACATCCCAGACCGACGTCCTCGCCGCCCTCGAGGCAGCGCGCTCGAAGCACGCGAGCGCGTACGGGCAGGCGCTCGCCGACGT
>QAPD01000062.1 GCA_003052455.1 Sphaerisporangium cinnabarinum | reverse complement strand
CTCAGCGCCCGGTACGACGGCGGCACGTCCGCCGCGTCGCTCGTCGCCGCGAGCGCGTCCAGGGCGGCGAGGTGCTCGCGGACGGTGCCGACGTCGCCCCGCGCCACCGGCCCGGTGAGCCCGAGGAGCGCGCCGGCGCCCGCGCCCGTCCCCGACTCGGCGCCCGCGTCGGCGCCGCGCGTCGCGCCGTCGAGGGCGGCCGCGAGGAGCGGCGCGAGCGCGCGCCCCGGCTGGTCGACGCCCGCGGCCTCGAGCGCCTGCGCGGCCTGCGCGACGAGCACGACGAGGTGGTTCGCGCCGTGCGCGAGGGCGGCGTGGTAGAGCCCGCGCGACTCCTCCGCGACGACGACCGGCTCCCCGCCGAGCTCGACGACGAGCGCCTGCCCGATCGGCAGGACCGGGCCGGGAGCGGTGACGGCGAACGTCGTGCCCTCGAGGCGCGCGAGGTCGAGCGACGTGCCGGTGAACGTCATGGCGGGGTGCAGCGCGAGCGGGATCGCGCCCGCGGCGCGCGCCGGGTCGAGGACCGCCGTCCCGTAGCGGCCCGACGTGTGCACGACGATCTGGCCCGGCTGCCACGCCCCCGTGTCGGCGAGGCCGCGGACCAGGGCCGGGAGCGCGTCGTCGGGCACGGCGAGGAGCACGAGCTCGGCGCGCTCCACGACCTGCGGGACCTCGAGGACGGGCACCCCCGCGAGGAGCGTCTCGATGCGGTCGCGCGACGCGTCGGACACGCCGCTCGCGCCCACGACCGCGTGACCGACGGCACGCAGGGCGCTGCCGAGGACCGCGCCGACACGGCCTGCCCCGACGACGCCGACCCCGAGCCGCCCGGGACGGCGACCACCCTCCGCGGGGCTCACGCGCTCTCCTCGAGCGGGACGTCGTCGCGGCGCATCCAGAGCTCCGGCCCCGCGTGCGCGCGGGCCTCGCGGGCGCGCTCCGCCTGCGTGTCGAGGAGGCGCGCGGCGTCCCGCGCGTCGAGGTGCGACACCCGCGGCGAGACCGGCCCGGGCGTCGAGTGCACGGTGAACGACGCGACGTCGAGCCGGCGCTGCAGCGGCCCCTGCTCGAGCCCGAGCGACTGCGTGCGCTCGTGCGGCACGACGACGAGGGTGCGGAAGACGCGCCCGCCGCGCAGCAGGAGCGCGCGGTCGGTGACGGTGAAGCCGTTGCGCCGCCACGAGAAGAGGTCCAGCAGGCGCGCACGGCGCGGGGACACGACGAAGTGCTGCCCGGCGTCGAGACCGGACAGGCCCTCGTCGAGCAGGCCGCGCGGGTTCGGCGTGCCGAGGTCGGGCAGCACGAGCCACAGGGCCGCGAGCGCCTCGTCGCGCGTGCCGACGGGCAGGAGCACGCTCGTGCTGTCCGTGCCGTCGGTGCTCACGCCGTACCCGGCGACGTTGACGTCGACGCGCCACCAGTCCGGCCCGCGCCAGAACGGTCCCTGCCGCAGCCGCACGGCCTGGACGCGACCGGGCGGGATCGTCTGCGAGCGGGTCTCCAGCAGGCCGTGGCGCAGGCGGATGCCGTCGGGCGAGATGGCGGACCGGAAGCCGAACTCCCCCGTGAACCGGGAGAACAGGAACCCGCCGAAGCCGAGGACGGCGGGCAGCGCGCTGAACAGGATCCCGATCTCGCGCGTGCCGACGACGACGCCCGCGATGCCGAGCACGCCGAGGACGAGGCCGACCGTCGCGCCGGACCGCAGGAGCGACGCGACGAGCCGCCCCGGCCCGACGGCGGTCACGGGCTGCTCGGGCGCCTCGGCGACGAAGGACGGCGCGTCCGTCGCGGGGACCGTGACCTCTCCGACCGGCGTGCCGACGGTGCCGGGAGAGCCGGGGACCGCGGTCGCAGCCGGGTCGCCGGGCGCCGTCGCGGCGGCCGGGCGCTCGCGCGCGACCCGCAGGCCCGCGGCGCGAGCGAGGAGGTCGTTGCGCAGCCGGTTCGCCTCCGCCTCCTTGAGGAAGCCGAGCTTCACGCCCGAGTCCGCTCCCCCGGCGACCTCGAGCTTGAGCTCCGCGAGCCCGAAGAACCGGGCCAGGAGCGGCTGCACGACGTCGACCGCCTGGAGCCGGTCGAGGCGCGCCTTGCGCTGCTGCCGGAACAGCACGCCCGTGCGCAGGTGCACCGACTCGTCGTCGACCGCGTAGCTCGTCATGCGCCACGCGACCGCCGAGTACCCGAGCCCCACGAGGCCCACCACGAGGATGCCGAGGAGGATCATCCACCAGCGGTCCCCCTCGAGGAGGTTCTCCCCCTCGGGCAGCCCGTTGAGCGTCTGCTGGCCGACGACGACCAGGAGCACCGCGATGACCGTCCAGCCCCGCACGAGCGGGGTGACCGGGTGCACCCGGTGCCACACGAGGTCGTCGGTGGCCGGTGCGTCGTTCACAGGCCCGCCAGCCTCGCCTCGCCGCGCGACGCGAGCCGGTCGCGCAGGCGCTCCGCCTCGGCGGGCTCGAGGCCGTCGATCGTCGCGTCCGTCGACGCGGACGCCGTGTGGAGCTGGACCTGGGCGATGCCGAGCTTGCGGGCGAGCGGCCCGGCCTGGACGTCGACGTACTGCATGCGGCCGTAGGGCACGACCACGAGCGTGCGGAACATGATGCCGTGGCGGATCAGGAGGTCGTCGTCACGCTCCGCGTACCCGATCGCGCGGACCTGGCGCGGCACGAGGACCGCCGCCCACAGGCCCAGGAGCGCGAGCACGCCGAGCACGAGCCACTGCCACCAGTGCGGGAAGAGGATCGCGAGCACGACGAGCGCCACGGCCGGGATCGCGAGCGTGATCCCCACGGACAGCAGGCGCGCCGTAACGAGCCGCGGCGACACGCGCGTCCACTCGATGCCGGGCGGGTCGAAGGGGCCGGTGCCGCGGGGGTCCTGGTCCCGTGCAGGGTCGGTCATGCGTCGATTCTCCCATCCCGTCCCGGTGCGGGCGGGGTCGTGCACGGGTTCGTGCACAGGGCAGCGCAGGGCGCGGGTCTCAGGCGGGCGTGCCCGCGCCCGGGGTCTCCGGGTCCTCGTGCGTCACCGAGCCCTCGCGGCCCTCCCGGCCCTCGCCGCGGTCGTCGGGCGGGAGCTGGCAGAACCGCTCGGCCACGAGCCCGACGACGGCCAGCACGACCGCGCACGCGGCGGCCACCCCGGCGGCGAGCGCCCGGTCGCGGAACGCGTCGATCGACAGGTCGGGCAGGGCGGCGAGCACCTGCGCGCCGTACCAGCCGGTCAGCAGCGCGCCCGTGAGCGCGGCCGCCTTCGCGAGGACGAACGTGCGCGCCGCGCGGATCGCGTCGAGCGAGGGGCGCTTGCCCTGCTGGTACGCGCGGACGGTCCAGCCCGCCCAGAACACCGCCGCCGCGAGCGCGAGGACGGTGACGTCCACGATCCACGGCACCGCCGGCAGGAGCGTGCCGCGGCTCTGGAGCAGGCGCACCACGAACCAGCCCCCGGCGGCGGTCGCGACCGCCACGAGCAGCAGGGTGCGGACGGAGGTGCGCCGCATCAGCGCTCGTCGTCGCGGCCGCTGCCGGACACCGGCCCGAACGGCGGCCACGGGTCGTTCGCCGGGTGCAGCGCGGGGTCCGCGAGCGGGCCGGGGGCGGACTCCTGCCCGCTGCCCGAGACCGGGGCGAACGGCACCGACCGGATCATCCCGTCACCCGACGACGCGGCGTCGACGGGCGGCTGCGCGGCCGGGTGCTGCGACGCGGCGGGGTGCTGCGGCGCCGCCGGCACGGGCTCGGGCGCGTGGACCGGCGCGAAGACGGGGTGCGCGGGGGCGCCGTGCTCCGGGGCGCGCACCGCGTCCTGCGCGGGGCGCGGTGCGGTGTCGGGGGCGTCCCCGGCGTCGGGCACCGCCGGCTCGGGGTGCGACGGCGGCCGGTTCGACGGCCCGGGGAACGGGGCGACGGGGACGCCCGCGTCCTCGCGCGGGTCGAACGAGCCGTCGGGGACGATCGGCGGGGCCGCCCCCTCGGGCGCCACGCCCTCCGAGACGGGCGCGAAGACCGGACGGGCCGGGAGCGCCTCGCTCGGGGTCACCGTCTGCGGGAGACCGGCCGGCTGCGGCACGACCGGGGCCTGCGGCGGGGCGACCGGGAGCGCCGTCTCCGGGGCGGGCGGCTGCGGCCGCTCCGCGTGCTGGACGTGCGGCGGCTGCTGCGGCTGCGGCTGCGGCGCAGGCTGCTGCTGCGGGGCCGCGGGCTGCTGCGCCGGGTGCGCCTCGTGCGGCGGCACCGGCTGCGGCACGTGCGGCTGCTGCGCAGCCGGGTGCTGCGGGACCGACGAGCCGTCGGGGGCGGGCACGCCGCCGCCCGGCGTCGCCGGTCCGTCGTACGGGGCGGCGACGGGCCCGGTGTGCGCCTGCTGGTAGGGGTCGCCCACGGGCACGTCGACGGGCACGTCGACCGGCGCAGGCGGCGGCGCGGCGGTGTCCGTGCTGCCCGTGGTCACGGGCACGGCGCCCGTCGGGTCGGGAGCAGGGTCCGTCAGCCAGTCGAGCGCGAGCCACCGGATGCCGCCGCGGTCGGGCGCGGTCGCCGCGAGGGCCGCGACCGGGCCGCCCCCGAGGCCCGGGAGCACCGCGTCCGGGTCGATCTGCGACCACGGCTCGAGCACGAACGCGCGCTCGTGCGCGCGCGGGTGCGGCAGCTCCAGGTCGTCCGCGACCGCCGTCAGCGTGCCGTAGACGATGAGGTCCACGTCGAGCGTGCGGGGGCCCCAGCGCTCGTCGCGCACCCGGCCGTGCGCCTGCTCGACCGACTGGCACGCGTGCAGCAGGTCGCGCGCCGAGAGGCGCGTGCGCGCCAGGAGGACGGTGTTGAGGTAGTCCGGCTGGTCGGGGCCGCCGACGGCCTCCGTCCGGGCCAGCGGTGACACCTCGGTGATCTCGAGCCCGGAGATCCGGTCGAGGTCCGTGATCGCGTCGCGCAGCGTCTGCTGGGCGTCGCCGAGGTTCGCGCCCAGCGCGAGCACCACCTCGACGAACCCGGCGGGCACGTCGTCCATCCGGTCGTGCTCGACGGGCGCGGCCGCCTCCGTGGCATCCTGGGCCCCGCCGTGGGCCCCGTCGTGCGCCGGGGCGGGCTCGGCCGCGGCGCCGTACGGCAGGGGCTCGGCCTCGGGAGCGGCGTGCTCGACGGGCGCGGGGGCGGCGTCGCCGGGCACGGTCTCCTGCTCGCCCGACGGCGCACCGGGCGTGACCGGCGGCGCGCCGTGGTGCAGCACGTGCTCGGGGGCGTTCCCCGGGACGGACCCCGCGACGAGCTCGTCGTACGACGCCGCCTGCTGCGGGTGCGCCGCGGCGTCGTCGTGCGCGGGCTCGCCGTACGGCGCCTCGCCGTACGGGGCCTCCGCAGAGACCTGCGCGTCGGGGCGGGCGTCGCCGGGGACGACGTCGTCCCGGACGGCGGGAGCCTCGCGGGTCGCGTCGAGCGCGTCCTCCGGGGACTCGGCCTCCGCGCCGGTCTCGGCCGCGGTCCGCGGGTCCTCGCCCGGGGCACCGGCCGCGCCGGGGAGGATGCTCGGCGGCATGACGTCGGGCGCGGGCGCGAGCGTGGGCCGGTCGTCAGGAGCGGGCACGTCGCCGACGCCGTGGATGAGCGCGGGGGCCACCGACCCGACCGGGATCGGCCCGACGGGCTGCGCGTCGCGCGACTGCTCCGCGCGGCGCGACAGCGGCGCGACGACGGGGACGACCACGCGGTCGCGACGGATGACGACCTCGACGTCCTCGAACGGGACCGTGATCGGCGCCTGCGGCTTGTGCACCGCGACGTCGACCGCCACGACGTCGTCGTGCGTGAGGATCGTCGCGGCGATGCGCTCGGCGACGGTCTCGACGAGGTCGGCGGGCGACCCGGCGAGGACCGCGACGACGTCCTCGGCGACACCCGCGTAGCTGACCGTCCGGGAGAGGTCGTCCCCGCTCGCGGCGGCGCGCGTGTCCAGGTGGAGCACGACGTCGGCCCGGAAGAGCTGGCCCTGCGCCTTCTCGTGCTCGAAGACGCCGTGGTGGCCCGTCGCGCTCAGGCCCGTGAGGCGGATCCGGTCGAACGGCCGTCCGTCCGCGTCGAGGACCGCTCCTGCGAACGCTGTGGTCACGTCGTGCTCCCGTCCGGTGCTGCGTCGTCGCCCGCCGGGGCGGGTCGTCGTCACCGTGTCTCGTTGCGTGTGTCGTGCTGCGCCGGGCCGCCCGCACCGCGGGGCCCCTCGCCCATCCTGCTAGGTCGTGGGCCGCGCCGTCGAGTCGCTCCCGGCCCTCGGTCCGTCCGCGGGCTCCGCCGCGGTCGCGTCCCCGGGGCGCACGACCTCGTCGCGGGCCCGCCCCCAGGCGGTGGCGACCCGCACGGCGTCGGCGGACGCCCGGACGGCGTGCACCCGCACGCACCACGCGCCCGACGCCGCGGCGAGGGTCGTGACCGCGGCGGTCGCGTCGTCGCGCAGGAGCGGCGGGACGGGCCGCCCGTCGGAGCGCGCGAGGAGGTGCCCGAGGAACCGCTTGCGGGACGCGCCCACGAGGACGGGCAGGCCGAGCGCCTCGAGCTCGCGCAGCCGCGCGAGCAGCGGCCAGTTCGACGACCCGGCCTTCGAGAAGCCGAGACCCGGGTCGAGCACGACCTGCTCGCGCCGCACGCCCGCCGCGAGGAGCACGTCCACGCGCGCGGCGAGCTCGTCGCGCACGTCCGTGACGACGTCGTCGTAGTCCTCGAGGTCGTCCATGACGTCCGCGTGCCCGCGCCAGTGCATGCAGACGTACGCGACGCCCGTGCGCGCGACGACGTCGGCCATCGCCGGGTCGGCGAGACCGCCGGAGACGTCGTTGACGATCCGGGCGCCCGCGGCCACCGCGCGCTCGGCGACGACCGCGCGCGTCGTGTCGACGCTGACGACCGCGCCCTCGGCCGCAAGCGCGGAGATCACGGGGAGCACGCGCGCGAGCTCCGCCTCGACGGGCACGCGGCCCGCGCCGGGTCGCGTCGACTCCCCGCCCACGTCGAGGATGTCCGCGCCCTCGCCCAGCAGCTCGCGCCCGTGGGCGATCGCGGCGTCCGGCTCGAACCACTCGCCGCCGTCGGAGAACGAGTCGGGCGTGACGTTGACGACGCCCATGACGAGCGTGCGGCCGACGTCCGCGAGCTCCTCGAGCCCTGCGACCACGAACCGGTCCACGGGTCTAGCGCCCCAGGATGAGGCTCATCGCCTCGGCACGCGTCGCGCCGTCGCGCATCTGGCCCCGCACGGCCGACGTGACGGTGCGCGCGCCGGGCTTGCGCACGCCGCGCATCGACATGCACAGGTGCTCGCACTCGACGACGACGATCGCACCGCGGGGCTTGAGGTGCTCCACGAGCGCGTCCGCGACCTGGGAGGTGAGCCGCTCCTGCACCTGCGGACGGCGCGCGTACACCTCGACGAGGCGCGCGAGCTTCGACAGGCCCGTGATGCGGCCGTCCACGTTGGGGATGTACCCCACGTGCGCGACGCCGTGGAAGGGCACGAGGTGGTGCTCGCACGTCGAGTACACCTCGATGTCCTTGACGAGCACCATCTCCTCGTGGCCGAGGTCGAAGGTCGTCGTCAGGACGTCCGCGGCCTCCTGGCGCAGGCCCGCGAAGATCTCGCGGTACGCGCGCGCCACGCGGGCCGGCGTCTCGCGCAGACCCTCCCGGTCCGGGTCCTCGCCGACGGCGAGCAGCAGCTCGCGGACGGCGGCCTCCGCGCGGTCCTGGTCGTACGGCGGGACGTCCGCGGGGGCGCGCAGGCCCTCCGCCGACCGGGCCGGCGTGATCGCGCCGGTGCCCGCGGAGGGGCCCGAGGGGTTCCCCATCAGTCCTGCCCCGGCTCGCGCACGTCGGTGACGTCCGTGGTCGTGTCGCGGCCGAGCGCGCGGTCGAGCGGGCTGTCCGCGGGCACCTCGCCGATGCGCTCCGGCGGGAGCTCGTCGTTCGCGGCCGCGGCCTCGTCCTGCGGGATCACGGGCGCGCCGTTCTGCGCCGCCTTCTCGGCGTCGGTGAGCACGGGACCGCGCTGGGAGACGGCCCGCTGCTCGCTCGACAGCCAGACGTCGCGCGGGGCGCGCTTCTCGACGGGGGAGAAGACGCGCGCGAGCTCGGCCTGGTTCAGCGTCTCCTTCTCGAGGAGCTCGAGCACGAGGGCGTCGAGCACGTCGCGGTACTGCGTGAGCACCTCCCACGCCTCGTCGTGCGCCGCCTCGACGAGCTTGCGGACCTCGTGGTCCACCGTGCCCGCGACCGACTCCGAGTAGTCGCGCTGGTGGCCCATGTCGCGGCCGAGGAACGGCTCGCCCGAGCCGGAGCCGAGCTTGATCGCGCCGACGCGCTCGCTCATGCCGTACTCGGTGACCATCTTGCGCGCGATCGCGGTCGCCTTCTCGATGTCGTTCGAGGCGCCCGTCGTCGGGTCGTGGAACACGAGCTCCTCGGCGACGCGGCCGCCCATCGCGTACGCGAGCTGGTCGAGCAGCTCGTTGCGCGTCGTGGAGTACTTGTCCTCGGTCGGCATGACCATCGTGTACCCGAGCGCCCGGCCGCGCGGCAGGATCGTCACCTTGGTGACGGGGTCCGTGTAGCGCATGGCCGCCGCGACGAGGGCGTGGCCGCCCTCGTGGTACGCGGTGATCTTCTGCTCCTTGACGTTCATGACGCGCGTGCGCTTCTGCGGACCGGCGATCACGCGGTCGATCGCCTCGTCGAGCGCCCGGTCGTCGATGAGCTGCGCCCCGCTCCGGGCGGTGAGGAGCGCGGCCTCGTTGAGCACGTTCGCGAGGTCGGCACCGGTGAAGCCGGGCGTGCGGCGCGCGACGGCCGCGAGGTCGATCTCGGGGACGATCGGCTTGCCCGCCGCGTGCACCCGCAGGATCGCCTCGCGACCCTTGAGGTCGGGCGCCTCGACCGCGATCTGACGGTCGAAGCGGCCCGGGCGCAGGAGCGCCGGGTCGAGGATGTCCGGGCGGTTCGTCGCGGCGATGAGGATGACGTTCGTCTTGACGTCGAAGCCGTCCATCTCCACGAGCAGCTGGTTGAGCGTCTGCTCGCGCTCGTCGTGGCCGCCGCCCATGCCGGCGCCGCGGTGGCGGCCGACGGCGTCGATCTCGTCGACGAAGATGATCGCGGGCGAGTTCTCCTTGGCCTGGTTGAACAGGTCGCGGACGCGGCTCGCGCCGACGCCGACGAACATCTCGACGAAGTCCGAGCCGGAGATCGAGTAGAACGGCACGCCCGCCTCGCCGGCGACGGCGCGCGCGAGCAGCGTCTTGCCCGTGCCGGGAGGGCCGTAGAGCAGGACGCCCTTGGGGATCTTGGCGCCGACGGCCTGGAACTTCTCCGAGTCGGAGAGGAACTCCTTGATCTCGTGGAGCTCCTCGACCGCCTCGTCGGCGCCCGCGACGTCCGCGAACGTCACCTGCGGCGTGTCCTTGGAGACGAGCTTGGCGCGCGACTTCCCGAAGCCCATGACGCGCGAGCCGCCGCCCTGCATGCGGGACAGCAGGAACCAGAAGAGCACGCCGATGATGAGGAACGGGATGAGCAGCCCGAGCAGCGAGGACCAGAACGAGGGCTGCGCGACCTCGGAGTTGTACCCGTCCTTCGGCTCCGCGGCGACGACGGCGTCGACGACCGCCTCGCCCTGCGGCTGGACGTAGTAGAACTCGACGTTCTTGCCCTTGTTCTCCTCGGTGTCCGTGCCCTCGTCGACGACGTAGTCCTCGGACAGCGTGAGACGCACGCGCTGGTCGCCGTCCACGATGAGCGCCTGCTCGACCGTGTCGCCCGAGAGCAGCTCGAGGCCCGCGGACGTGTCGATGCGCTGGACCGTGGGGCGCGACAACGTCGCGAACGCGATCCACAGGATCACGAGGCCCAGGACGATCCAGACGATCGGCCCACTGAGAATCTTCTTGATGTTCATCGGCGACGGGGCGTGCGCCCCGGATCCCTCCGCTCGCGCAAGTGTTCGGGCTCGAAACTACACTCTGGACCTTGACGCCTGCTGGGGATCTTCCCTCTGTTCGCCCAGGGCGTGGTCCGTGCTCCCTGAGCAGCTCCCTGGGCGGCCCGCGCGGGCGCCTCGCCCGCCGCGGCCCGGCTCAGCTCGAGTAGACGTGCGGCGCGAGCGTCCCGACGAACGGCAGGTTGCGGTACTTCTCCGCGTAGTCGAGGCCGTAGCCGACGACGAACTCGTTGGGGATGTCGAAGCCGACGTAGCGCACGTCGACCTCGGTCTTCGCCGCGTCGGGCTTGCGGAGCATCGCCGCGATCTCGACCGACGCCGGGCCGCGCGAGCGGAGGTTCGACAGCAGCCACGAGAGCGTGAGGCCCGAGTCGATGATGTCCTCGACGATGAGCACGTTGCGGCCGGTGAGGTCGGCGTCGAGGTCCTTGAGGATGCGCACGACGCCCGACGACTTGGTGCCCGAGCCGTACGACGACACGGCCATCCAGTCCATCTCGACGTGGCTGTGCAGGCGGCGCGCCAGGTCCGCCATGACCATGACGGCGCCCTTGAGCACGCCGACGAGCAGGAGGTCCTTGCCCGCGTAGTCACGGTCGATCTGCGCGGCGATCTCGTCGAGCCGCGCACCGAGCTGGTCCTCGGTGAGCAGGATGTTCTCGAGGTCGCCTGCGACGTCCGATGCTTCCACGGGGGTCACTCCTGAGCTGGGGGGAGGGGGGAGGTGCCGGCCCGGCGCGTTGGTCCCGGGCCCAGGGAAAGCCTGCCACACGCGCGCGACGCCCTGCGGTCGCCCGGGAGGTGCACCGGGCCCTGGCCGCGCCACGCGGTGACGAGCGCGTCGAGCGCGTCGACGTGGACGGCGAACAGGTCGCTCCCCGGGCACCCCGCGCGCAGCGCCGCGGACCGCAGCGCACGACGCCGCAGCGCCGGGTGCGCGGCGGCGAGCGGGCCGACGTCGAGCACGACCGTCGCGCGGGGCGCCGCTCCCCTGCCGCGACCAGGGTCCGCGCCGGGGCCGGGGTCCGCGCCGAGGGCGGGGTCCGCGCCGGGTGGGACGAGCGCCGCCGCGAGGAGGTCGGCCGCGAGCGCGTCGAGGAGGTCGGCGTCGTCGCGCAGGAGGTCGGCGCTGCGCGCGAGCGCCGGCACCGCGCCCGGGCCGAGGACCTCGACGAGCGCCGGCACGACCCGCCCGCGGACCTGCGAGCGCAGCGGCGGGCCCGTGTTCGTGGGGTCGTCCCACCAGTCGAGCCCGAGCGTGCGGCACACCGCCTCGGTCTGCGTGCGCCGCAGGGCGAGGAACGGGCGCCGGTACGCCCCGCGCCGCGGCGCCATGCCGGCGAGCGAGCGCGCCCCCGCCCCGCGGGCGAGGCCGAGGAGCACCGTCTCGGCCTGGTCGTCGAGCGTGTGGCCCAGGAGCACCGCGCCGGCGCCGTGGGCCGCCGCGACGTCGTCGAGCGCGGCGTACCGGGCCGTCCGGGCGTGGGCCTCCGGGCCGTCGCCCGCCGTCGGGACGACGACGCGGCGCACCTCCACCGGGTCGAGCCCGAGGTCGCGGCAGCGCGCGGCGGCGGCCGCCGCGACGGCGGCGCTGCCGTCCTGGAGCCCGTGGTCGACGACGACGGCGCCCGCCCGCAGCCC
>QAPD01000061.1 GCA_003052455.1 Sphaerisporangium cinnabarinum | reverse complement strand
CGGCCCCGCGGCCGGGCGACCGCCGACGCGGACCGCGTCGGGGACGCCCGCGAACAGCCCCGGGGAGACGCCGCCCGCCCCGGTCTCCGCGGTGCCCGACGGCGTCGCCCCCGTGCGCGCGCCCTGCACGCCGCCCGCGAAGAAGATGACGGGCAGCATGGGCAGGATGCACGGCGAGATCCCCGTGATGAGTCCGCCGAGCAGGCCGATGACGATGAGCGTCTCCATGCCCGGGGTTCGGACCGGCGGCCCTCGCGGATGGGTCCACCACGCGTCGAGCGCACGACGACGGGCGCACGACGGGCGCACGACGACGGGCGCACGACGACGGCCCCGACCGTCCGGTCAGGGCCGTCGGGACCCGCTCGCGCGGGTCCACCGCGCGCCCGCTTCTGGACGCGCCGGGAGGATCACATCGTCGGCATGAGCACCGTGTCCACGAGGTACACGGTCGCGTTCTGCGTCATCACGCCGCCGCACACGACGGCCGCGTCGTTGACCATGAGCTCGTCGCCCGAGCCGGTCACCTCGACCGTGCCGCCCTCGACGGTCTCGTGCTCCCCGACGACCTGGTCGGGCGTGAGCTGGCCGGGCACCACGTGGTACGTGAGGATCTTCGTCAGCGTGTCGGAGTCCGTCTTCAGCGAGTCGAGCGTCGCGGCGTCGATCTTCGCGAACGCGTCGTCGACGGGGGCGAACACGGTGAACTCGCCGCCGTTGAGCGTGTCGACGAGGTTGACGTCCGGGTTGAGCTCACCCGAGACGGCCGCGGTGAGCGTCGTGAGCAGCGGGTTGTTCGACGCCGCCACGGCGACGGGGTCGGTCGACATCCCGGTGATCGACCCGGCGCCGTCGGGCACCTGCTCCGCGTAGGCGGCACAGCCGGGGCCCACGAGGTTCGCGGCGGGGTCGGCCGCCATGTCGTCCGAGCCCTCGGTCGAGTCGTCGGTCATGTCGTCGGACGTCGAGTCGTCCGTCATGGTGTCGGACGGGGAGTCGGTCGTCGTCGAGTCGGACCCCGTGTCCGAGTCCGAGCTGCACGCGGACAGGCCGAGCACGGCGAGCGTGGCGATGCCGGCGACGGCGTACGACGTGCGGGTGCGAACGTTCATCGGTCTCTCCTCGGGTCGTCGCCCCGCCGGTGCGGGGCGTCATGCCGAGGGTTCGGAGCACGACCCCGGGTGGATGGGTCGGGATCGGCACGAGTTTTCCCGCGCGCGTCCCGACCCCTCCGGGCCGCGACGCTCAGCCGACGAGCGCGACCACCGGGTCCGCCGTCGGCTGCTCCGAGCCGCCCGCCGGCTCGACCGTCACGGCCATGCCGACGCCCGGCTCGCCCTGGACGAGCCGCGACGTGCTGCCGTCCTGGACGTCGAGGACGCCCGCCGAGACGACGGCGCCGTCGGGCTCGACCACCCAGAGCTGGTAGTCGCGGTCGTCGCCCGCGTCGGGCAGGTCGGACGCGCGGAAGAACATGGCGTCGCCCGCGGCGAGGACGGACGCCTGCCCGCCGCCCGCCACGTCGCCGTGCAGGATCGTCGCGTCGGGGTCGGCGAGCATGCGCTCGATCGCGTCCGCCTGCGCCTCCAGGCGCGACTGCTCCTGCGTCGCGCGGACCGCGACCGTCGTCGGGACGGCCACCGCGACCACCGCGGCCACCGCCGCCGCGAGCCCGGTCCAGCGTCGGCGGCGGGCGCGACGCGCCGCCGCGAGGTCGACGACGACGCCACCCCCCGTGCTCTCCTCCGCGGACGTGCCCGTGGCCGCGGACGCGGCCACCCGCGCCAGCACGGCGTCGCGCAGCGCGGGCGGCGGGGCGCTCTCGACGGCGAACGCCGCCACGACGTCGCGGTACTCGTCGAGCTCGCGCCGCGCGTCGGGGTCGGCCGCGAGCAGGCGCTCGACGGCGCGCCGCTCGACGTCGTCCACCGCGTCCAGCGCGTAGGCGGGGAGCAGGTCGCGGACCTCCGGACGGTCGTCCGCGCCGTCGCCGCGGGGCGTGGTCAGGTCAGCCACGACGCACCCCCAGGCAGTCGCGGAGCCGCAGGAGACCGTCCCGGATGCGGGACTTCACGGTCGGCAGCGCGGCGTCGAGCCGCTCCGCGACCTCCCGGTAGGTGAGCCCGCCGTAGTACGCCTGCACGACCGCCTCCCGCTGCGTCGCCGTGAGCGAGTCCAGGCACCGCCGCACGGCCGCACCCTCGAGACGTCGCTCGACGTCCTCCACCACCACGTCCCGCGGTGCCGCGGCCGTCGAGGCGTCCACGTCGCGCTGGTCGCGGTCGCGGCGCGCCTGCTCGGCGCGCACGCGGTCCACCGCGCGCCGCCGGGCGAGCGTGGCGACCCAGGTCCGCGCCGAGCCGCGCGTCGCGTCGTAGCGCGCCGCCGTCTGCCACACCTCCACCATCACCTCCTGCACGACCTCCGCCGCGTGGTCCGGGTCCCGCAGGACCCCCAGGCACGTGCCGTACGCGACCGGCGCGAGCGCGTCGTAGACGGGCGCGAACGTGGCCGGGTCGCCGTCGGCGCACGCCGCGAGGGCGGCGTCGACCGCCGGGTTCGTCGTCACGGGAGGTGGCACCCGGTCAGTGTGCAGCACGGGCGCCTCCCGCACGCGCTGCGGCGCGTCGACCACGGCTCTCGGCACGCGACCTCCCGTCGCCGGCACCGTCCCGGTCCGTCCGGGACACCCTGGGTTCGGCGCCGACGCGCGGACGGATGGGTGACCGTCCCGCCGGGACCGGTCAGAGCGCGCGCCGGGCGCGGACCGCGCCCGCGAGCTCGCGCAGGAGGTCGGCCGTCGTGTCCCAGTCGATGCACGCGTCCGTGACGGACTGCCCGTAGACGAGGCCGCTCGGCGCGGGCTTCTGGGCGCCCGCCACGAGGAAGCTCTCCATCATGAGGCCCGTGATGCCCTGCTCGCCCTCGGCCAGCCGCGCGGAGACCTCGCGCACGACCTCCGCCTGGCGCACGTGGCTCTTGCCGGAGTTGCCGTGCGACGCGTCGACGACGAGCCCGTGCTCCGTGACCCCGCCGCGGCCCGAGGTGCGCGCGACCGCGAGCGCCGCCGCGACGTCGTCGGCCCCGTAGTTGGGGCCCGAGCGCCCGCCGCGCAGGATGACGTGGCAGTCCGGGTTGCCCGCGGTCTCCACCGCGGCGGCGCGGCCGAGCGAGTCCATGCCGAAGAACGTGTGCTCGCTCGCGGCCGTGATGCACCCGTCGACCGCGATCTGCACGTCGCCGTCGGTCGCGTTCTTGAACCCGACGGGCATCGACAGGCCCGAGGCGAGCTGGCGGTGCACCTGCGACTCGGCGTTGCGCGCACCGATCGCGCCCCACGACACCGCGTCGGCGATGTACTGCGGGCTCGTGGGCTCGAGGAACTCGCACGCGGCCGGGACACCGGCGTCGAGGACGCCGAGCAGCACCTCGCGCGCGAGGCGCAGGCCGTGGTGCACGTCGTGCGACCCGTCGAGGTGCGGGTCGTTGATGAGGCCCTTCCAGCCCACGGTCGTGCGCGGCTTCTCGAAGTAGACGCGCATGACGACCATGAGGTCGTCGGCGAGCTCGTGCGCGACGGCGGCCAGGCGCCCCGCGTACTCGAGCGCGGCCTCGGGGTCGTGCACCGAGCAGGGGCCGACGATGACGAGGAGGCGGTCGTCGTCGCCCGCGAGGACGTCACGGACCTCGCGGCGCGACGTCGTCACGAGGTCGCTGCGCGTCGCGCCGAGCGGCAGGTCGGCGAGCATGGCGCGCGGCGCGGGGAGGGCGTCGAGCGCGCGGACCCGCAGGTCGCTCGTGCGGGCCTGGAGCTCGGGGCTGTCCACGGGGTCGACGGTACTCGTCGCGCCGTCGGTCGTCGCGGTCTCGGGCGAGGTGGTGGTGCTGGTCACGGGGGGCTCCTGGTCTGTGCGGCGGGGTCTGGGAGCGCCGTGAGTCGGGATGCCCAGCGGCGCTCCACCGGCCTGCTGCCGCCCGTGGTCCCGGAGCGGCCCGTCTCACGACGAAGGGCCCGGACGCGGTCCGCGTCCAAGGCCCTGTGCTGGCTCCGGGTGGTGATCTGTGGTCAGGCTGACGCCCGCACGGCCCCACCGGGAGCCTGCGTAAAGCGCCAATACCACTGAGAAGTCACGAGCCGACGGTAGCACAGCGCCTCCGAGGGGCGGACGGGCCGTCTCACGGGCCGGTCGGGCAGCGCCTACGCTCGGGGCATGCCGATCCCCGAGTTCGTCGCCGCCCTCCGGTCCCACGTGGGGACCGACCTGCTGTGGATGCCGGGGGTGTCGGGCGTCGTCGTGGACGACGCCGGCCGGGTGCTGCTCGGGCAGCGCGCCGACTCCGGGCAGTGGGCCGTGATCAGCGGGATCCTCGAGCCGGGCGAGGACCCGGCGGTCGGGCTCGCGCGCGAGGTGCTCGAGGAGACGGGCGTCGAGGTCGTGGTGGACGCGCTCGTCGCGGTGACGGTCACCGAGCCGATGGAGTACCCGAACGGCGACCGGTCGCAGTACCTCGACCTCGCGTTCCTGTGCCGCCCGGTGTCGCCGGCGGCCGCCGCGGCGGCGCACGTCGCGGACGACGAGTCGCTCGCGGTCGCGTGGTTCGCCCCCGACGCCCTGCCCGACGACGTCGCGCGCTCGTCGACCGAGCGTCTCGGGCACGCGCTCGCGCGCCTCGCCGACCCCTCAGCCGGCCCGTTCTTCGTCCGCTGACGCGGCGGCCGGGGCGTCGGGCACCGCCCGCCCGTCCCCCGCGGGGCCGAGCCAGCGCACCGCGAGCAGGCACGCGTCGTCGTCCTCGGGCGCGCGCGAGACGACGGCCTCCAGCAGCCGGTCGTCGCGCAGGCCGACGTCGAGGGCGCGCGTGACGACGTCCGCGAGCTCGTCGAGCGCGAGCGCGAGCGGCCGGTCGCGGCGCTCGACGACGCCGTCCGTGAAGAGCAGCAGCAGGTCGCCCGGGGCGAGGCGCACGGCCTTGGCGACGCGCGGCGTCGTGCCCCGCACGCCCAGCGGCGTCGACCGGGCCTCCCACAGGTACGCCGCGGAGCCGCCGGCTCGCACGAGCAGGGGCGGCAGGTGGCCCGCGCACGTGTAGCGCAGCACCCCGGCGCGCAGGTCGAGCTCCCCGTACACGAGGCTCGCCATGAAGCCCGTGCCCGTCCGGTCGACGAAGCGGTCGACGCGCTCGACCACCTCCTCCGGCGGGAGCCCGGTGTCGGACGCCGCCCGGACGGCGGTGCGCAGCTGCCCCATCGACGTCGCCGCCTTGAGGCCGCGGCCGACGACGTCCCCCACGCTGAGCGCGACGACGTCGGGCGCGACCCGGAAGGTGTCGTACCAGTCGCCGCCGACCTGGAGGTCGTGGACGCCCGGGCGGTAGCACGCCGAGACCTCGACCTGCGGGTCGGCGACGATCCCGTCGGAGAGCATCGCGCCCTGGAGCTCGCTCGCGACCGAGACGCTCTGCTCGTGGACCCGCGCGCGCGAGAGCGCGAGCGCCGCGAGCTGTCCCGCCGCGGCGGCGGTGCCCAGGTCGACGGGGTCGGAGCCCGCGGCGCGCCGCGGTTCGAGCGCGAGCACCCCGAGCAGCGCGCCCGCCGTCCGCAGCGGCACGACGACGGTCCCGTCGTCGCGCACGGTCGCCTCGGTGAGCTCGTCGATCGTCGGGGCCACGACGCCGACGGCGCCGCCCCACCGTCGCAGCGGGCCGCGCTCCTGCGCCGTCCACAGCGCGGCGTCGCCCGCGCCCAGCATCGTCACGGCCGCGCGGAGCAGGACCCACGCGACGCCGTCGAGACCGGCGACGCTCGCGAGGTCCGCCGCGACGCCGTGCAGCAGCCGCACCCGACGCTCCGCCTCCTCCGACGCACGACGCGCCTCGACGAGCTCGTGCTCGAAGCGCGACCGCTCGCGCGCGCCGAGCATCGCGACCTCGATCAGCCGCTCGCCGCGCGCCTCGCGCTCGATCGCCGTGAGCAGCACGGGCTCGCGGCCCCGCGGCGTGCGGAGCTCGACCGCGACCTCGTCCACGCGGCCCTCGATGTGCAGGCGCGGGCCGACGTGCGTCTCCCAGAAGATGCGCCCGCCCACCGTGAGCAGGTCCGCCAGGCGACGCCCCGCGACCGCCTCGACGTCCGGGACCTCGATCGTCCGCAGGAACTCGTCGTTGGCGTCGAGGACGCGCGCCTCGGTGTCGAGGAGGAGCAGCGCGACGGGGGCGAGCGCCCAGCGCTCGGCCCGGGACATCGCCATCAGGCGGCGCCCAGCCAGTCGCGCATCGCGCGCACGAGGAGGTCCGGGTGCGAGAGGTTCGGGCAGTGCCCCACCGAGTCGATGACGACGAGGTCGCTGCCGGGCAGGTGCTCGTGCACGTAGCGGCCCACCTCGGGCGGCGCGATGACGTCCTCCCGGCTCTGCACCACGAGGCTCCGCGTGCGCACGCGCGCCAGGTCCGCCCGGTTGTCGCCGAGGAACGTCGCGCGCGCGAACTGCCGGGCGACCGCCGGGTCGTTGCGCCGGAACACCGCGGCGAGCTCGTCGCCGAGCGCCGGGCGGTCCGGGTTCCCGGCGATGACGGGCGCCATGACCTGCGTCCAGCCGAGGTAGTTCGCGTCCATGGTCTCCAGGAGCTCGTCGATCTCCTCGGCGGTGAACCCGCCGCGGTAGCCGTCGTCGTCGACGTACCGCGGGCTCGGGCCCACGAGCACCAGCCGGTCGAACAGGTCCGGGCGGTCTGCCGCGGCGAGCAGCGCGATCACGGCGCTCACCGAGTGGCCCACGAGCACCACGGGCCCGTGCCCGTCTCCGTCGACCACCGCCTCGACGATCTCCACCACGTCCGCGGCGTAGCCCGCGAGGTCGGCGTGCCGGACGGCGTCGTGCGCGGTCGGGTGCGACGCCCCGCAGCCCGAGTGGTCGAACAGCACGACCCGGTGGTCCGTCGCGAACGCGGGCGCGACGAAGCGCCACATCGACTGGTCGCAGCCGAATCCGTGCGCGAAGACCATCGTCGGGCCGTCCTGCGCCCCCATGACCCGCACGTTGTTGCGCTCGTGCACGTCCACGCGTCACAGCGTAGGGGGGAAGGGGTCGCGAGGGGCAGCGGCGCCCCGGGGTGAGACCCGCGCACGGCACAATGTCCTCATGCGTGTCTCGGCGAAGGCGGACTATGCGGTGCGGGCGTGCGCCGAGCTCGCGGCGTCGCCGCACGGCGACCCGGTGCGGGCAGAGGATCTCGCGACGGGCCAGGGCCTCCCGGTGAGCTTCCTCGAACGGATCCTCGGCGACCTGCGCCGGGCCGGGATCGTCGCGAGCGTCCGCGGACGCTCCGGCGGCCACCGCCTCGCGCGCCCCGCGACCGAGGTGACGCTCGCCGACGTCTTCCGCGCGGTCGACGGCCCGCTCGTCACGGTGCGGGACGAGCGTCCCCCGAGCCTCGAGTACGACGGGTCCGCCGCGGGCCTGCTCGAGGTGTGGATCGCGCTGCGCGCGAGCGTCCGCGACGTGCTGGACCGCGTGACGATCGACGACGTCGTGCGCCGCGACCTGCCCGACGACGTGCACGCGCTCGCGGCCCGCGCCGACGCGTGGGAGAACCCCTGACGGGAAGCTCCCGTTAACACTGGCCCACGATGCGGTCGGCGCTTCACATAGTGGACTCCTCCGGTCAACCTTGTCGGGACGCGTCGGGACCCTCCCGACGGCCCGAGCAAGGAGGCCCTGGTGCGGACCCTCGTCCTGCTGGCCCTCGTGGGCCTCGGCGCCCAGCTCGTCGACGGCAGCCTCGGCATGGCGTACGGCGTGACGTCCACGACGCTCCTGCTCGCGATCGGGACGAACCCCGCGGCGGCGTCGGCCACGATCCACCTCGCGGAGATCGGGACGACGCTCGCGTCCGGCGCGGCGCACTGGCGGTTCGGGAACGTCGACTGGAAGGTCGTGCTGCGCATCGGCGTGCCGGGTGCGGTCGGGGCGTTCGCGGGCGCGACGTTCCTGGCGAACCTCTCGACCGAGGTCGCCGCCCCCGTCATGTCGCTGCTGCTCCTCGCGCTCGGGGTCTACGTGCTCTCGCGCTTCACGTTCGCCGGGCTGCCGACGGGCCGCCTGGGGCTGCCGCTGCGCAAGCGGTTCCTCGCCCCGCTCGGTCTCGTCGCGGGCTTCGTCGACGCCACCGGCGGCGGCGGCTGGGGCCCCGTGGGCACGCCCGCGCTGCTCGCGTCGGGCCGGATCGAGCCGCGCAAGGTCATCGGGTCCATCGACACGAGCGAGTTCCTCGTCGCCGTCGCGGCGTCGCTCGGGTTCCTCTGGACGCTCGGCTCGCAGGGGATCGACCTCACGTGGGTCGGGGCGCTCCTGCTCGGCGGGCTCGTCGCCGCGCCGATCGCGGCCTGGCTCGTGCGGATGCTCCCGCCCCGGATCCTCGGCTCGGCCGTCGGCGGCGTCATCGTGCTCACCAACGTCCGCACGCTGCTGCGCTCCGAGTGGGTCGACGCGAGCGGCGCGGTCCAGGGCGTCGTGCTGGCGCTCGTCGCGGTCGTCTGGGCCGCGGCCGTCGCCTGGTCGGTGCGAGCGCACCGCCGCGCCGTCGCGGCGGAGGCTGCGGCCGACCCGGCACCCGCCGACGCCCCCCACCCGGCCCCCGCCACCCGCTGAACCCGCTCCGCCGAGCATGCGGTTGCGGCCCGTCCTCGCGGCAGGACGGGCCACGACCGCATGCTCGGCCGGGCGGGGAGCTCAGTCGCTCGCGTAGCGGTGGACGAAGGTCGCGAGGATGCGGTGCGGTTGCCGGACGTCGCCGCGCCGGACGGTCGCCTCGACGTCGCCCGCGGCGTCGGGCGGGAAGTACCCGTAGTCCCGGTAGACGCCGATGCGCGTGAGGATGCCCTCCAGGTCGAGCTCCGGGTGGAACTGCGTCGCGTACAGGTTCTCCTTGACGCGGAACATCTGCACCGGGCACGCGTCCGACGTCGCGAGCAGCACCGCGTGCGGCGGCAGCTCCCGCACCGCCTCCTTGTGGCCCACGTACGCCTCGAACGCGTCGGGCAGGCCCGCGAGCAGCGGGTCCGCCCGGCCCTCCGGGGTGAGCCGGATCGTCACGGGCGAGATGGGCTCGGCGTACGTGTCGTCCAGCACCGCGCCCTCGTGCAGGCCGAGCGTCCCGACGCCGTAGCACGCCCCGAGGAACGGGACGTCGCGCTCGACGATCTCGTCCAGGAGCGGCGCGAGCTCGCGCTCGACCCGGCGCTGCGTCGCCGACTTCTCCGCCTCGGGCCGCGACGAGTCGAACGGGCTGCCGCCGACGATCACGCCCGAGTACGCGTCGAGGTCGATCGCCGGCAGCGGGCCCGCCTCCATCCGCACGCGGTGCAGCTCGTGCGGCGCGAGGCCGGAGTGACGCAGCACCGCCGCGTGCTCGCCGTCCGCGGCCGGGTCCTCCGCCCGGGACGCCAGGAGCAGGAAGGGCTTCATGCCGGTCAGGCTAGGGGCGCCCCGGGGGCCACGCCCGCGGGGACCGGGCGGTGGGCCGGACGGCGGCCCGGACGGTGCCGGGCGCCCGGCACCGTGGTCGGGCCCCGCCTCAGCTCCAGCGGAAGAGCCGGATGCCGAGCGGCAGGAGCACGGCCGTCCACACGGCCATGACGACCACCTGCACCGCGGGGAAGCCCTCCTCGAACCACCCCGCCGTCATCGCCTGCGACGCGGCGCCGAGCGGGGTGAACCTGCCGACCTGCGCCACGGCCTCCGGCATCATCGGTCCCGGCGTCCACAGCCCCGAGAGGAACAGGAGCGGGAAGTAGATGAGCGTCCCGATCGCGGACGCGGTGCTCGCCTTGGGCGCGCGCGCCGCGACGAGGGTGCCGAGCGCGTACATCGACGCCACGCCGAGGACGAACGCGAGCACGACGGTCCCCGCGTTCCGCGGCGCCGGCAGACCGAAGACGAGCTGCCCGACGACGAGCGCGACCGCGGACGCGACCACGACGGCCACGAGGTTGATGACGAGGTGCGCGACGACGATCCCCTGCGGGCGCATGGGCGTCGTCGACAGCCGCCGCAGCAGCCCCTTCTCGCGGAACGTCGCGAAGTAGACCGGCATGGTCGTCAGTGCCGGGGTCGCGATAGCGGCGGCGAGCACCACGGGCGCGTAGAGCGCGACGGGCGTGAGCCCGCCCCACGGCGGGGGCGCGTCCTCGATCGGCACGCGCATGCCCGGGATGGCGAACCCGACCCCGACGAGCAGGACGGTCGGGAACACGAGCGCGAAGAACACCGTCCCCGGGTCGCGCAGCCAGAGCCGCGACTCCGTGGCGAGCAGGACGCCGAACCCGCGCCAGCCGCTGCTGCGGCGGACGGGCGTGGCGGACGGGGTCAGGGTCGTGGCGGTCATCGGGACTCCCCTCGGGTCGGCCGGGCGTCGGTCGCGTCCGGGTCGTAGGTGCGGCCGGTCACGGCCACGAAGACGTCCTCGAGCGTGCGGGAGACGGTCCGGACGTCGTCGGGCACGACCTCGCGCTCGGCGAGCGCGAGCACGACGGCGGGCAGCACCCGCCGGGAGCCCGTCACCTCGATCTCCCGCCCTGCCCCGGGTGCCGCCTCGACGTGCTGGACGTCCGCGAGCCCCGCGATCGTGTGCAGCGCGAGGTCGTGGTCCGCGAGCGGCACGCGCAGGCGCACGGTGCGCGACGTGTCGACGGAGTCGACGAGCTCCGCGGGCGTGCCCTGCGCGACGACCCGGCCGCGGTCGATGATGACGAGCCGGTCGCACAGGCGCTCCGCCTCGTCCATGAAGTGCGTGACGAGCAGGATCGTCACGCCGCGGTCGCGCACGCGCTCCACGAGCTCCCACGTCGCGCGGCGGGCCGCCGGGTCGAGCCCGGTGGTCAGCTCGTCGAGGATCGCGACGCGCGGGTTCCCGACCAGCGCGAGCGCGATCGACAGGCGCTGCTTCTGCCCGCCGGAGAGCTTGGCGAACGCGACGCGCCGGTGCGGGGCGAGGTCGAGCAGGTCGAGCAGCTCCTCCACGTCGCCGGGCGACGCGTAGAACGACGCGAAGAGCCGCATCGCCTCCTCGACCGTGATCTTCTCGTTGAGCGCGGCCTCCTGGAGCTGGACGCCGACGACGTCGCGCACCGCGGCCGGGTCGACCTGCGGGTCGACGCCGAGCACGCGGACCCTGCCGCCGTCGGCCTGGCGCAGCCCGGCGAGGCACTCGACGGTCGTCGTCTTGCCGGCGCCGTTGGGCCCGAGGACGCCGAAGATCTCGCCCTGCCGGACGGTCAGGCTCACGTCCGCGACCGCGACGGTGCGCGTGCCGGAACCCTGCGGTCCCGGGTACGTCTTGCGCAGGTTCCGGATCTCGACGACCGGGTCGGGCCCGGCCGTGCGGCCGGCGGGCGGGGCGGGCGACGTCGCCGTCGTGCCGCCCGGGGGCGGTGCTGCGGTGCTCATGGTGACCTCCAGGAGGGTGTGCGGCACCCACGGACGGCGCCGTGCGCCGTCCGGACGGGTGGGAGTGCGGTCGGGAGGGTGCTGCCGGTCAGGCGCTCGCGGTGCCCGCGAACTCGACCGGACGGATCGCGACGCCCCGCAGGACGACGCGCAGGAGCAGTGCGGCGAGCACGACCCCGACGAGCCCGCCGAGCACGGCGAGCCAGACGGGGGTGCCGTCGAGACCGACGACGCGCGAGAGCGCGTGGCCGAAGAACCCGGAGCGCAGGAACACCTCGCTCACCACGACGGTCGCGAGCGACGCGACGACGAGCAGCACGCCGCGCAGGAACCCGAAGCCGTAGAAGCCCGCGGCGACGACCATGCCCGCGAGGTAGTAGACGACGCAGAACGTGCCCTCGACGAGGATCACGAGGCCGACCTCGGACCCGTCCGCGTAGAGCTGCGTGAGGTCCCGCTCCGTCGGCCAGCCGGCCTGGCGGAACAGCACCCACTCCCCCCACCGCACGAGCGCGGTCGCGATCCCGAACGTGAGCCCGGAGACGGCGGCGCCGATCCACAGGCCGTGCGTGTACGACCGCCGCGTGCCGCCGGCGGCGACGTGCAGCGCGATCGACATGAGCGGCAGGAGGATGCCCATGACGAAGAGGAAGAACTTCGCGGAGCCCGCGACGCCGCCCACGCCCTCGATGCTCACGTCGTCGTTGCGCAGCATGATCCACAGGACGAGGGCCCCGACGGCGAGCGCGATGAGCCAGAACCACACGCCCACGTACCAGGTGCCGCCGATGAAGTACCAGGCGACGGCGCGGACGCCGCGCCGGTGGGCGGCCTTCTCGAGCGCGCGGCGCTCCGCGGAGCGCGGGGTCGTGGCGGTCATCGTGCCTCCTGCGTGCGGGGGCCGGCGGGCGCGCCGCCGTCGGTGCGGTCGGTGCGCGTGAGGTGGACGAACAGGTCCTGGACGGGCACCGCCCCGACCTCGAGCCCGGCCGCGGCGGCCGCGGCCCGCTCGTCGGGGGCGAACGTGCCGAAGAGCGTGACCTGCGCCGTGCTGCCCAGCTGCTGCCGGGCGAGCACCTGCCGGCCCGCGGTGTGGCGCTCGACCACGTCGGCCGGCCCGGTGAGGCTGACGCCGCGCGCGCGGACGTCGTCGGCGTTCTCGGCGAGCAGGACGCGCCCGCGGTCGATGATCACGACGTCCTCGAAGAGGCGCTCGACCTCCGCGATGAGGTGGCTCGAGAGCAGGATCGTGCGCGGGTGCTCGGCGTAGTCCGCGACGAGCGCGTCGTAGAACGCGTAGCGGCTCGGGGCGTCCATGCCGAGGTAGACCTCGTCGAAGATCGTCAGGGGCGCGCGGGCGGCGAGCCCGACGACCGCGCCGAGCGCCGAGCGCTTGCCGCGCGAGAGCTCGTTGGGCTTCTTGCGGACGTCCACCTCGAAGGTGTCGAGGAGGCGGCCGGCGAGGTCGGCGTCCCAGTGCGGGCGCACGTCGGCGTAGTACTCGAGCGTGTCGCGCGCCTTGTCGGACTCCCCCACGTCGCCGCTCTCGCGCACGAGCTGGGTGTGCATCGTCGCCCAGACGTTCTCGAACGGGTCCTCGAGCTCGCCGTCCGGGCCGACGCGGACCGTGCCCGACGTCGGGCGCCGGAACGCGGCGAGCAGGGCGGCGAGCGTCGTCTTGCCGGCGCCGTTGCGGCCGAGCAGGCCGGTGATGACGCCGGGGCGGATCGTCAGGGTCGCGCCGTCGAGCGCGGGGGCGTCGCCGCGCGAGTACCGCACGACGACGTCGCGCACCTCGGCGCCGAAGGGCGCCGGCGCGGTCGCGGCGGGGAGGTCGGTGGGGTGGCTGGTGGGCCGGGCGGTCACGGGTCTCACCTCGGGGTGGGGTCGGCGGTCGGGCCGGTACGGGGTGCGTCGCCGGTCCCGGGACCGGCGGGCCGCGGGCGGCCGAGGACGTGCTCGACGATCTGGGCGGCCGGGATGTCCAGGAGGTCCGCCTGCGCGAGCGCGGGGTCGAGGACCTCGTCGAAGAACCTGGCGCGGTGCTCGGCGAGCAGCCGCTCGCGTGCGCCGGGCGCGACGAACATGCCGAGCCCGCGCCGCTTGTAGAGGACGCCCTCGTCGACGAGGCCGGCGAACGCCTTGGCCGCCGTCGCCGGGTTGATCCGGAACGTCGTCGCGAACTGCGTCGTGGACATGACCTGCTCCTCCTCCGCGAGCTCCCCCGCGAGCACCTGTGCCCGGATCATCTGCGCGATCTGGAGGTAGATGGGTTCAGGTCCGTCGAACATGGGGCCCATCCTCTCCCGGCTCGCGTGTTCTGTGGTTCATTACTTGAGTAATGAACCACAGAGGAGGGGTCGCGCGCAACCCCTCCTCCGGACGCGCGACGACCGACGCCGGGCGGAACGATGGGGACGTCGGCGCCGAGGCCGGTGCCGGTCGGGTCGCATCGGGAGACCCGGTCGGGCCGCATCGGGAGACGGAGGAGGCGCGGTGGGCGGAGCGTGCGAGCTCGCGGGCGGGGCGCCCGGGGCCGAGCCGCTGAGCACGTGGACGAGCCTCGCGTTCGTCCTGGCCGGCGCGGCCGTCGTGGTGGCGGCGAGGCGGCCGGAACCCGGGGCCTCCTCGGACCCGGGCGAGCGCGACGGCGCCGCGTCGCGGCTGCGCGTGGCCTTCGGGGTCCTGGTCGCGCTGATCGGGGTGGGCTCCGTGGTGCAGCACGGGCCGGCGCCGTCGTGGAACCCCGTCGCGCACGACCCGCCGCTGCTCGGGGCGCTCGCGCTCGTCGCCGCCGACGCCGTCGCCGACCTCACCGGGCGCCGCCTGCGGACGTGGTGGTGGCTCGCGCCGACCCTGCTCGGGGTCGTGCTCGCGGCGGTCTCGGTCCCGGCGTCCACCGCCGCCCAGGTGGTCGCGGCGGGCGCGGCCGTGGCCGCGAGCGCCGCACGCGCGTGGCGACGGCCCGCCGTCCGACGCCGCACGGTCGCCGCGCTCGTGCTGCTCGCCGTCGGCGGCACGGTGGGAACCCTGACCCGCCCGGGCTGGCCCCTGTGCGACGCCGACGGCGCGCTCGGCGTCACGCTCCAGGGGCACGCCGTCTGGCACGTGCTCGCCGCCACGGCCCTGTGGGTGCTCGCGCCGACGCTCGGGACGCGCCCCGCGCCCGCACGCTCGTCCTGACCCGCTCCCTTCACCCGCCCCGGGCGGTACCCACCGCGGGCCCGCGGTGGGACGCTGGGAGGATCCGGCGTCCGCGGCGGGCCCCGCCCTCCGGCCGCCGGCGGTCCCGAAGGAGTGAGGCAACGATGGTCACCATCAGGCGCGGGTTCTCCAGCTTCTCGGCGGACGACCTCGACGCGGCGCGCGCGTTCTACGGGGACACCCTCGGGCTCCCCGTCACGGCACTCGACGACGGGAACGGTCTGGTGCTCCACCTCGGCGGCGGCTCGGACGTGTTCGTCTACCCGAAGGAGGACCATCGGCCGGCCGCCTTCACGGTCATGCACCTCACCGTCGACGACGTGGACCAGGCCGTCGACGAGCTCACCGCGAAGGGCGTGACGTTCGAGCGCTACGAGGGGTTCGACCAGGACGAGAAGGGGATCGTGCGCGGCTTCATGGAGGGCGGCGACGGCGCCTGGCTCACCGACCCGGCCGGCAACGTCGTCGGGCTCGCGGACGGCGAGAACATGGCCCGGCTCGTCGAGGGTTGAACGCGCACCTCTGACACCCCCGGTTCGCGAGGTAGAGCCCTGGTCATCACCAGGGCTCTACCTCGCGGGACCGGGGCTCTACCCCGCGGTTCCGGGCTTCTACCTCGCGGGACCCGGGGATCTACTGTGCGAGGGCCGGGGCGAACGCGGCGCGGACGCCGTCGAGGTCCTGCGCGACGAGCTCGGCGAGCTGGACCGCGTTGAGCGCGGCGCCCTTGCGGAGGTTGTCGTTCGCGACGAACAGCACGAGACCGCGCCCGCCCGGCACCGACTGGTCGGTGCGGACCCGGCCGACGAACGACGGGTCCTTGCCCGCCGCCTCGAGCGGGTTGGGCACGTCCGCGAGCGCGACGCCGGGGGCGTCGGCGAGGATCTCGCGCGCACGGTCGGGCGTGATCGGGGCGCCGAACTCGGCGTGGATCGCGAGCGAGTGCCCGGTGAACACGGGGACGCGCACGCACGTGCCCGCGACGGCGAGCTCGGGCAGCCCGAGGATCTTGCGCGACTCGTTGCGGAGCTTCTTCTCCTCGTCCGTCTCCTCCTGACCGTCGTCGACGATCGACCCGGCGAGCGGGACGACGTTGAACGCGACGTTCCGCGGGAAGACGGCGGGCTCGGGGAAGGCGACCGCGCCGCCGTCGTGCACGAGACCGACGAGGCCCGGGCCGGACCCGTCGGCTGCGGCGGCCTCGGCCTGGGCGCCCGCGACGGCCTGGGCGCGCAGCTCCTCCGCGCCGGCGAGCCCGGCGCCGGAGACGGCCTGGTACGTCGCGACGATCAGGCGCTCCAGCCCGGCCTCGTCCGCGAGCGGCTTGAGGACGGGCATCGCGGCCATCGTCGTGCAGTTGGGGTTGGCGATGATGCCCTTGCGCGCCTCGCGCAGCGCGCCCGGGTTCACCTCCGAGACGACGAGCGGGACGTCGGGGTCCATGCGCCACGCGGAGGAGTTGTCGATGACGACGGCGCCCGCGGCGGCGAACCGCTCGGCCTGCGCCTTCGACGTCGCGCCGCCCGCGGAGAACAGCGCGACGTCGATGCCGCGCAGGTCCTCGGTCGGGGTCGCGGCGACGTCCTCCACGACGACGTCGGTCCCGCGCCACGGGAGCGTCGACCCGGCGGAGCGCGCCGACGCGAAGTAGCGGATGCTCGCGACCGGCAGGTCGCGCTCGTCGAGGAGGCGGCGCATGACCGCGCCGACCTGGCCGGTCGCGCCGACGACGGCGAGGTGCAGGCCCGGGGTGCTCTGGGTGCTCATGGGTGGGTTCCTCTCCTGCGTCGGGTCAGCGGCCGGTGCCGGCGTAGACGACGGCCTCGCCGTCGGCGGCGTCGAGCTCGAAGGCGGTGTGCACGGCACGCACCGCGTCGTCGAGCGAGTCCTCGCGCGTGACGACGGAGATGCGGATCTCCGAGGTGGAGATCATCTCGATGTTGATGCCCGCGTCGCGCAGCGCGCCGAACAGCTTCGCGGAGACGCCGGGGTGCGACTTCATGCCCGCGCCGACGAGCGAGAGCTTGCCGATCTGGTCGTCGAACTGGAGCGAGTCGAACCCGATCTCGGCCTGCAGCGCCGACAGCGCGGACATCGCGGCCGGGCCGTCGCCCTCGGGGAGGGAGAACGAGATGTCGGTGAGGCCCGTGCGGGCCGCCGACACGTTCTGCACGATCATGTCGATGTTCACGCCCGAGCCCGCGACGACCTCGAAGATCCGCGCGGCCGTGCCCGGGACGTCGGGCACGCCGACGACGGTGATCTTGGCCTCGCTGCGGTCGTGCGCGACGCCGGAGATGATCGGGTCTTCCATGACGGTCTCCTCGGGAAGGTCTGCGGTGCTGCCGGCGGTGCCGGCCGGGGAGGCGGCGCTCGCGCCGGGGCGCGCGGTGTACGCGTCCGCGCTGACGAAGGTGCCGTCCTTGCCGTTGAAGGACGAGCGCACGTGGATGGGGACGCCGTACCGGCGGCCGTACTCGACGCAGCGCAGCGCGAGGACCTTCGCGCCGCTCGCCGCCATCTCGAGCATCTCCTCGTACGTGATCCGGTCGATCTTGCGGGCGGACGGCACGATGCGCGGGTCCGCCGTGAACACGCCGTCCACGTCGGTGTAGATCTCGCACACGTCGGCGTCGAGCCCCGCGGCGAGCGCGACCGCGGTCGTGTCCGACCCGCCGCGGCCGAGCGTCGTCACGTCGTTCGTCGCCTGCGTCACGCCCTGGAACCCCGCGACGATCGCGACCTGGCCGCGGTCGAGGGTCTCGCGCACGCGCGTCGGGACGACGTCGACGATGCGCGCCTTGCCGTGCACCGCGTCCGTGATGAGACCGGCCTGCTGCCCGGTGAACGACTTCGCCTTCACGCCGAGGCTGGTGATCGCCATCGCGAGCAGCGACATCGAGATGCGCTCGCCAGCGGTGAGGAGGATGTCCATCTCGCGCTGCGGCGGGAGAGGGCTGACCTGCTGGGCGAGGTCGATGAGCTCGTCGGTCGTGTCGCCCATGGCCGAGACCACGACGACGACGTCGTTCCCGGCCCGCTTCGCCTCGGCGATGCGCTTGGCCACCCGCTTGATGCTCTCGGCGTCCGAGACGGACGAACCGCCGTACTTCTGCACGACAAGTGCCACGTGCTGCTCCATCTGTCGCCGGCCTCCGTCTCTCTCAACGGCCCGCCGGGTGCTTGTGGGTCGGTCGATGATAGGCACGCGTCCCGGGCCTCGGCCAAGCCCGTCCCGCCCTGCGGACCGCGGCGGGCCGCCGCCGGGGTCACACCTCCGGCAGCACGCGCGCCCGCGGCCCGGCCACGACGACGTACGCCAGCCCGACGACGACGGCCCCGCCGACGAGGTTGCCGAGGCCCACCCAGGTGAGGTTGCGGCCGAAGTCGGCCCACGTCGTCGGGCCGAGGTCGCCGAAGAGCCCGAGGGAGAACGTCGTCATGTTGGCGACGACGTGCTCGAACCCGGACGCGATGAACGCGAGGATCCCCCAGAACAGGATCACCGCCTTGCCGGCCTCCGAGCGCAGGCGCCCGCAGGCCCAGATCGCGGCGCACACGAGGATGTTGCACAGCACGCCGCGGAAGAAGAGCTCTCCCCCGGTCTCGTGCGCCTTCGCGCGGAGCATCGAGGCGACCATCTCGCCCGCCGCCGCGTTCGAGCGCAGCACGCCCGCCTGCGTGACGGCCCAGCCGAAGAGCATCGACCCGGCCAGGTTGCCGACGAGGCACAGGCCCAGCGTGGCGACGGCGTCGCGCACCCGGACGGCGCGCGTCGCGACGCCCTGGGTGAGGACCATCATCGCGGACGTGGCGAGCTCCGCCCCGGCGAAGACGACGAGCGTCAGCGCCGCGGCGAACACGCCCCCGGCGACGAGCCGCTCGGCGGGCGCCCCGGCGGCGAGGAACGGGCCCGCCGTCGCGACCATGAGCACGACGCCGACGCCGATGTACGCGCCCGCGAGCATCGCTGCGACGAGGTAGCGCCCGGGACGTCTGGCGAAGAGCACCTTCTCCCGGGCCGCCTCCGACTGGGTGGTCACCGCCTGGGCGAGGGTCTGCACACCCTCGATCCTCGCGGCCGCGCGACCTCCCGGACAGGGCCGGTGGTCGCGACGGCGCGGGGCCGAAGGTCCGGGCCCCCCGGGCGGACCCGGCCCGCGGGCGTCAGGCCGTCGCCGCCTCCGCGGGCTCGGCCGGCGCCCCCGTGGCCCCGGTGGGGGCGGGGCCCGCGTCGCCGTCCTCCGTCGGCACCGGCGCACGGCCCCCCAGCGGGGACGGGCGCGGGTCGAGCACCGCCGAGACGATCGCCTCGATCGCGAACTCGCTCGCCTCGCCGAGGTCGACCTGCGTCGGGTCGAGGAGCCACTGCACCTGGAGCCCGTCCATGACCGCGAGGATCGACGCGGACGCGTGCCGGACGGTCGTCGGCACCGCGACGCCTCGCTCGGCGCACAGCGCCTCGAACGCCTCGACCGCCTCGCGCCGCAGGGTCCGGTACCGGACCTCGAAGAACTCGCGCGCCGGGTGGGCGTCGGTCACGGACTCCGCAGAGAGCACGGCGTACGTCTGCACGATCCCCGCCCGCTGCGCGTTGAGGAACGCCGTGCGCACCAGGTGGCGGAACATGTCGAGGCCACCCGGGATGTGCTGTCCGTCGAGACCGGCGACGTCGCTCTCGTCGCGGTACCGGAGCACCTCCAGGAGGAGGTGGTCCTTGGACCCGAAGTGGTGGAGGATCCCGGCGTGGGTCATGTCGACCTGCTCCGCGATCTCCGTGAGCGGGCCGTTGTGGTAGCCCTTGCTCCCGAAGGTCGCCATGGCGGCCTTGAGGATCTCCTCACGGCGCCGGAGGGTCTCCTCCCGCACCCGGGGGCGCCGCCTGCTCGTGGTCATCGCCTCGTCACTTCCTCGTCGTGGTGCCCGGTGCGCCGCCGTCGGCGTCGACGTCGGCTCGCGGGCGCCGAGCACGTCCTCGGCCCGTCGCCGTCCGGGGCGATCCTACGCACGCCGCACCGCGTTCGAGCCACCACCGCGCCGCAGATCACGGACCGATATCGATCTGACCTGCGCAAACGAAGATTCTTGCGCACTTACTGACTGCACGGTAAGTTCACGGACCGAGAGCCGACTCGACGACGAGGAGCACGAACGTGACATCGCAGTCCCTGGCGGGAGAGCGCGATCCCGCGGAGCTCGCCACGCTGCGCACCACCGCGCAGGGCCTGCCCCTCCGCGACGCGGTCCGCCTCCTCACCGGGCAGTCCATGTGGCGCCTGCACGCGTCGGACGCGCTCGGGCTGCGGCCCGTCGTCCTGTCGGACGGCCCGGTCGGCGTCCGGGGCACGAGCGAGGTCGAGGGCGAGACCTCGGTCCTCTTCCCGTCCCCGAGCGCGGTCGGCGCGACGTGGGACCGAGAGGTCGCGCACGAGACCGGGCAGGCGTTCGCCCGCGAGGCGCGCGCGCACGGCGTCGACGTCGTCCTCGCACCCCAGGTCAACATCCAGCGCACGCCCGTCGGCGGCCGGCACTTCGAGTGCTACTCCGAGGACCCGTACCTCACCGCCCAGATCGGCACCGGCGTCGTGCGCGGGCTCCAGGACCAGGGCGTCGCGGCGTGCGTCAAGCACTACGTCGCGAACGACTCCGAGACCCAGCGCACGTCGTACGTGTCGCACGTCGACCCGCGCGTGCTGCGCGAGGTCTACCTCGCACCGTTCGAGGACGCCGTGGCAGCGGGCGCCTGGTCCGTCATGGCCGCCTACAACCAGGTGGACGACGGCGTCGAGTCCGGACCCATGACCGGGCACCGGCACCTGCTCACCGACGTGCTCAAGGACGAGCTCGGGTTCGACGGCGTCGTCGTCTCCGACTGGGTCGCGACGCGCACGACCGAGCTGTCGGCGAACGGCGGCCTCGACGTCGTCATGCCCGGGCCCGGCGGTCCGTGGGAGGACGCCCTCGTCCGCGCGGTCGAGGAGGGTCGCGTCCCCCGGAGCGAGATCGACGACAAGGTCGCCCGCATCCTCCTGCTCGCGCGCCGGGTCGGTGCGCTCGACGAGCCCGGCCGCCCGGTCACCCACGACGGCGACCTGCGCGCTCTCGTGCGCCGCACCGCCGCGACCGGCACCGTCGTCCTGCGGTCGGACGCCGAGAACCCCGTCTGGGACCGCCCCGCGCCGCGCTCGATCGCGCTCGTCGGCCCCAACGCCGTGCGCCCGCACGTGCTCGGCGGCGGCAGCTCGACCGTGAACCCCGCGCACGTCGTCACGCCCGCCGAGGGCCTGGCCGCCCGCTGGCCCGACGCCACGCTCACCGTCGCCCGCGGTGGCGACGCGCGCCGGTTCGCCCCGCGGCTCGACGTCGAGGGGCGCAGCGCCGACGGCGCCGCCGTCGCGGTGACCTGGCTCGACGCCGAGGGCGCGACGCTCCGCAAGTCCGTCCTGCCCCGCTGGGACGGGTTCCTGCGCGACCTGCCCGACGAGGTCGACACCGTCGTGCTCGACGTCGACGTGCTGCTCGACGAGCCGGGCGACCACGTGCTCGAGGTCGGGACGGTCCCGGGCCACTCGATCGAGATCGACGACGTCGTCGTCGCGACGGACGACCGTCGCTCGGGCGTCGAGGTCGTCCTCGACTCCTCGATCAACAACCCGGCGGGCGTCCCGGCGACCGTCCACGTCGATGCTCCGCGCCGCGTGCGGATCAGCGCCGCGCTGCTCGTGACGCGCGCCGAGGGGTACGGCAACCTCGTGCGCGCGGAGCTGCGCCACCGGGTGCCTGCCCCGAGCGTCGAGCAGGAGATCGCCGACGCCGTCGAGGCCGCCCGCGCGGCGGACCTCACCGTCGTCGTCGTCGGGACGAACGAGGAGGTCGAGTCGGAGGGCTGGGACCGCACGTCCCTCGCGCTCCCCGGACGCCAGGACGAGCTCGTCGAGCGCGTGCTCGACGCCGACCCGGACGCCGTCGTCGTCGTCAACGCCGGCGCGCCCGTGCTGCTCCCCTGGCTCGACCGCGCGCGCACCGTGCTCTGGGTCTGGTTCCCCGGCCAGGAGGCCGGGCACTCGATCGCCGACGTGCTCGCGGGCGCCGTCGAGCCGGCCGGCCGGCTCCCCTGGACGCTCCCTGCCACCGCGGCCGACGTCCCGGTCCCGCACGCGGTGCCCGCCCACGGGGTCGTCGAGTACCACGACGGCGTCCACGTCGGGTACCGCGCGTGGGAGCGCTCGGGCGCCGTCCCCGCCGCACCCTTCGGGCACGGGCTGGGCTGGACGACGTGGTCGTACGACCGGGTCGGCCAGCCGGCTCGCACGCCCGACGGCGACACGGTCCTCACGGTCCGCGTCACCAACACCGGACCGCGCGACGGCCGCGAGGTCGTCCAGGTCTACGTCGAGCCCCCGGTCGCGCCCGCGTCGGCCCCGGTCGCCGAGCGCGACCGTCCGGTCCGCTGGCTCGGCGGGTTCGCCGTCGTCGACGTCGCCGCGGGGGCCGCCGCCGACGTCACCGTGACCGTCCCCCGTCGTCAGCTCGAGGTGTGGGACACCGACGGCGGGCGCTGGCACCTCCCGGCCGGGACGTACCGGCTGCGGACGGGGCGTTCCGTCCACGACCTCCGCCTGGACACCGCGGTCCGGGTGCAGGAGAGCACCACCGAACCGGAGTAGCCCGGCCCGCGGCCCGGCCGGGGGCGACCCGCCCCCGCACCTTCCGCCACACCCCACGCTCCACCGCCCCGGCAGCACGCCGGGGACGTCGTTCCCTCGAAGGAGAGAGATTCATGAGGTTGAAGGCTTCCGCGATCGCCCTCGGCGTCGCGACCGCACTCGTGCTGACCGGCTGCTCGTCGTCCGGCGGCAACGACGACGACAGCACGACCAGCTCCGGCGGGGGCGCGGCCCTCACCATCGCCAAACCGGACGGCGCCATCGCGACCGAGTCGAACAACCCCTGGATCGGCGACTCGTCCGCGCTCAAGCTCGGCTACGTCAACGCGATCTACGAGCCCGTCGGCATCGTCAACGTGGTCGACCCGTCGGACGAGGTCCGCCCGTGGCTCGCGTCCGAGATCACGTGGTCCGACGACTACACGTCGGTCACGCTCACGACGCGCGAGGGCGTGAGGTGGAGCGACGGCCAGGACCTCACGGCAGACGACATCGCGTACTCCTACCAGCTGCTCGTCGACACGCCCGAGCTCAACACCGCGGCGCTCGACATCACCGACGTCGCCGTCGACGGCGACACGGTCACCGTCTCGTTCGGCACGCCGATGTTCGCCAAGCAGGACAAGGTGCTGCACCGGTTCGTCGTGCCGAAGCACGTGTGGGAGGGCATCGCCGACCCGACGACGGAGACCAACCCCGACCCCGTCGGCACGGGCCCGTACACGCTGACGAGCTTCAGCACGGAGAGCGTCCAGCTCGACGCGCGCGACGACTACTGGGGCGGCGAGCTCGCGGTCCCGACGCTGTACTACGTCTCCTACAACGACAACAGCGCCCTGACGACCGCGCTCGCCAACGGGGACGCGGACTGGGCGCAGGCGTTCCTGCCGAACGTGCAGTCGGCGTTCGTCGACAAGGACCCGGAGCACAACGTGTACTGGGCCCCCGCCGGCCTCGGCATCGACGCGATGTTCGTCAACACGACGAAGAAGCCCTTCGACGACGTCGCGTTCCGCCAGGCGGTCAACATGGTGATCGACCGCGAGCAGCACCAGCAGATCGCCCGCGAGGGCGGCGTGCCGCTCCTGACCTCCGTCACGGGCCTGCCCACCCCGGCCGGCGACCCGTTCATCTCGGACGAGTACGCGGGCGAGGAGTACGAGGTCGATGTCGACGGCGCCAAGAAGGTGCTCACCGACGCGGGGTACACGTTCGAGGGCGACTCCCTCGTCGACCCGGACGGCGAGCCGGTCACGTTCCGGCTCAGCGTCCCGCAGGGCTGGAACGACTACGTCACGGGCATCAGCCTCATCGCGGAGTCGGTCAAGGCGATCGGCGTCGAGGCGACGGTCGACACGCCCGACTCGGACTCGTGGTGGGCGGCCAAGGGCACGGGCGACTTCGACGCGATCCTGCACTGGACCGAGACCGGTGCGACGCCGTACGACATCTACAGCGACACGATGGACGCCCGCTGGCTCAAGCCGGTGGGTGAGGCCGCGGACTACAACTTCGGCCGCTTCGACAGCCCGGAGGCCACGGCCGCCCTGGACGCGTACCTCGCGGCGACGACGGACGAGGACCGCGCGACGGCCATCGCGGAGGCGCAGGAGATCTTCGTGGAGCAGGTTCCGGTCATGCCGATCGGTACGCGCCCGTTCATCACGGAGTTCAACACGCGCAGCTACGTCGGCTGGCCCAGCGACGACGACCCGTACATCAACGCGGACCCGACGCAGCCGACCGCGGTGCTGATCCTCACCCAGCTCGAGCCGGCCGAGTGAGACCCCGAGGCTCGCGCGGCGCCCGCCGCGCGAGCCTCGGTGCAGCCCGGCCCCCAGCACAGGAACAGGTAGGACGAGTGAACATCGAACCCCTGCTGACCGTCTCGCACTTCAGCGTGGTCTACGACGTCGACCCGCCCGTCGAGGCCGTCAGCGACGTCTCCCTCACGCTGCACCGCGGGGAGATCCTCGGTCTCGCCGGCGAGTCCGGCTGCGGCAAGACGTCGCTCGCGTACGGCATCCAGCGGCTCCTCAAGCCGCCCGCCGTCATCCCCTCGGGGTCGGCGGTCTTCCACGACGAGTCGGGCGAGGACGTCGACCTCAACGCGCTGGACGACGACGCGATGCGCCGGTTCCGGTGGGACAAGGCGTCGATGGTGTTCCAGGGGGCGATGAACGCGCTGAACCCGGTGGCCACCGTCGGCAAGCAGCTCGGCGACGTGTTCGAGACGCACCGGCCGCGCATGAGCAAGGCCGAGCGGACCGAGGAGAGCGCCCAGCTCCTCGACCTCGTGGGCGTGGGTCGCGAGCGCCTGCGCTCGTACCCGCACGAGCTGTCCGGCGGCATGCGCCAGCGCGTCATGATCGCCATGGCCCTCGCGCTCAAGCCGCAGCTCATGATCATGGACGAGCCGACGACGGCCCTCGACGTCCTCGTGCAGCGCGAGATCCTCCAGCAGATCTCGGACCTGCGGAAGCAGTTCGGCTTCTCGGTCATCTTCATCACGCACGACCTCCCGCTGCTCCTCGAGATCTCCGACCGGATCGCGGTCATGCGCCAGGGCCGGATCGTCGAGCTCGACACGGCGTCGAACATCTACCACCACGCCCGGCACGAGTACACGCGCACCCTCCTCGGCTCGTTCCCGAGCCTCACCGGGGAGCGGGGCGGGTTCGTGCGCGGCCGCTCGGAGCCTGCGGCCACGGCGGCGAGCACTGCCACGACCAGCGCAGGAGGCCAGGCCCGATGACCACCCTCGAGCTCTCGCACGTGAGCAAGAAGTACAAGGTCCGGGGATCCGGCGACCTGCTCGCGCTCGACGACGTCAGCTTCACGCTCACCTCGGGCCGCACCGTCGCGCTCGTCGGTCAGAGCGGCAGCGGAAAGTCCACGATCGCGAAGATCCTCACGCAGCTCGAGCGCGCCACGTCGGGCGAGATCCTGCTCGACGGCGCGCCCGTCCCCCGCCGCGGGCGCGCCCTGCGTCGGTACCGGCAGCAGATCCGCATGGTCTTCCAGGACCCGTTCGCGTCGCTCAACCCGTACCACACGATCCGCCACCACCTCGAGCGCCCGCTGCGCCTCGACCACGTGGTCCCGAAGGACGAGGTCGACGCCGAGGTGCACCGCCTCCTCGACCGCGTCCACCTGGACGGCGGGGTCGTGGACCGGCGACCGCACGAGCTCTCCGGCGGCCAGCGCCAGCGCGTCGCGATCGCGCGCGCCCTCGCGTCGCGGCCGGCGCTGCTCGTCGCGGACGAGCCGGTCTCGATGCTCGACGTGTCCATCCGCCTCGGCGTGCTCAACCTGCTCGCCGAGCTCCAGCGCGAGGCGAACCTCGGGGTCCTCTACATCACGCACGACCTGGCGACCGCGCGCCACTTCAGCGACGAGATCATGGTCCTGCACCACGGCCAGGTCGTGGAGCACGGCCCGGCCGACGACGTGATCCTCGCCCCCCAGCATCCCTACACCCGCGCGCTACGCGATGCCTCGCCCAACCCGGAGGTCCACTTCTCCGGCGTCGGCCCCGCGTCGTCGAGGAGCTGATCCCGTTGCGATTCTTCGCCCGCCGCACCGCCTTCTACCTGTTCACCGCCTGGGCGGCGATCACGATCAACTTCTTCCTGCCCCGCATGATGAAGGGTGACCCGGTCTCCGCGTACCTCGCGAAGAACCAGGGGAAGATCAGCCCCGAGGCGGCCGAGTCGCTGCGCACCCTCTTCGGGCTCGACGACGGCCGGTCGCTCCTCCAGCAGTACGTCGACTACTGGGGCCTCATGCTCCGCGGCGACCTCGGGCGCTCGTTCTCCAAGGGCCTCGCTCCCGTCGGCGACGTGATCGCCGCCGCCCTGCCGTGGACGCTCGGGCTCGTCGGCATCGCCACGATCCTCAGCTTCTTCCTCGGCAGCGGGCTCGGCGCGATCATCGGGTGGCGCCGCGGGAGCAGGGCGGACGCGATCGTGCCCGTCTCGACGTTCTTCTCGACGGTGCCGTACTTCTGGATGGGGCTCATCGCGATCGCGGTCTTCTCCAGCACGCTCGGCTGGTTCCCCGCCTCCCACGCGTACAGCAAGGGCGCGGCGCCCGAGTGGTCCTGGGAGTTCGCGTGGGACGTGGTCCAGCACGGCACGCTGCCCGCGCTGACCATCGTCGTCGCGTCGCTCGGCGGCTGGATCCTGGGGATGCGCAACATGATGATCACCGTCCTCGACGAGGACTACGTGACGGTCGCCCAGGCCAAGGGCCTCCCGCCCCGCAAGGTGCTCACGCGCTACGCGTCGCGCAACGCGGTGCTGCCGCAGCTCTCGAGCTTCGCCCTGTCCCTGGGCTTCATCGTGGGCGGCACGCTCGTCATGGAGCTCGTCTTCTCCTACCCCGGGGTGGGCAAGCTGCTGCTCGACGCCACCAACGCGAAGGACTACCCGCTGATGCAGGGGCTCTTCCTCGTCATCACGCTCTCCGTCCTCGTGGCGAACATCCTGGCGGACGTCGCCTACGCCGCCCTCGACCCGCGCACGCGTCAGACGGAGGCCTGAGCCATGACGTCCACCACCACGCCCGCGACGAGCGAGGCCACCGCGCCCGCGAGCCCGCCTGCCTCCTCGGGCGGGTCCTCCGGCCGCGGCCTCACGAGCCGTGCCGGGGCGTCGTTCGCGATGTTCCGCAACGGCAAGTCGCTCACGGGCCTGATCATCCTCGGCGTGTTCGCGCTCGTGGCGGTCTTCGGCGACCTCCTCGCGCCCTACGGCCCGCTCGAGAAGGACTTCACCGCGCTCAAGCAGCCGCCGTCCGCCCAGCACCTGCTCGGCACGACGCACATGGGCGAGGACGTCCTCAGCCAGATCATCTACGGCACGCGCGGCGTGCTCGTCGTCGGCTTCGTCTCGGGCATCATCGCGACGGTCGTCGCGGTGGTCGTCGGGGTGACCGCCGGGTACGTCGCGGGATGGCGGAGCGAGTCGCTCTCGGCCCTGACCAACGTGTTCCTCGTGCTCCCGGGCCTGCCCCTCATGATCATCGTGGCGTCGCAGCAGGAGAACCCGAGCCTGCTGCTCGTCTCCACGGTGCTCGCGATCACGGGCTGGGCCTGGGGCGCGCGCGTCCTGCGGGCGCAGACCCTGTCGCTCCGCAACCGGGACTTCATCCAGGCCGCGCGGGCGAACGGCGAGCCGATCCACCGCATCATCGCGGTCGAGATGCTGCCGAACCTCACCGCGATCATCGCGTCGAGCTTCGTCGGCACCGTGACCGCCGCGGTGCTCGGCCTGACGACCCTCGCCTTCATCGGCGTCATCCCCATCACGAACCTCAACTGGGGCACGATCCTCTTCTGGGCCCAGCAGAACGGGGCGTTCCCGGACTACTGGTGGTGGTACGTCCCCGCCGGCCTGTGCATCGCGCTGCTCGGCATGGCCCTGTCCCTCGTCAACTTCGGCATCGACGAGTACGTGAACCCTCGCCTGCGCTCGGCCGGCGAGCGTGCGCGCGCCCTGCGCAAGAAGGGCTACGCGGCGTCGAGCGGGATCACGACCGTCGCCGACCGGCCCGACCTGCTGGCGGGGAGCGTCACCCCTCCCCCGCCCGACTCGCCGCCCGTCGACCTCCCGGGCGCGCCGGTGCACGGCGACGGCATCGGCGCGGTCGCGGAGGCGGACCAGGCGACCGACGGCCCGGACGTGATCCCGGCCGGCAGGCCGGAGCGCTCCGCGTAGCGGACGCCGCACCGACGGGTGAGGGGCCGCGCCGCGGCCCCTCACCGGCAGACGGTCCCGGCACGGGACGTCGTCCGCGCCACGCCCCTGGCACGGACGGCACGCCTCCACCCGTGCCGGGACCGTTCGCGTCCGCGGGTCAGCTCGTCCTGCGGCGGTAGACCGCCGTCGCCCACGCGTAGCCGAGGACGAGGACGCCCACGAGCCACGCGAGCGCGACCCAGATGTCGCTCCCGACGGGCTGGCCGGCGAAGAGGGACCGCAGGGTGTCGACGATCGCGGTGACCGGCTGGTTCTCGGCGAACCACGCGACGGGCCCCGGCATGCTCTCCGTCGGGACGAACGCCGAGCTGACGAAGGGCAGGAAGATCAGCGGGTAGCTGAAGGCGGACGCGCCGTCGACCGTCTTGGCCGACAGCCCGGCGACGACCGCGAGCCAGGTCAGCGCGAGGACGAACAGGACGAGGATGCCGAGGACGGCGAGCCACGCCCCGACGGACGCGTCGGTCCGGAACCCCAGCAGGAGGGCGACACCCACGACGAGGGTCACGGAGACGAGGTTCGCCACGAGCGAGGTGAGCACGTGCGCCCACAGGACGCTGGACCGGGCGACGGGCATGGACCGGAAGCGCTCGACGATGCCGCCCTGCAGGTCGAGGAACAGCCGGTAGGACGTGTACGCGACGCCCGACGCGACGGTGATGAGCAGGATGCCGGGCAGCAGGTAGTTCACGTAGGACTCGCCGCTGCCGGTGTCGATCGCGCCCCCGAGCACGTAGACGAAGAGGAGCATGAGCGCGATCGGGGTCACGGCGGTCGTGATGATCGTGTCCGGGCTGCGCAGGACGTGGCGCAGCGAGCGGCCCGTGAGGGCACGGGTGTCGGCCAGGGCGTGGCTGGTCATCGGGCTTCCTCTCCTGCCGGGCGGACGCCGTCGGCGCTCGTCCGGTCCGTGGTGGGGGCGCTGTCGCCGGCGTCGCCGACGAGCGCGAGGAACACGTCCTCGAGGGAGGGCTGCTTCTCGACGTACTCGACGGTCGCCGGGGGCAGCAGGGCCTTGAGCTCGGCCAGGGTGCCGTTCTGGATGATCGTCCCGCGGTGCAGGATCGCGATCCGGTCGGCGAGCTGCTCGGCCTCGTCGAGGTACTGGGTGGTGAGCAGCACCGTGGTGCCGCCGCGGGCGAGCTCGCGCACCGTGGCCCAGACCTCGATGCGGGCCTGCGGGTCGAGCCCCGTCGTCGGCTCGTCGAGGAAGATGACCGGCGGGTCGCCGATGAGGCTCATGGCGATGTCGAGCCGGCGCCGCATCCCGCCGGAGTAGGTCCCGGCGCGGCGAGCCCCGGCGTCGGTCAGGGAGAACCGGGCCAGCAGCTCGTCCGCGACGCGCCCCGGGTCCGCGAGGTGCCGCAGGCGGGCGACGAGGACGAGGTTCTCCCGTCCGGTGAGCACCTCGTCGACCGCGGCGAACTGCCCCGTCAGCGAGATGGACTCGCGCACGTGCCCGGGCTGCGCGACGACGTCGAACCCGTCGACGGTCGCGGTGCCGGCGTCCGGCGCGAGCAGGGTGGACAGGATCCGCACGAGCGTCGTCTTGCCCGCTCCGTTGGACCCGAGCAGCGCGACGATGCTCCCGCGCGCCACCTCGAGGTCGACACCACGCAGCACGCGCAGGTCGCCGTACGACTTCTCGATGCCTCGCACCCGGACGGCGGGGGCGAGGGTCTGGTCAGCAGACATCTGCGGATCTCCGATCCCTGGGTTCTGGTGGGTGGTTCAGGGCCGGCGGACGACGACGTCGCCGAACCCGGTGCTGGCGTGGATCTCCGCGGTGGCCTCGTCCTCGACGGGGCCCTCCGTGGGCGTCAGGTGGTTGCGCACGCTGCCGTGCTCGGAGCTCGCGTCGAGGAACGCGGCGGTGCCCTCAGGCACGCCCACCTCGATCGAGCCGTACGACGTCGCGAGGGTGACGCTCCCCGACTCCAGTCGCTCGACCCGGATGCCGGCGTGCGCGGACTTCGCCGTGAGCGTGCCGGCGACGCGCGCCACCGCGATGTCGCCGTGCGCGCCGTGCACGGCGAGCGAGCCGGTGACGGCGCCGACCGTAGTCGTGCCGTTCGTCGCCTTGATCGTGCCCTCGCCACGGACCTCCTCGACGCGGACCGACCCGGCGCTGGCGCGGGCGTCCAGCGAACCCCGCACGCGGCGCGCCGCCACGGAGCCCGCCGAGGCCTTGACGTCGAGCCGGTCGACGTCCTCGACGCGGGCGTCCCCGGCGGAAAGCGCCATCTCGACGGTGCCGAGGCTGCCCTCGGCGTAGAGCGAGCCCGCCTTGCCGCGCACGTCGGAGCCTGCGGGCAGCTCGACGGTGATGTCGGCGGTGCCGGACGCGAATGGCAGCACGTACTGCTTCCACGAGCCGGGGTAGGAGATCGTGAGGGCGCTGCCGTCGCCGTCGACGCGGACCGCCTCGGCGGCGCGGACGCTGCCCGACTTGGCCGGGTCGGTCGGCAGGACCGTGACGACGACGTCGTCGCGGTCCCCGGCGACCACGTGCAGGTGGGCGAACGGCACGTCGACGACGACGGGCAGGGGCTGCGGGGCGGGGAAAGTGGGCATGACGAAGCTCCAGGAGTGGTGTCGTGGTGGTGTCAGGTGCGGTCGGAGAGGGCGGGGACGGAGACCGAGGCGGTCAGCGCACCCAGCCGGTGACGCGGGCGGAGCCGCGCTGCTGCGGGCGGGCCTGCGCGGCCGGGCGCCCGGTGGACTGCTCGAGCGCCGCGGCGACCGCGCGCACGAGCCACGTGTTGACGGAGACGCCGTCGCGGGCGGCGGCGGTCTCGGCCTGCGTCTTGAGATGGTCGGGCAGGCGCAGGGTCGTGCGGGTCGTGGCCCCGGCCTCGACGTCGGACGGCGCAGGGCCGGTCGGCGTGGCCGGGGTGCTCGCAGGGACGAGGTCCTCGACCGGGGCGGGTGCGACGGCGGGGACGGCGACCACGAACTCGGGGGCGCCACCTCGCAGCCGCACGTCCACCGACCCCGGGGCGAGGTCCGCGGAGATCTCCCCCGCCGCGGCGGAGAGCGCGTCGAGGAGCACGAGGCGCACGGCCGCGTCGAGCGGTGCGGTCAGGCGCTCCGCGAGCCGACGGCCGTCGTCCCCGGCGGCGTCCGCAGCGGCGGCGAGGCGGTTCTGGAGGTCGTCGACATACGGGGTGAGGTCCATGACGCCATCATGGCACCATGAGTGGTGTCACCGCAACCCCTCTGCGACAACACGTTGACACCACTGGTGGCATCAGCCCCCGACGGCGCGGATGCCTCAGGCGGTGAGGTCGCGGACGACGTCGTACCCGAGCTTGACGATCAGCGCGCCGACGACGACCACGAAGACCACGCGCACGAACGCGCTGCCCTTGGCGACCGCCATCCGGGCGCCCACGTACGCCCCGAGCAGGTTGGCCGCGCCCATGAGGAGGCCCAGCCCCCACAGCACCGCCCCGTACGGCACGAAGAAGATCAGCGCGCCGGCGTTGGTGGCGAAGTTCGCGATCTTCGCGAGCGCCGACGCCGGCAGGAACGCGTACCCGAGGATGCTCACGAGCGCGATGACGAAGAACGTCCCGGTGCCCGGCCCGAGCAGGCCGTCGTAGGTGCCGATGACCAGGCCGATCCCGGCCGCCGCCCACCGGTGGCCGTTGCCCTCCCAGCGCAGGTTCGTGGTGTGCCCGAGGCTCGGCTTCGCGATCGTGTAGGCGGCGACACCGACGAGCACCACGAGGATGATCGGCTTGAACAGGTCGGCCGGGATGCGCGAGGCGAGCGCCGCTCCCCCGACGGCGCCCACGAGCGCGGCGAGCGCCATGGGCCCGGCGGTGCGCAGGTCCGGCCCGACGCGCCGGTAGTAGGTCGCGGCGCTCACCGACGTCCCCATGATGCTCGCGAGCTTGTTCGTCGCGAGCGCCTGCACGGGGCTGATGCCCGGGACGAGGAGCAGCGCCGGGAGCTGGACGAGCCCGCCCCCGCCGACGACGGCGTCGATCCACCCCGCCGTGAGCGCGGCGAGGACGAGCAGGAGGACGGTCACGCCGTCGATCTCGAGGCCGCCGGAGACCGGGAGGGAGAGGGCGGGAAGCACCCCCCAGTGGTACCACGCGGACGCGGCCCGCCCGGGCCGGGTCCACGACCGGTCCGCGGCCGGTCCACGGCCGAGGAGGGCGGGAGGCTCTTCCCTAAGCGTAACCGTGCGGTTACGCTTCCTGGATGGACGTGTTCGAGGCCGTCGCCGACGACGCGCGCCGCGACCTGCTCCGCGCGCTGGGGGCCGGGCGGCTCAGCGCGGGCGACCTCGCGCGCGTGCGCGACGACGTCTCCCGCCCGGCCGTGAGCCGCCACCTGCGCGTGCTGCGCGAGGCCGGGCTCGTGGAGGCCGTCGCCGAGGGGCGCCGTCGCGTCTACTCGCTGCGGCCCGCCGCGCTCGACCCCGTCGCCGCGTTCGTCGCGGCGCTCACCACGCCCGCCCCGCCCGTCCCGGCGCGGGCGCTCGACGGCCTCGACCTCGAGGTCCGCCGCACGACCCGAGAACGTCGTGCCGAACGCGGCACGGCCCAGCAGGAGGAGAGCGCATGAGCGACCCGACGAACCCCTCGCCCGCCCCCACGCCGACGGCACACGGTGTGCCGGAACCCGGTGTGCCGGAACCCGGCGGGACGGTCGAGCGTGGCCCCGCGGGCGACGAGCTCGTCGTCACGCGGACGTTCCGCGCCCCCGCCGACGACGTGTGGGCGAGCCTCACGGAGCCCGGCCGGCTCGCGCGGTGGATCGGCTACTGGGAGGGCGACCCCTCGACCGGCCGCGTCGAGTTCTTCATGACGGCCGAGAGCGACGACCCCGAGCCCGAGGAGTACCGCATCACCCGGTGCGAGCCGCCGCACCGCTTCGCCGGGGTGACGTCGTCGGGCGACCAGACGTGGCACCTGTCCTTCGAGCTCGCCGAGCAGGACGGCGTCACGACGCTGACCTTCCGCCAGCTCCTCGGCCCCGACGACGACGCCCGGAACGTCGGGCCCGGGTGGGAGTACTACCTCGACCGGCTCGTCGCCGTCCGCGAGGGGCGCGACGCCGCCACCGTGCCGTGGGAGCCGTACCTCGCCGGGCTCGCGGACCACTACGGCCGGGCGGGCGACGCCGGCTGACCGCGGGACGCCCGCGGCGCGGGGGCACCGGGAGCGGCGGCTCAGGACTGGAGCGCGTCGTACTCCGCCTCGGTCGCGACGTCGTCCTCGACGTCGAGACGCAGGTGCGCGAGCGCGAGCTGCAGGACGCGCAGCGCGCTCGCGGCGCGCTCCCCCCACAGCGAGACGTACGAGAACTGCCACCACCACAGGCCCTCGAGCTCACGCCCGGCGTCGTAGTGCTGCAGGCCCTTCGCGAGGCACTCGGCGACGCACGCGAGGTCGCCCGAGAGCGACGCCGCGCCGACCTCGGCGCCGACGAGCGGGTCGGTGATCTCGGCGTAGTCGTCGAACCCGTCGAAGAGCCGCGCGAGCGCCGTCCGCAGCGGGTCCACGTCCGTGTCGCGGCCGGCGTCGGGCTCGAAGCGCTCGACCGGCACGACGTCGCCCACGGCTCCCAGGCGGGCGCCCGCGGCGAGCGCGTCGGACAGCGCGAGGAGCAGGAGCGGCAGCACCGCCCCCGGGGCCGCGCCGGACGCGACCTGCGTCGTCGTGGTGAGGTAGGCGCGGGCCTGCTCCGCCATGCCCTCGGCGATCTCCCGCAGGTCGGGGTCGTTGTGGATCTCCCCCATGCTCGTCACCTCCCGTCAGCCGCCGACGAGGCGTCGGCCCTCGAACGCCCGGCCGAGCGTCACCTCGTCCGCGTACTCCAAGTCTCCACCGACGGGGAGCCCGGACGCGAGGCGGGTCACGCGCAGGCCCATGGGGCCGAGCATGCGCGCGAGGTAGGTGGCGGTGGCCTCACCCTCGACGTTCGGGTCGGTCGCGAGGATCACCTCGGTCACCTGCCCGTCCGCGAGCCGGCTCATGAGCTCCGCGATCCGCAGGTCGCCCGGCCCGACGTTCTCGATCGGGTTGATGGCCCCGCCGAGCACGTGGTACCGGCCGCGGAACTCGCGCGTGCGCTCGATCGCGACGACGTCCTTGGGCTCCTCGACGACGCAGATCACCTCGGGCGAGCGGCGCGGGTCCGCGCAGATGCGGCACTGCTCCGACTCCGCGACGTTCCCGCACGTCTCGCAGAAGCGGACGCGCGCCTTCACCTCGGTGAGGGCGTCGGCGAGCCGGCGCACGTCCACCGCGTCCGCGGCGAGCAGGTGGAACGCGATGCGCTGCGCGCTCTTGGGCCCGACGCCGGGGAGTCGGCCGAGCTCGTCGATCAGGTCCTGGACCGCGCCTTCGTACACGCCCCCAGCCTACGGGGCGCGGCCCACACACCGGGCCCGGCCCGCCGCTCTCGCGGACGGGCCGGGTCGGCGCTCAGGCCACGGTCATCCCGGCGGCTCGGGCGTCACGGTCCGCGTCGTGCCGTCGGCGTACGTCGCCTCGTAGGTGATGGCGGGCTCCGGGCCGCCCTCGCCGCCGGGACCGTCCACCGTCGCCGGGTCGAAGATCGGCCCGGGCCACCAGGCCACGAAGCGGCCGTCCTCGAGCGTGGTCGCGACGGCGGTCCCGTCCGCGAGCCGGAGCGTGAGCGCCACGACGTCGGCGCCGGCGCGCCCGCCCGTCATCGACAGCACGGGACGCTCGCGGCTCCACGGGTAGGCCTTGCCGCCCGACTGGAACATCGCGCCCTCCGCGACGCCGCGGGAAGACGGGACGAGGCCGCCGCCGCTCGCGGACGCTGCGGAGAGGTCCTCCGCCTCGTCCGCGCCCGGGGGCAGGTAGCCGACGCACGACGACTGCAGGGTCTGCCCCTGTGCGTCGTCGTGCAGGTACATCACGGCCGCCCACGAGCCGCGACGCTCCGCGAGCACGACGTCGTCGACCGTCACCACCCGTTCGGAGCCGACCCGCGCGCGGCACGCCGCGTCGAGCACGGCGAGGTCCTGCGCGGAGAGCGGGTCCGGTTCGGGCGTCCACGACGCGAGCGCGTGCGGCGCCGGACCGACGAACGGGACCGCGAACGCCACCGCGGCGACAGCCGCCACGGCCGCCGGGACGCCGACCCGGCGCGCCGTGCGGCGCCGGGCCTGCACGGCGAGGTGCCCGACGGCGCGGGCACCCGTCGTGCCGGGCTCCTCGCCCGCGAGGATGCGGTCGAGGCCCTGGGCCGCACGCGCGGCCTCGGCGGCGGAGAGGTCGGACGCGGGGGCGGGGTCGAGCCCGCGGAGGACGGTCAGGTCGTCGTGAGTCATCGGAGCGCCTCCTGGGCGGTGACGTCGAGGGATCGGGCACGGGAGGCGACGGGCCGGTGGTCCGCAGCGTCCGTGTCGGCACCCTCGTCGAGGGCGAGCAGCCGACGGAGCGCCGTGCGAGCGCGGTGCAGACGGAGCCGGTAGGCGACCGCGGAGATGCCGAGGACGCGTCCTGCGTCCGCGGACGGCAGGTCCTCCCAGAGGAGCAGCGAGAGCACCTCCTGCTGGTCCGGGGTGAGGCGGCGCCACGCCGCCGCGAGGTCGGAGCGCGCAGCCGTCTGCTCGTCAGGGGCCGGGAGGAGCGGCTCGGGCTGCGCGGCGAGCCGGACACCGAGCGCACCGCGTCGGGTGCTCGCCCGCCGGTCGTTGAGGAGGCAGCCGCGCGCGACCCCGAACAGCCACGCCCGCTGGGCGTCCCGGGTCGGTGGGAGGTCGCGCATCCGCCGCCACGCGACGACGAACGCCTCGTGGACGACGTCCTCGGCGTGGTCGTCGTCGGTGCGTCGCCGCACGAAGCGGAGCACGTCGGCGTACGTGTCTCGGTAGAGGTCGCGGAACCGTTCCTCACGGTCCGCCACGGGAGGTGGGCTCATACCTCGTACGTGTCCGGCACCCGGCCCGCTGTTTCGGCGAGCGTCAGCCCTGGTCCTGGATCTCCTCGATGATCTTGCCGTCGAGCAGGCTCACCACGAGCGCGGTCCCGACGAGGCCCGTCGAGACGATGTCGGGGTCGTCCGCGGACGGGAGGTCGTCCATCGGGTCGACGGCGGACGTCTCGCCCCGCCGCGCCGGCTCCTCGGTCCGCGGGACGCGGGCCGCCGCGATCGCCGCGCGCGCGGCGGAGACGCCGCGCAACGGCGCTGCCGACGGGCCCGCGGGAGCGGCCGGTGCCGCCGTCCGGGCGGGCGCCTC
>QAPD01000060.1 GCA_003052455.1 Sphaerisporangium cinnabarinum | reverse complement strand
CCGAACCACCTGCCGCACCCGAACCGCCGGCCGCGCCGGACCCGCCGGCGCCCGACCCGCCCGCGCTGCCCGACCCACCGGCGCCGGAGCCACCGGCACCCGCGCCGCTCGTCGACGCGGTGCCGGACGCACCCCGGAGCGCGGCTGCGACGCCGCCGGCGACGGCTGCGCCACCCGTGGTGGGCAGCGCCGTGCCGACGAGACCGAGCGCGCCCACGCCGAGCACGAGCGGGGCGATGACGGCCCGCATGCCGTGGGAGACGTCGCCCAGCTCGAGCACGAGCCCCCGGCAGTCGTCGCAGCCCTCGAGGTGCGACTCGACGCGCGCCGTCTCGCGCTTCGCGAGGCCGCCACGCACGTACGAGCCGAGGAGCGCGTTGACCGTGCGGCACTCCTCGGCGGGCACGGACGTCAGGTGCTGCTGGAGGTACGCCTGGCGCAGCCCCTCGCGGGCGCGGTACGCGAGCGCGGAGACGCCGTTCGCGGTGAGACCGAGGAGCGGGGCGATCTCGGCCGGGGTCAGGCTCTCGACCTCGGTGTACCAGAGCACGGCACGCCACCGCTCCGGCAGGTCCTGGTAGGCGCGCGTGACCGTCGAGCGCTCGAAGCCCTCGAGCGTCGGGTCCTCCGTCGAGGCCATGGGGCCGAACGCGGACTCGAACGTGCGCTCGTCGTCGGTCGGCTGCGTGCGACGGGCGCCGCTCACGAGGTCGTACGACAGCCGGCGGACGACGGTGAAGAGGTAGGCGCGGAAGGTGACGTCCGGGCCGCCGCCGCTCTGCAGCACGGAGAGCGTGCGGGCGAACGCGTCCGACACCACGTCGTCGGCGTCGGCGCTCGAGCGGACGTACTGGCGCGCGACCGTGCGCGCGGCACCGGCGTGCCGCTCGTAGAGCACCCCGTAGGCGCTCGTGTCCCCCGCACGTACGGCGGTGATGAGCTCGGCGTCGCTGAACGCCTCGCTCTCCACCCGTTCCTGTGCCTGCGTCATCGTCACCCGCCCCGGAGACCGCCCCGAACCGAGGCTACGGTGGCCATAGTAGACGCCTGTCCATCTCACGGGCAGAGGGATCCCGCCACCGGAACGAAGAGGGCCGCACTTCTGCCGGTTCGCGCCTTTTCACCCGGGACGCGAGGTCCTGGAAACTTCCCGCGGTTCTCGCGTCATGGATCCCGCGCCCGCACGTCTCATCTACATGGACCACCTCCCGGGGTACGCCGTGCCCGCGACCGACGCCGTGCGCGAGCGGTGGCGGCGTGCGAGCGCCGACAGCGTCTGGCTACGGCCGGGCGACTGGTACCACCCTGCCGTCGACGCGCTCGTCGAGGCGTTGTGCGAGGAGCGGGACACGACGCCCGCCGCCGAGCGGCTCGGCCGCGTCCGCGCGGAGGCCGGGGTCGGGATCGGCGAGGCCATCGACGACGTCGTCTGCCTGTACCGCGCGCACGACCGCGAGCCGGTCGTCGACCTCGTCCGCGGCGTCGCGGTCGGCTGGTCCGAGGGATACGAGGCCAACCCCGTGGCGCCCGAGGTCCTGGACCCGGAGTCCGGTCTCGCCACGACCCAGTACCTCGTGCACCGGCTCCGCGAGACGTACGGCGCGGCCGAGCGCGCGGGGCTCGACGCGACCCTGACCCACGGGCTGCTCGTCGTCGACGTCGCGCTCGACGACCTCACGGGGTGGCAGCGGTTCGCGCGGTCGGCCGCGATGGGCCGCGCGCTCACCCACACGTTCGGCGAGGGCCACCCCATGGCGTCGATCGGCAACGGGCTCTTCGTCGTGCTCGGCGAGCGGGACGCGGACGACGACGTCCTGCGCACCGTGCTCCGCCACAACATCGAGCGCACCGGCCTCGCGCTGGGGGTCACGGCCATCCTGCGCCGGCCGCCGCGCGTCTGGCTCGAACCGCTCCCCCGCACGCACACGGCCGCCGTCCAGCTCCTCGACACGCTCCAGCGCTGACACGACGACGCCCCGTCCCACGCGGGCGAGCACGTGGTCCGGGGCGTCCGGGGGCGTCTGCGGCCGGCAGGTGACCGACCGCCTGCGAGCAAGGCGGCGACCGCGTGTCAGCGCGGCGTGAAGGTGAGGCAGTCGGCCCGGTCCTCGCCGGACGCGCCCGCCCCGACGCGGATCGACGGCGCGGAGCACTCGAGCGAGGCGTTGTGGACGCACTCCGTGCGCTGGCAGGCCCCGACGTGCGCGAGCACCTTCTCCAGCCCGCCCTTGGTGCCCAGCGGGATGAAGGTCGCGCACTCGGCGTCGCCCGTGTGACCGGCGATGGTCACGGCGCCCGCGTGGCACCCGTGGTCGTGGTTGTAGCCGCAGCCGTCGATGGAACACTCGACGACCTGGGGCATCTCCGTGAGGCTGCTCATCGCGATCTCCTGTCTCCGAGGACCCCTCGTGGGTCGGTCTCCGCGTTCTACGGTATTCCGGGAATTCCTCGGTGTATAGCAAGGAAGGCCTTGCTCAGAAATACAGGAATGCGCAGCAATTAGGGCACGGCATTCTTGCGGAAATGCCGCGCCGCAGGTCAGTTGTCCGCGCCGTCGTACCGCGGGCGCCAGATGACGAGCGCCCGCGCCTCGCCGTGCTCGACGAGCGTCTCGCGCAGCGCCTCCTCGACCCCACGCCGCACGCTGCGCCCGCGGGGCACCACGACGACGTCGCCGCTCGCCGCGGCGGCGAACACGCGGCCGCCCGGCTCGACGCGCGCCGAGAGCGCCTCGATACGCCGCTCGAGCCGCTCGACCTGGGACTCGAGGGCCAAGATCCGCTGGATGCCGGCGAGGTTGATGCCCTCGTCGTGGCTGAGGCGCTGCACCTCGAGCAGCTTCGCGACGTCGCGCAGCGAGTACCGCCGCCCCCGGCCCGCGGTGCGGCGCGGCACCACGAGGCCGAGGCGGTCGTACTGGCGCAGCGTCTGCGGGTGCATGCCCGCGAGCGCGGCGGCCTGCGAGATGACGAGGACGGGCGCGTCCTGGTCGACGTCGCTCGCGGGAGCGCGTCCGACGCCGCCCGAGTCCCCACCGATCGAGAGATTATGAGTTTCCTGCTGGGGCATCACGCTCGCCCCCTCACTCCGCGGCCTGGCGGACCAGGTCGGCGCGCACGTCCTGGCCGTCGGTCGCGGCGGCGAACGTCTCGACCGCCTCGCGCGCGGCCTTCGAGAGCTTCTGCGGCACCGCGACCTGGACCGTGACGAGCAGGTCGCCGGTCGACCTCGCGGTCTTCACACCCCGGCCCCGGACGCGCAGCGTGCGCCCCGACGGCGTACCGGCCGGGACCTTCACCTTGACGGTCGAGCCGTCGAGCGTCGGCACGGCGATCGTCGCGCCGAGCGCGGCCTCGGGGAACGTCACCGGGACCGTGATCCGCAGGTTGTCGCCGTCGAGCGAGAACACCGGGTGCGGGGTGACGTGCACGGTGACGACGAGGTCGCCGTCGGGCCCCCCCGCCGTGCCCGGGCGGCCCTTGCCACGCAGGCGGATCTTCTGGCCGTCGCGGACGCCCGGCGGGATGCGCGTCGTGACCGTGCGGCCGTCGACGGTGAACGTCACGGTCGAGCCCTCGACCGCCTGCCGGAAGGGCAGGGTCGTGGCCGCCGCGAGGTCCGCGCCGGCGCGGGGCCGGGGGCCGCCGAACTGCTGGCCTGCCCCGCCACCGCCGAACATCGAGCCGAGGATGTCCTCGAAACCGCCCGCGCCCTGGCCGCCGGTCGAGTAGCGGACCCGGGTGCCGCCCGGGCCCCCGCCGCCGAACATGCCGCCGAAGACGTCCTCGAAGCCCGCTCCCCCGGCGCCGCCGGGGCCCGCGGAGAAGCGCGCGCCCCCGCCCGCCATCGCCCGGATCGCGTCGTACTGCTCGCGCTCCTTGGGGTCCGACAGCACGGCGTACGCCTCGCCGATCTCCTTGAACTTCGCCTCGGCGCTCGCGTCACCCTGGTTCTGGTCGGGGTGGTACTTGCGGGCGAGCTTACGGTAGGCCTTCTTGATCGCGGCGTCGTCGGCGTCCTTGGGGACGCCGAGCGCGGCGTAGAAGTCCTTCTCCATCCAGTCCTGTCCGGTCACGGCGCCTCCCTCCTGTCGGTGGTCGTGGTCCTGGTCCTTCGTTCCATGGCTGCTGCCGGTGGGTCTGCTGCTGGTGATCCTCGCGTGCCCGACGGCGGAGCGCACCTCCGCGCGGGAGGTGCGCCCGCGCCGTCGGGCACGAGGGAGGGGTGGCTACTGCGGGCCGACGACCGAGACGCGCGCGGCGCGCACGACCCGCTCCCCGATCCGGTAGCCGGGCTCGATGACGAGGTTCACCGTGGTGGCGGTGGCCTCGGGGTCGGGCTGGTGCATGAGCGCCTCGTGGACGGTGGGGTCGAACTCGTCCCCCACCGCGCCGTAGCGCTCGATCCCGAACTTCTCGAGCGACGCGTCGAGCTTGTCGGCGATGGCCGCGAACGGCCCCGTCAGCTCGCCGTGCTGCCGCGCGCGGTCGATGTCGTCGAGGACCGGGAGGAGCGCGGTGAGCACGTCCTCGATCCCCTTCGTGCGCGCGGCCTCCTGGTCGCGCAACGACCGGTTGCGGTAGTTCGTGAAGCTGGCCCGCTCACGCTGGAGCGCGTCGAGGTGCTCCGCGGCCTCGGCCTTCGCCGCGAGGACCGCGGCGTCGACCCCGGCCTCGTCGGACGGCTCGAAGTCGAGGCCCGCGAGCGGGTCCGTCTCCGCGTCGTCGCCCGCGGAGCCGCCGGCCTCGCCCTCGGGGCGGGGCCGACCGCTCTCCGGGTCGACCTTGCGCTTGTCCGTGAACTGGAAGGGCTTGTCGTCGGAGCCCTGGCCGGGCTCGCGCCCGGCCTGCTCCTCGGGGCCCTGCGGGTCGGTCGGTCCGTCGGCCGTCACTTGCGCTCGTCCTCCTCGTCCACGATCTCGGCGTCGACCACGTCCTCGTCCGGGGCGGACGTCGCGCCCGCCGCGGCGGTGGCGTCGTCCTGCGCGGCACCGGGGTTGCCGGCGGCCTGCTCCTGCTCGGCCGAGGCGTAGAGCGCCTGACCGATCTTCTGCGAGGACGCGACGAGCTTCTCGTGCGCGGTCTTCACGGCGTCGGCGTCCTCGCCCTCGAGCGCGGACTTCACCGACGCGATGTCGGCCTCGACCTCGGTGACGACGTCGGCGGGGAGCTTCTCCTTGTTCTCGGAGACGAGCTTCTCGGTCGAGTAGACGAACGCCTCGGCCTGGTTGCGGGTCTCCGCGTCCTCGCGACGCTTCTTGTCCTCGGCCGCGTGCTCCTCGGCCTCCTTGACCATGCGGTCGATGTCCTCCTTGGGCAGCGCCGAGCCACCCGTGATGGTCATCTTCTGCTCCTTGCCGGTGCCGCGGTCCTTCGCGCCGACGTGGACGATGCCGTTCGCGTCGATGTCGAAGGTGACCTCGATCTGCGGCACGCCGCGCGGGGCCGGCGCGATGCCGGTCAGCTCGAACGTGCCGAGCGGCTTGTTGTCGCGCGCGAACTCGCGCTCGCCCTGGAACACCTGGATGAGCACCGACGGCTGGTTGTCCTCGGCCGTCGAGAAGATCTCGCTGCGCTTGGTCGGGATGGCCGTGTTGCGCTCGATGAGCTTGGTCATCACGCCGCCCTTGGTCTCGATGCCGAGGGACAGCGGGGTGACGTCGATGAGCAGGACGTCCTTGCGGTCACCGGAGATGACGCCGGCCTGCAGCGCCGCGCCCACGGCGACGACCTCGTCCGGGTTGACGCCCTTGTTCGGCTCCTTGCCGCCCGTGAGCTCCTTGACGACGTCGGTCACGGCCGGCATACGGGTGGAGCCACCCACGAGCACGACGTGGTCGATGTCGGAGACGGAGACGCCCGCGTCGGAGATGACCTTGTGGAACGGGGCCTTCGTCCGGTCGAGGAGGTCCTGCGTCATCTGCTGGAACTGGGCGCGCGTGAGCTTCTCGTCCAGGTGGATGGGGCCGTTCTCGCTCATCGAGAGGTACTGCATCGAGATGGTGGTGCTCGTCGCGGACGAGAGCTCCTTCTTCGCCTGCTCGGCGGCCTCGCGCAGACGCTGGAGCGCGATCTTGTCCTTCGACAGGTCGACGCCCGAGCTGTTCTTCACCTGCTTGATGAGGTGCTCGACGATGCGGTTGTCCCAGTCGTCGCCACCCAGGCGGTTGTCGCCCGAGGTCGCGCGGACCTGGATCGTGGAGAAGTCGTCCTCGTCCTTGCCGACCTCGAGGAGCGAGACGTCGAACGTGCCGCCGCCCAGGTCGAAGACGAGGATGAGCTCGTCCTCCTTGCCCTTCTCCAGGCCGTAGGCGAGCGCGGCCGCGGTGGGCTCGTTGACGATGCGGGTCACGTTGAGGCCCGCGATCTGCCCGGCGTCCTTGGTCGCCTGGCGCTCGGCGTCGTTGAAGTACGCCGGGACGGTGACGACCGCGTCGGTGACGGGCTCGCCCAGGTACTCCTCGGCGTCGCGCTTGAGCTTGCCCAGGATGCGCGCGGAGATCTCCTGCGCGGTGTACTTCTTGTCGTCGATCTCCACCGACCAGTCGGTGCCCATGTGGCGCTTCACCGAGCTGATGGTGCGGTCGACGTTCGTGACCGCCTGGCGCTTGGCGACCTCGCCGACGAGGACCTCGCCGGTCTTGGAGAAGGCGACCACCGACGGCGTCGTGCGCGACCCCTCGGCGTTCGCGATGACCGTGGGCTCTCCGCCCTCGAGGACGGCGACCACCGAGTTGGTGGTGCCGAGGTCGATCCCGACTGCTCGTGCCATGTGTGTGCCTCCGTCGTTCTGGGTGCCCGACGGCGCTGCTGCGCCTCGGCACACCGGGTTGAGTCTGCTTCACTCAAGGTAGATCCGTGGTCGGTGCTCGCGCAACCTCACCCGGCTCAACTTGAGTCCATCAGGCTCAACCTTCACGCGACCCGCACTATTCCCCGCTGGCGGCCGCCCGGGACCGCGCCTGCTGGCGCGCCCGCTGCTGCGCGTAGCCCTCCTGCCAGTCGGCGGCGAGAGCCATGTCGCGGCGGCGGACCTCGTCGACGGCCAGCTCGACGGGGAAGCCCCAGGTGTCGGCGAGCACGAACAGGTGGTCGCCCGTGACGGTCGTACCCCGGAGCCTCTCGAGCTCTCGGAGGCCCCGGTGCACCGTGCGCCGGAAGCGCGACTCCTCGTCCCGGAGCACGCCGCTCAGCACCTCGCGCTGCTCGGCCAGGCCCGGGTAGGCGTCGCGGTACGACTCGGCCACGACGGCGACGAGGTCGTCGACGAACCGGTCCTCCAGGCCGAGCCCGAGCGCGCGCACCACGGCCCGACGCACGAGCCGCCGCAGCACGTACCCGTGGGCCTTGTTGCTCGGCCGCACGCCGTCCGCGGCGAGGAACGTCGCGGCGCGCACGTGGTCCGCGATCACGCGGAACGGGCGCGGGTCGTCCTCGTACGTGCGACCGCTCAGGTCCTCGAGCCGGTCGACCAGGGGGCGCAGCAGGCTCACGTCGAACACGTCGGGGGTCGCCGTCGCGGCGGCGGCGATGCGCTCGAGCCCGCCCCCGAAGTCGATGCTCGGCTCGTCGAGGAGGACGAAGCCCTCGCTCGTGCGGCGGTAGCGCATGAACACCTGGTTGCCGATCTCGACGAACCGTCCCCCCTCGCTCGCCGGGTGCGGCTCGCCGGCGGACGGGTCGTGGAGCTCCGGGCCCAGGTCGTAGAAGACCTCCGAGTCCGGCCCGCACGGGTCGCCCACGGGCGTGCCCTCCAGGCCGCCGCCCCGGCTCCACCAGTTCTCCTCGGCGTCGTAGAGGAAGACCCGGCCGCCGCGCATGCCGTCGCGGTCGCCGTCCGCACGCGACCCGACGTCCACGACCGCCGCCTCGATGCCGTGCTCGGCGAACACCGTCACCCAGGCCTGGGCCGCCGCCTCGTCCCGAGGGATCCCGTGCTCGGACGACCCGCGGAAGCACGTGACGTAGAGGCGCGAGAGGTCGACGCCGACGAGCGCGAGGAAGTCGGCGAACCACCGGACCTGCCGCTCGACGTCGGCCGACCCCAGGCTCCAGTTGCCCAGCATCTCGAAGAACGTCGTGTGCCGTCGGTCGCCGACCTCGTCGATGTCCTGCGACCGCAGGCACGGCTGCGAGTCGACCAGGAGCCGCCCGGCGGCGTGCGGTCGCACGCCGAGCAGGTAGGGCATCAGCGGCTGCATGCCCGCGCCCGTGAACAGGGTCGTCGGGTCCTCCCGCAGCACCAGGGGCGCTCGCTCGATCACGGCGTGCCCCCGGGAGGCGAAGAAGTCGAGGTAGGCCGAGCGGATCTCCTGGGCGTCCATCCGTCGACCCTAGGGACGCGGACCACCGACTTCCAGGGCAATCCCCCGGCATCCGGCGAGGACGACCGCGCCCCGCCGCGGTGGGGCGCACCGGGGCGGGGCGGGCAGGGTGGCGCGGGGCGGCGGGCGGGGCACACCGGGGCGGGGTGGCTCGACGGGAGCCGCGCCGCCCCTCGCTCAGATCAGCTCGACGCCGTCGGCCTGCGGCCCGCGGTCGCTCTGCCGGATCTTGAACCGGACCCGGTCGCCCTCCTCGAGCTCCTCCCCGCCGCGCACGACGGACACGTGCACGAACAGGTCCTCGCCGCCGGCGTCGGGCGTGATGAAGCCGAAGCCGCGGTCGGCGTCGTACCGCGCGACCGTGCCCTCGCCGCCGCGCACGCGTCCGCCGGATGCCGGACGACCGCGGTCCGAGCCCGGACGGCCGCGGTCCGAGCCCGGTCGGCCGCGGTCCGGCCCCGGGCGCCCGGAGCCGCCCACGAGCTGCACGTTCCGGGCGTTCGGCCCCTTGTCGCCCTCGACGACGTCGTACGTCACGCGTGCGCCCTCGGCGAGCTCGGTGAGCCCGCGGCCCAGGGCGCTGACGTGCACGAACACGTCGTCGCCGCCGCCGTCGGGAGCGACGAAGCCGAAGCCCTTGACGTCGTCGTACCAGGACACGGTGCCGTCGGCGCCGTCCGCCGCGGGCTGCGCGGCCTGCGCGCCGAGCGGCAGCAGGTGGTCCGCCTGCGGACCCTTCTCGCCCTCGACGACGAGGAACGCCACGCGCTGCCCCTCCGTGACGACGCCGCCCCCGACGATCGCCGAGCTGTGCAGGAAGATCTCGTCGCTGCGCCCGTCGGGCGTGACGAAGCCGTAGCCCTTGGCCGGCTCGTACCAGACGACGGTGCCGAGCACGCCGAGGGGCGCGTCGGCGGCGCGGTCGCCCGTGACGCGGACGCGCCGCGCCTGCGGGCCGCGGTCGCCGGTGCCCATCTCGAACTCGACGACCTGCCCCTCGCGGAGCTGCTTCGGGCCGTCGTCACCGACGATCTCGGACGCGTGCACGAACAGGTCCTCGGCCTCGTTCCCGAGGTCGATGAAGCCGAACCCTCGGTCGGCGTCGAACCATCGGACTGTTCCCTGGGGCACCTAGGACTCCTTGCATCGACAGACAGTGCTGCTCCTAGTGTCCCCGACGACGCCGCGCCCCGGCGCCGCGGGACCGCGCGGCAGGCCTCAGCGGCCGGTGCCCGGCGCGCCGGCGCCCGGCTCCGTGCCCGGATCGTCGACGTCGTCGCCGCTCCAGCTCCGCTCGTCGCCCGGGTCGACGTCGGTGGGGACGGCGGGGTCCTTCGGCAGCGAGTCGTTGGCGAGCGCGGGGAACGCGCCCGCGGTGCCGATGTCCGGCTCGCCCCGGGCCGGTTCCTGCTCGTCCCGCCGGTCCTGCTCGTCGCCGGTGCCCCGGCGGTCCTGCGGCTGCGACGCGGTCATGAGCGGGCCCTCCTGGTCTCCGTCCCGGCCGCCTGGTCGACCGGGCGCACTCCCTCGACCGTACGTCGCCCCGCCGGGCTCACCACCCGGACCGCGGGCTACGGCGCCGCGGCGGGGACGGCGGGCTTCCCCTCGTCCGCCGGGTCGCCCGTCTCGTCGTCCGTCGAGCCGACTCCCGGGTCGTCCGTCGAGCCCGCCCCCGGGTCGGGCACGGTCGGGCTGTCCGGCTCGTCCGGGTCCCGCTCGACGGCCGGGTCCTGCTCCACCGCCGGGTCCTGCCCGAGGGTCGGGTCCGCGTCCGGCGCGGCAGGCGCGGCGTCCGCCGCCGCACGACGGCGGCGCACCACGAGCACGATCGCGCCGGCGAGCGCCGCGACGACGAGCAGCACCGCGCCGATCCCCACCCACGGCGCGACGGCGGCGCGCGACGACGCGTCGTCGGCTGCGGCGGCGGCGTCGTCGAGGCGCCCGGCGTCGAGCGCCGCGCGCGCGTCCGCGGTCGAGCCGCCGACGTCCAGCAGGAGGCGGCCGAGGTCGGCGAACGGGCCGCCGCCGGTGCTCGCGGCGACGGCGTCGCCGACCGTCCCGACGACCTCGACGGTGCGCGGCAGCACGGTCGCGAGGGCCGCGTACTCCTCGGCGCTGCGGGCGCCCTCGTACTGCGCGCGGACGGCGGCCGGGTCGGGCAGGCCCGCGTCCTCGGCGGCCTGCTGGACCTGGCCGGCGGTCGCGGCGGCGTCGGGCCCGATCGCCTCCCGGGCCGCGTCGGCGTCCGCGAACGCCCAGTCCGTCATCGCGGTGCGCAGCCCCGCAGGCGGGAGCCACGCGCCGTCGGCCGCGTCGAGGGCGACGTAGGCCTCGCGGGCCGGGCCCCGCGCGTCGAGCAGGGCGGTCTCCTCGGCGTCGGCGACCCAGGTGCGGTACGCCGCCTGGGCGTCGGCGACCTCGCCGCGCACCTCGACGAGGTCGAGGAAGCGACGACCGTCGGTGAGGCCGGGGCGCCCGGGCTCGCCGGGGGCGTCGTACGCGCTCTCCCCCGCGTACGCGGCGGCGACGAGCGTCCCGAGCGCCTCGTCGTCGAGCCCGCCGACGAGCGCGGACACGGCCGTCCACGCCGCGGCGTACGCGTACTCCTCGGTGGCGTCGGCGCCGTCCTGCACGTCGACGTCCGCCCAGGCGACGAGCGGGAGCGCGTCCGCCGCGTCGCGCGCAGGGGCCGGGAACGTCTCGGTCGGGCCGCCGGTCTGCGCGGCGACGCGCTCCCCCACGACCTCGGCCAGACCCTCGGACACCCACCGGTCCACGAACCGGTCCCCGGCGAGCCACGCGTGCGAGAGCTCGTGGAAGAGCAGCCCGGCGTCGAGGTCCTCGGGGATGACGATCTCGCCGGAGCCGCGGTCGAACCACGCGTACCCCAGCACCTCGGGCGACACGTCCTCGCGGATGCGCTCGAGGTTCCCCGGCCAGGGCATCCCGACCACGCGCTCGAGCGTGGGCAGCCCGGCGGCGACCTGCTCCGCGACGAAGGCGCTCCACTCGGCGTCGCCCGGGAAGCTCTCGAGCACGAGCTCCGTCCCCGCCGCGTCGACCGTCGTCGTGTCCACCTGCGCCGGGTCCCGGAGGGAGACGAACGACCACGTGCCGAGGTCGTCGGTGCTCTCCGTCGCGCGGTGCGTCCGCGTCGTGCCCTCGAGGATCGGGGTGAACCCGTCCCACGTGCTGTCGAAGTCCATGGAGGTCGGGGTGACGATCTCGACGGTGACCTGGCCCGGGTCCCCGGGCGCGCCGACGGCGAACGTCGCGTACCCCGGCCCGACGCGCGTGTACCCCTCCGAGCGGATCGGCTCCCCCGGGATCGTGTAGGCCCACTCCACGGTCCGCTCGCGGCCGTAGTTGAGCGGTGAGAACGAGACCCGCGCGGCGCTCGTGGCCGGGTCCTCGGTCGGCTCGAGCGTGACGGGGAGCGCGGCGCCGCCGCTCGTCGCGGTGACGTCCGTCGCGCCCGCCGGCACGGGGATGCCGTAGGCGTCCCAGTAGTAGTAGTACTGGCCGCTGTCGGGCTGCTCGTTGCGCAGCGTCGTCGTCACCCGGACCCGGACCGGGCCGGTGCCGTCCACCTCGTAGCGCGTGTGCGACGTCTCGGACAGCCCGTCGGCCGGGTCCGCGCTCGCGACCGCCGGCACCCCCACCACGACCGCGCCCGCGAGCACGCCGACGAGCACGGCGCACGACGCCGTCCGCCCCGCACGCCGCCCGTCGCCGGACCCTCCTGAGACCACCCCTGCACCGCCGTCCTCGCCGAAGCGCACAGCCCGTCGCCCCCCGCTCGTCGGGACCGGTCGACGACGACCGGGACGGGGCACCGGCGGGAACTGTACCGGCTCCCGGGGACGCTCCGGACCACGCCCCGGGCCGGTGCCGAGGGCCGCCGTCGGACACCTCGTGGACACCTGGTCCTGGCACGCTGTGCAGGTGACCACCGCTCCCGGCCAGCCGTCGCTCGCCCGCCGTCTCGGCACGACGGACGCCGTCGTCGTCGGGCTCGCGTCCATGGTCGGCGCGGGCGTGTTCTCGGCGTTCGCCCCGGCGGCGGCCGCGGCGGGGACGGGCCTGCTCGTCGGGCTCGCCCTGGCCGCCGGCGTGGCGTACGCGAACGCGACGTCGTCGGCCCAGCTCGCCGCGCAGCACCCGACGTCCGGCGGCACGTACGTGTACGGGCGCGAGCACCTCGGCCCCTGGTGGGGCTACGTCGCGGGGTGGGGCTTCGTCGTCGGGAAGACGGCGAGCTGCGCGGCCATGGCGCTCGTCCTCGCCGCGTACGCCGCGCCGCCCGGGTGGGAGCGTCCCGTGGCCGTCGCGGCGGTCGTCGTGCTCACCGCGGTCGGGTACCGCGGCGTGACGCGCACGGCCCGCCTCGCGCGCGGGATCGTCGCGGTCGCGCTGCTCGCGATCGCGACTGCGGTCGTCGCGAGCCTCGCGGGGACGACGCCGCGGTGGTCCGCCGTCCTCGACCCCGACGGCGCGCACGGCGGCTGGTACGGCGTCCTCCAGGCCGCCGGGCTGCTGTTCTTCGCGTTCGCCGGGTACGCGCGCGTCGCGACGCTCGGCGAGGAGGTGCGCGACCCGCGCCGCACCATCCCGCGCGCGGTCCTCGTGTCGCTCGGGACGGTCGTCGTGCTCTACGCCGTCGTGGCGGTCACGCTCCTCGCCGTGCTCGGGCCTGCCCGGCTCGCGACGTCCGCCGCGCCGCTCGCCGACGCCGTCGCCGCCGGGTCGTGGTCGTGGGCGGGACCGGTCGTGAGCGTCGGCGCGGTCGCCGCGAGCGCCGGCGCGCTCCTCGCCCTCCTGGCCGGGGTGAGCCGCACGGGGCTCGCGATGGCCCGCACCGGCGACCTGCCGGGGTGGTTCGCCGCGGTGCACCCCGTGCACCGGGTGCCGCACCGCGCTGAGCTCGCGGTCGGGGCGGTGGTCGTGCTGCTCGTGCTCACGACGGACCTGCGCGGCGCGATCGGGTTCTCGTCGTTCGGGGTGCTCGTCTACTACCTCGTCGCGAACCTCTCGGCGCTGCGCCAGACCGCGCCGCACCGCCTCTACCCGCGCGCGCTCCCGGTGCTCGGCGCGCTCGGGTGCGTCGCGCTGGTCGTCACGCTCCCCGTCCCGAGCGTGGTCGCGGGGGTCGTGGTGCTCGCGGTCGGCGTCGTCCTCCGGGCCGTGCGCGTCCGGTCCTAGCCGCGAGGTCGGCCCGCGCGGCCGAGATCGACCGTCGGGGGTTCGACGGGGCGACGGGCGGGCCGACCTCGGCGTCAGGACTCGGGCTCGGGCTCCGGGGGCGCGCCGGTGGCGTCGTCGGACTCGACGACGCGTGACGACTCGCCCTCCTCGCCCGCGGGCGGCAGGCCGCGCTCGTCGGGCTCGTAGTAGCGGCCGGTGTAGCGGGGGCGCAGGAAGTTCTCCGTGGTCAGCACGGCGTCGACCTGCTCGGGCGTGAGCAGGCCGCGCGCGACCACGACGTCGCGCACGGAGGCCCCGGTCCGGGCGGCCTCCGCGCCCACGAGGTCGCCGTTGCGGTGGCCGATGATCTCGTTGAGGTACGTGACGATGCCGATGGAGTCGAGCACGTGCCGGCGGCAGACCTCGACGTTCGCCGTGATGCCCGTGACGCACTTGGTGCGCAGCGCGACGCACGCGTTGGTCAGCAGGTGCAGCGACTCGAACATCGACTGCGCGAGCCCGGGCTCCATGACGTTGAGCTGGAGCTGCCCGGCCTCGGCGGCGTGCGTGATCGTCACGTCGTTGCCCATGACCTTGAAGCAGACCTGGTTGACGACCTCGGGGATGACCGGGTTCACCTTGGCGGGCATGATCGACGACCCGGCCTGGAGCTCGGGCAGGTTGATCTCGCCGAGGCCGGCGCGCGGCCCCGACGACAGCAGGCGCAGGTCGTTGCAGATCTTCGACAGCTTGGCCGCGAGCCGCTTGAGCGCGGAGTGGACGGCGAGGTAGGCGCCGTTGTCGTAGGTCGCCTCGACGAGGTTCTCGGCCGGGACGGTGTGCAGGCCGCTCACCTCGGCGAGCCGGCGCGTCGCGACCTTCGGGTAGCCGGGCGGGGTGTTGAGCCCGGTGCCGATCGCGGTCGCGCCGAGGTTGACCTCGAGCAGCAGCTCGCCCGCGACCTCGAGCCGGCGGATCTCCTCCCCGACGTTCACGGCGAACCCGGCGAACTCCTGGCCGAGGCTCATGGGGACCGCGTCCTGGAGCTGGGTGCGGCCCATCTTCAGGACGTCGGCGAACTCCGACGCCTTCTCGTCGAACGCGCGCTCGAGCCTCCGCACCTCGTGCTGGAGCCGCACGACGAGCTCGTGGACCGCGAGCCGGAACCCCGTGGGGTAGGCGTCGTTCGTCGACTGCGAGCGGTTGACGTGGTCGTTCGGGTTGATGACGTCGTAGCGGCCCTTGTCGAACCCGGCGAGCTCGAGCGCGAGGTTGGCGACGACCTCGTTGGTGTTCATGTTGACGCTCGTCCCGGCGCCGCCCTGGAACACGTCGACCGGGAACTGGTCGAGGCACCGACCGTCGCGCAGGATCGCGTCGCACGCGGCGACGATCGCGTCGGCGACGTCGCGCTGGATGGTGCGCAGCTCACGGTTCGCGAGCGCCGACGCCTTCTTGACCATCACCATGCCGCGCACCATCTCGGGGACGTCGCTCACCGTCGTCCCCGAGATGCGGAAGTTCTCCATGGCGCGGACCGTGTGGACGCCGTAGTAGGCGTCCGCCGGGACCTCCTTCGGTCCCAGCAGGTCCACCTCGGTGCGTGTCCGTTCGCTCGACATGCCCCGACCGTAGCCCGGCCGCACGCTCCCGCACGCCCGGGCGGCGCGTCAGCCCGCCGGCTCGTGCACGAACCGCTCGACGCGCACGACGGACGCGCTCGGGCGGCCCTCGCTCGTCGCGTGCACGCCGAGCCAGAGCCCGAGGAACCCGCCCGCGGCGGCGCTGTCGAGCGTGCGCCCGTCGACCGTCGCGACGTCCACGACCGGCCCGCCCGCCGTCCCGGCGACGAGCCCGTAGTCCTGCCCGCGCACGCGCAGCCCGACGACGACCGGCTCCCCGGAGGCGGCGGTCACCGTCGTCTCCCCGACCACCGCGTCCGTGCCGCCGCGCCGGTGCACGGCGACGACGCGCCGCTCGTCCCCCGGGCCGCCGTCGACGAGGAGCCGCACGTGATCGTCCTCGGACTGCCGCACGACGACGCCCGCGCGCTCCCCCGCCACGGCCGGGGCCTGCAGGGTGACCGTCACGTCGACGTCGCGGTGCTGCTGGCGCACGCCGAGGAACGCGGGCGCGCCCGGCTCGGCGAGCGTCGTCGGGCGCACCGGGAGGTCCCAGCCCTCGCCCGCCGGGGTCGCGACGTCGCGCGGCAGGGCGCGCACCGCCGTCCAGCGCGGGTCGTCGGGGCGGACGACGCCGCTCGCCCCGCCCTGGACCTCCGTCCGGGGCGCCGGGCTCGCGAACGGGACCTCGACGGCGTCGGGCACGCGGCCCTCTCCGGGCGCGAGGACGGGCCAGCCGTCCTCCCACACGACCGGGACGAGGAACGTCTCGCGGCCGAGCGGGTAGTGGTAGCCGCCGTAGACGCGCATCGCGAGCAGCACGGCCCACCACGAGCCGTCGGGCGCCTCGACGAGGTCCGCGTGGCCCACGCCGACGACGTCCACCCCCCGCCCGAGGTGGCGGTGCGTGAGCACGGGGTTGGCCTTGTTGCCCTCGTACGGCCCCGTGACCGACGACGCGCGCGCGACGGACACCGCGTGGTGGAAGTCCGTCCCGCCCTCGGCCGCGAGCAGGTAGTACGTGCCGTCGACCTTGTACAGGTGCGGGCCCTCGGCCCACACGGCGCCGCGCACGGCCCCCGTCCACACCACGTGCTCGGTGCCGACGAGCGTGCACGTCGCAGGGTCGAGCTCGCGCACCCACACCTCGGTCTGGTGGAACCACTCCGGCTCGGGCGCGAGGCGCGTGCCGTGCAGCCAGACGCGGCCGTCGTCGTCGAAGAAGATCGACGGGTCGATCCCCGCGATCCGCTCGCCGTCCTCGTCGCGCAGCCACACCGGGTCGGACCACGGCCCGGCCGGGTCGGTCGCCGTCATGACGAAGTTGCCGCCGCGGGAGTCGTCGTCCGGGTCCACGAGCGTGCACACGAGCCAGAACGTGCCGTCGTGGTGACGCAGCGTCGGGGCGAACAGGCCGCCCGACGACCGGATGCCGTCGTAGTCGAGCTGCCCCGACCGGTCGACGACGTCCCCCACGTGCTCCCACGTCGCGAGGTCGCGGCTGCGCAGCACCGGCAGGCCGGGCAGGTACTCGAACGTCGAGGTGACGAGGTAGAAGTCGTCGCCGACGCGGCAGACCGACGGGTCGGGGTTGCACCCGGGCAGCACCGGGTTCTGGACGAGCGTCATGCGCGCTCCCCCGCCTCGACGCGTGCGGACACCTCGACGGCGACGAGCCGCTCGTCCGCGGCGGTGACCTCGTGCACGGGTCCCGTGACGGCGAGCGTCGCGCGCGCGGTCGCGGCGCCCGGCACCACGTGCCGCGCGGCCGGCGCGGACTCGTTGACGATCGCGCCGCCGGTCGTCGACCCGAGGTCGCCCGCTCCGGGGGCGGAGTCGACGGCCGCCGCGTGCGCGCCGACCCAGACCTCGACGTCGCCCGGCTCGACCACGCGCACGAGGCGGCGGTCGGAGAACGCGAGGCGCGTCGTCGGGACGCGGAACGTCACGCGGCGCGACTCGCCCGCCGCGAGGTCGACGCGCGCGTAGCCGAGGAGCTGCGCGACGGGCCGCGGAACCGAGCCGACGACGTCGCGCGCGTAGAGCTGCACGACGTCCGTCCCTGCCACCGCGCCCGTGTTGGTCACGGTGACCGCGGCGCGGAACGTCCCGCCCGCCGCCACGGCCGCGTCGACCTCGAGGTCCGCGTACGCGAACTGCGTGTACGACAGCCCGAACCCGAACGGCCGCACCGGCGTCGGGTCGGTGGACGTCACGTCGGACGGCCCGCCGAGCACCGGGTGGAGGTAGGAGTACGGCTGCGCGCCGCCCGCGCGGGGCAGCGACACGGGCAGGCGGCCCGACGGGTTCACCGCGCCGACGAGCACGTCCGCCACGGCGCGCCCGCCCTCCTCGCCGGGGAAGAAGCCCTGCACGACGGCGGCCGGCACGCCGCCGCGCGACGACGCCGCGTCGAGGGCCCAGCCGATCGCGTAGGGGCGGCCGGTGAGCAGCACGAGCACGACCGGCGTGCCGGTCGCGACGACCTCCTCGACGAGCCGCCGCTGCACGCCCGGCAGCTCGAGCGACTCGACGTCGTTGCCCTCGCCGACGGTGCCGCGCCCGAACAGCCCGGCCTCGTCCCCCACGACGACGACCGCGACGTCCGCGTCCCGCGCGGCGTCGACCGCGGCCGGGATCTCCGTGACGTCGTCCCCCTCGACCGCGCACCCGCGCACGTACGTCACGTCGGTGCCCGCCCCGGCGAGCGCGTCGCGCAGCGACTCGAGCACCGTCGGCAGCTCGATGCCCGCCGGGGTGCCCGGGTGGTGCGCGAGCACGTGGTTGACGAACGAGTAGCAGCCCATGAGCGCCTCGGCCGAGTCGGCGTCCGGCCCGACGACCGCGACGCGCCGCGGGGCGGTCGTCGCGCCGTCGGCCCCGGGCCGCACGAGCGGGAGCACGCCGTCGTTCGCGAGCAGCACGAGCGACTCCTGCGCGAGGCGGCGCGCGGTCGCGCGCTGGCGCGGGGTGTCGAGGTCGACGGCGGTCGGCGGCTCGTCGGCGTAGGCGCCGGGGTCGAGCAGGCCGAGCTCCTCCTTCTGGGTGAGCAGGCGCAGCACGGCGCGGTCGACCCACGCCTCGTCGAGCGCCCCCGACCGCACGCGCTCGGCGAGCGGCGCGAGGTAGGCGTCGCCCGTCGGCAGCTCGACGTCCAGGCCCGCCCGGAGCGCCTGGGCCGCCGCCTCACCGCGGTCGGCCGCGACGCGGTGCATCACCTCGAGGAACGCGACGCCGAAGTAGTCGGCGACGACGACGCCGTCGAACCCCCAGCGCTCGCGCAGCACCTCGGTGAGGTGCTCGGTGCTCGCGTGCAGCGGCACGCCGTCGACGTCGACGTACGACGCCATGACGGACCGGGCGCCGCCGTCGCGCACCGCCATCTCGAACGGCGGGAGGTAGACGTCGGCGAGCTCGCGCGGCCCCGCGCTCACGGGCGCGTGGTTGCGCCCCGCGTGGGAGCCGGAGTACCCGACGAAGTGCTTGAGCGTCGCGTGCACGCCCGCGTCCTGGAGACCGCGCACGTACGCCGTGCCGACCGTGCCGACGAGGTACGGGTCCTCGCCGACGCACTCGTCGACGCGCCCCCAGCGCGGGTCGCGCACGACGTCGAGCACGGGCGCGAGGCCCTGGTGGACGCCGAGCGTGCGCATCGACTCCCCGACCTCGCGCGCCATCTCCTCGACGAGGTCCGGGTCGAACGACGCGCCCCACGCGAGCGGCGTCGGGTACGTCGCGGCCTGCCACGCGGCGAGGCCCGTGAGGCACTCCTCGTGCACGATCGCCGGGATCCCCAGCCGCGTCTCGGTCCGCAGCCGCCGCTGCTCCGCCCACAGCCACGCCGCGCGCTCCGCCGGGTCGACGGGGCGCGTGCCGTACACGCGCGTGTAGTGCCCGATCCCGTGCCGCGTGATCTCCGCGAGCCGGCCGCCGTCGGCCTGGCCGGCCGTCATCTCCGACTGCATCGGGGCGACGGTGCCGTTCTGGTCGAGCCAGTAGCCGACGAGCTGCGCGAGCTTCTCGTCGAGCGTCATGCGCGCGTGGAGGGCGCGCACGCGCTCGGAGACGGTGGGCATCTGCGGGGGTGCGGGGCGCGGGGTCGGCGCGGGGCCGGCGCCCGGGGTCGGGCTGCCGAGGGGTGCCGTCGGGACGGCAGGGACGACGTCGGTCACGGGACCGTTCTCCTTCGGTGGTGGCCCCGTCCCGCGCACGGCGCGGGACGGGGCAGGGTGCGGACGGGCGCGGGTCAGCCCTTCACGGCGCCGGTGAGGCCGCCGACGATGCGCCGCTCGAACAGCGAGAAGAAGACGAGCGCGGGGATCATCGACAGGGACGTGAAGGCGAGCACGCGGGCGGTGTCCACGGAGTACTGCGACGCGAACGCCTGCACGCCCAGCGGGAGCGTGTACGACGTCTCGTCGTTGAGGATGAAGAGCGGGAGCATGTAGCTGTTCCAGCTCGCGACGAACGCGAGGATCCCGACGGTGATGACGCCCGGCAGGGACAGCGGTACGACCATCCGGAAGAAGAAGCCGAGGCGGCTCGCGCCGTCGATCGACGCGGCCTCCTCGATCTCGCGCGGGATGGCGCGCAGGAACGGCACGAGGATGATGACGGTCGTCGGGAGGGCGAACGCGATCTGCGGGAGCACGAGGCCGCCCACGGAGTTCATCAGCCCGAGCGAGCGGATCATGATGTAGAGCGGCGTGATCGCGACCGTCATGGGGAACATCAGGCCCGCCGCGAACAGCGCGTAGAGCGCCCCGCGCCCCACGAACGAGTAGCGCGCGATGACGTAGCTCGCCATGAGGCCGAGCACCACGACGCCGAGCGTCGTGAGGAGCGCCGCGACGAGCGAGTTCCCGAGCTGCTGCCAGAACAGCGAGCTCGACAGGACCTCGACGTAGTTGACGACCTGCCACGGGTCGGGCAGGCCCGACGGGTCGGCCGTGATCTGCGCGTTGGTGCGGAACCCGCCGACGACGATGTACGCGATCGGCGCGAGGCACACGCCCACGAGCAGCCACGCGACCACGTAGGTCAGCGGGCCGCCCCGGCCGATGCCGGAGCCGCGCGGCTCCTTCGGGGTCTTGACGCCGGCGGCACGCTCGGGCGCGGGTGCGGCGGTGACGGTGGCCATCACTTCTTCCCTTCCGTGATCGCGCCCTCGGTGTCACGGCGCAGGACGTACCGCTGGTACACGAGCGCCACGGCGAGGGAGATGAGGAACAGGACGACCGCGACCGCGCTGCCGTACCCGTAGTTCCCCGCGTTGCGGCCGTTCGCGACCATGTACGTCGCCATGGTCGACGTGCCGGCCGTCGAGGCCACGTACTGGCCCCAGATGATGTAGACGAGGTCGAACAGCTGGAGCGAGCCGATGATCGACAGGAACGCCCAGATGCGGACCGTCGGGCCCAGCAGCGGGAGCGTGACGTAGCGCTGCGCCTTCCAGTACGACGCGCCGTCGATCGCGGCGGCCTCGCCCAGCTCGTCGGGGATGCCCTGGAGGCCCGCGAGGAAGAGGATCACGGCGAAGCCGATGTACTTCCACGTGATGATGAGCAGCAGGGTCCAGATCGCGACGTCGGGGTCGGCGAGCCAGTCGACCGAGAGGAACCCGAGGCCGATCTTCTCCAGCAGGTCGTTCACGGCGCCGGTCGTCGAGAGCATGAGGCTGAACCCCGTGCCGACGATCACCTCGGACACCACGTACGGCACGAACACCAGCACGCGGACCACCGAGCGGCCGCGCATGCGCCGGTTGAGCATGAGCGCGACGACCACCGCGACCGGGCCCTGGAGCACGAGCGACATGAGCACGATGAACCCGTTGTGCCGCAGCGCCGCGAGGAACTCGGGGTCCCGGAAGATCGTGAGGTAGTTCTCGAACCCCACGAAGTCCGTCGGCGGGCCGAAGCCCTTCCACTTGAAGAACCCGTAGTACGCCGCCATCAGCACGGGCACGATGACGAACGTGAGGAAGACGACGAGCGCCGGCCCGGCGAGCACCGCGATCTCGGCTCGCTGGCCCCAGCGGCCGCGGCGCGGGCGGCGGGCCCGCGCCGCGGCGGCCGGGGGCGGCCCTGCCACCGCGCCAGCGCCGCCCCCGGCCCGGTCCTCGGGCGTCGTCGTGCTCGGCGAGGTCTCGCCCTGGGACACGGTCATGGCTCCGGTTACTCCTTGGCCGCTGCGGCGTTCGTCGTGTCGACGATGTCCTGCGGCGTGCCCTTGCCGGCGAGCAGGTTGACCACGGAGGTGTTGAGCGCGTTGCCGACGTTCTGCCCGAACAGCGTGTCCAGCCAGACGGTGACGTACGGCGCCTCGTTGTAGGCCTCGAGGATCGAGACGAGCGCGGGCTCCGTCACGACGCCCTGCGCCTCCTTGCTCGCGGGCAGGGTGTGGAACGCGGTGGCGTACGCCTCCTGCGACTCCTTCGACATGATGAAGTTGAGGAACTCCGCGCACTCGGCGGGGGCCTGGGCCGAGCAGGAGAAGCCGTCGACGCCGCCCATCATGGCGCCGGGCTCGCCGTCACCGCCCTCGACCGCCGGGAACGGGAACCACTGCAGGTCCGCGAGCGGCTTCTCGTCCGGCGTGAGCGACGCGATGACGCCGGGGTTCCACGCGCCCATGAGCTCCATGGCCGCCTGGTGGTTCGCGATGAGGCCCGCGGACGAGCCCGCGCCCTGCTGCGCGGAGGTCGTGAGGAAGCCCTGGTTGAAGGGCTCGGTCTCGGCGAACGCCTGGAGGTCCTCGCCGGCCTTGAGCCAGCACGGGTCGTCGAAGCTGCGCTCGCTCGCCGCCGTGTTGATGGTGTCCTGCGAGCACTCGCGCAGGGCGAAGAAGTAGTACCAGTGCGCGGCCGGCCACGCGTCCTTCGCGCCGAGCGCGATCGGCGCGACGCCCGCGGTCTTGAGCTGGTCGACGACGCCCTCGAGCTCGCCGATCGTCGTCGGGTTCGCCGTCACGCCGGCCTGCTCGAACAGGTCCTCGCTGTAGTACACGCCGCCCGGGAGGATCGAGACCGGCATCCCGTAGACCTTGCCGTCGACCGTGAAGGCGCTGAGCGCCGCGTCGCCCACGGCCTCGCGCGTGGTGTCGTCGATCGCGTCGGTGAGGTCCATCGCCTGGCCGGCCTCCACGACGTCGGCCAGCTTGCCGCCGCCGCGCGCCATGAAGATGTCGGGCGCGTCGCCCGAGTTGAGGGCCGTCTGGAGCTTGCCGTCCATGTCCTCGTTCTGGATGGCCTGGATCTCGATCGTGACGCCGGGGTTCGCCTCCTCGAACGCCGCGACCGTCTCCTCCCAGTAGGCCTTGCCCTCACCGGTCGTGGAGTTGTGCCAGAAGGTCATCGAGACCGAGCCGTCGTCCGAGCCGGAGTCGCCTCCGCCTCCGCAGGCCGTGAGCACGAGCGTGCCCGCCAGGGCAACGGCGGTCGCCGTCAGGAGCTTTCGAGCCTTCATCGTTCCGTCCTCTTCGTCGAGTCGCACCGGGGCGCACGCTGCCTCGAGCGCGCCGGGCCGCCACCGCTGTGGGGCCGCCGGTAGCGACTCTGGCAGGCACGACCCGGTCGTGTCAATCGTTATCGATAACGTTTTACATACGACGTGGCACGGGCCTCCGACGGCGCCCGCCAGGGGCTACTGTCATCCCCATGCGCTCCACGGGAAGAGTCACGATCGGCGATGTCGCGCGCACCGCCGGCGTCTCCGTCGCGACCGTCTCCAAGGTGATCAACGGTCGCTACGGCGTCGCGCCCGAGACCTCCCGCCACGTCCAGGCGGTCATCGACGACCTCGGGTACGAGTCGTCGATCGTCGCGCGGAGCCTGCGGAGCAGCAGGACCAACGTCATCGGCATCCTCGTCGCCGAGTTCGAGCCCTTCTCGACCGAGCTCCTCAAGGGCATCTCCGAGGCCGTCGACGGGACCGGGTACGAGCTCCTCGCCTACTCCGGCGGGCTGCGCCGCGACGACCGCGTCGGCTGGGAGCAGCGCTCGCTGTCCCGCCTCGGCGGCACCCTCATCGACGGCGCCATCCTCGTCACGCCCACCGTCGTCGCGCCCGGCAGCTCGATCCCCGTCGTCGCCGTCGACCCGCACCGCGGCCCGTCCGACCCCCCGACCGTCGACTCCGACAACCTCGCCGGCGGCCGCACCGCGACACAGCACCTCCTCGACCTCGGCCACCGCCGCATCGGCTTCCTCGCCGGCCGCCCCGACCTCGAGTCCGCGCGCCTGCGCGAGCAGGGGTACCGCGAGGCGCTCGCCGACGCGGGCATCGCCTTCGACCCCGACCTCGTGCGCGTCGGCGGCTACCGCCCCGACCTCGCGGACTCCCCCGCGCACGAGCTCCTCTCGCTCCCCGAGCGCCCCACCGCGATCTTCGCCGCCAACGACCTCTCCGCGATCCGCACCATGGAGGTCGCCGCCGAGCTCGGCCTCCGCGTGCCCGACGACGTCTCCGTCATCGGCTTCGACAACGTGCCGGAGTCCGCGCTCACCACCCCGCCCCTGACGACCGTCGACCAGCCCATCCACCGCATGGGCACCGAGGCCCTGCGCCTCATCGTCGACCTCGTCGAGGGCCGGACGCGCGAGCCGCACGTCCGCCTCCCCACGACCCTCGTCGTCCGCGGCACCACCCGCGCCGTCTGACCGCCCGCCGTCGGGACGGTGCCGCCGTCGCGCGAGGTAGAGGCCAGGTCGCCCGTCGAGGACGAGGGCGGCCCGACCGAGCCATCCCGGCAGCGCGAGCAGGCGGTTCCGGCGCGTCCGTCGGCCAGGACGCGCCCGATCCACCTGCTCGTCGCGACGGCGGACGGGCTGTGCCCGGCGACCGTGGAAGCACCGCGGGAGGTCGGCCGGGTGATCCCCGTCCGCGAGGCACGGACGGCTGAGTGGCCCCCACGGTCGGTCGGGAGACCACGGGTCTACCCCGCGCGACCACGGCTCTACCTCGGCGGGGGCGACGGCGTTGGAATCCTGGGCGCCTCGTCGTCGTTATGTCACCAGTACCACTGTCGACAGACCTTGAGGAGGTCAGGTGGCCCGCCTCGCACGCCGCGTCCAGGTCGAGAACGACTTCGGCGAGATCATGCACTACGACCGTCACACCGGCGGTGGCTTCGTGTCGCCGCACGCCCGCGTCCCCGAGTCCGTGCCCGTCGGGTGGGGCACCTACGTCGAGAAGGGCGCGGTGGTGGGTCACGGCTGCCGGCTCGGTGACGGGACCTGGATCGACCGGGACGTCGTCCTCGGCCGCGACGTCCGCGTCGGCGACAACGTCCGCATCGCCCCCGAGGCGCGCGTCGGCGACCGCGCCCGCGTGGGCAGCGGCGCGCGCGTCGGGCGCCGGGTGCTCGTGGAGGCCGGCGCCGTCGTCCCGCCGGACGAGATCGTGCCCGACGACGCGACCGTCCGCCGCCGGGGCGGCCTCCGCTCCGGGTACGACGTCGCCGCGTAGCCCCACCTCTCCCGGTCGCCCGGTGGGCCCCGCCACCGCGGGCCGCTGGGCGCCGTCCGCCACAGCGGTCCCAGCGACGCCTCCGAGCGCGCCGCGTCGCGCGGCGCGCCGGGCGGACGCCTTCCCGCGCCGCCCGCCGGGTGCGTAGCCTTACCGCCCGTGACCTCCCCGCCGCACGGCCCGGCCGTCCCCCCGCCCCAGCAGCCGCCGCACCCGCTGGGCCCGGCGGGTGCCGCCGTCCCGCTCGACCCGCGCGCCGTGCTCGAGGGCCGGCCGCCGGGCCGCGCGCGCGTCGGCGTCATCGTGACGATCGCCGTCGCGAGCCTGTGCCTGCTCGTGGGCCTCGTGCTCGCGGCGCTGTCCGGGGTGGGCACGTTCACGGTCGGGCTGCTGCTCGCGCTCGTGCCGCTGGGCATCTGGGTGCCGGTCGTGCTCGCGCTCGACCGCCTGGAGCCCGAGCCGCCGAGCGCGCTCGTCGTCGCGTTCCTCTGGGGCGCGGGGATCGCGACGCTCGTCGCGGGGATCCTCAACACGCTCGGCCTCGAGCTGCTCACCGCGCCGCTGTTCGGCGAGGAGGTCGGCTGGTACGTCGTGGCGTCGTTCGGGGCGCCGTTCGTCGAGGAGATCCTCAAGGGCGCGGTGCTGTTCGGGATGCTGTGGTTCCGGCGTCACGAGATCGACGGCTGGACGGACGGCGTGATCTACGCCGCGATGGTCGCGCTCGGGTTCGCGGCGGTCGAGAACGTCACGTACTTCATCATGGCCGCGCAGGACGGCACGCTCGGCCCGACGTTCGTGCTGCGCGCGATCGTCACGCCCCTGCTGCACCCGCTCTGCACGGCGCTCACGGGCCTCGGCGTCGCGAGCGCCGCCACGAGCCCGCCCGGGCCGCGCCGCGTGCTCGCGCCGCTCGGCGGTCTCGCCGCGGCCATCGCCCTGCACATGCTGTGGAACGCCTCGACCGGCTTCGGCCCGCTCGCGCTCGGGGTCGCGTACCTCGCCGGGCTCGGGGTGCTGGTCACGCTGGTCGTCCTGCTCGTCCGGGACCGACGCCGCACGGTCGCGACGATCCGGCGCCAGCTCGTCCCGTACGTGCCGACGGGCCTCGTGACGCCCGCCGACCTCGCGATGCTCTCGACGCTCGCCGCTCGCCGTCAGGCGCGCGACTGGGCGCGCCGCACCGGAGGCGCGGGGGCCGCGCACGCGATGCGCGACTACCAGCAGGCGGCGACGGAGCTCGCGCTGCTCCACGACCGGGTCGAGCGCGGCGCGGTCGAGGCGTGGCGCGTCGAGGGACAGCGGCGCGCGCTGCTGCAGCTCATGCTCACGGCGCGCCAGGCGTTCCTGGTGCGGGCTCCGCAGCCGCCGCCGGCGCCCTGGTCGCCGGGTGCGCCGTCGGGGTTCACGTCCGGCGCGTGGGCGCCGGGGCCCGGCCTGCGGTAGCGGACCGTCCGCCACGCGGCGGGGTGCGGATGACGAGCACCGCGTCCACGGGCGCGCCGTCGAGCGCACGGTAGGAGTGCTCGGCGTCCGACACCCAGCGCAGCCCGTCCCCCACGGTCACCACGGCCTCGGCGCCACGACGGCCCGCGCGCACGCGGCCGGAGGTCACGAGCAGGTGCTCGACGACGCCCGGCCCGTGCGGCGGCGACGTGCGGTCCGCGGACGCCGCGAGGTGCAGGTGGTAGACCTCGACGGCCGTGCCGTCGGGCAGGTGGTGGGCGTCGAGGAGGCGGGCCCGGACGCCCTCGGACGACACCTCCGAACCCGGCCGCTCGGCGAGGAGGGTCGCGAGCGGGACGCCGAGCGCCCCGGCGAGCGCGTAGAGCGTCGCGAGCGTGGGGTTGCGCGCGCCGTGCTCGATCTCGGAGAGCGAGCCCTTGCCGACGCCCGCCGCCGCCGCGAGCGCCGACAGCGACAGCCCGCGCTCGGCCCGCAGCGCCCGGATCTGGGCGGCGACCGCGGCGAGCGTCTCGTCCCCGCGGCGGTCCGACGGCGCGGGGGCACCGCCGCCCGGGCCGTCGTCCGGCCCTGCGCTCGCCCCCGTGCTCGCCCGCGCTCCCCCGTCGCTCACGCGCGGCAGCCTACCGGCCGCGTCGCGGGCCGCTCTGGTAGCGTTCCGCAAACAGAACAGCTCGGCACGTCCGCTGGAGCAGCATGGAACCCGACCCGGAGCGCCTGCGCCCCGTCCTCGCCGGGCTCGTCACGGCCCTCGTCGGCTTCACGAGCTCGTTCGCCGTCGTGCTCGCGGGCCTGCGCGCCGTCGGCGCCACGCCCGACCAGGCCGCGTCCGGCCTGCTCGCCCTGTGCGTGACGCAGGCCGTCGGCATCCTCTGGCTGACGACGCGCCACCGCACGCCGCTCACGCTCGCCTGGTCCACGCCCGGGGCCGCGCTGCTCGTCAGCACGGGCGCGGTCGCGGGCGGCTGGCCCGCCGCGGTCGGCGCGTTCGGCGTCGTCGGCGGGCTCGTGCTGCTCACCGCGCTCTGGCCGCGCCTCGGCGACCTCGTCGCCGCGATCCCCACCCCGATCGCCCAGGCGATGCTCGCGGGCGTCCTGCTCACGCTGTGCCTCGCGCCCGTCCGCGCGTTCGTCACGACGCCGCTGCTCGTCGCCCCCGTCGTGCTCACCTGGCTCGTGCTGCTGCGCCTCGCGCCGCGCTGGGCCGCGCCCGCGGCGCTCGCGGTCACGCTCGCGGTCGTCGGGTACGAGGCCGTGGGGAGCGGCACCCTCGCCTGGGCCGACGCCGTCCCCCGCCTCGACCTCACCGCCCCGACGCTGTCGTGGCAGGCGGTCGTCGGGCTCGCCGTGCCGCTCTACGTCGTGACGATGGCGTCGCAGAACGTCCCGGGCGTCGCGGTCATGGCCTCGTTCGGCTACCGCGTGCCGTGGCGCGAGACCATGACCGTCACCGGCCTCGCGACCCTCGCGGGAGCCACCGCGGGCGGGCACGCGATCAACCTCGCGGCGATCTCCGCCGCGCTCGCCGCAGGCCCCGAGGCGCACCCCGACCCCCGACGGCGGTGGGTCGCCGCCCACACCGCGGGCTGGGCCTACCTGGTGCTCGCGGTCGGCTCGGCCGGGCTCGCGGCGCTGGTCGCGGCCGCGCCCGCCGGGCTCGTCGAGGCGGCCGCGGGGCTCGCGCTCGTCGGGACGCTCGGCGCCGCCGTCGCGGGCGCGGTCGCCGAGCCGCGAGGCCGTGAGGCGGCCGTCGTGACGTTCCTCGTCGCCGCGAGCGGGACGGTCGTCGCGGGCATCGGCGCCGCGTTCTGGGCCGTGCTCGCGGGCCTCGCCGTCCACGCGGTGCTCACCGTGCGCCGTCGGGCACGCACCCCCGCCACCCCCGAGGCAGCACCCCGATAGCGCGGGCCGGGGCTCTACCTCGGCGGGACGACGGCGCCCGTCGGCTCGTCCGTCGGGTGCGGCCCGAGGACGGGCAGGTTGTCGCGGAAGACGTTCGTCGGGTCCACGCGGCGCTTGATCTCGCGCAGCCGCTCCAGGGTCGCGGGCGGGAACGCGTCCGTCACGCGCTCGGTGCGCAGGTCGGTGTCGAAGCTGAGGTACATGCCGTCGAACACGTCGGCGAGCGCGTCCCACCGCGCGTCGAGACGGGACCGGCTCGCCCCCATCGCGACGACCGAGAAGTTGGCGGACCGGTGCGCGTACGCCGTCGCGTCCGCCGGCACGTCCGACGCCGCACCGCCCGTCGAGCGGATCTGGAAGAAGTACGTGTCCCCGCTCGCGACGAGGCCCGCGAGCCGCGCCGACGCCTCGGGCGTGAGGTGCTCCAGCAGTCCCGACCGCGACACGGGCTCCCCCTGCCCGCCGTGCGGGCCGGGCGGGGGCGCGGAGACGACGGCGTCGTACGGCACGATCTGCGCCGTCGCCCGGGCGAGCAGCGGGGAGATCGCCGCGAACGGCTGGAGCCGCGCGAGGACGGTGTCCGGGTCGTCGGAGTCGACCATCGTCATCGACTGCGCGACGACGGGCTGCCCCGGCCGCGGCCGCCCCACGATCAGGAAGCTCGTCGTGTCTCGGGGCGAGGCCTCCACCGTGGCGCCCCAGCGCTCGAGGAACCCGGCGAGGTCCGACGCGTCGTGCACCATCTGCGCGAACCCCACCGCGGACACCTCGTCCGCGACGAGCTCGAACGACGTGACGATCCCGACCTGCGCCCCGGCGCCGCGCACGGCCCAGAACAGGTCCGTGTTCTCGTCGTCGCTCGCGCGCACGACCGAGCCGTCCGCGAGGACGACCTCGACCGCGCGCACGTGGTCGATCGTCAGGCCGTGCGCCCGCCCGAGGAAGCCGATGCCGCCCGCCGTCGCGAGACCGCCCACCCCGACGCCGCCGGAGTCGCCCGACGTGATCGCCCAGCCGCGCGGCGCGAGCGCCGCGGCGACCCCGCCCCAGCGCGCGCCGGGGCCGACGCGCACGAGGCGCGCGGCGTCGTCGAGCACCTCCACCTGGTCGAGGGCGGCGAGGTCGAGGACGATGCCGCCGTCGTTCGTGGAGCGCCCGCTGATGCCGTGCCCGCCCGAGCGGACGGACAGCGGCACCCGGCGCGTCACCGGCTGGGCGCGCGCGAACGCGAGCGCCTCGACGACCTCCGCGGTGTCGCGCGGGCGCAGCACGAGGCCCGGCGAGCCGCCGCGCAGGTAGTTCGAGCGCACCCCCGCGTACGCGGCGTCGCCCGGCTCGACGGCACGCTCCGCGAGCGCGGCGGGGACGTCGTCGTACGCGATCCCGTCGCGACGCGCGGCCCGCACGGCGAGCGGCACGACGCGCGACGTGTCGGTGCCCCGCTCCGCGCGCGCGGCGTCGACGGCGTCGCGCAGGGCGGGCGCGACCTCGTCCGCGAACCGGCGGGTGGTGCGCTCGTCGTCGGTCGCGAGGATCAGCGTGGAGACGCCCTCGTCGAGGACGAGCGGCAGGAGCCGCTCGACCCAGGCCGCGGGCGGCCCGGAGAGGTCGGGGGCGCCCCCGAGGCCGGACGTCGCGGGGACCGCCTCGAACGTGCCCGACACGTTGAGCAGGCGCGTCACCTCGCGCGGGTCGCGCCCGACGGCGGCCGCCGCCTCGTCGATGCGCGCGTTGCCCGCGCGCAGCCCGTCGAGGCCCACACGGCCCAGCGACGGGAGCCAGCCGTCGGCCTTCTCCCCGACGAGGCGCAGCATCCGGGGGCCGAGCGCACCCAGCCACAGCGGGATGCGACGCGTGGTGCCCGGGCCGGGCGTCGCGCCGTCGAGCCGGTGGTGCCGGCCGGGCACGAACAGCTCGCCGTCGCCGCCCTCGCCCCAGATCGCGCGGATCACGTCGATCGCCTCGGCGAGCGCGTCGACGGACTCCCCCGGCGTGAGCCGACGCGTGCCCATCGCCTCCATGGCGTCCCAGAAGGCCCCCGCCCCGAGGGCAAGCTCGACGCGACCGTCGGAGAGCAGGTCCAGGCTCGCCGCCGCGCGCGCCAGGACGGCGGGCGGACGCATCGGGACGTTGACGACGTCGGGCGCGACGTGGATGCGCTCCGTCGCGGACGCGACGTACGACAGCAGCGTCCACGTGTCGAGGAAGCGCGGCTGGTACGGGTGGTCCTGGAACGTCACGAGGTCGTAGCCGGCGTCCTCCGCGAGGCGCGCGAGCCCGACCGTCGCCTCCGGGTCCTGCGCCGACGGCGTGACGAACGTGCCCAGCCGGAGCGGGTGGCCGTAGTCGGTCATGCGCGGGCCCCGCCGTCGGCCGGTGCGACCGGTGCCGCGCCGTCGGTCGTGCCGCGCGCCGCGGCGACGAGCTCGCGCGCCGCGGGCGCGACCTCCTGGCCCACGACGGCGAGCGTCGTCGGGTCGTCGCCGCCGACGATCCACGTGGACACGCCGTGCTCGAGCGCCACCTCCGCGACCTGCTCGGCCCACTGCTGCGGCGACCCCTGGAGGAACCCGGCACCGCCGTCGGCGGTGAACCGGCCGCCGACGTTGAGGAGCCGGCGCACCGCGCGCGGGTCGCGACCCGCCTCCTGCGCGGCGGCGTCGATCGTCGCGTTGCCCTGCGCGAGCGCCTCGAAGCTCTGCAGGTACGCGAGCGACGGGAGCCAGCCGTCGGCCTGCGCGCCGACGAGGCGCAGCATGCGGGGTTTGAGCGCCCCGACCCAGATCTCGACGTCGTGCGCGGGGGCGGGGCCCCGCTTGGCGCCGTCGACGTGGTGGTACGTCCCGCCCACGTCCAGCCGCTCGCGCGTGGTCGTGTCCCACAGCCCGCGGATGACGTCGATGCCCTCGGAGAGCGCGTCGACGGACTGCCCCGGCGTGAGGCGCTCGCCGCCCATCGCGACGATCGGGTCCCAGAACCCGCCCGCGCCCAGGCCGAGCTCGACACGCCCGCCCGACAGCCGGTCGAGGCTCGCGACGGCGCGCGCCAGCACGGCCGGCGGGCGCAGCGGCAGGTTGAGCACGTTGCCCGCGAGGCGGATGCGCTCGGTGCGCGCCGCGACCCACGACAGCAGGGTCCAGGTGTCGAGGAACGCCGCCTGGTACGGGTGGTCCTGGAAGGTCACGAGGTCCAGGCCGACCTCCTCGGACAGCTCCGCGAGCGCGACCGCCTGCTGGGGCGCCGCGGCGGTGGGCGTGACGAAGGACCCGAAGCGCAGGTCGTGGCCGTAGTCGGGCATGGCTCCTCGCGATCTCAAGATACGTTGTTGAGCAGAACATATCGAGAACAGATAGGTGGTGCAACCGCATTCCCGCGGTACCCTGAGCGGATGAGCACGAGCGCGACGACCGCCGCACCCACCGGCCCGGCCGAGCTCCCCGGCCGCCTCGAGGACCTCGGCTGGCACCTCGGCGTCCTGCTGCGCGCCTACCGCGCGACCGTCGAGCAGGCGCTCGACGACGTCCCGCACGGCACGCGCGGCTACCAGGTCCTCGTGACCGTCGCGCAGGGCGACCACCCCACGCAGCTCGCGCTCGCCGAGCACCACGGCATCGACCGCACCGTCATGACGTACCTCGTCGACGACCTCGTCGCGTCCGGCCTCGTCGAGCGGCAGCAGAACCCCGCCGACCGCCGGGCGCGCCGCGTCGTCGCGACACCCGAGGGCCGCCGTCGTCTCGCGGGGTGGGCCGCCGCCGTGCACGACGCCGAGGAGCAGCTCCTCGACATGCTCTCGCCCGACGAGCGCGGCACCTTCCGCACGCTCATGCGCCGCGTCGCGTGCGACCTCCGCGACATCGACGCGGGCACCGACCCGTGCACCGTCGCCGAGCACACCCTCGGCACCACCCCGCCGAGGGAGAACCCCGGTCTACCTCGGGAGCGGGTCCGCGGCGGTGGGTGACGCGTCGGCGTCGGCGAGGGCGGCGTCGGTGCCCTCGGGGTCCCGGCCGCGCAGGGGGTAGAACCAGAAGCACACGAACGCCAGGGCGGCGATGAGGACGGGGATACCGCCGAGCAGGAGGCGCACGCCCGTCGCGACGCCGTCCGGCTGCACGACGTCGCCCGTGCCCTCGACGTACCCGCTCGCGGAGAGCACGGCCGCGACGAGGACGGCCTGCACGATCACGGACCCGCGCACGACGAACCCGTTCGCCCCGAAGTACATGCCCTCGCGGCGCAGGCCGGTGCGGCGCTCGTCGTCGTCGATGACCTGCGCGAGCGCGACCTCGAGCACCTGCATGAGCCCGGCCACGCCCACGCCGACGGCCAGGCCCGCGAGCGCGGCGCCGAGCACGGTGGTCGGCACGAGGTAGAGGCACGTCGCGAGCCCGTACACGGCGACGACCCAGAGCATCGTGGAGCGCGGGCCGATGCGGCGCACGACCCACGACCACCCGACGATCGCCGGGATCGCGGCGACGAAGATCGGCGCGAGGAGGAACGTCGCGTCGGCCTCCGCCCCGCCGAGCACGTAGCGCACGTAGAACGGCACGGCGGCGAGCACGATCGCGGTGGTGCTCTGGAGCAGCAGCGACCCGAGCACGTAGGTGACGAACGCGCGGTTCGCGAACGTGTAGCGCAGCTGGGCGCCGAGCCCGACGGCGGCCTCGCGCTCGCGCACCGCCGCGACGTCGACGGGACGCTCGACCATGCCGGCGAGGGACCACGCGAAGAACCCGAGGCTCACGACGGCGAGCAGCAGCGCCATCCACGTCCACCCGAGCGTCCCGTACAGCAGCGGGGCGCCGGCGGTGCCGAGGATCATGCCGACGAGGCCGAAGATCTGGCGCGGCGCGTTCCCGCGGGCGCGCTCCGCCGTCGTGCGGAAGATCTCGGGGAACAGCGCCGAGACGTTGAGCACGACGACGACGTACGCGACGTCGTACACGGCGACGACGACGAGGAACCACACGACGAGCCCGGTGGGGCTCAGCGCGGGCGGCATCCACACGAGCGCGAACGCGACGACGAGCGGCACGACGCCGAGCCCGATCCACGGCACGCGGCGGCCCCAGCGGGTGCGGCGCCGGTCGGAGGCCGCGCCGACGAGCGGGTTGAGCACCGCGTTGAGGATGCCGTGCGCGACCATGGCGCCCGCGACCCAGCCGGCGGGCACGCCGAGGTGGTCGACGTAGAAGTAGACGACGAACGCGGAGAACGTCTGGAGCAGCAGGTTCGCGGGGAACGCGGACGCGCCGTAGGCGACGGTCTGCGCGCGCGTGGCCGCGCCCACCAGGCGGCGGTCCCGCACCCGGGCGAGCGCCCCTCCGGTCGGCGCCCCTCCGCTCGGCGCCGTGCCCGACGGCGTCCCGTGCGGCGCGCTCATCGCTCGCCCCGCTGGACCGCGCGCAGGTCGCGCCAGCCGACGCGGACGAGGCCCTCCTCGGCGACCACGGCCGCGACCGCCGGGTCGGCGAGGAGGCGGTGCTCGAACCCGCGCTTCAGCGCGGCGTAGTCGGCGACGTCGCCGAGCTCGTCGTCGTCGAGCATGGGGTGCAGGTAGATCTCGGTGACGCCGGACGGCACGCGGCGCAGCAGGTCGAGGAAGCCGTCACGGACGTCCTCGTAGCCCTCCGCGTCGTCCGTGCCCTCGCCGGCGAGCTCGAACGGGTGCGTCCACAGGCGGTCGACGAGCACGACCCCGAGCGCGTCGGCCGCCGCGGTCGCCTCGTCGAGGAGCGGCTGGAAGTCGCCGGGCGGCAGGAGCATCCCGTCGGTCGTGCGCGGCAGGCGGAACGGCAGCCCGTGCCGGGCCGCGAGCTCGAACACCTGCGGCAGGAACGAGCGCCCCGTCTCGAGCCCGTAGACCGAGCCCATGTGGTTGTCGAGGTGCGAGACGTCGACCCCGGCGGCGAGCGCCGCGTCGAGCTGCGCCGCGAGCTCGGCCGCGACGTCCTCGGGGCGCGCCTGCTGCTCGACGGTGCGGACGTCGCGCGGGAAGTACCCCGCGGCGTCGACGAGCGACGTCCCGGCCCCCGTGAGGGGCCGCCACCGGTAGCGCGTCCACTCGCTCGTGAGCACGAGGTGGACGCCGACGTCGACGGGGTGCGCCGCGGCGAACGCGAGCGCGTCCGGCGCCCAGCCGCACGGCACCATGACGGTCGCGGAGTCGAGGTGCCCCGCGAGGAGCAGCGCCGAGATCGCGCGGTTCGCCGCCCGGCACATGCCGTAGTCGTCGGCGTTGAGGATCACGGCGCGCGCGTCGCCCGCGAGGCCCAGCCGGGACACCAGGTCCGACGGCGGCCCTCCCGCCGCGGGCGTCGTCACGACGCGGCCTCCGCGTGCTCGTCGTCGGCCTCGCCGCTCTCGCCCGGTGCGGAGTGGGCCGCGGCGGCGCGGAACACCTCGTCGCGCAGGGCGTCGCTCGCGGACCGGGCCGCGCCCACGACGACGGCGTCGCTCGTGAGCTCCGACGGGACGACCCGCACGGGCAGCACGGCCAGCTTCTCGCCGAGGAACCGCTGCACGCGCTCGGCGATCGGGGGGCGCGCGGCATGGTTGGTGAGGACGAAGAGCTCCGGCTCGACGACGAGCGCGACGGCCGCCGCCACGACGCCGATGCGCTCCGCGACCTCGTCGAGCACGTCGCCGGACGCGCCGTCGCCCTGCGCGGCGCGGTCCACGATGTCCTTGACCGCGATGTCGTCCGGGAGGCCGTTCTCCTTGGCGATCGCCGCGATCGACGACGCCCCGAGCGTCTCCGAGCCGAGCGACCGGCCGGGGTGCGGGAGGAACGACACCTCGCCGGCACCGCCCGCCGCGCCGCGGTGCAGACGGCCGTCGAGGACGAGGCCGGCGCCGAACCCGTCGCCGAGCCCCAGCACGACGAACGTCCGGACGCCGGCGGCGACGCCGTCGCGCTGCTCCGCGATCGCCGCGAGGTTGAGGTCGTTCTCGAGCGTCACCGGGCAGCCGAGCGCATCGACGAGGGCGTCGTGGAGGTCCGTGCCGCCCTTCTCGAAGCCCGGCACCCGGCGGATCGTCGCGTGGTCCGGGCTGACGATCGACGGCACCGCCGCGACGGCGCGCGTCACCTCGACGGTCGCACCCTCGGGCAGCCGGGCCTGGACGTCGGTGACGCACGCGCGGGCGAGCTCGGCCGCGGCACGGGCGCGCGCCGTCGGGGTCGGGCGGACGTCGCGCCGCTCGGCGCGGGCACGGACCGCTCCCGTGACGTCGACGAGCGCGACCCGCACGCGGTCGCGCGCGACGTCGACCCCCAGCCCGAACGCGTAGTCCGGGTCGACCCGGTACAGCGTCGCGGCCGGGCCGCGACGGTCCCGGTCGAGCCCCGCCTCCGTGACGACGCCCGTCGCCTCGAGCGCGCGCAAGGTCTGCGCGACGGTCGTCTTCGACAGACCGGTCGCCGCGACGACGTCGGGGCGCGCGACCTGCGCACCGGTGCCGAGCACGTCGAGCACGGCGCGCGCGTTGAGGGTGCGCAGGAGGGCGGGGGTTCCGGCGGGAGTGGTGTCCATCTGGTCTCCGTCGAGCAGTGGGTGGTCGAGCAGACATGTCCGGGCCGAGCAGGTAGGGCGGGAAGTTCCCTACCCGCCGGAGACTAACCGCGCCGCCTGTGGTTGTCGACGGCGGCCGCCGCGCGTCTCCCACCCTGTAGCGTGACGTCGTGATCCGCCGAGCCCTCGCCCGCGCCTTCTGGGCGACCAGCCGGTGGAGGCTGCGCTCGCAGCCGTACGACACGAGCCGACCCACTCTCCTCGTCGGAGCCCCGCACACGTCGAACTGGGACTTCGTGCTCATGCTCGCGATCGCGTGGAGCACGGGCATCCACGTGCGCTGGCTGGGCAAGCACACGCTCTTCGCCGGTCCCGCGGGTCCGGTCATGCGCGCGCTGGGCGGCATCCCCGTCGACCGGCGCGACCCGAGCCGGGTCGTGGCGGACGTCGTCGGCCGCCTCCAGGCCGGTGAGGTCTTCTCGCTCGTCGTCACGCCCGAGGGCACGCGCGGCGCCGGGTCGTACTGGAAGTCGGGGTTCTACCGGATCGCGCGCGAGGCGCACCTGCCGGTCACGCTCGGCTACGTGGACCGCACCACGATGACGACGGGCCTCGGCCCGACGATCGACCTCACCGGTGACGTGCGCGCCGACATGGACGTCGTGCGCGCGTTCTACGCCGACAAGTCGGGCCTCCGGCCCGCGCTGCGCACCGAGCCGCGGCTGCGCGAGGAGGACGCGCCCGCCTGACGGGCCGTCCGGCGCCCGCGCTCTCGGACGCTCGTCCAGCTTCGGGCCACCGCCACGTCCGGTGCCCCGGCACCCTACGTAGTCCCCACACTCTTCACCCGCCGGACGGATGCCCGAGGCACCTCGAGCGGGGGTCCCGGACCCCGGTCGAGCCGCACGAAGACGCTCTCCGCGGGACGTCGCGTACGGGACATCCCGTACTCCGGGGCGGCCCTGCGTAGGCGTTGGAGCCTCGTCCTCCACCTGCTTACGGTCCCCCTCGTCACGGTCGACGGTGCGGGCTCCGCACGACGTCGGCCCTCCCCGACACAGGAAGCGAGTCCCCCGATGAAGCGACTCCGCGCGGCGCTCCTCGCCGCCGTCGTGGGCGCGACCGCGATCATCGCCCCGATCGCGATCGCCCCCAGCGCCTCGGCGCACGGCTGGATCACCTCTCCCCCCAGCCGGCAGGACAACTGCGCGAAGGGCACCACGTCCTTCGACTGCGGTTCCATCAAGTACGAGCCGCAGTCCGTCGAGGCCCCCAAGGGCTCGATGAAGTGCTCCGGCGGCAGCGGCTACGCGATCCTCGACGACGCGAGCAAGCCCTGGCCCCGCACGACCACGGGCCGCGACGTGACGTTCCAGTGGAACCTCACGGCGAACCACGCCACGAGCGTGTGGGAGTACTTCGTCGACGGCCAGCTCTTCGCGACGTTCGACGGCGGCGGCGTCCAGCCCCCCAAGAACATCTCGCACACCCTCAAGGGCCTGCCGCTCGGCAACCACACGATCCTCGCGCGCTGGAACGTGTCGAACACGGTCAACGCGTTCTACAACTGCGTCGACCTGACCGTCACGGCCGACGGCACCAACCCCGGCGGGGGCACCCCCGGCGGCGGCACGCCCGAGCCGGGCACCCCGGGCGGCGGCAACCCCGGCGGCGGCACGCCGGGCACCTGCGCGGACCCGGCGTGGGCCTCGACGTCGACCTACACGGGCGGCGCGAAGGTCTCCTACGCGGGCAACGTGTACGAGGCGAAGTGGTGGACGCAGAACAACGTCCCGGGCTCCGAGGCTTGGGGCCCGTGGAAGCTGATCGGCGCCTGCTGACCTGCTGAACCCCGCGACGGCGGGTGGTCTCGTCCGACGGGCGAGACCACCCGCCGTCGTGCGTCGCCGACCCGGCGACGAGGGCGCGCCCGGCGCGCGTACGCGGAAGCACGTACGGGCTTTGCCCAATTGTCCGGCTCTCCGCCCGTTTCGTAGCGTCGAGGTGCCCGATCCGAGAAGCGGCCCGCGAGGAAGCGCGCCGCAGGACCCATGCACCACCGGATGGAGAGCGAGACATCTCATGCGAAGACTGAGAGCGGTACTCCTGGCAGCCGTCGTCGGCGCGGTCGCGATCATCGCGCCCGTGGCCGTCGCGCCCAGCGCGAGCGCCCACGGCTGGATCACGTCGCCGCCGAGCCGGCAGGACCACTGCGCGAAGGGCACGACGTCCTTCGACTGCGGCTCGATCAAGTACGAGCCCCAGTCCGTCGAGGCACCCAAGGGCTCGATGCAGTGTTCGGGCGGCAGCGGCTTCAGCATCCTCGACGACGCGAGCAAGCCCTGGCCGCGCACGCAGACCGGCACGTCGGTCACGTTCCAGTGGAAGCTCACCGCGGCGCACAACACGAGCACGTGGGAGTACTTCGTCGACGGCGTGCTGTTCAAGACGTTCAACCAGAACGGCGCGCAGCCGCCCAGCAACATCTCCCACACCCTGACGGGCCTGCCCGAGGGCAACCACACGATCCTCGCGCGCTGGAACGTGTCGAACACGGTCAACGCGTTCTACAACTGCGTCGACCTGAAGATCGGCAGCGGCGGGACCGACCCGGGCAACCCGGGGAACCCCGGCAACCCCGGGAACCCGGGCAACCCCGGCACGTGCTCGGCTCCGGCGTGGTCGGCGAGCGCCGCCTACGTCGGCGGGGCGAACGTCTCGTACTCCGGCCGCAACTACCAGGCCAAGTGGTGGACGACGGGCGAGAACCCGTCGCAGAGCGGCCAGTGGGGCGTCTGGAAGGACCTCGGGGCCTGCTGACGCACTGATTCCGGGAGCGATCCCCGGAGCCGTCCAGGGAGCCGTCCCGACAGCACTGCCGACGGCCGGCGGACGCGTGCACGCACGCGACCGTCGGCCGTCGCGCGCGACGGGCGCGGTCCGCGGGTCAGAGGCGCCCGGAGGTCAGCCCCGTCCCCGCAGCCGGTCGAGGTCGCGGCGCTCGCGCTTCGTGGGACGGCCCGCGCCGCGGTCGCGGACGGCGACGCGCACGGTGAGCTCGCGCGGCGGCGGGGGCGGGCTCTGGTCGTCGACCGCCTGCGCGGCGAGGGTGGCGGACACCCGCTTCACGAGCACCTTCTCGACGACGAGGATCCGCTCCACGGGACCGCCCCGCACGACGACGCGGTCCTTCACCTTCACGCTCGTCGCGGGCTTCGCGCGCTCGCCGTTGACGCGCACGTGCCCGGCCTTCACGGCGGCCGTCGCCTGCGAGCGGCTCTTGAACACGCGGACGGCCCAGAGCCAGCTGTCGACGCGCGCGCTCGTCGCCTCGGTCGTCACCACCCTCCGAGCCTACGAGACCGCGCGGGGCGCGGTACCGGCGGGTCCGTGCGGCCCGCAGACCGCCGTCGGCGTGCGAGAACCGGGCACCCGTGCCACGGTGGTGCCAGGTCATTCGGGGCAAGAGTCCTTTTGGCCGGATCTGTCCCTACGGGAAACGGAGACGTGACATGGGCATCATCGGCTGGATCCTCATCGGCCTCATCATGGGTGCCATCGCCCGCGCGATCGTGCCGGGCGAGCAGAAGGGCGGCTGGATCGTCACGCTGCTGCTGGGCATCGTGGGCGCCCTGCTCGGCGGGTTCATCGCCTCGGCGGTGTTCGGCACCGACGTCAACGAGGAGTTCTTCGACCTCGGCACGTGGGGCTTCGCGCTCATCGGCTCCATCATCGTGGTGTTCATCTGGTCCTGGTTCACCAACCGCAAGCGCGCCTGACGGCGTCGGCCGCACCGGCGGCCCGCTTCCTCGGACGGCCCGGTCCCCTCAGGGGGACCGGGCCGTCCGTGCGTCCCCAGGGCGTATTGCCGTGGACGCGCCGCCCGTGCGCCGGACACGCTGGACCCATGAGCGCCGTCGCCCCTCCCGTCCCGGACGTCTCCCTCCCGCGCGGGTACACGCTCGTCGAGGCCCCGCACCCCGCGTCGCTCGACGCGCCCGAGGCGTGGGCCTACCTCGCCGTCGCGGACGTCGGCCGCGAGCACGAGCTCGAGGTGCACGGCTACGACGACCTCGCGCTGCCGCCCCGCGAGATCTTCACGGGCATGGCTCACCAGGAGTACGCGACGAAGCGTCGGTTCGTCGTCGTGCGCGCCGCCGCGGCCGCCGCGTGGCACGAGCAGGGCGTCCCGCCCGCGGTGGCGGACGTCGTCGCGCACCTCTTCGTGACGCGCCCGGTCACGAGCAACGAGCACCTGGGCGAGTCCTACGCCGTCGTGCGTCCCGCCGAGCGCGGCCGCGGCGTGGGGGGCGCGCTGCTCGCGCTCGGCGAGCGCCTGAACCTCGACGCGGGGCGCACCGTGCTCTTCTCGGACACGAACCACGGGGAGGAGCCGCCGCCCGGTCCGGGTGCGCTCGAGGCCACGACGGGCGCGGGCCGGGTCCCCGCGGACGCCCCGGGGCCGCGCTTCCTGCGCGCGCACGGGTACGTGCTCGAGCAGGTCGAGCGGCACTCGGTGCTGGACCTCCCGGTCGCGCCCGCGGCCCTCGACGCGCACCGCGACGACGCCCGGGCCGCGGCGGGCAGCGACTACCGCCTGCACACCTGGACCGACGAGGTGCCGGCGGCCTGGGCCGACCAGGTCGCGGTCCTCTTCACACGCATGAGCACCGACGCGCCCACGGGCGGCGTCGACTACGGCGAGGACCCGTGGGACGCGCGGCGCGTGCGGACGTGGGTGCAGCAGCAGGCGGAGAACGACGACGCGTTCCTCGTGTGCGCCGCCGAGCACGTGCCGTCGGGCACGCTCGCGGCGTTCACCGTGCTCGTCCACCCGCGCGGGCGCGAGGACTTCGCGATCCAGGAGGACACGCTCGTGCTGCGCGAGCACCGCGGGCGCCGGCTCGGGATGCTCGTCAAGGTGGCCAACCTGGACGCGCTCGCGGCGCAGCGCCCCGGCACCCGACGCGTCCACACGTGGAACGCGCAGGAGAACGACCACATGCTCGCGATCAACGTCGCGCTCGGCTTCCGCCCCGCGGGCATCTGGGCTGCGTGGCAGCGCAGGACGACCCCGGAGGACGGCGAGTGACCGCACCGCACGCAGGACCGACCATCCCTGCCGCCCGCGACGGGCGCGTGCGCATCGAGCCCGTGCCGGGGCACCTCGACGGGCCCGACGCCTGGGCCGTCCACGGCACGGTCCGGGTGGGCGACGCGATCGACCGCGCGATCCACGGCCACACCGACCTCGCGCTCGACGCGGCGACGGTCGCGTCCACCGTCGCCAGCGCGGGCTACCGCCGCGTGCTGCGGTGGGTCGCGGTGCTCGACGACGCCCCGCACGGCACGACCCCCCGGCCGGAGGACGTCGTCGGACGGTCGATGGTGGCGCTCCCGCAGCAGGGCAGCACGCACACGGCGCTCGTCTACGTGGGCGTGGACCCGGCGCACCGGCGCCGCGGCGTCGGCACGGCGCTGTGGGAGGCGGCGCTGGAGGTCGCGCGCGCGGAGGGCCGGCGGGTGGTCCAGTCCGACTCGTCGTTCACCCCGGAGCCGCCGCCCGGCCCGGACGCGATCGAGGCGCCCACGGGCAGCGGCCGGGTGCCCGCGCACGACGACGCGACGACCTTCGCTCTGCACCGCGGCTTCACGCTCGAGCAGGTGATGCGGCACTCCGTGCTCGCGCTCCCGGTGCCGCCGGCCGTCCTCGACCCGCTGCGGGCGGCGGCGGCGACGCGGGCGGCCGGGTACCGCGTGCACGTGTGGACGGACGAGGTCCCCGAGGAGTGGCTCGACCAGCTCGCGGTGCTCGAGACGCGCATGAGCACCGACGCCCCGAGCGGCGGCCTCGACCTGGCGGAGGACCCGTGGGACGCGGAGCGCGTCCGGACCTTCTCCCGGGAGATCCACGCCCGCGGCCGCGGCTACGTCGTCGCCGCGGCGGAGGACACGACGTCGGGCACGCTCGCGGCGTTCTCGATGGTCGCGTACCCCCGCGACCGGCCCGAGGTCGTCTTCCAGGAGGACACGCTCGTGCTCAGCGAGCACCGCGGGCGCAGCCTGGGCCTGCTCGTCAAGGTCGCCGTGCTCGACGAGCTGGCGCGCAGCCGGCCGTCGGCACGCCGCGTGCACACGTGGAACGCCGAGGAGAACCGGCACATGCTCGCGATCAACGTCGCGCTGGGCTTCGCACCCGCGGGCGTCGAGGCGGAGTGGCAGCTCGTGCTCGACGCCTCCCCCGGCCCTGCGCCGGGACCGGTGCCCGCGCCGGCGCCCGGCAGCGCGCCCTGACCACGGGGGTCGCCGCGACCCGACCGCTCAGCGGATGCCGTCGAGGAAGCGGATCACCCGCTCGGTGACGAGCGCGGCGGCCTCCGGCTCGTACGACGGCAGGCTCGGGTCCGTGAAGAGGTGGCGGTCGCCGGGGTAGACGAACAGCTCGGCGTCGGGCGTGGACTCCACGAGCTCGCGCGCGGCGTCGAGGTCGCCCTCGCCCGCGAACGACGGGTCCGCGTCCATGCCGTGCACCTGGACGGGCACGGCGTCGGGCCACGCGTCGCCGAACTCGGAGACGGGCACGCACGCCTCGAGGAGCACCGCGCCCTTGGCGCCCGGCTGCGTCTGGGCGAGCATCTGGGCGGGGAGGACGCCGAGGGAGACCCCGGCGTAGACCACGCCCGCGTCGTAGCCGTCCGCGGCCGCCCGGCCGCGCTCCAGCACCGTCCCGAAACCGAGCTCCTGGACGTGCGCCATGCCCTCGTCGAGGGTCGCGAACGTGCGCCCCTCGAAGAGGTCCGGCGTGTGCACGACGTTCCCGGCGCCGCGCAGCGTCTCCGCGAGCGTCCGCACGCCCTCCGTCAGTCCCTGCACGTGGTGGAACAGCACGACCTCCGCCATGGTCCCTCCTCCGATCGTCGCTCGTGGGCCGTGCGACGGCGTCGCCGCCCGGTGCGCGCCCGACGGCGCACGACCCCCATCGTCGCGCGAGGCGCCCACGCGCGCCCGGGGTCCAGGGACCTGCGACGGCCGTTCGTCAGGCCGCCGGACCATGGACCGCGGGACGGTCGGGGTGGGCGAGGGCCGACGTCGGTCAGTAGTTTGGTGGTCATGACCTCGCAGCCCGTGCCGCCCCCGATCGACCCCACCACCACGCCGTCCTGGACCGCGCTGACCGTGCACCGCGACACCGTGGAGCCGGACCTGCGCACCTGGTTCGCGGCCGACCCGGACCGCGCGCGCCGCCTCACGCACCAGGCGGCCGACCTCACGGTCGACCTGTCGAAGAACCTCGTCACCGACGAGACGCTCGAGCTGCTCGTGCGGCTCGCCGAGGAGGTCCACCTCGACGACCGCCTCGAGGCGATGTTCACGGGCGAGCACATCAACGTCACGGAGGACCGCGCCGTCCTGCACACGGCCCTGCGCCGGCCGACCCCGCTGGGCGATGACGAGCACCTCGTCGTCGACGGGCAGGACGTCGACGCGGACGTGCACGCGGAGCTCGCCAAGGTCTACGCGTTCGCGGACGAGGTCCGCTCGGGCGAGTGGACGGGCGTCACGGGCGAGCGCGTGCGCACGGTCGTGAACATCGGCATCGGCGGCTCCGACCTCGGGCCGGTCATGGCGTACGAGGCGCTGCTCCCGTACAAGCACGAGGACATCGAGGTCCGGTTCGTCTCGAACATCGACCCGACGGACGTCGCGGAGAAGACGGCGGGCCTCGACCCGCGCACCACGCTGTTCATCGTCGCGTCGAAGACGTTCGGCACGCTCGAGACCCTGACCAACGCGCGCCTCGCGCGCGACTGGCTGTGGACGGAGCTCGCGGCGGTCGGCGCGATCGAGGACACGGACGAGGCCCGGCAGGCCGCCGTCGCACAGCACTTCGTCGCCGTCTCGACCGCGCTCGACAAGGTCGCGGCCTTCGGGATCGACCCGGCGAACGCGTTCGGGTTCTGGGACTGGGTGGGCGGGCGCTACTCCGTCGACTCCGCGATCGGCACCTCGCTCGCGATCGCGATCGGGCCGGACCGGTTCGCCGAGCTGCTCGCAGGCTTCCACGCGATCGACGAGCACGTGCGCCGCACGCCGTTCGAGCGCAACGTCCCGGTCCTCATGGGTCTGCTCAACGTCTGGTACGTGAACTTCCTCGACGCGCACACGCACGCCGTGCTCCCGTACGCGCAGTACCTGCACCGCTTCCCCGCCTACCTCCAGCAGCTCACCATGGAGTCCAACGGCAAGCGCGTGCGCTGGGACGGCTCCCCCGTGACCACGGAGACGGGCGAGATCTTCTGGGGCGAGCCGGGCACGAACGGCCAGCACGCGTTCTACCAGCTCATCCACCAGGGCACGCGTCTCATCCCGGCCGACTTCATCGCGGTCGCGAACCCCGCGCACCCCCTCGTCGACGCGGTGGGCGACGGCGGCGCGGTGCAGCCCGGCGCGGACGTGCACGGCCTGTTCCTCGCGAACTTCTTCGCCCAGACGAAGGCGCTCGCGTTCGGGAAGACGGCGGACGAGGTCCGCGCCGAGGGCACCGCGGAGCACCTCGTGAGCGCCCGCACGTTCCCGGGCAACCGCCCGACGACGTCGATCCTCGCGCCCGCGCTCACGCCGTCGGTCCTGGGCCAGCTCATCGCGCTCTACGAGCACATCACGTTCGTGCAGGGCGTCGTGTGGGGCATCGACAGCTTCGACCAGTGGGGCGTCGAGCTCGGCAAGAAGCTCGCGCTCGAGATCGCGCCGGCCGTCGCGGGCGACGAGGACGCCCTCGCCGCGCAGGACCCGAGCACCGCGGCCCTCATCGACCGCTACCTCGACCTGCGCGGCTGACCTGCGCCCCGCCCGAGCACGGGGACGACCGTGCTCGGGCGGCTCGCGGGAGCCGTCGTGCCCCCACGGGATCCGGCCCGCGCACCCGCCCGCCCGCGCCCGCGGCCTGTGTCGTCCGCCTCACGCCGCGGACGTGTCACGAGGTCGGGGCGCCGTGCGCGCGACCGTCCGTCCACAGCCGCGCTGCGAGCGCCCGCGCTCTGCGTACACTGGCGGGCGCGCGACCGCCGCGAGCCCGTTCGGCGTCGCTCTCACCGTGGAAGGAACCCCGATGGCCGACGCCGCCACCCCCGAGACTCTTGCTCAGACCCTGATCGAGCACGCCGACGCCGTGCGCAGCGCATGGCTGGAGGCCGCGGCCCACGAGCTCCACGGCCGCACCTCGCGGGGCGAGCTCGAGCGGGAGCAGGGCGAGATCCTCGATGCGCTCCTCGACGGCCTGCGCGCCGGCGGCGTCTCGCTCGCCGAGCCGGCGTTCGACCAGCTCCGGGGCATCCTCGCGGACGTGTCGTCCGCACGTGCCCGCCTCGGCTTCACGCCCCGCGAGACCGCGATCGGCGTGTTCGCGCTCAAGGAGGGCCTGTACCGGCTCGACTCCGCGACCGGCGCCGACACGGACGTGACCCCGCTGCTGCGCCTCGTCGACCAGCTCGGGCTCTTCACGTTCGAGACGTTCGCGGCCGCGCGCGAGGGGATCATCGCCGAGCAGGCCGAGCAGCTGCTCGAGCTCTCGACCCCCGTGGTCAAGCTCTGGGAGGGCATCGTCGCGGTGCCGCTGGTGGGGACGCTCGACTCCGCGCGCACCCAGGTCGTCATGGAGAAGCTGCTCAACACGCTCGTCGACACGGGCAGCGAGCACGCGATCATCGACATCACGGGCGTGCCCGCGGTGGACACCCAGGTCGCGCAGCACCTGCTCAAGACGGTCGTCGCGGCGCGCCTCATGGGCGCCGAGTGCACGATCAGCGGCATCCGCCCGCAGATCGCGCAGACGATCGTCGCGCTCGGCATCGAGTTCGGCGACATCCGCACGCGCGCGACCCTCGCCGACGCCCTGGTCGACGCGCTGCGCGCGAGCCGGGACACCCGCCGGGCCGGGCTCCCCGCATGACCGACGGCGTCCCCATCCTCAAGATCGGCTCGACGCTCCTCGTCTCGATCCAGATCGACCTCCAGGACGACACGGCGCTGCAGCTCCAGGAGGACCTCGCCCAGCGGATCACCGACACCGGTGCGCGCGGCGTGATCATCGACATCTCCGGGCTGGAGATCGTCGACTCGTTCATCGGCCGCATGCTCGCGTCGGTCGCCGGCATCTCGCACGTGCTCGACGCGACGACGGTCGTCGTGGGCATGCGCCCGGCCGTCGCCATCACCATGGTCGAGCTCGGCCTGTCGCTCGGCGACGTCCGCACCGCGCTGGACGTCGAGCGCGGCCTCGCGCTCCTCGCCCCCGAGGAGCGGTCCGCCGAGGACGTGCTCCTGGCCGCCGCCGAGCGCGAGGAGAGATGACCACCACCACCCCGCCGCCGTCGACCGCGGAGCGCGTGCCCGTGCGCACCGACTCCGACGTCGTCAAGGTGCGCCAGCTCGTCCGGTCGCTCGCGCAGCAGGCGCGCCTCTCGCTCGTGGACCAGACGAAGCTCGTGACCGCGGCGAGCGAGCTCGCGCGCAACACCCTCGTGTACGGGGGCGGCGGCGAGGCCGAGGTGCAGCTCGTGACGGAGGGAGCGCGGACGGGCGTCCGCGCCGTCTTCTCGGACGAGGGGCCGGGCATCCCCGACCTCGACCTCGCGCTCACCGACGGCTGGACCAGCGGCGGCGGCCTCGGGCTGGGGCTCTCGGGGTCGCGACGCCTCGTCCAGCACTTCGCGATCGACACCTCGCCGGGCGTGGGCACGCGCGTCGAGATCGCGACCTGGTCGCGATGACCTCGGAGGACACCGACCGCCCCGACGTGCGCCGCACGCTCGTCGAGGACGGCACCTGGTACACCGTGGACCACCCGTCCGCGGTCGGCAGCGTGCGCCGCGGCGCGAGCGTCGCCGCCCGCAACCTCGGCCTCGACGACGAGCGCGCGGCCGAGGTGGGCCTCGTCGTCTCCGAGCTCGCGACCAACCAGTGCCGCCACGCCGGTGGCGGCTCGGTGCTCGTCCGCGTCCGGCGCACCGGCGACGAGGCCGCGCTCGACGTGCTCGCTGTCGACTCCGGCCCGGGCATGCGGGACATCACCGCGGCGATGCGCGACGGGGTCTCGAGCCGCGGCACGCTCGGCATCGGCCTCGGCACCCTGCCCCGCCTCGCGTCGGCGTGGGACGCGTGGACGTCGCCCGGGCAGGGGACGGTCATCGCGGCGACGTTCGTCGCGCACGGCGCGACCACCAACCTCGCGGCCCCCACGGGCGTGACCCGCCCCATGACCGGGCAGGACGTGTGCGGCGACGCCCTCGCGGTGCGCCACGACGACGGCGTGCCGAGCCTCCTCGTCGCCGACGGGCTCGGCCACGGACCGCTCGCCGCGGCGGCCTCCGGGGCCGCGGTGCGGGCCTTCCTCGACGCGCCTCCCGGCAGCCCGGTCGCGCTCCTCGAGCGCGTGCACGGCGCCCTCGGCGGCACCCGGGGCGCGGCCGTCTCGGTCGTCCGGGCGTCGGACGGCGTGCTGCGCTGCGCCGGGCTCGGCAACATCGCCGGGACGGTCCACGGCACGCGGTCGCGCGGTCTCGTGAGCCACCCCGGCATCGCCGGGACGCGCGGCCGGCCGCTGCGCGAGACGACGTACCCCGTCGAGCCGGGCGACGTCGTCGTGCTGCACAGCGACGGGCTGACGGCCCGGTGGTCGCTCGCCGACTACCCGGGCCTCGCCGTCCGGTCCCCTCTCGTCGTCGCGGGCGTCCTGCTCCGTGACCACGCCGTGCGCCGCGACGACTCGTGCGTGGCGGTGCTGCCGATCCCCCGGGAGGCCGCGTGAGCACCACCCTCCTCATCACCCAGCTGCGCTCGGACTCCGACGTGCTCGCGCTGCGCCGGGCCGGGCGCGAGATCTGCCGCCTGCTCGGCCTGGACACGCAGGACCAGGTGCGCGTCGCGACGGCGTTGTCCGAGATCGGGCGGTCAGCGGTCGGCTCCGGCACGGCCGACGTCGTCGTGGGCGTCCTGCCCGGTCTCCCGCAGGCCACGCTGCGCGCCGAGATCGTGGCGGGGACGCCGTTCCTCGTCGAGGGCGACTCGAGCGACGGCGGTGTCCCGGCCGCCCGACGGCTCGTCCCCGGCCTGCAGGTCGACCCGACGGGCACGCGCGTGCTGCTCACCAAGGCCCTGCCCGCGACCGCGCGCACGGACGAGGCGACCCTCGCGGGCGTGCGCCGGTCCACCGCCGCCGCGCACGTCGCCGACGCGAGCGACGAGGTGCGCGTGCAGAACGCCGAGCTCGTGCGGACGCTCGACGAGCTGACGCGTCAGCAGGACGAGCTCCGACGCTTCAACGAGGAGCTGGAGGAGACGAACCGCGGGGTCCTCGCGATGTACGACCAGCTCTCGGCGGAGCTCGAGGAGACCAACACCGGCGTCGTCGCGCTGTACGCCGAGCTCGACGAGCGCGGGCGCGAGCTCGCCGCCGCCAACGAGGCGAAGACCCGCTTCCTGCGGAACGTCAGCCACGAGCTGCGCTCGCCCGTGAACTCGATCATCGGCCTCACCTCGCTCCTCACGGACTCCCACCTCGACGCCGACCAGACGCAGCAGGTCGGGTTCCTGCGCGAGAGCGCGACGACGCTGCTCACGCTCGTCGACGAGCTGCTCGACCTCGCGCGCGCCGAGGCGGGCCACGACGACGTCGAGCCCACGCCCGTCGACCTCGGGGCGCTGCTCGACGAGCTGCGCGGCACGACCCTGCCGCTCGTCCGGTCCGGCGTGTCGCTACGGGTCGCGGCCGAGCCGGGCCTGACCCTCGTCACGGACCGCCGGCTGCTGTCCCGCGTGCTGCGCAACCTGCTGACGAACGCGGTGAAGTTCACGGACGAGGGCGAGGTCGTGCTGCGGGCCGCGGCCGACGGCGACGTCGTGCGGTTCGACGTGCGCGACACGGGTCTGGGGATTCCCGCCGACCAGCTCGACGCCGTGTTCGAGGAGTTCGTCCAGGTGCCGAACCGCCTGCAGCCGACCGTCCGTGGCACTGGCCTGGGCCTGCCGTACGCGCGCCGCACGTCGGAGGCGCTGGGCGGCACGCTCGTCGCGACGTCGCGCCCGGGCGCCGGGAGCGTCTTCACGCTGCGCCTCCCGTCGCTCACGGCGGCTCCCGAGGACGCCCCCGCCGCGCGCCCGGAGCCCGAGGAGGCCCCCGTGCGCGACACCCCGCTCGGGCACGTCCTCGTCGTCGACGACGACCGCGCCTACGCGTCGGTCGTCGCCTCGATGCTCCGCGACGCCGCCGCGCGCGTCAGCGTCGCGCACGACGCCACGCACGCTCTCGCGCTGCTGCACGACGGCCCGGCCGACGTCGCGCTCCTCGACGTGTGCCTGCCCGGCACGGACGGCCTCGCGCTGCGGTCGCGGATCCGCGACGTGCACCCGGGCACCGCGGCCGTGCTCATGTCGAGCGCCCCGCCGCCGCCCGGCATCGGCGACGTGCCGTTCCTCGCGAAGTCCGAGATCGACCGCGACCGCCTCGTGGCGGCCCTGGGGCGCGAGGTGCGGAGCCGATGAACGCCGACCGCACCGTGCTCGTCGTCGACGACACGCCCGCGCACCGGTACGTCATGGCGAGCTGGCTGCGGCGGGCCGGCTTCGGCGTCGTCGAGGCCGGGACCGGCCGCGACGCGCTCGCGCACGCCACGACCCCGGTCGACGCCGTCGTGCTCGACGTGAACCTGCCGGACCTCTCGGGCCGCGAGGTGTGCCGGATCCTCAAGAGCGACCCCGCGACCGCGCACCTGCCCGTGCTGCACGTCTCCGCGACCGACGTCGACGCCGCCGCCCGCACCGCCGGGCTGGAGGGCGGCGCAGACGCCTACCTGCCCGAGCCGCTCGACCGGGACGAGTTCCTCGCGACGATCAGCGCGCTGTGCCGGCGCGTCGACGCGCAGCGCGGGGCCGGGCGCACCGCCCGCCGCCTGGAGGCGCTCACCGACGCGCTCGTCCCCCTGCACGAGGCGCGCTCCCCCGAGGCCGTCGCCGACCACGCCGCCCGGGGCGCGTGCGCCGTCCTCGGCCGCGCCGTGATCTCGATGGTCGTCGCCGACGCCGGGGTCGTGCTGCGCTCCGTCTGCGCCGCGGACGGAGCCGCGCTCGTGCGCGGTCGCGGCCCGACGGCGGTCCTCCCGCCCTCCGGGGCGTCGACGGCCGTGTTCGGCCCCGACGAGGTGCCCGCGCCGTGGCAGCCGCTCCTCCGTGAGGCGGGGGTCGGGCCGTCGGCGTGGTACACGTTCTGGCTCGAGGACGCCTCGGGGGCGCTCGTCGGCGGCCTGGGCATCGAGGTCGGCGACGAGCCGCTGTCCGAGGAGGAGCAGGAGGCCGCCGCGCGCTTCACGGAGGCCGCGACGGTCGCCCTGTCGAACCTGCGCACGTTCACGGAGGAGCACCGGATCGCCCTCGCGCTCCAGCGCGCGCTCCTGCCGTCCGGGCTCCGGGTGAGCGGCGGCGTCGAGGTCGTCGCGCGCTACGAGGCGTCGGACGCGCGGCTCGACGTCGGCGGCGACTTCTACGACGCGTTCGACCTCCCGGACGGGCGCGTGGCCGTCGTCATCGGCGACGTCCAGGGCCACTCCCTGCGCGCGGCGACCGTGATGGCGGAGGTGCGGGTCACGCTGCGCGCCTACCTGCGCGAGGGGCACGACGCCGCGTCGGCGCTGGACCTGCTCAACGCGGCGCTGCGCGAGGACCACCCCGAGTTCGCGACCGTGTGCGTGTGCGTGCTCGACCCTCGCACGGGCGCCCTCGAGCTCACGGACGCCGGCCACCTGCCCGCGTTCCTCGTGCGCACCGACGGCACGGTCGACCGGGCCAAGGCGGGCTCGCGCCTGCTCGGCGTCCCGAGCCCGCAGGCCCGCCCCGCCCACCACGACGTGCTCGCCCCCGGCGACCTCCTCGTGCTCGTGACCGACGGTCTCGTCGAGCGCCGCGGGGCGTCGCTCGTGGACGCGCTGGACCGGCTGGCCCGGGTCGCGGCGCAGCACGCCGGCGCGAGCCCGACCGTCCTGTGCGAGCGCGTCGTCGCGGCGTTCGACGACCCGGGCCGCGAGGACGACGTCGCGGTGGTCGCCGTCGCGCGTCAGGCGTCCCCGGACGGCACCTTGTCCTTGACGTCGTCGTAGCCGACGTCCCCGGGGACCTCGCCCGGGGCGTAGACGAGCCGCACGACGCCCGTCGGGAACGTCTCCGAGCGCAGGAGCGTCAGCGGGTAGAAGGGCTCCCCCTCGTCGAACAGCCGCTCGCCGGTGCGGGCCGCGACGGGGTGGACGAGCAGGCGCAGCTCGTCGAGCAGCCCCGCGGCGAGGAGCTGGCGCACCACCGAGATCGACCCGGCGACGAGCACCTTGCCGAGGCCCGGCTCCTCCTTGAGGGCGCGGACCGCGTCGACGAGGTCGCCGTCGACCCGCTCGACGTGCCGCCACCCGAGGTCCTGGTCGCCGCGCGTCGCGACGATCTTGCGCAGGTTCCCGAGGCGCGCGGCGAACTCCGCGTCCTCGCCCCCGGCGGTCTCCCGCTCGGGCCACGCGCCGGCGAAGCTGTCGTACGTGACGCGCCCGAGCAGGAGCGCGTCGACGTCCCGGTAGTCCTCGTCCACCGCCGCGGCCATGTGGTCGTCGAAGTAGGGGAAGTGCCACGCCGGGTCGATCTCGGCGACGCCGTCGAGCGAGAGGAACAGGGTGGACACGAGCGTCGCGGTCATGGTGGGCCTTCCGGTCGGGAGGATCGACGAGAAACAGACCGTAGCCGCAGCGGAATCTCATCGTCCCCGGCCGAACACACCCCCAATCCCCCGTCGAACACGGGGTCAGCGACCAGATCCGGCGGATTACGGTCGCCGACCCCGTGTTCGGCGGGGGTGGGGTGGGGGGTGGGGAGAGGGTGGGGGTGGGGTGTGGGGTTCAGCGGCGGAGGGCCAGGGCCAGGGTCGCGCCCACCGTCAGGTGCTCGACGGCGAGCAGGGCCACCGCGCCGGGCGTCACCGCTCCGAGCGGGCCGAGCAGGGAGACGAGCAGCACGACGCCGCACGTCACGAGCCAGGCCCGCCGGCCGCCCGAGCGCAGGCGACCGAGCAGCGCACGCACGCCCCACCCCACGTACCCGACGACGAGCGTCACGACGACCGCCGCCACGACGCCGACCGTCTGCGTCCCGCTCGAGGTGCGCACCACGGGGTCGACGCCGAGCGCCGTCCCGGTGAGCAGCACGACGGCGGCGAGCACCGCCGCGACGGGCGGGACGAGCCAGCGCGGGACGCGCCGGGCCGCCCCGACCTCAGGGTCGCGGCGACGAGCGCCAGCCGCGACCTCGGGCCGGTGGACCCGTGCCGCAGGGCCGCGCCCGCCGTCGGGCGCCGACGTGCGGGGACGGCGCGGGACGTGCGGGGTGCCGTCGGGCGTGGCGTCCGAGGTGCCGTTCGAGGTGCCGTCCGAGGTGCTCCGCGTCGTGGACATGACGTTCCTCCTTCGTCGCGCGGCGCGGTGCCGCGGCTCGCGCGGCCTGGGCCGCGGTCGGCGGGTGCCGACGCCCCCACGCTCGCGGCCGGAGGCGCCGTCCCGCCCCGGCCGGAGGTCGGCGGCCGGCCCGACCGGCGCCGGCCCCCGCCCCTCCTGCCGGCGGGCGACCCCCCACC
>QAPD01000006.1 GCA_003052455.1 Sphaerisporangium cinnabarinum | reverse complement strand
GAGGAGCCCGGGGGCCCGTGCCCGTTCGCGGCGGCTGCGCGTGTCCGGTCGCCCGGCGGCGGGCGCGACGGCGTCGCGCGGGGTGGGCGGGGGCGGGCGGGGCGGGCCGAGGAGCTCGAGGGGGGGGGCGGGCGCTCGTCCGGCGCGCTGCTCGTCGAGCGGCGCCGTCGACCGGGCGCGCGGCGCGGCGGCTGCCGCCTCGGGTGCGCGGGGTGCCGGTGGCGGTCGCGCGCGCTCTCGCCGCGGGACGCGCGGCGGCCGCCGAGCCCGGCGCGACCGCGCAGACGGTGCTGTGGGCGGTGTGGGCCGCGACCGGTCTCGCGGAGCGGTGGCGGTCGGCGGCGCTCGACGGCGGTCCCGCCGGAGCGCGCGCGGACCGCGACCTCGACGCGGTGCTCGCGCTGTTCCGCGCCGCGGAGACGTTCGTCGACCGCATGCCGGGCGCGCCCGCCGGGGCGTTCGTCGACTACCTCGCCTCGCAGGACCTGCCCGCCGACTCGCTCGCGGCGAGCGCGAGCGGGGCCGACGCCGTGGCGGCGCTCACCCCCGCCGGTGCTGCCGGGCGCGAGTGGGACGTCGTCGTGGTGGCGGGCGTCCAGGACGGCGTGTGGCCCGACCTCCGCCTGCGCGACTCGCTGCTCGGCTCGCAGGCGCTCGTCGAGCTCCTCGCGGGCCGCGCGCAGGACGCGCACGGGGTCGGCTCGCAGGCGCGCGCCCAGGTGCTCGCGGACGAGCTGCGGGCGTTCGTCGTCGCGACGTCGCGCGCGACGCGTCGCCTCGTCGTGACGGCCGTGCAGGACGCCGAGGAGGCGCCGTCGGTGTTCTGCGACCTCGTCGTGCCGCCGCCGGCACCCGAGGGTCCCGGGGGCACGGACGGTCCGGACGGCGCCGACGGTCCCGGCGGCCCCGGCGGGCGGGGTGGTCCGCAGGACGGGCCGGTCGAGACCGCCGAGCGGCGGCACGTGCGCGTCGGTGCCCCGCTCGACCTGCGCGGGCTGGTCGCCGCGGCCCGTGGCGTCCTCGTCGAGACGGCGGCGCGCGAGGCAGGCGGGGCCGGGGACCCCGGGCCGGACGAGCGCGCGGTCGCGGCGGCGACGCTCCTGGCGGACCTCGGGGCGCTCGGCGTCGCGGAGGCCCGCCCGGAGACGTGGTACGGCGTCGCGGGGGTGTCGAGCACGGCACCGCTGCGCGGCGCGGAGGAGACGGTCACCGTGTCGCCGTCGAAGGTCGAGACGGTCTCGACGTGCCCGCTGCGCTGGTCGCTCGAGGCGGCCGGCGGGACGGCGCCCGACGCGACGCACCAGAGCCTCGGCACGCTCGTCCACTCCATCGCCGAGAGCCACCCGTCCGGGTCGCTCACCGAGCTGCGCGCGGAGCTCGACCGCCGGTGGGCGGAGCTCGCGCTGCCCGACGGCTGGCCCGCGCGCCAGCTCCGTCGCCGCGCCGAGCGCATGGTCGAGAAGCTCGCGGCCTACGTCGCGCAGGCGGGCGAGCCGCTCCTCGTCGAGCCGTCGTTCGACGTCACCGTCGGCCGCGCCCGGCTGCGCGGCACGATCGACCGCGTCGAGGCGGCGGGGGACGGCAAGGTCCGCGTCGTCGACCTCAAGACCGGTCGGCGCACCGCGACGAAGGCGGAGGGCACGGAGCACCCCCAGCTCGGGGCCTACCAGCTCGCGGTCGAGGCGGGCGCGCTCGACGTGCCGGAGGGCACGCGCAGCGCGGGCGCGCAGCTCGTGTACGTCGGGAGCACCCACGTGGGCCCGGCCGTCGTGGCGCAGCCCGCGCTCGAGCCGGAGCCCGACGGGTCGAGCTGGGCGCGCGACCTCGTCGAGGAGGCCGCCGGCACCATGTCGGCGGCGACGTTCACCGCCCGCCAGAACGGGCTGTGCGAGATGTGCCCCGTGCGCCGGGCGTGCCCGGTGCAGCCCGAGGGCAGGAGGGTGGTGGCGTGAGCAGCGAGCTGTTCGAGCTCCCGGAGGCGGGCGCGAGCGCGCCGACGGTGCGTCTGGTCGCGGCCGACGGGCTCCCGGTCGAGAGCGGGGACGCGCGGGGCGACGAGCACCGGGCGGCGGAGCCGCCACGGCCGACGCTCTCCGCGACCCGGATCGCCGACCTCCTCGGACGTCCCCGCCCGACCCCGGAGCAGGTCGAGGTGATCGAGGCGCCGCTCGAGCCGACGCTCGTCGTCGCCGGGGCCGGCTCGGGCAAGACGGAGACGATGGCGGCGCGCGTCGTCTGGCTCATCGCGAACGAGCTCGTCCCCCCGGACGCGGTGCTGGGCCTCACGTTCACGCGCAAGGCCGCGGGTGAGCTCGCGGAGCGCGTCCAGGTGCGGCTCGCCCAGCTCGCGCGCGCCCGGGGCGGCGCGGCCTCGGCGCTCTCGCTGCTCGACCGGCCGACCGTCGCGACGTACAACGCGTACGCCGCGTCGCTCGTCGGCGACCACGGGCTGCGCGTCGGCGTCGAGCCGGGGGCCCGCCTGCTCGGCGAGGCGCAGCAGTGGCAGCTCGCGTCGGAGGTCGTGGAGTCCTGGGACGACGACCTGGGCACCGACCGCGCCCTGAGCACGGTCGTCGCGGCGGTGCTCGGGCTCTCCGGCGCGCTCGGCGAGCACCTCCTCGACCCCGCCGAGGCGCGGGACCGCCTGGCCGAGATCGTCGAGCAGCTCGACGCGCTCCCGCTCGGGCCGCGGCAGAGGGGCCGGACGAAGGAGGTCGAGAAGCTCGTCGGCGACGTCGCGGAACGGGTCCGGCTGCTCGACGTCGTCGCGGAGTACCGCCGCCGCAAGCGCGCGACCGACTCCCTCGACTTCGGCGACCAGGTGGCGCTCGCGGCGCGGCTCGCGCGCGAGGTGCCGGTCGTGGGGGAGACCGAGCGGGCCCGGTTCCGCGTCGTGCTCCTCGACGAGTACCAGGACACGTCGCACGCGCAGGTCGAGCTCCTCGCGGGGCTGTTCGGCGGCGGGCACCCCGTGACCGCCGTGGGCGACCCGCACCAGTCGATCTACGGGTGGCGCGGCGCGAGCGCGGGCGGCCTCGCGCGGTTCCCCGACCGCTTCCCGCGCGCGGGGGGCGACCGCTCGGCCGTGCGCTTCCTCTCGACGTCGTGGCGCAACGACGCCGCCGTCCTCGCGGCGGCGAACGTCACCGCCGGCCCGCTGCGCGGTGCCGTCGCGGGTGGGCGGGGCGACCGGGTCGAGGTGCCGCCGCTCGCGCTGCGCCCTGACGCGGGCCCGGGCGCGGTGGCTGCGCACGTGGCGGCGACCGCCGAGGAGGAGGCCGCGGCCGTCGCCGAGCGCGTCGCCGCGCGCTGGCGCCCGGCGAGCGCGCCCGGGGGACGCGTCACCGCGGCCGTGCTGTGCCGCAAGCGCAGCCAGTTCGCGGCGGTCGAGGTCGCGCTGCGGCGGCGCGGGCTGCCCGTGGAGGTCGTCGGCCTCGGCGGGCTGCTCACGACGCCCGAGGTCGTCGACGTCGTCGCTCTGCTCGAGGCCGTGCACGACCCCTCGCGCGGCGACGCGCTCGTGCGTCTCCTCACCGGCCCGCGGCTCAACCTCGGCGCCGCCGACCTGCACGCCCTCGGGAGCCGTGCGGCCGACCTCGCCCGGCTCGAGGGCGCGCTCGGCTCGCGCCGCCGCGCGCCCGCCGCGGAGGACGCCGACTCCGGGCTCGTGGTGGTCGAGGGGGACGTCGCCGACCACCGCTCGATCGTCGACGCGCTCGACGACCTGCCGGACCCGGGCGAGCCCGCCGCGGACGGGCGCACGCTCTCCGCCCAGGGTCACGCACGGCTCTCGGCGCTCTCGCGGACCCTGCGCGCGCTGCGCGGGCTCACCTACCTGTCGCTCCCCGAGCTCGTCGTCGAGGCGGAGCGGGCCCTCGGCCTCGACGTCGAGGCCGTGACGAACGAGGCGCTGCTCGCGTCGCGGCGGCTCGTCGACCCGGAGGCCGTGAGCGACCGGGCCCGCGAGCACCTCGACGCGTTCCGCGACGTCGCCGCGACGTTCACGCAGACGGCGGACGTCGTGACGCTCGGGGCGTTCCTCGCGTGGCTCGGGGTCGCCTCGACGCGGGAGAACGGCCTCGACCTGCCCGTGCGGGAACCCGACCCGGACGCGGTGCAGGTCATCACCGCGCACGCCGCGAAGGGCCTCGAGTGGGACGTCGTCGTCGTGCCCGGGCTCGTGGACGGCGTGTTCCCCACGACGGCCCAGTCGTCGTCGGGCGTGCGCGCGGACAGCGGCTGGCTCACCGACGTGAGCCAGCTCCCGTACCCGCTGCGCGGCGACGCCGCCGACCTGCCCGAGTTCCGCTTCGACCTCGCGGCGGACACGAAGGAGCTCGTCGCGCGGCGCGACGAGTTCCGCGCGGCGAGCGGCGAGCACCAGCTCGCCGAGGAGCGACGGCTCGCCTACGTGGCCTTCACGCGGGCGCGCCGCGAGCTGTACCTCACGGCGTCCTGGTGGCAGACGGGGTCCCGCCCGCGCGCGCTGTCGCCGTTCCTCGTCGAGCTCGTGGAGGCGGGGGTCGTGACGGCCGACGGGTGGTCGGCCCCGCCCGGTCCCGACGACTCCAACCCGCTCGAGGACGTCGAGGTGACCGGGACGTGGCCCGTGCCCGACGACGCTCCCGGCGGGTCGGCGCGGTCCGTCCTGCGGGACACCGCGGCGGCCGTCGGACGCGCGGCGGTCGAGCGTGCGGCGGTCGAGCGGGCCGCGGGGGAGCGCGCCGCGTCGGTCGGGGCAGAGGTGCCCGACGCCGCGCGAGGTCGGGGGATCGCCGACGACGCGAGCGGCCCCGCCGGGCTCACGGCGCCCTCGGGAGTCCTCGTCGACGCCGAGGGTCGCGACCTCGTGGCGCTCGCACGCGTCCTGCTCGCGGAGCGTGCCGAGCGCTCGGGCCGGGAGGTCGAGCTGCCGGCGCACGTCTCGGCGTCGAGCCTCGTGCGGCTCGCGGCGGACCGCGACGAGTACGCGCTCCACCTGCGGCGCCCGGTCCCGGTGGAGCCCACGGTCCACGCGCGCCGGGGCACCCGGTTCCACCTGTGGGCCGAGCGTTACTTCACGACGTCGTCCCTGCTCGACGTCGAGGACCTCCCCGGGGCGGACGACGACGACCTCGACCCCGACGCCGACCTCGAGACGCTCCAGCGGACGTTCCTGGCCTCGGAGTGGGCGACGCGCACGCCCGTCGCGGTCGAGGTCGACGTCGAGACGCCCGTCGGGTCGACGGTCCTGCGGTCGCGCATCGACGCCGTGTTCCCCGAGCTCCCCGAGCACGCGGGCGGGGCGCGCGACGCCGTCGTGGTCGTCGACTGGAAGACGGGGCGCGCGCCGTCGGACCCGGAGGCGCGCAGCGTGCGCGAGGTGCAGCTCGCCGTCTACCGGCTCGCGTGGTCGCGCTGGACGGGGGTGCCGCTCGAGAAGGTGAACGCCGCGTTCTACTACGTCGCGTCCGACGAGACCGTGCGTCCGCGCCGCCTGCTGGGCGAGGCCGAGATCGAGGCGCTGCTGGTCGCCGACTGAGCCGGCGGGACGTCAGTCGTCGGCGTCCTGCGTCGCCTCGTCGAGGTCGGCGAGCATGTCGAGCGCGTCGGCGACCACGTCGTCGAGGCCGTTGCGCACGCCGTGCAGCAGCCAGCGCGCGAGCGCGAGCTCGCCGACGAGGAGCGCGCGGTCCAGCAGGTGCTTGTCCGTGAGCTCGGTGCGGCGCAGCTGGTACGCCTCCATGATCGAGTCGACGACCTCGGGTGGCGCCGAGACCAGCAGCCACGCGAGGTCGTCCGCGGGGTCCGCGACGCGCGCGCCCGCCCAGTCCGTCACGGCGACGACGCGCCCGCGGGCGACGAGCACCTGCTCCGGGCCGAGGTCGCCGTGCACGACGACCGGCTGGAACCGCCACAGCGAGACGTCCTCGAGCGCGGTCTCCCAGCGGCGCAGGAGCGTCGGCGGCACCTTGCCCGTGGCCGCGGCCTCGTCGAGCTCCGCCATGCGGCGCGCGCGGTACTCCTCGACCTCGTAGCCCGGCAGGCCGGCGTCGTCGACGATCGTGCGCGGCAGCTCGTGGACCGACGCGAGCACGCGGCCCAGGTCGGCCGCGAGGCCCGGTCCGGGCCGCAGGCCGTCGACGTCGAGCGGCTCGCCCTCGAGCGCCGGGTGCACGACGGCGCGCCCGCCCTCCGGGAGGAGCGCGGTGCCGCTCACGCGCGGCACGGCGAACGACAGCACCCCCGACTCGGCGTAGTGCTGCAGCGAGCCCAGCAGCTCCGCCTCGGCCTCGAGCGCGGCGCCGGCCTGGAGGCTGCGGGGTGCGCGCACGGTCCAGCGGGTGCCGTCGGCGTCGGTGACGACGGCGGTGTCGTAGTCGCCCGGGTCCTCGACGGGCCGTGCGCTGCGGGCGTCCAGGCCGGGCACGGCGGCGGTCGCGAGCGCGGCGAGGGTCAACGGAGAACGAGGCACGCGACCACGGTAGTCGGTCTCCGCACGCGCCCGGTCGACCCACGCCGTCCCCGGCGCCGCACCCCCGCGAGGCGGCGCCCCCCCGCAAGGCGGGTGGCCCGGTCACCGGTGGCCTACGGTCGGGGGGTGAGCACCCCTGCCGCCCGGCCGTCGTCGGGCACGAGCGACCCTGCCGCGACCCCGGGCCGACCCGGCAGCGCGCCGGTCGGCGCCCGGACCGGCACCCCGACCGGCACGCCGACGGGTGTGGCCCCCGGCCTCGGCGTGCTGCCGCGCACGCCGCTGGACCACCTCCCGCTGCCGCTCGACGGCGCGTTCGTCGACCGCGCGGAGCACCGGCGCGCGGAGCCGGACCTCGTGCGCACGCTGCGGTCGCAGCCGACGACGCGTGTCCTGCTCGTCCACCGCGGCCGGCTCGCGCTCGGCGGCCCCGGCGTGGCCGACGGCGTCGCCCTCCTGGACCCGGCCGAGCTCGGCGACGTGGACCCGGCGACCGACGAGGACCCCGCGCGCTGGCTCTTCCTCGGCGAGGACGACGGCACGGCGTACCTCGCGCTCGTGCTCCCCGAGGACGCGGACGCCGAGGAGGTCGACATCGAGGGCGTCGACGCGTCGGAGCCGTTCGCGGTCCTCGCGCGCGACCACGCGTGGTCCGGGCTGCGCGACCTCGTCGGCGCGGTCCCCGCGCCGGTCGCCGGTCTGGCGACGGAGGCGGTGGCGCTCGCGGCGTGGCACGCGAACCACCCGCGCTGCCCGCGCTGCGGCGGCCGGACGACCGTCGAGAAGGGCGGGTGGACGCGCCGCTGCGTGGCCCAGGGCGTCGAGCTGTACCCGCGCACGGACCCGGCGGTGATCATGACCGTCGTGCACGGCGAGGGGTCCGACGAGCGACTGCTGCTCGGGCACGCGGCCCACTGGCCGGAGCGGCGGTTCTCGACCCTCGCGGGCTACGTCGAGCCCGGGGAGTCGCTCGAGAACGCGGTGCGGCGGGAGGTGGCGGAGGAGGCGGGCGTCGTCGTCGGCGACGTGGCCTACCGGGGGAGCCAGCCGTGGCCGTTCCCCGCGTCGCTCATGCTCGGCTTCTCGGCCCGCGCCCTGACGACGGAGCTGCACGTGGACGGCGTCGAGCTCACCGACGCGCGCTGGTTCACGCGGGCGGAGCTCGCCGAGGCCGTCCGGTCGCGCGAGGTGCTGCTGCCGGGCCGGTCGTCGATCGCGCGGGCGCTCCTCGAGGACTGGTTCGGCGCGAGCCTCGCCGACGGCTGAGCGCGGCTGAAGGCGGCTGAAGGCGGCTGAAGGCGGCTGAGCGCGGCTGAGGGCGGCTCAGGGCTGCGGGGGGCGGCGCGACGCGCCGTCGTCGGGCCGTCCGTGCCGGGAGCGCGGAAGGGCCCGGTCCGGCGTCCGGACCGGGCCCTCCTGCGGCCGCGTCAGGCGGCGAGGCGCTTCTTGACCTCCGCGAGGGACGGGTTCGTCGCGGCGGAGCCGTCCGGGAAGACGACGGTCGGCACGGTGCGGTTGCCGTCGTTGACGGACTCCACGAACTCCGCGGTGCCGGGCGTCTCCTCGATGTTGACCTCGGTGTAGCCGATGCCCTCGGAGTCGAGCTGCGTCTTGAGGCGGCGGCAGTACCCGCACCACGTCGTCGAGTACATGACGACCGAGCCGGCGTCGGGAAGGGTCGGGGCGGTGCTCATCGAGGGCTCTCCTGCTGCGGTTCCGGGCGGCGCGTGCCGCGGGCGGTCGGGTCGTGACGGTAACACCGGGGGAGCGCGCGCTGTTCCCGGCCCGCGTGTCAGCCGGGCCTGCGAGAATCGCGGGTGATGTCCACGCCACCGGTCTCACGCCCGCTCGCCCACCGCTCCGCCGACGAGATCCTCGACGCCCTCGACCCCGACCAGCGCGACGTCGCGGTCGCGCTGCGCGGGCCCGTGTGCGTGCTCGCCGGTGCGGGCACGGGCAAGACGCGCGCGATCACGCACCGCATCGCGTACGGGGTCCGCACGGGCGTGTACGTGCCGACGAGCGTGCTCGCCGTGACCTTCACGGCGCGCGCGGCGGGGGAGATGCGCACGCGCCTGCGCGAGCTCGGTGCGACGGGAGTCCAGGCGCGTACGTTCCACGCGGCCGCGCTGCGCCAGCTCGGCTACTTCTGGCCCAAGGTCGTCGGCGGGGCGCCGCCGCGCATCCTCGAGCACAAGGCGCCCGTCGTCGCGGAGTCGGCGCGGCGGCTGGGCGTCGGGGTGGACCGCGTCGCGGTGCGGGACCTGTCGTCGGAGATCGAGTGGGCGAAGGTCTCGCTCGTCACCGCCGACGACTACGTCCGGGCTTGCGAGGCGATCGACCGCGAGCCCCCCGCCGGGTACGACCACCAGACCGTCGCGCGCCTCCTCACGGCCTACGAGGACGTGAAGACCGAGCGGTCGGTCATCGACTTCGAGGACGTGCTCCTCATGCTCGGCGACATGCTCGCGACGCAGGGCGCCGTGGCCGACGAGGTGCGGCGCCAGTACCGCCACTTCGTCGTCGACGAGTACCAGGACGTCTCGCCCCTGCAGCAGTTCGTCCTCGACCAGTGGCTCGGGGGGCGCGACGAGCTGTGCGTCGTCGGCGACCCGTCGCAGACGATCTACTCGTTCACCGGCGCGACGCCGCACCACCTCCTCACCTTCTCGCGCACCCACCCGAAGGCGCAGGTGATCCGCCTCGTGCGCGACTACCGCTCGACGCCGCAGGTGGTGAACCTCGCGAACCAGCTCCTCGCGCGCGCGGGTCGTGCGGGCGGCGCGCACCAGGCGCTCGAGCTCGTCGCCCAGCGGCCGGCGGGGCCGCCCGTCGCCTTCACCGCGTACGACGACGACGAGGCGGAGGCGAGCGGGATCGCGCAGCGCATCGGGCGGCTCCTCGCGGCGGGCACGCGCGCGAGCGAGATCGCGGTGCTCTACCGGACCAACGCGCAGTCGGAGGCGTTCGAGTCGGCGCTCGCGGACGCGGGGATCGGCTACCTCGTGCGGGGCGGGGAGCGCTTCTTCCAGCGCAAGGAGGTGCGCGACGCGATCGTCCTCCTGCGCGGGGCGGCCCGCTCCGCCGACCCGGACGTCCCCATGCCGGAGACGGTGCGCGACGTCCTGGCCGCCGCGGGCTGGGCCCCCGCGCCGCCGGCCGCGCGCGGCGCGGCACGGGAGCGCTGGGAGTCCACGCAGGCTCTCGTCGCGCTGGCCGACGACGTCGCCGGGCTCGCCGCGGCGTCCGACGCCCCGGCCCCGACCGTCGCGACCTTCGTCGCCGAGCTCGACGAGCGCGCCGCAGCCCAGCACGCCCCGACGGTCGAGGGTGTGACCCTGGCGTCGCTGCACGCGGCCAAGGGCCTGGAGTGGGACGCCGTCTTCCTCGCGGGGATGAGCGAGGGGCTCATGCCGATCTCCCTCGCGGAGACGGACGAGGCGGTCGCGGAGGAGCGCCGGCTGCTCTACGTCGGCATCACGCGGGCGCGCGAGCACCTCGAGCTCTCGTTCGCTCGCTCGCGCAACCCCGGCGGCCGGGCGACGCGCCGGCGCACGCGGTTCCTCGACGGGCTCTGGCCCGACGAGCCGGGCGCGCGCGGGACGCGGCGTGCGCGCGCGGGGCAGGCCAAGGTCCGGCTCACGGGGGAGTACGACCAGGCGCTGTTCGAGGAGCTGCGCGAGTGGCGTCGCCAGGTCGCGCAGGAGACGGACAAGCCGGCGTTCACCGTGCTCGTGGACTCGGCGCTCGCGGCCGTCGCCGAGACGCGGCCGACGAGCCAGGCCGACCTCGCACGCATCAACGGTCTGGGGCCCGCGAAGATCGAGCGGTACGGGGCCACGATCCTCGAGATCGTGCGCCGCGCGGAGGGCTGAGGAGCCCCCGTCCGTGCCCCCCGACGAGGGCCGGGTGAACTCGTCGGAGAATTTCTCGTAAATAAGTTGTGCCTCCTGTGAGAGGCGGCATATGGTCGACGAGTCCTGTTGGGAAGGGGCGCGCCGAGAGGCGGGCGCCTGATGGAGAGAGGGGGTGGGAGAGCTGATGAACAACCAGATCGCCATGGCGAACCTGCTGGATCACGCGTCCGCGTACACGGGCACGCCAGGAGAGCTCCGTCCGCGTGCCATCGCGCACCGCGGCGGCACCTTCATCGCCCGCCCCGCTCCCGACTCCGCCACCAGGACGAACCCGGTCTGACCGACCGGAACCTTCCAGGCCGCGGAGTCCCTCTAGGACCCGCGGCCTTCGTGTTCTCCGAGCACGTCCGCCGATGAGGATCACCGGCCCCACCCGTCTCCACGAGACGGGGCCGCTGTCCTCAGGGTCCTGTGACGACGACGTTCACACCCACGACAGGACATCACTGGAGGACATCGTGCGGCTCACCGCGCTGCTCGACAACATCACCGCTCAGGGGGGATCCGGCCCCTGGGTCCCTCACCAACCGCTGGCCACGCCGCTCGGCGAGAACGACTCCGCGGAGTTCGACCGCCTTCTCGCGGGCCTGCTGCCCTGCCGCACCAACGACCCGGAGCTCTGGTTCGCCGAGCGCACCGCCGAGGTCGAGGAGGCCAAGGCCCTGTGCCGCACCTGCCCGCTCGTCGAGGGCTGCCTCGCCGGTGCGGTCGAGCGCCGCGAGCCCTGGGGCGTCTGGGGTGGAGAGGTCTTCGTGGACGGCGTCGTGGTCGCGCGCAAGCGCGGCCGCGGCCGTCCGAGCAAGGCCGAGGTGCTCGCCCGCGAGGCCGAGCGCCAGGCCCAGGAGGCCGCACGGACCGAGGCGTCAGTCGGCGCCTCGACGGCGGCCTGACATGGGCAGCGGCGCCCCGTCCGGGGGCGTGCGCGCCAGCTCGCCGCACCCGCAGCGCGGGTGGCGGCTCGACCCGCGCAGCCGCGGCACGGCATCGGGAGCAGGAATCTCGATGCCGGCCGTGGCTGCGCGGGGCACCAGCCCGTCCAGGGCTGCCAGCACCTGACCGAGCGCGACGGCCGCGGCCGACGCCGCGAGCAGCGTCTCCTCGCCCCGGTGCGCGGACGCCTCGCGCAGCTGTCGCGCGACCTGCGGCCAGCAGGGGTCCACGTCCGCGCGGTGCAGGTCCGCGCACGTCAGGCACGGGTCGAGCCCCGGCCGGACGAACGGCCCGACCACGACGTCGGCCTCGCGCACCACGACCGACAGGTGCGCGACCCCCGCACCCACCAACCTCCGGACCCGGACCGGGTCCGCGGCTCCGTGCTCGATCACGACGACGACGTCGGGCGCGGGCGCCCGTGCCTCCTCCGGCGTGACCGGGGTCGAGGCCGTCACGACGCCCGGGGCGACCTCCTCGACGATCCGCCGCACCGCACCCTCGCGCGGCGACCCGACGTCCCGCAGCCGGTAGGCCCCGCCCCCGACGTCCGTGGTGAGCACCGTGCCCGGGTCGTCGAGCACGAGCGCGCCCACCCCCGCCGTCGCGAGGTGGAGGGCGAGCGCGGCACCCACCCGCCCGAGCCCGACGACGGCGACCGTCGCCCCGGCACGCGCCGCGAGCACGCGGTGCCCCGCGCCGTCGGGCAGCAACGCCGACAGCACGGCGAGGTCCGCCGCACCGTGCCCCGGGGCGGGCGACGTCGGCCGGCGCCGGCGCGCCGTGACGAGGAGGTGCGCCTCGTCGAGCAGGCGGACGAGCGCGGCGCGGCGCGTGCGCTGCGCCGGGGAGCCCGGGACGTCGGGTGCGTCGCCGCGCCGCGCGGGCCCGGCGAGCGCGCGCAGCCAGCGCTCCTCGTCCGCGTCGAGCCCGGTGAGCCGCACCGACCACCGCGGGTCGGTGCCGACCTGGACCTCGCCGGGGCCGCGCCGCAGGAGCGGCGCCTCGGGTCGCAGCACGCGTCGTCGCTGCACGGCTCCTCCGTCCGTCGTCGTGCGGCGTCCGGCCGGACGCCCGACGTCAGCCTGGCACGGGCCCGAGAGCCGCCGACGGTTGTCCACAGGCTCCGCCCCGATGGTTCGGCGGGGAGGAACTCTTTGCCGTCGCCACAGGTCTCCACGTCGTCCGCTCGACCGAACTCCGCGGGAGAGCGCGCCACTCCGTGCGCGCCCCTGCCATTTCGTGGCGAGAACCACTACGGTCTGAGGCGTGGTCCGGGAGACGATCGTGGAGGTTCGGCGCAGCCGCCGACGCAAGAGCACGGTGAGCGCCTACCGCGACGGCGAGCGCACGATCGTCGCGATCCCGGCGCGGTTCACACGCGCGCAGGAGCGCGAGTGGGTCCAGCGCATGCTCGACCGCCTCGCCGACTCCGAGCGTCGTCGGCGGCCGTCGGACGCGGAGCTGGAGCGCCGCGCCCTCGAGCTGTCCGACAAGTACCTGGACGGCCGCGCGCGGCCCACGAGCGTGCGGTGGGCCGGGAACCAGGACCGTCGGTGGGGCTCGTGCACGCTCATCGACGGCACGATCCGCATCTCGACGCGCGTCCGGGGGATGCCGTCCTGGGTGCTCGACTACGTGCTCCTGCACGAGCTCGCGCACCTGCTCCACGCCGGTCACGGCCCGGGGTTCTGGAAGCTGCTCGAGGCCTACCCGCGCACGGAGCGGGCACGAGGGTTCCTGGAGGGCGTGTCGTTCTCGCGCGACGCGGACCTCGAGCCGGACGACGCGGGAGCCGAGCCGGGGGACGGCGCCGCGGGAACCGCGGCACCGCCCGCGGACGCCGGGGACTGACGTCCGGGTCGGGTCAGCGCGGCGCGCCGCCCTGGCCGGTCGCCTCGCCCGTCCCGCCGTCGTCCGTCGGTCCGGACGCGTCCGGGTCGCCCGCGGACCCGTCCGTCGGGGTGTCGTCGTCCGCGCCGTCGGCCGTCTCCGCCGCCGGGTCGGCGGCGGGTGAGCCCTCCGCGGCGCGGAAGATCTCCTCGAGCGCGCGGTCGACGTCGGCCTCCTCGGCGCGGGTCGCGGCGCGCCGCCCCTCGTAGCCGGACGGGTCGTCGAGGTCGGTCCCGTCGGGCAGCAGGTCGGGGTGGTCCCACACGGCGTCGCGCGCGCCGGCGCCGGACTGCGCCGCGATGAGCGCCCACAGGGCGGCCGCGTCGCGCGAGCGCCGGGGGCGCAGCTCGAGGCCGACGAGCGTCGCGAACGTGTGCTCCGCGGGCCCGCCCGCCGCACGACGACGGCGCAGCATCTCCCGCAGCGGGACGGCGTGGGGCAGGTGGGGGAGCGCGGCGACGGCGGTCACCTCGTCGACCCAGCCCTCGACGAGCGCGAGCGTCGTCTCGAGGCGCGCCAGGGTCGCCTGCTGCTCGGGCGTGTTCTGCAGGCCGAAGACGCCGCCCGACAGCGCGCGCTGGAGCGCGTCGGTGTCCGCGAGGTCGACGTCGGCGAGCTGGGACTCGAGCGCCGAGAGGTCGATGGTGATGCCGCGCGCGTACGCGTCGACGAGCCCGCGCAGGTGCCCGCGCAGCCACGAGACGTGCGTGAACAGCCGCGCGTGGGCGGCCTCGCGCAGGGCGAGGAAGAGGCGGACCTCCTCCGCGGGGGCGTCGAGGCCCTCGGCGAACGCCGCGACGTTCGTGGGCAGGAGGACCGTCGCGGGCCGGTCGAGCAGCGGCAGCCCGACGTCGGTCGCGCCGAAGACCTCGCGCGAGAGCGTCCCGGCCGCCTGGCCCACCTGCATGCCGAACACCGCGGAGCCGAGGCGTCGCATGAGCGCGGCCGGGTCGCCCGCGGGCAGCCCGAGCGCGTCTGCGGGCAGGCCGGGCAGCGTGAACCCGACACCCGGCAGGGCGGAGGTGTCGTCTCCCAGACCCTCGGGGAGCTGGTCGCGCAGGACCGTGGCGAGCGCGTCCGCGACGGACGCGGCGACCGGGGCGACGAGCTCGTTCCACGCGGGGAGCGTGTGCTCGACCCACTCGGACCGGCTCCACGCCTGGCTCTTCCCGCCCGACGGCGGCAGGTCGGTGACGGCGTCGAGCCAGAGCTCGGCGACGGACAGCGCCTCGGTGACCGCGCGCTGCTGCGCCGGTGAGATCGACGGGTCGCCCTCGGCGACGGCGACCTGGCGCGCGACGTCGTGCGAGACGTCCGTGTTGACCGGGCCGTCGCTCGGCGTCGAGAGCATGCGCTGGACCTGCGCGAGGACGTGCTGGAAGAGCTGCGGGTCGGCCGCGCCGCCCGCGGCGAGCGCCTGCGGGTCGAGCCCGCGGGCGCGCAGCTCGCGCAGCGCCTCGTCGGCGTCGGGCCCGAGCATCGAGCGGAGCAGCTCCTCGAACCGCGGGTCGAAGGGCGTGTCGTCGTCCGGTCCGGGCGTGCGGTCGGGGGGAAGGCTGCTCATGGCGACTCCTCACGGTAGCGTCGGTGATCACCGTAACCACGATCGAGCGCCGAGAACGGGGGCTGGGCCATGTCCGAGGGCCGGGTTCGCTCACGGCGCAGCGAGGCGCTCCCCGCGACGGGCGAGCCCCCGGCCGGTCCGGGGGAGGACCCCACCGCGAGCGCGGCGACCACCCCGGCGGACGACGTCGTCGACCGCGACCCGGTGGTGGTCGTCGGCGTCGGGCAGGTGGCGGACGCGGTGCGCGCGGGCCTGGGCGCCGCCGAGGCGTCGCCCGTGGACGCGCTCGTCTGGCCCGCCGGGGCGCGACGTCTCGTCGTGGTGGCGCCCGCGGGCGAGTTCGGGACGCCGCGCGCCCGGACGGACGCGGAGCAGCGCGCCCGCCTCGCGCTCCTGGGCCGTCGCGCGGGGGAGGCGGCGGTCGCGGCAGGGATCGAGCACGTCGTCGCCGTGTCGTCCGCCGCGGTGCACGGCGCGTCGCCCGAGCGGGGCGTCATCGACGACGACGACCCCGTGGCCCCCGACGACGGGCCCGGCTTCGCGGGCGACCTCGTGGCGTTCGAGGACGCGCTGCGGGAGGCGCTCGGCGGGGTGCCGCTCGCGCTGGTGCGGCCGGCGGTCGTCGTCGGGCCGGGCGTGGACACCGTGCTCACGCGGCACTTCGAGGCCCCGCGCCTGCTCACGGTGCGCGGTGGCGGCCGCACGTGGCAGCTCGTGCACGTCGACGACGTGGTGGGGGCGGTGCGCGTCGCGCTGGACCAGGGCCTCGTCGGCGGTCTGACGGCCGGACCGGTGCGCGACGGCGAGCCCGACGCGCTCGACTCGGAGACCGTGGCCGCGGCGGCGGGGATGCGCACCGTGCAGCTCCCGCCCGCGACGGCGTTCGGGACGGCCGAGCGGCTGCACCGGGTCGGTGCGCTGCCGTCACCGGCGAACGACCTCGCGTTCGTCGTGCACCCGTGGTCGGTCTCGGCGCGGCGCCTGCACGACGCCGGGTGGCGGCCGGAGTGGTCGGGCGCCGCGGCGCTCGAGGTGCTCCTCGCCGAGGTGCGCGGCCGCACGGGCGTCGGCGGTCGCCGGTTCGGTGGTCGGGACGCCGCGGCGCTCGGCGCGGCGGGGGCGGCCGTCGCGGTCCTGGGCACGGCCGCCGTCTGGCGGCAGGCCCGCTCGCGCCGCCCGTAGGGGCGGCTCCCGGGCGGCGTCCACGTCGTCGGCAGGGAGATCCCAGCAACCTCGGGGATGATGTCCCGGTGAGCGACGCCCCCTCCTTCGACGCCCTCCTCGCCGAGGACGAGCACGACCCGCCGCCCGTGACCCGGCGGTCGCTGACGTTCGGCATCTCCCTGCTCGCGACGACCCTGCTCGTCGCGGGTCTCGCGATCCTGCCCGCGCCGTACGCGGTGCGGGCGCCGGGCCCGACGGAGGACACGCTCGGCCAGCAGGACGGCACGCCCCTCATCTCGATCACCGGCGCCGAGACCTACGACTCGACGGGCGAGCTGCTCCTGACGACCGTGTCCGTCGCCGGCGGCCCGGGCTACCCGGTGAACCTCGGCCAGGTGGTGCAGGGCTGGTTCGACCGGTCGCGCAGCGTGCGCCCGGTCGAGGAGGTCTTCCAGACGGGCCGCACCAAGGAGGAGACCGAGCAGCAGGGCCAGGCGGAGATGATCAGCTCGCAGGAGAACGCGACGGTCGCCGCGCTCACCGAGCTGGGGTACGACGTGCCCGCGACGCTCACGGTCGAGGGCACGGTGCCGGACAGCGGGTCCGACGGCGTCGTCGAGCCGGGCGACGTCATCGTGGCGCTCGACGGCACACCCGTGCGGACGTACCAGGACCTGATCGACGGCCTGGCCGCGGTCGACCCGGGCGACGACGTGACGCTGCGCGTGCAGCGCGACGGCGCGGAGACGGACCTCACGGTCGCGACGACGGACGGCGGCGACACCGCGCTGCTCGGCGTGTTCATCGACCCGGCGTTCGACTTCCCGGTGGACGTCGAGATCCAGATCGAGGACATCGGCGGCCCGAGCGCGGGCACCATGTTCGCGCTCGGGATCGTCGACCAGCTCACGCCCGAGGACGAGGCGAACGGCGTCGTCATCGCGGGCACGGGCACCATGAGCGTCGAGGGCGACGTGGGTCCGATCGGCGGCATCCAGCAGAAGCTCTACGGCGCGCTGCGCGACGGCGCGACGTGGTTCCTCGCCCCGCAGGCCAACTGCCCCGAGGTCGTGGGCAACGTGCCCGACGGCCTGCACGTGGCGGCGGTCTCGACGCTCGCCGACGCGCGCGCGGCGATGGAGGCGATCGGCGCGGGCGAGGGCGACTCCCTGCCCACGTGCGAGGCGCGCGGCTGACGCCGCCCGCGCGCGTCAGTCCTCGAGCGTCGCGCGCAGCGCCTCGACCAGCCCGGGCACGAGGTCGGGGCCGCCCGCGACGTCGGTCGCCGAGTCGTGGGCGCGCGACCGGACGGCGCACCACGTGGGCCCGTCGCGCAGCACGCCGACGGCGAGGCGCACGTCCTGCCGGTCGGGGTGGCTCGTGAGGTAGTCGAGCGCGGCGTCCGGGTCGTCGGGGACGCCCTCCTCGGCGGCCGGCGGCAGCACGATCCGCTCGACGACGAGCGCGGCGCCGTCGACGGTCTCCGGCCACGCGACGCGGGCGAGCCCGTCCTCGAGGTCGCGGTCCACGGCGAAGCCCTCCTGCTCGATCGACAGCAGGTGGTGCGGGTCGGCCTCGGCCGCGGCGACGACGTCGGGCGGGAGCCGGTCGGCGAGCGTCGGGTCGGCGCCGAGGGCGCCCGCCGTCCCGACGAGCGCGAAGAGTCGCGGCGGGACGTCCCAGCCCGCGTCGGCCGCGTGCGTCTCGATCTCGTGGACCGCGAGCGCGAGCGCGTGCTGGGGGGTGGGACCGCCGGGCGCGACCGGGTCGGGACCGGCGTCGGGTCCGGGCACGGGGGTGGTGGCGTCGGGACCGGGGGCGGCGTCGTCAGGCTGGGGCATGACCCCATCGTCCCTCATCGTCGCCGCCCCGCGCCGCCCCGCGCCGCCGCGGGCCGGGTGCCCGGCCGTCCCCCACGGGGCGCCGGACCGTGGGAACCTTGGGGGAGGACCGGGCGTTGACCCCGGTGCACGCCCGAGCCACGACCGAAGAGGTATACCCACCGTGTCATTCGCCGCAGCGCCCCGCCGGCCGTCCTCCGGGGGGCGGCCCGCCCGGCGCCGGAGCCCGATCGGGATCGCGATCGCCGTCGTCGGCGCCCTCGTCGTCCTCCTGCTCCTGCTCGCCCAGTTCTGGACCGAGGTGCTGTGGTTCCAGCAGCTCGACTTCGCGAACGTCCTGTGGACCCAGTGGGGCGCCCGCATCGCCCTGTTCGTCGCGGGCTTCCTCGTCATGGGCGGGCTCGTCTTCCTGTCGTTCTCGCTCGCGTACCGGTCGCGGCCCATCTACGCGCCGTCCACCCCGGAGCAGGCGACCCTCGACCAGTACCGCGAGGCGATCGAGCCGCTGCGCAAGGTCGTCATGATCGTGGCCCCGGCGCTCGTCGGCTTCTTCGCCGGCGCGGCGGCGTCCTCGCAGTGGCAGACGGTCCTCCTGGCGCTGAACTCGGTCCCGTTCGGCACGACGGACCCGCAGTGGGGCATCGACCTGTCCTTCTACGTGTTCACGCTGCCCGCCCTCCGGTTCGTCGTGAGCTTCCTCATGGCGGTCGTCATCATCGCGGGCATCGCCGCGGTCGCGACGCACTACCTCTACGGCGGCCTGCGGATCGGTGGCGGCTCCGACGCGGGCCCCCGCACGACGACCGCCGCGCGCGTCCAGCTCTCGGTGATCGCCGCGCTGCTGCTCGTCCTCATCGGCGCGAACTACTGGCTCGACCGGTACTCGATCCTCACCTCGGGCGGCGCGAAGTTCGACGGCGCGTCGTACGCGGACGTGCACGCCGTGATCCCGTCCAAGGCGATCCTCACGGTCGTCGCGCTCTTCGTCGCGGCCCTGTTCGTCGTGACCGCGGTGCGCGGCAACTGGCGCCTGCCCGCCATCGGCGTGGGCCTCATGGTGGTCTCGGCCATCGCGATCGGCGGGATCTACCCGGCCGTCGTCCAGCGCTTCCAGGTCACGCCGAACGCGCAGGACTTCGAGGAGGAGTACATCCAGCGCAACATCGACGCGACGAAGGCCGCCTACGGCATCGACGACGTCGAGACCGAGCAGTACAACGCCAAGACGGAGGCCGAGGCCGGCGCGCTGCGCGCTGACGCGGACACGACGGCGTCGATCCGCCTCCTGGACCCGGAGATCGTCAGCCCGTCGTTCAGCCAGCTCCAGCAGAACAAGCAGTACTACCAGTTCTCGAGCTCGCTGTCGGTGGACCGCTACAAGATCGACGACGAGAGCCGCGACACGGTCATCGCCGTGCGCGAGCTCAACCAGGACGGCCTCGGTGCCGACCAGCGCAACTGGGTCAACGACCACACGGTCTACACGCACGGCTTCGGCGTCGTGGCGGCGTACGGCAACCAGATCGGCCCCGACGGCCGGCCGGCGTTCTACGAGGGCTCGATCCCGTCGACGGGCGCCTTCACGGACGCGGGCGGCTACGAGCCGCGCATCTACTTCTCGCCCGAGGCGCCCGAGTACTCGATCGTCGGCGCGCCCGAGGGTCGTGAGCCGTGGGAGCTCGACTACCCGGTGGACGACGCGGGCGGCCAGGTCAACAACACGTTCCCCACGGACGAGATCGAGGCCGGGCCGAGCGTCGGGTCGTTCGTCAACAAGGTGCTCTACGCGCTGAAGTTCGGGTCCGAGCAGATCCTGTTCTCCGACCGGGTCACGGACGAGTCGCAGATCCTCTACGACCGCAGCCCGCGCGACCGCGTCGCGAAGGTCGCGCCGTACCTCACGCTCGACGGGCGCGTGTACCCCGCGGTGGTCGACGGCCGCGTGAAGTGGATCGTGGACGGCTACACGACGTCGAACGCCTACCCGTACTCCACGTCGGAGTCGCTCGAGGACTCGACGCGCGACTCGCTCGTCGCGGCCAACTCGGTCGAGGCGCTCGCCCCGCAGCAGGTGAACTACATCCGCAACTCGGTCAAGGCGACCGTCGACGCGTACGACGGCTCGGTCGACCTGTACGCGTGGGACACGGAGGACCCGGTCCTCCAGGCCTGGTCGAACGTCTTCCCGAGCTCCGTGCAGCCCCTGTCCGAGATCTCGGGCGACCTCATGAGCCACCTGCGCTACCCCGAGGACCTGTTCAAGGTGCAGCGCACGCTCCTCGCGAGCTACCACGTGGACGACGCGAACGAGTTCTTCTCGGGCCAGGACTTCTGGCGCAGCCCGGAGGACCCGACGGCGAGCGGCAACGTCAAGCCGCTCCAGCCGCCGTACTACCTCACGCTGCAGATGCCGAGCCAGGAGGCGCCGACCTTCTCGCTCATGTCGACGTACATCCCGGGCGGTGGCTCGGACCGCAACATCCTCACCGGCTTCCTCGCGGTGGACGCGGAACCGGGCAGCGAGGCGGGCGTGCGGTCGGAGGACTACGGCACGCTGCGGCTCCTCGAGCTGCCGCGCAACGCGACGGTGCCCGGTCCGGGGCAGGTGCAGAACAACTTCAACACCGACCCGACGGCGGCCGACGGCCTGCTGGCGCTGCGCCGCGGTGACTCGACGGTCATCAACGGCAACCTGCTGACGCTGCCGGTCGGTGGTGGCCTGCTCTACGTCCAGCCGGTGTACGTCCAGTCGACCGAGGGCACGCGGTTCCCGCTGCTGCGCAAGGTGCTCGTCTCCTTCGGCGACGAGATCGGCTTCGCCGACACGCTCGACGAGGCGCTGGACCAGGTGTTCGGCGGCGACTCGGGCGCGAACGCCGGCGACGCGGACGGCGGCGTCGAGACCGAGGTCCCGGACCAGCCGGCCGACGGCGAGTCGCCGGACGCGGGCACGACCGACCCGGGCACGACGGACCCCGGCACCGAGCCCCCGGCCACCGAGGAGCCGGCCCCGCCGGCCGACGGCGGCACGGTCGACGGCGGCGCGCGCGCCGAGCTCGACCAGGCGCTGCGCCAGGCGCAGCAGGCCATCGAGGACGGCCAGGCGGCGCTCGCCGAGGGCGACTTCGCGGCCTACGGCGAGGCGCAGGACCGCCTCCAGCAGGCGCTCGAGTCGGCCCTCGCGGCCGAGCAGGCGCTCGACACGGAGTCGTCGGCGGGCTGACGCACCCGTCGCGCGAGCGACGCGCCGCCACGGACGGGCGGGGACACCAGCGGGTGTCCCCGCCCGTCCGTCGTCTGCGGCTGCCGGGACGGAGTTGTCATTTCCCGCCCCGAGCGGGAGGATCGCTCCTCGTGACTTCTGCAACGGTTTGCAGCAACGCTTTCAGCGCGGCGGGCGACGACACCACGACCGTGCCGGCGGTGCGGCTGCACCACACGTCCGGCGCCGAGCTCGTGGTCGCGCTGCGGGGCGCGGCCGTCCTCGCGTGGCGGGCCCCCTGGCGCGGCGCCGACGGCGTCGAGCGCGTCGAGGACCTCGTCGACGGGTACGCCGACGAGGCGGAGGTCGCCGCGCACGACGCCGCGCGCTCGGCGCTCATGGCGCCGTTCGTCAACCGCCTTGCGGGCGGGGAGTACGTGTTCGACGGCGTCCGGCACCACGTGCCCCCGGTGCTCCCGTGGGAGCCGCTCACCATGCACGGGTTCGCGCGCACGCTCGACTGGACGGTCGTCGAGGGCGCGGGGGAGAGCGAGGTCGCCGCGCGCGACGCGGCGGTCGTCGACGGGGCAGAGCGGGAGTCCGTGACGCTCCGGACGGTCGTCCACGCCGACGCGCACGCGGGCTACCCTTTCGCGCTCGTGCTGGAGGTCCGGTACGTCCTCGGCGCCGGCTCCCTCGACGTCATGCTGCGCGCCCGCAACGTCGGGACGACGGCGGCCCCCGTCTCGCTCGGCTGGCACCCCTACCTCCGGGTCCCCGGGCACGGCACGGTCGACGCGCTGGAGCTCACCGTGCCGGCCCGTCGCGCCGTCGTGACCGATGCCGGCATGCTCCCGCTCGCGGGAGAGGCCGCGTTCGGGGCGATCGACGGCGTCGGTCCGCTCCCGCTCGCGGGCGCGAGCCTCGACCACGCGTTCGCCGACCTCCGGGTCGACGCCGACGGTCGCGCGCGCACGGTCGTGCGCGACCCCGCCACGGGGCAGGGGCTCGCCGTCTGGCAGGAGCGCGGCCTCGTGCACGTCTACACGGGCGACGGTCTGGCGCGGCGCGGCCGCGCCGCGATCGCCGTCGAGCCGGTGGAGACGCTGACCGACGCGTTCAACCGTCCCGACTGCGCCGCCCACGTGCGGCTCGAGCCGGGGGCCGTCCGGGAGTTCGCGTTCGGGGTCGAGGTCCTGGCGTGACCCACGTCTCGTCCACCCGATTTGGCCTGGTCCGGAACCTCACGTAGAGTAGTGATCACCGACGCGGGGTGGAGCAGCTCGGTAGCTCGCTGGGCTCATAACCCAGAGGTCGCAGGTTCAAATCCTGCCCCCGCTACTCCTGAGAGGCCCTCGGTCAGCAGACATGCTGACCGAGGGCCTCTCGCTTTGTCCCGTGCACGGTCAGTGTCTCCGTGCTGTGACGCGCCCCACCCGGCCGAGGCGCGGGCGGGGGAAGCCACGGCCCACGGCCCGGCGTTATCGTCAGTGGCCGGCGCCCACCACTCCCGCGGGCGCCCGACACCCGGAAGGTCACCATGCGCCGTCTGCGTCCCCGTCCCGCCGTCCTGACCGCCGTCACGGCGGTCGCCGCGCTCACGCTGGCGGCCTGTTCGTCGGGTGCCGACGACGGCGGCGACGCCGCGAGCCCGAGCGAGAGCGCGTCGGGTGACGCCGCGCAGTGCGAGCCGGGTGCGCTCCCGACGCTCACCGACGGCGTGCTGACCGTCGGCGCCGGCGAGCCGTACTCCCCGTGGTACGTGGGGGAGCAGGACTCGGGCGAGGGCTTCGAGTCGGCGCTCATCTACGCCGTCGCGGACCGCCTGGGCTACGCGGCCGACGACGTCGTGTGGGAGACCGTGACGTTCGAGCAGATCATCAGCCCGGCCGTGAAGCCGTTCGACGTGGCGGCTTACCAGACGTCGATCACGGACGAGCGCAAGCAGGCCGTCGACTTCTCGAGCCCGTACCTCACGACGCGCCAGGGCGTCATCGTCATGGAGGACGGCCCGTACGCGGGCGCGACGACGCTGGCCGAGCTCGACGGCGCGCGCATCGGGGTCACCGCCGCCCAGACGAGCCTCACGCTCGCCGAGGCCGCGTGGGGCGAGGACGCCGACATCTCGCCGTACAGCGCCGCGGGCGACGGCATGCAGGCGCTGCAGTCCGGCACGATCGACGCGATGGTCATGGACGTCGACCAGGGGGTCGCCGCCTCGACCGAGTACTTCCCGGACTCCGTCGTCATCGGCACCCTGCCCGACGAGGGCGTCGTCGAGCAGTACGGCCTCGTGCTCGACCTCGGCTCGGAGCTCACGGGCTGCGTGTCGCAGGCCGTCGACGACCTGGAGGCGGACGGCACGCTCGCCGAGCTGCGCACGACGTGGCTCAAGTCGGACGACATCCCCGTCCTCCAGTGACCCGGCCATGACCGTGCCCGACGACGCGCGCCCGCCCGGGCGCGCCGGGTCGCCCGACGCCGTCCCGGCTGCCGCGTGGTCGCCGTCGCCGCTCGCGCTCGACCGCGCCGCGTTCCGGCGCGCGCAGCGGCGTCGCTCGCTCCTCGTCGCGCTCGTGAGCACGGTGCTCGTCGTCGCGGCGGTCGTGCTCGTCGTCGTCAACGCGCCGGGCTGGGAGCGGGCGCGGACCGCGTTCTTCGACCCGGCGATGGCGTGGGAGTCGCTGCCCGCGATCCTCGAGGGCCTGTGGCTCAACCTGCGCGTGTGGGTCGTCGCGGGCGTCGTCGGGACGGTGCTCGGCCTCGGCCTCGCGGTCGCGCGAACGAGCCGCATCCCGGCGCTGTTCCCGCTGCGGGCCTTCGCGACGGTGTACGTCGACCTGTTCCGCGGCGTGCCGCTCCTGCTCGTGCTGCTGCTCGTCGGGTTCGGGCTGCCGGCGCTGCGGCTGGAGTGGTTGCCGACGTCGGGCGCGTTCCTCGGCGCGCTCGCGATCGTCCTCACGTACACCGCGTACCTCGCGGAGGTGTTCCGGGCGGGGATCGAGTCGGTGCACCCGTCGCAGGTCGCGGCGGCACGCTCGCTCGGGCTCACGCGGGCCCAGACGACGCGCCGGGTCGTGCTGCCCCAGGCGGTGCGGAACGTCACCGCGCCGCTCGCGAACAACCTCGTCTCGCTGCAGAAGGACTCGGGCCTCATCTCCGTCCTCGGCGCCGTCGACGCGATCCGCGCCGCGCAGATCGCGACGACGGGCAGCTACAACTTCACGCCCTACGTCGTCGCGGGGATCCTGTTCTTCCTCGTGTCGTTCCCGCTGACGCGCGCGGTCGACGCGTACCAGGCGCGTCGCGGCTGGGGCCGGTCGCTCGCGACGGTGAGCGGGGCGGGGGACATCCGATGAGCGCCTCGGCGACGCCGACCGGCACGAGCCCCCGGGACGGGCGTCATCTGCTGTCCCTGCGGGGCGTGCGCAAGACGTACCCGGCCACGGGCGCCCCGGGCGGGCGGCGGGTCGTGCTCGACGGCATCGACCTCGACGTCGACGCGCACCGGTGCGTCGTGCTCGTCGGGTCGTCCGGCTCGGGCAAGTCGACGCTGCTGCGGGTCGTCAACCTGCTCGACGAGGTCGACGACGGCCAGATCCTGCTCGACGGCGAGGACGTCGCCGACCCGCGCCTCGACGCCAACCGGGTCCGCGCCCGCATGGGCATGGTCTTCCAGGCGTACAACCTCTTCCCGCACCTCACGGTGCTCGACAACGTGACCCTCGCTCCCCGGCTCGTGCACCGGCGCTCGCGCGACGAGGCGGAGGCGGCGGCGGTCGAGATGCTGGGCCGCGTCGGGCTCGGGCACAAGGTGACGTCCTATCCCGACCAGCTCTCGGGCGGCGAGCAGCAGCGCGCGGCGATCGCGCGCGCCCTCGTCAACGGTCCCGAGCTGCTCCTGCTCGACGAGGTGACGTCCGCGCTCGACCCCGAGCTCGTGGGCGAGGTGCTCGACCTGCTCGCCGAGCTGCGCGCGGAGGGCCGCACGATGCTCGTCGCGACGCACGAGATGGGGTTCGCGCGCCGCGTCGCCGACGAGGTCTGCTTCCTCCACGAGGGCCGCGTCCACGAGCGCGGCACGCCCGAGCAGGTGCTCGGCGACCCGCAGCGCGAGCGGACCCGCGCGTTCCTGCGCCGTCTGCACGCCTGACCGCGCCCTCGGGACCGCGCCCTCGGGACCGCGCCCTCGGGACCGCGCCCAGCACGAGGCTGCCGTCGTCCTGGCGCCCGGGACGACGGCGACGTCGTGCTCGACGGCGCGTGAGGTCGTTCTCGTCCGACGGCGCGACGCAGGACGACCCGGCGATCCTGCTGGTAGGTTCGCGCCCAGCGTCGCGTGCCGGTGGCGGACCGCGTCAGGCATGGAGGCGCCGAACCCGGAAGGGGGAGCCGTGACGTCACGGACCCTTTCCTCGTTCCTCACCGGTGGGTGAGGGCGAGAAGGCCAGGCTCGAGGCCTGGTACGACGAGATGCAGGCGGTGCACGGCCGGCTGCGACGCGCGCTGGAGCTGGTACGGGACACGGCCCACGACGACCCGGACCCGGCCGATCCGGTCGCCGACCTGCTGGTGTACTGCCGGGGCTTCTGCACCGCGCTGACCCGGCACCACACCGCCGAGGACGCGGTGCTCTTCCCCGAGCTCGAGCGGCGTCACCCCGACCTCGCCGACGTCCTGCGGCGTCTGCGCCAGGACCACGGGATGATCGCGTACCTCGTCGCCGACCTCGAGCACGCGCTCGACCGGGCGACGGACCGCGTCGCGTCGCGGGACGCCGTCGTGCGTCACCTGGACGGGGTGGGCGCGATCATGGAGTCGCACTTCCGGTACGAGGAGCGCGCGCTCGGGGGCGTCCTCGCGGCGCTCGACCTGAGGGCGCCGCGCGACGACGTGCTCGGGCCGCTCTGAGCCCACGCGCTCCGAGATCGCGGTGGGGCGGCACCGCGCGGCGCCGCCCGGGCCGGCCCGGACCCCGGTCAGCCTCGCAGCACGAGCACGACCGTGGCAGCGACCGACGCGCAGGCGACGAGGACGTACGGCCACGTCCACGTGCGCTGCCCGGTGACACGCAGCACCACGGCCACCGCGAGCGCCGCCAGGGCGAGCACGGGACCGTCGACGAGCGGGGCCAGGTCGACCGAGACGCGCAGGGTCTCCAGGAGCTGGGGCGGCAGGGGGACGAACGGTTGGCTCTGGCGGGCCGCGCCGTCGGGCACGAGCCACAGCGTGCGCAGGACCGCCAGGACCGCGAGGACGCGCGGAAGAGCCCGCAGGAGCGCGCCGCCGACCCGGGAGCGGTCCCGGGACGACGACGCGGCAGGTCGGACGGGCCGTGCGGACCGCGTGGCGGACGCCGGGGCCGCCTCCTCGTGCGGCGCCGTCGTGGCCGCGGACGGGCCGGCGGCGCGCGGGGCCGGGGTGCTCGTGACCGCCGCGCCGGCGATCCGTGGCCGGGCGGACCCCGGACGCGCGGAGGGCGACGACGGCGTCGGGTCGAGGTGCTGGACGGGGCTCCGGCGCGGCGGGACCGACGGCGGGACCGGCCGGCCGACCTGCGTGGCGACGAGGTCGGGGGAGTCCATGACGCGGGTCCGCCCGACAGCGGGCGGGACCGGCTCCGGCCGGGGCAGCGCCGACGGACCGCGGCCCAGCGTGGAGACGCGCTGCACGGGCACCGGCCAGGGACGCGGGTCCGGGGAGGCGGACGCCGGCACGGGGACGGGGCCGTCCGCCCGCGCCCGCGCGGCCCGGGCCGCGGGCTCGGCGCCGGAGCCTGGCACGAGCAGCATCGGGGGCGTCGGGCGGCGGTACTCGCGCCACCCGCGCAGGGTGTCGGCGTGCCCCGCGGGCGGTGCCGCGGCCTGCCACCGCATCGCCTGCCAGAGCCAGTCCTTGAGCTCCGCCGGGGTCCGGCCGTCGGCCACGTGGGCGCCGATGCTCGCGACGTGGTCGGCGATGACCTCGGCGGCCGCGCCGTCGAACCCGTCGCCGTGCACCTCGGCCAGCACGCTCATCAGCGTCGCGTCGTAGACCAGGGCGTGCCACGGCTCCCGGACGCGGGCCGCGTCGGCCGCCCTGCCGACCGACGGGACCTGCGCCGCCCGCTCGGTCCGGACGGGTGGGCCGGTGGCGGCGGCCAGCCCGGCGACCGGGCCCAGTGCGCGCTCGGCCGCGGTGGCGCCGTCGGCCACGATCCGTGACGTGACGAGCAGGGTGTCGTCGGCGGCCTCACCGGCGAGCCGGGCGCGCAGCACCGCGACGACGCTCTCGAGCGCGGGGCGGTGGTTCGGCTGGTAGCGGGTCATCGACAGGATCAGGTCCTGCAGGTGGGGGTCGATCTCGGGCAGCTCGGCGGGGGACGGGGCCGGTTCCGTCCCGGCCGGCACCCCGACCAGGTCGTCCGGGACCTCCCGCACGAGGTCGTCGGCCTCGAGGTCGCGGCCGAGGAAGTTGAGGTCCGCCGGCACGACTCCCGTGGTGGCGAAGATCAGGAGCAGACCGAGCGCGTACACGTCCGACCGGGGGTGCACGCGGCGGGCGAACAGCTCCGGCGCCATGTACGCGAGCGTCCCGACCGGCTGGGTGGACGTCGCCGTGTCGAACAGCTTGGCGATGCCGAGGTCGATGAGGACCGCCCGGTCGCCGTCGACCATGATGTTGGCGGGCTTCAGGTCGCGGTGCACGCAGTGCTGCTCCTGCAGCACGAGCAGGGCCTCCGCGACGTGCGACGCCAGCCGCAGCGCCTGCCGTCCGTCCAGCGGGCCCGACGCGCGGACCTGCTCGCGCAGCGTGGCGCCGGGGACCAGCTCCATGGCGAACCACGGCTGGTCGTCGTCCAGGCCCGAGCGCACGAACGCGGGGAAGCCGCGCCCGCCCACGGCCTGCAGCAGCCTCGCCTCCTGCGTGAAGCGCTCGCGGGAACCCTCCTGGAGACCCGTGAGCACCTTCACGGCGACCTCCGCGCCGTCCGCGTCCGTCGCGCGGTAGACGTGCGCGAACCCGCCGTGCCCGAGCACGTCGGCGAGGGTGAACGGGCCCTTGCGGTCACCGCTCGCCGGCACCTGGCGGACGGGCCGGCGGGGCAGGGGCGCGGGGCCCGGCCCGGCCTCCGGTGCGGCAGCACGTCGGACGGAGACCTCGCGCGCGGCGGACGTCGGCCCGGCGTGGTCGGCGCGGGCCCGCGTGGTCAGGCGGGTGTCGTCGTCGGTCGCCACCGCGAGGGGGACTGCTCGGGGCCGGGCATGGGCGCAACGTTACAAGCGCGCCGCTCCTGGCCGGAGCAGACGACTCCGACGGCCCGGGCCGCGAGCGTCGCGTCGACCTGGGAGGCTGGACGTCATGGTCAACCGCCTCGCCGCCGCCGTGAGCCCGTACCTGCGCCAGCACGCCGGCAACCCGGTCGACTGGTACCCGTGGAGCGCCGAGGCGTTCGCGGAGGCGCGCCGCCGGGACGTGCCGGTCATGGTGTCGGTGGGGTACGCCACGTGCCACTGGTGCCACGTCATGGCGCGCGAGAGCTTCTCGGACCCGGACGTCGGAGCGCTCCTCGCGCGCGGGTTCGTCGCGGTGAAGGTCGACCGCGAGGAGCACCCCGACGTCGACGCGAGCCTCCTCGCCGCGGCGAGCGCGTTCACCCCGGACCTGGGCTGGCCGCTCACGGTGTTCACGACGCCCGACGGCGCGCCGTTCTACGCGGGCACGTACTGGCCGCCCGTCCCCGTCGCCGGGCGACCCGCGTTCCGGGACGTGCTCGACGCCGTCGCGCAGGCCTGGGAGCAGCGGCGCGACCAGGCGGTCGAGACCGGGGACGCGATCCGCGCCGCGCTGCGCGACGCGGCGGCGGGCCGCCGGACGGGCGTGCCCCGCGCGGCCGCCACGGCGGTCGACGGCTCGGGGACGTCCGCCGCCGCCGACGGCGGGCTCGTGGCCGACCCGGCCGAGCACGCCCGGCGGGTCGTCGACCGGCTGGAGGCGGCGGAGGACCGCGTGCACGGGGGCTTCGGCGGCGCGCCCAAGTTCCCCGTCGCCCCGGCGCTCGAGCTCCTGCTCGACGTCGCCGCGTCGTCCGTCGTGGACCCGGAGGTCGCGCGGCGCGCGCTCGTCCTCGCGGGGCGCACGATCGACGCGATGGCGGCGAGCCCGCTGCGCGACGTCGACGGCGGGTTCTTCCGGTACGCGACCCGGCCCGACTGGTCGGAGCCGCACTACGAGCGGATGCTCTACGACAACGCCCAGCTGCTCTCGGCGGCGGCGACGCTCGCCGTGCTGCGCCGCACCGGACCCGTGGACGGACCGCTGCGCACGCCCGCCGAGGCGCCCGGCACGCCGGACCCGGGCGAGGCGACCGCCGAGGTGGCGGGCGACGTCGGGCGCTTCCTCCTGCGCGTGCTGCGCCTGGCCGACGGCGCGTTCGCGAGCGCGCAGGACTCGGAGTCCGTCGTGGACGGCGAGCGCGTCGAGGGCGGGTACTACCTGCTCCCGCCGGGCGAGCGAGCGCACCACGAGCCGCCCCCGCTCGACACGAAGGTGCTCACGGGGTGGAACGGGCTCGCGATCGAGGCGCTCGCGCGCGCCGGGCACCATCTGGCGCTGCCCGACCTCACGGACGCCGCGCGCGCGGCCGCCGACCGGCTGCTCGCGACGCACGTCCGGGCCGACGGGTCGCTCGTGCGGGCGTCGGAGGGCGGCGTCGTCTCGGACGCCGTCGCGACGCTGGAGGACCACGGCGCGTTCGCGGCGGCGCTCCTCGTGCTCGGGGGACTCACCGGGGAGGTGCGGTACGTGCGCGAGGGCCTGCGCCTCGTCGACGCGACCGTCGGCCCGGACGGCGACCTCACGCCCCCGCAGGGCACGGACCCGGTGCTCACCGAGCTCGGGCTGGCCGCCGGAGCGGCGGCGGACCCGTCGGAGGGCGCGGTGCCCTCGGGCACGACGGCGGCCGCCCGGGCCGCGCTGCTCGCGCACCTCGCGACGGGCGAGCCGCGCTACCGGGACGCCGCGCTCGCGCACGTCGCCGCGTCCGCCTCGGCGAGCGAGCACCCGCTCGGCGCGGCGGGCGTGCTGCGCGTCGCCGTCGGGCTCGCGGAGCCGCCCCACCAGCTCGTGATCGTCGCCGACGCCGACCGGCGCGAGGGGTTCCTCGCCGCCGCGCGCGACTGGTACCACCCGGGCGGGCTGCTGCTCGCCGCGACGCCCGGCGACGCCGCGGCCCTCGCCGCCGACGGCGTCGGTCTGCTCGCCGACCGCGGGCCGGGCGCCTACCTGTGCGCGGACTTCGTGTGCCGGCTCCCCGTGCACGACCCCGCGGCGCTGCGGGACCAGCTCGGGGCGTGACGTCGCCGCGCACCGGGGGTGCAGGGCACGGACCACGGTCGCATGATGGAAGAGCGGTGCGGCACGAGGAGGAGCCATGAGGGCATCGGTCGGGGACAGGATCGTGACCGCCTCGGGCGTCGTCGGCGGGGCGGTGCGCGACGGGGTCGTGGTCGAGCTGCGGCACGAGGACGGCTCGCCGCCGTACCTCGTCGAGTGGGCCGACACGGGCGAGCGGACGCTCGTCTACCCGGGGTCGGACAGCTACGTCGAGCACGTCCCGGGGGCGGAGAGTGGCGACGGCACGGACACCACGAAGGTGTGGCGCGTGCAGGTGAGCGTCGTCGAGTCGGAGGGCCGGACCACGGCGGAGGCGGTCCTCGTCGCGGAGACGCCTGAGCACGTGCGGACCGTCGGGCGGGCGAGGCGCGACCCGCACGACCGCGACGTCCCGCTCATCGGCGACGAGATCGCCGTCGGGCGGGCGCTGCGCCGGCTCGCGGACCGGCTGCTGGACGACGCCGAGTCGGACATCGCGTCGTCGACGGGCGCCCCGGCGCACGTGCACCAGTGACGCGCCCGGGCGAGGGCACGGCACCCGGCGCCGCGGACGCCGCGGTGCGGGCGCTCGTGCACGGGCGCGTGCAGGGCGTCGGCTTCCGCTGGGCGACGCGCGAGCGGCTCGCCGTCCTCGGCCTCGACGGCACGGCGACCAACCGGCCCGACGGGACCGTCGAGGTCGTCGCGTCCGGGGCGCCGGACGCCGTCGACCGCCTCGTGGCCTGGCTGCGGGACGGCCCGACGCCGGGCGACGTCACGCACGTCGACGTCGAGCGGGCGCACGCCTCCTGAGGACTCGCGCCCGGCGCTCCTCGGCCTTCCCGGAACGGCGCCGCGCTCAGTCGTCCGCGCGGGCGAGCACGGACTCCCAGTGCCAGGGCTCGGGCACGCGCCCGTCGGGCTCGGCGAAGTCGGGGTGCGTCCACCCGTAGGTCTCGGCGTGCTGCTTGAGCCACTCGTACTGGGGGGTGCCGAACGCCTGGACGCCGCCGCCCAGGTCGACGGCGAACCCCAGCCCGTGGTTCGAGCACCCGGGCGGCGCCGCGATGGGCGACGACGGGTCGTACAGGCCCTGCTGCTCCTCGAACGTCCGGTAGGAGGAGTTGATCGTCAGGTGCACGCCGAACCGCTCGACGTACGCGGCGTCGAGGGCGACGAGCCCGTCCAGCACGTCGGCGCGCACCCGGTCGCCGGGCGACCACGGGATCGGCGCGAGGGCGGAGTCGGGCACCCGGCCGCCGTCGGGGTCCCACACCTGGTCCGGCGCCGGGCACGAGACGGCGTCCTGCGCGACCGACGTCTCCTCCGTCGACGTGCTCACGACCCCGAGGCCCGCGCCCAGGTCGAGCACCGCCTGCTCGAGCGTCGCGAGGTCGTCGCCCGCGAGCCCCGCCTCCGCGGCGTCGTCGGCCGCGGCCGCGGTGTCCAGCGCGTCGCGCAGCCGGGCCCGGACCGCCTCGTCGGCGCCGAGGCCCTCCGTCGCGGCGTAGATCTTCTCGCCGAGCTCGCGGGCGGGTGCGAGGCTCGCGCGCGCCGCGGTCACCTCGTCGCGCGCGTGGTCGAGCATCGAGGCGTGCACGGCGTCCGAGGCCGACACGAGCGACCGGTCCGCCGCGTCCGTACCCGTGGTCATCCGGTCGAGGAACGGCGCCGTGAGCAGGGCGCGGGCGTCGTCCACCTCGGTCGTCAGCGCGGCCCGGACCGCCGGGTCGGCGACCTTCCCGTCCGACGCCGCGAGGAGGTCCTCGGCGGTCGCGGTCCGGTCGGCCAGCGCGTCGTACTCCGTGTCCCGGTACCAGGCGAACGCCCCGCCGCCCCCGCCGAGGACGAGGACGAGCGCCACGACGGCCGCGATCCACGCGCCCCGGTGCCGGCGCGGCTCGCGCGCGTGCCGGCGCTCCCGACCACCCGGCGGGTGGTCCGCGGGTCCGGCGGGCGGGGCGGTGCTCGTGGCGGTCACACCGCCAGAACCTACGGCACGACGGCGACCGTCCCGGACGGATCCGGGGGTGCGCACGGACACGCTCACGGCTTGCTCACGAACCCCGACCGGTCCGTGCGTCGGCGGGCGCCGCCGTGCATCAGCCGGGGCGCGACGACCCTCCCCAGATGGTGTCCCCGACGCGCCGCCGGGGGCGGATCGAGGAGGGACCATGAAGCGGCTGGTGCTGTGCTGCGACGGCACGTGGAACTCGCCGGTGAACGCGAGCGTGTCGAACATCGAGAAGATCGCGCGCTCGGTCCGCACCGGCATCGGACCGGACGGCGTCCAGCAGATGGTGTTCTCCGTCGAGGGGGTCGGGGCGCAGGGCTACCTCGTCGACCGGCTCCTCGGCGGGGCGTTCGGGTACGGCCTGACGCGCAACGTCGTCGCGGGGTACCGGCACCTCGCGCTCAACTACGAGCCCGGCGACGAGATCTACGTCTTCGGGTTCAGCCGCGGCGCGTACACGGCGCGCAGCGTCGTCGGCATGGTCGCGACCGTCGGGCTGCTCACCCAGGACGCGCTCGCGCGCGACCACCTGTGCGAGGCCGAGGAGGTCTACCGCGACCGCGACCCCGCCCGCCGGGCCGAGCGTGCCCGCACGTTCCGCGCCGCGTACTGCCACGACCACGTGCCCGTCGCGTTCCTCGGGGTGTTCGACACGGTGGGTGCGCTCGGCGTCCCCGGGCTGTCACGCCGCCGCAGCCGGTTCCACGACCTGCGTCTGTCGACCGACGTCCGGTGCGCCCGCCAGGCGCTCGCCATCGACGACCGCCGCATCACGTTCGAGCCGTGCCTGTGGGACGTGCCCGTGGCCATGGCGTCCCGGGTCAAGCAGGTCTGGTTCCCCGGCGGGCACAGCGACGTCGGCGGCGGCGCGCGGGCGCGCGCCCTCTCGGACACCGCGCTGCTGTGGATGCTCGGCGAGGCCGTCGCGCGCGGTCTCGTCGTCGACGAGGAGCGCCTGCGCGCGCAGCTCCACCGCGACGACGAGCTCGTCTGCCGGGTCCGCCCCGGGCTGCTCTTCGGCGCGCTCAACCTCGTCAATCGCCTGCACCACCGCCCGCGCTTCCGCGGCGCGCTGCGGGTCCTCGCGGGCGTCCCGACCCCGCCCGAGACCGTCGACGCCGTCCTCCTCGCCGAGACGGCCGTGACGCTCAGCGCCGACCCCGCGTCGGTCTACGCGCGCCACGCGCGGAACCTCGGCTGGTGGCGCGACAGCGCGGGCCCGGACCTCGCACGCCTCGTCGAGCCGGTGCCGGGCGCCGCCCAGGAGACCCGGCCGCTCGCCCTCGCCTGACCACGGGTGCCGCCCGCGTGCCATGCTGGGCAGCGTGAGCGAGCAGACCCCCGACCGCGTCCCGGCCGAGCAGCTCGTCCCTGCCGACGCGCACGTCCTCGGGGACCCCGCCGCGCCCGTCACCATCGTCGAGTTCGGCGACCTCGAGTGCCCGTACTGCGCCGCCGCCGCCCCGGTGCTGCGGCAGGTCGTCGAGTCCTCGGGCGGCCGGGTGCGCCTCGTGTTCCGCCACTTCCCGCTGTTCGAGATCCACCCGCACGCGCTGTCGGCCGCGCTCGCCGTCGAGGCGGCCGCCGCGCAGGGCAGGTTCTGGGAGATGCAGGCCGCGCTGTTCGCGCACCAGGACCAGCTCGGCGAGGCCGGGCTCGCCGAGCGGGCCGAGGAGCTCGGGCTCGACGGCGCGTCGGTCGTCGGGGACGCGGCCCAGCAGCACGCCGCCCCGGTGCAGCGCGACTACGCCGACGCGCTCGCGGTCGGCGTGCAGGGCACCCCGACGCTCTTCGTCGACGGCGTCCGCTACCGCGGCCGCGTCACCGCCGAGGGCCTGCGGGCCGCGATCGCCGCCGCGCGGTCGTAGGTCACCGCGCAGGCCCGAGCGCCCGGCCGGCCGGACCCCGGCCCGCGCCGTGCCGCGCCGCGCCGCGCCGTGCGGTCACGTGGTCGCGGGCGGGTGCCAGGGGAGCGGCGGCAGCTCGGGCGGCGGGCCGTCCGCCCCGGGCGAGCACAGGGGCCAGCGCTCGCCGAAGAGCCGGAGCGCCACGGAGCCGAGCACGGCGGCGACGAGCGAGCCCGCGAGGATGCCGATCTTGGCCTGCTCGATGAGCGCCTCGTCGTCGAACGCGAGCTCGGCGATGAAGAGCGAGATGGTGAACCCGATGCCGGCGAGGATCGCCCCGCCGAGCAGGTGGGAGTAGCGCACCCGCCCCGGGAGGTCGCCGAGGCCGAGCCGCAGGGCCAGCGTCGCGGCCCCGAAGATGCCGACGGCGTTGCCCACGACGAGCGCGACGGCGACGCCGATCGTCACGGGCGACGTGGCGGCGGCGCGCAGCGACTCGCCGTCGAGCCGCACGCCCGCGTTCGCGAGGCCGAAGACGGGCACGACGACGTACGCGCTCCACGGGTGCAGCACGCGCTGGAGGCGCTCGCTCGTGGGCACGGCCGCGCGCGCGGCGAGCTCGGTGAGGTGCTCACGCTCCGCCGTCGTCTCCTGCGCGAGCCGCTTGGCGTACTTCGGCACGACGGCGACGTCCACGGGTCGCGACGAGCGCGACGGCACGAGCAGGCCCACGAGCACGCCCGCGAGCGTCGCGTGCACGCCCGAGGCGTACACCGCGCCCCACAGCGCGATCCCGGCGAGCGCGTACGGCGTGAGGCGCCAGACGCCGAGCCAGCGCAGCACGAGGATCACGGCGACGAGCACGGCGGCGACGCCGAGCCCCGGGAGCCACAGGTCGTCGGTGTAGAAGAGCGCCATGACGGTGATGGCGCCGATGTCGTCGACGACGGCGAGCGTGAGGAGGAAGAGCCGGAGCTGGTCGGGGCAGCGCGGCCCGAACAGCGCGAGGATGCCGACGAGGAACGCGGTGTCCGTCGACATGACGATGCCCCAGCCGTGCTGCGCGGGGGACCCCACGTTGAACGCGAGGTAGATCAGCGCGGGCACGGCGAGGCCGCCCAGCGCGCCCAGCGCCGGGACGGCGACGGTGCGGCGGTTGCGGAGCTCGCCGCTCGTCACCTCGCGGTTGATCTCGAGGCCGATGACGAGGAAGAACACGGCCATCGCGGCGTCGTTGACCCAGTGGTGCAGGTCCATCTCGAACGTCCACGGCCCGACGCGCCAGCCCGCCTCCGTGGACCAGAGCGCGTCGTAGGCGCCGGACCACGCGGAGTTCGCCCACACGAGCGCGACGACCGTGGCGGCGAGGAGCAGGACGGCGCCGCCCGCCTCGGTCGCGAGGAACGAGCGGAGCGAGGGCGCCACGGGGCGGAGCTGGAAGCGCAGCGGCGGGCCCGGTCGGGCGGGGACGCGGACGACGGGGAGGGACGACGGCGGAGCGGGCTCGGTCACTGGGCCTCCGGGTGGGTCGGGACGGGGCGACGCCCCGGGCGTCGGACCTGCGCTGGGACAACTCTTCCGGGCGGCAGATCCTTCCGCAACAGACCTCGCGGGAGCATCGAGCGCGGGGCTCTGTCCGTCGACACATCCGCATCTCGGAAAAGTTCTTCCGAAACCCTTGTGGCGTCCGTCACGCGCTGCTACCGTCGAGAGTGCCAACGGCGGGCCCGGGCCGAGCGACACGCTCGGTGGTCGACACGATCGATCCGACACCGGCAGCTACCTACCAGGCGGACGTGACAACTCGCCTGCAGCGGCCCGCCGGCCGCCTCCTCCCGGCTCACCGACGAGCCCGGACGCCGGAGGCGGAGCACCCGGCGTCGCTGCCCGAACCGTGGAGACTCACCATGGACACTCTTGTCGTGGACACCGCACACCTGGACCGAGCCGTCGCCCTCGCGGTCGACAGCGTCGCGCACGCCGGAGGACCCTTCGGCGCCGTCGTCGTCACCGCCGACGGGCAGGTGTTCGAGGGCAACAACCGGGTCACGCAGGACAACGACCCGACCGCGCACGCCGAGGTCACCGCGATCCGGCGCGCGTGCGCCGCGCTCGGCACCTTCGACCTCACGGGCGCGACGCTCTACTCGAGCTGCGAGCCGTGCCCCATGTGCCTCGCGTCCGCCCTCTGGGCGCGCGTGCACGCCGTGCACTACGCCGCCGACCGGTACGACGCCGCGCGCGCCGGCTTCGACGACGCCGCCTTCTACGACTTCTTCGACGCCGACCCGGCCGACCGGGTCATGCAGGTCGTGCACGAGCGCACGGCCACCGCCACCGCGCCGTTCGACGCCTGGCGCGCCCTCGAGTCCCGGGTCGAGTACTGACCGGCCGGGCGGCCGGTCAGTACCTCAGGAAAGGGCACAAGGACGTGACTCTCCTCGGCATGCGGCGGGAGACCGCCGGGAACGACGACGCACGCGGCACCGGACCGGCCACCGGCCGGCTCGACCGCTTCTTCAGGATCACCGAGCGCGGCTCGACCACCGGGCGCGAGCTCCGCGGCGGGCTGGTGACCTTCTTCGCGATGGCGTACATCGTCATCCTCAACCCCCTCATCCTCGGCGGGACGAGCGCCGAGAACGCGCCCGTCGACGTCGCGGGCGGCTGGCTCCAGACGGCGCAGGTCGGCGCGATGACCGGCCTCGCCGCCGGTGGCCTGACCATCCTGTTCGGGCTCGTCGCGAACCTCCCGTTCGCGCTCGCGGCCGGGCTGGGCATCAACTCGTTCCTCGCCGTCGCCGTCATCGGCGACGTCACGTGGCCCGAGGCGATGGGGCTCGTGCTCGTCAACGGCCTGCTCATCGTGCTGCTCGCCGTGACGGGCGCGCGCTCGGCGATCTTCAACGCCGTCCCGCGCCAGCTCAAGGCCGCGATCACGGTCGGCATCGGCCTGTTCATCGCGTTCATCGGGTTCGTCGACGCGGGGTTCGTCACGCGCACCCCGGGCGGGCCGCCCGTGCAGCTCGGCGACGGCGGCTCCATCACCTCGGTCCCGACGCTCGTCTTCGTCGTCGGGCTGCTCACCATGGGCGTCCTCGTGGCCCGCAAGGTCAAGGGCGGGCTGCTGATCGGGCTCGTCGCGACGACCGTCGTCGCGATCGTCGCCGAGTCCGTGCTGCACCTCGGCCCGGCGTCGGAGACGAATCCCGGCGGCTGGCACCTCACCGTGCCGGCGCTGCCCAGCTCGCTGGTGTCGGTGCCCGACCTCAGCCTGTTCGGGCAGCTCTCGTTCGGCGCGTTCGACCGGATCGGGGCGCTCGCGGCGACGATGCTCGTGTTCACGCTGTTCTTCACGAACTTCTTCGACGCGATGGGCACGATGACGGGGCTCGCCAAGCAGGGCGGCCTCGCCGACGCGGACGGCAACTTCCCGCGCATCAAGTCGGCGCTCGTGGTCGAAGGCGTGGGCGCGGTCGTCGGCGGGGCGACGTCGTCGTCGTCGAACACGGTGTTCGTCGACTCGGCGGCGGGCGTGGGCGAGGGCGCGCGGACGGGCCTCGCCTCGGTCGTCACGGGCGGCCTCTTCCTCGTCGCGATGTTCCTCACGCCGCTCACGGCGGTGGTGCCGATCGAGGTCGCGAGCGCGGTGCTCGTCGTCGTGGGCGCGATGATGATGGGCCAGATCAAGGAGATCGACCTCACCGACTTCACGGTGACGCTGCCGGTGTTCCTCACGATCGTGACGATGCCGCTCACGTACTCGATCGCGAACGGCATCGGCATCGGGTTCGTCACGTGGGTCCTGCTGCGGACCGCGTGCGGGCGGGCGCGCGACGTCCACCCGCTGCTGTGGGTGGTCGCGGCCGGGTTCGTCGTGTACTTCGTGCGCGGTCCGCTCACCGCGGTCGTGGGAGGCTGAGCCTCGACATCGACCGCACGGCCGACGGGTCGCCCGCTCCTCCGGGTTGCCCGTCGGCGTGCGGGGAACGGGAAGGACGGGCATGGCCGGGACAGCACGGGTGAGCGTCGACGAGCACCGCGCGGACGTCGCGGCCCTCCTCGCACCCCTCGCGGACGCGGCCCGACGGCGCGCCCGCACCCAGGACGTCGACCTCGCCGACGCGCTCGGCCGGGTCCTCGCGGGGGACCTCGTCGCGCCCGTCGCCGTCCCGCTGTTCCGCAACTCGCAGATGGACGGGTACGCCGTCCGCGCCGCGGACGTCGCCGACGCGCGGGCGCAGGCCCCCGTCCGGCTGGACGTGGTCGCCGAGATCGCGGCGGCGCCGGGCGTCCCGCCCCGGCTCGCGCCGGGCACGGCCGCCCGCATCATGACGGGCGCGCCCGTTCCCGAGGGGGCGGACGCCGTCGTGCCCGTCGAGGACACCGCGACCGGGACGTTCGCCCGCACGCCCACGGGTGCGGCGCGGGACGACCGCACCGGTCCGGCGGCCGGAGACGCTCTCGCCGCGCCGGGCACGGCGGAGGCCGTCGAGGTCCGGGTACCGCGGGCCGCGGGGGACTTCGTGCGCGAGGCGGGCTCCGACGTCCGCCCCGGCGACGTCCTGCTGCCCGACGGGACGGTCCTCGCGCCGCACCACCTGGCCGCCGCCGCGGCCTGCGGGGTCGGGCGCGTCCGCGTCGTCGCGCGGCCGCGCGTCGCGGTCCTGTCGACGGGGTCGGAGCTCGTCGGGCCGGGAGAGACCCCGGGGCCCGGGCAGGTCTTCGACGCGAACGCCGACGCGCTCGGCGCCGCCGTGCGGCGCGCGGGCGGCGACGTGGTGCTCACGGCCCGGTGCGGTGACGACGCCGAGCGGTTCGCCGTCGTGCTCGCCGAGGCCGCGGCGGTCGCGGACCTCGTGGTGACGTCGGGAGGCGTGTCGCAGGGCGCGTACGAGGTGGTCAAGGACGTCCTCGGCGGGGGTGCGTCGTCGGACGTGACGTTCCGCTCGGTCGCGATGCAGCCGGGCGGGCCGCAGGGGTTCGGCACCGTGGACGGGGTGCCCGTGCTCACGTTCCCGGGCAACCCGGTGAGCGCGCAGGTGTCGTTCGCGATGTTCCTGCGCGAGCCGCTCGAGCGGGCCGCGGGCCTGCCCGGCGCTGAGCGCGTGCGCACGGCGGTGCTCGCCGAGCCGCTGACCTCGCCCGCGGGCAAGCGGCAGCTCCTGCGGGGCGCGACGGGTCCGGGGGGCACGGTGCGCGTCGTCGGGGGAGCGGGCTCCCACCTCGTCGCGTCGATGGCGCGCGCGGACGTGCTCGTGGACATCCCGGCCGACGTGACAGAGTGGGACGCCGGGACCGAGGTGGAGGTGCGGGAGCTGTGACGCAGGACTCGGACGGCGGCGTGCCGCCCACAGACCCCAGCCGTGTGACGACGGACGTGCTCGACGACGCCGTGTCGCGCGCCGTCGAGGAGGCCGTCGGGGGCCCCGAGTGCGGGGCGGTCGTGACGTTCCGCGGCGTGGTGCGCGACGTCGACGGCGGCCGGGGCGTGACGCGGCTCGACTACGAGGCGCACCCCGACGCCACGGCCGTGATCCGGCGCTGCGTCGCGCACGTGGCGACCGAGACGGGGCTGCGGGTCGCCGCGGTCCACCGCTACGGCAGCCTGGGGATCGGTGACGTCGCGCTCGTCGCGGCCGCGGCCGCGGGCCACCGCCGCGAGGCGTTCGAGGCCTGCTCGCTGCTCGTCGAGCGCATCAAGGCCGAGGTGCCGATCTGGAAGCGCCAGCACTTCGACGACGGCGTCTCGGAGTGGGTCGGGTTGTAGGGCCACGCCCCCGGACCGCCGGCCAGACGACGAGAGGCGAGAAGTGGCCCCCGGCCGGAGCCGGGGAGGGGCCACTTCTCGCCTCTCGTGAGTTTCCTTCGGGATCCGCCGGGCGACGACGATGTCGGGCGGGTTGCCCGGCCGCTCGGGCCGGGAGGGGACGGTCGGGTCAGCGCGCGGTGGGGCGGTTGTCGAGCAGCATGCCGATGCCGAGGCCGACGGCGGTCCCGAGGACGAGACCGAACCAGCTCAGCACGACGACCCCGACGACGGCGCCGACGGCCGCGCCCATGACGCTCTTGGTGCCGGCCTTCCAGGAGCCGGACCGCTCGTCGGTGCGGTAGATCGGGAGCGCGGACGCGCTGTTGTCCGGGGTCGTCGAGGACGCGCCGGAGATCGAGGAGGAGGGGCGGTTGGTGGGTGCGGGAGAGATCGTCGTCACGAGATCCATGGTAGGAAGAGACGGCGGCTCTGACCTGGGCTGATGCACCGAGGTGACCGGCTTCACCCTATGATCTGCGCCACCACTGCCGGTGCGCGGCGGTGCCTGCGTGCGTGGAGCGAGGACGGGTCAGGAGGGTGCCGTGGGCAGCTCGCGGGAGACGTCTTCCGAGCTCGCGGCGCTCGCGGCACGAACAGGTGTCGGCGCGCCCGGGCCGGACGAGGGGGAACACTGGCGCTGGTGGGTGTACTCGAGCGCGGTCGAGGACCCGACCACGTGGAGCGTCCTCTCTCGGCTGGTCTCCGAGGAGCCTGATCCTCACGTGGCGGAGTCCGTCGTCCTCCGGATGATCGAACGTGTCGACCCGACGGCGGCGACGGAGTGGGTCGACCTCCTGCCGGCGGAGCACCAGGGCTTTCCGCGGGCGCGCCTGCGGGACGTCGTGCTTCGCGACCGAGTGCTCGCAGGGCACGGCGTCGCGGTCGACGACGTCACGGGATGGACACGCTGGCTCCAGCGTGAGGTCGCAGGGTCGTCGGAGTCCGACGAGGTGCTGGCGGTGCTCGAGGCGTCCGGCGCGACGAGGCGGATCCGCGGAGCGGCGCGCGAACGGATGATCGCGTTGCGCCGTCGCGACCGAGGGCGCTGAGGGCCTCAGCCGCCGATCGCGCCCATGCTGCGTGTCGTCGCCGCGAAGGCGTCGGCGGCGAGCGTCGGGGCGTCGCTGCCGTGCGCGAGCGGCTTGCGCCACATCGCGCCCTGCCACGCGCGGGCGAGGGCGTCGTCGCGCTCGTCCTCGTCGAGGTCGTCCGAGCGGAGGATCGCGCGCAGGTCGGTCTCGTCGTCGCCGAACAGGCACGAGCGCACGGTGCCCTCGGCGGTGAGCCGGGTGCGGTCGCACGCGCCGCAGAACGAGCGCGTGACGGAGGCGATGACGCCGACCGTCTGGGGTCCGCCGTCCACGAGCCACTCCTCGGCGGGCGCCGACGGGTCGTCGCGCCCGACCTCGAGCAGGTCGAAGCGGGTGCCCAGCACGTCCAGGAGGTCCGTCGCGGAGACGAGGTCGTCGCGTGTCCAGCGGCCGTCGGCGTCGAGCGGCATCTGCTCGATGAACCGCAGGTGGCAGCCGTGCTCGACGGCCCACGCGAGGAGGTCGGCCGCGCCCGCCAGCGTCTCGGGCATGAGGACGGCGTTGAGCTTCACCGGGGCGAGGCCGACGTCGAGCGCGGCCCGGATCCCGGCGAGCACGTCGGGCAGGCGGTCGCGCCGCGTGAGGCGCGCGAAGTGCGCGCGGTCGACCGAGTCGAGGGAGATGTTCACGCGGTCGAGCCCGGCGTCGACGAGCCCGCGGACGCGCTTGTCGAGGCCGATCGCGTTGGTCGTCAGCGAGAGGGACACGCCCGGCGCGGCGGCGCGCGCGGCGCGCAGGATGTCGGCGAGGTCGTTCCGCAGGAGCGGCTCGCCGCCGGTGAACCGGACGTCGGTGATGCCGAGCCGCGCCACCGCGACCCGCACGACGCGGCCGATCTCGTCGGGCGTGAGCAGGTCCTCGCGGGGGATCGCGGGCAGCCCTTCGGCGGGCATGCAGTACGTGCACCGCAGCGAGCACTTCTCGGTGATGGAGATGCGCAGGTCGCGCGCCACGCGGCCGTACCGGTCGACGAGCGCGTCGGTCGCCGGGCGGGCCGGGTCGAGGCCGTCCGGGGCGCCCGGAGGCGCGGCGGACCGCACCCTGGGCATCCCGAGCGAGACGGCGGTCATGGGCCGATGGTAGTCGTCCGCCGCGCCGGGACGGTGACCTGCGCCTCACCCCGTGCTAGCGTGGAGTCCGTCGAATGGAACTGTAATTCCATCAGACGGAACTCCTCTCCGTGGGTCGGGGGGGTCCACGGCGGATTCAAGCCCTGTGTTTCGGGCGCGTCACAGCGGACGCGGGCCAGGACACGCAGGGGACTCACCGCAAGGGTTCACTGGAAGGACGCCGGTACGCCGGCACCCTGCGGAAGCGAGGCCACGATGCTCCACATCGTCGACCGGCTCGCCCCCTGGCTCGGTCCGGGGCAGCCGCCCTTCGCCGTGGCGACGGTGGTCGCCGCGTCGGGGTCCGTGCCGCGCCCGGTCGGCACCGCGATGGCGGTCCGCGCCGACGGCGCCGTGCTCGGCAGCCTGTCCGGCGGGTGCGTCGAGGGCGCCGTCCACGCCGCGGCGCTCGACGCGATCGCGTCCGGCACGAGCCACCGCGAGACGTTCGGGTACAGCGACGACGACGCGTTCGCCGTCGGGCTGAGCTGCGGCGGGACGCTGGACGTCCACGTCCAGCCTGTCCTGCCGGACGACGACGCGACGCGCGCCCTGCACGCGCTCGCGGCGCGAGAAGAGCCCGCCGCGCCCGTGGCCCTCGTCCGCCGCATCGACGGCGGCGCGCGCACGGCCGTCGTCGTGGACGACCCGGGCGCCGACGAGGCAGCGGTCGCCCGGGTGCTGCGCGGGCTCGTCGGCCCCGACAGCCTGGCCGCCGCCGCGGCGCAGGTCGTGGCGGTGCTGCGCGCGGGCGGCACGGCGACCGTGCACGCGGCGCACGGCGGGCCGGGCGCGCGTCCGTCGTCGCCCGAGGCGCGCGCCGGCGCGCCGGTCCGGGCAGGAGCCGCCGTCCCGGGTGACCCGTGCGACGACGTCGAGCCGGTCACGCTGCTCGTCGAGACGCGGCTGCCCGCGCCGCGCTTCCTCGTGTGCGGGGCCAACGACTTCGCGGGCGCGCTCGTGCGGCACGTCCGGCTCCTCGGCTACCGCGTGACGCTCGTCGACGCGCGCGAGGTGTTCGCGGACCCACGCCGTTTCCCCGAGGCGGAGGTCGTCGTCGACTGGCCCGACCGCTACCTCGCCGCGGAGGCCGCCGCGGGCCGGCTCGACGCGCGGACCGCCGTCGCCGTGCTCACGCACGACGCGAAGTTCGACGTGCCGCTCCTGCGGCTCGCGCTGGACCTCCCGCTCGCGTACGTCGGCGCGATGGGCTCGCGCCGCTCGCACGCCCAGCGCGTCGCCGCTCTGCGTGCCGAGGGCGTGGGCGAGGCCGCGCTCGCGCGCCTGCGGTCGCCCATCGGGCTCGACCTCGGCGCCGTCACGCCCGAGGAGGTCGCCGTCTCCGTCACCGCGGAGCTCGTCGCCACCAGGCACGGGCGCTCCGCCGTCGTCCCGCTCAGCAGCAGCTCGGGCCCGCTCCACGCGGAGCCCGCCGCACGACCGGACGGTGCACCGACGCACCGCCCCCACCCCGAGGAGGCCCCCTGATGGACCTGGGCACCGTCACCGACCTCGTCCCGACCGCCGACCCCGCCGAATGGCGCGAGGGCGACGCGTGGCTCGCGGGCGGGACCGTCCTGTTCTCCTACGGCAGCGAGACGCTCCGGCGCCTGCTCGACCTGACGAGCGCGGGGTGGCCCGCGCTGACGGTCACCGACGACGGGCTCGAGATCGCCGCGACGTGCACCGTCGCCGAGCTGTGGGCCTTCGAGGAGAGCGCGCAGGCCGCGCCCGTGCGCGAGCGGTGGCGCGCGCTGGACCTCGCGCGGCCGTGCTGCGACAGCTTCGTCGCGTCGTTCAAGATCTGGAACACGTCGACCGTCGGAGGCAACGTCTGCACGTCCCTGCCGGCCGGGCCGATGATCTCGCTCACCGCGGCGCTCGACGGCGTCGCGGAGGTCTGGGGGCCGGGCGGCACCCGCCGGGAGCAGCCCGTCGTCGACCTCGTCACGGGCGAGCTGCGCAACACGCTCGGGCCCGGGGAGCTCCTGCGCGCGATCCGTCTGCCGGACCACGCGCTGCGCTCGCGCACGGCGTTCCGCCGCCTGTCGCTGTCCAACCTCGGGCGCTCCGGCGTGCTGCTCGTCGGCCGGGTCGACCCGCCCGACGCCGGGGGCGCCTTCGTCCTCACGGTCACCGCCTCGACGCGCCGGCCCGTGCAGCTCCGCTTCGCGGCGGACGCGCTGCCCACCGCCGCGGACCTCGTCACCACGCTCGACGGCGCGATCCCCGCCGACCTCTACCACGACGACATCCACGGGCTGCCCGAGTGGCGCCGGGACATGACCTACCGCCTCGGCGAGCAGATCCGCGCGGAGCTCGTCGACGGCACGACCTCGGACGGAGGCCTCCGATGACGACGACGCCCGCCCCGCACCCGGCCCCGCCGGTGACGATCGACGGCCGCACCGTGCGCACCGAGCCGCGGGCGGGCCAGTGCCTGCGCACCTACCTGCGCGAGCAGGGCGCGCTCGGCGTGAAGAAGGGGTGCGACGGCGGCGACTGCGGCGCGTGCACCGTGCACGTCGACGGCGTCCCCGTGCACTCGTGCGTCTACCCCGCACGACGCGCGGCCGGTCACGAGGTGACGACGATCGAGGGGCTCGCGGCGACGTCGTGCCCGGGCGGCGCGGCCGGGGACGAGCCCGCGGGCGCGTGCGACCACGCCCCCCACGGCCCGCAGGACGCGCTGCACCCGGTGCAGCAGCAGTTCCTCGACGCGCAGGGCTTCCAGTGCGGGTTCTGCACCGCCGGGATGATCATGACCGCCGCGACGTTCGACGACGCGCAGCGCGAGAACCTGCCGCGCAACCTCAAGGGCAACCTGTGCCGCTGCACCGGGTACCGCGCGATCGAGGACGCCGTCCTCGACCGCGGCGACACGACCGGGACCGCGCCGGGCACGGGCGAGCGCGCGCCGTCGGGCGGTGACCAGGCCTCTACCTCGGGTGACCAGGCCCCTCCCTCGACGGGTCGGGCGTTCGGGCGCGACGTGCCCGCGCCGGCGGGGCGGGGGATCGTCACCGGGACGGTGCGGTACACGCTCGACGTGGACCCGGCCGACTACCCGGGCCTGCTCCACCTCAAGCTCGTGCGCTCCCCGCACGCGCACGCGCGCGTGGTCGCGATCGACACCACGGACGCGCTCGCGGTGCCCGGCGTGCACGCCGTGCTCACGCAGGAGGACGCTCCCGCGACCCGGTTCTCGACCGCGCAGCACGAGCTGTTCACCGACGACCCCGACGACACGCGGATCCTCGACGACGTCGTGCGGCACGTCGGCCAGCGGGTCGCGGCCGTCGTCGCCGACACCGTCGCCGCGGCCGAGGAGGGCGTGCGCCGGGTCCGCGTCGAGTACGAGGCGCTGCCCGCCGTCGTCGACCCGGAAGCGGCCATGGCGCCCGGCGCCCCGCTCGTGCACCCCGAGCTCGACGCCGCCGCCGCGCGCGTCTCGCGGCCGGAGGCGAACGTCGTCGCCGAGGTGCACAGCGAGCTCGGCGACGTCGAGCGCGGGCTCGCGGAGGCCGACGTCGTGCACGAGGCCACGTACCGCACCCACCGCGTGCAGCACGCGGCGCTCGAGACGCACTGCGCCGTCGCGTCGCTCGACGACGACGGGCGGCTCGTCGTGCGGTCGTCCACGCAGGTGCCGTTCCTCGCGCGCCGCCACCTGGCGCGCGTCCTCGACCTCGACCCGGAGCGCGTGCGCGTGCACTGCGAGCGCGTCGGCGGCGGGTTCGGCGGCAAGCAGGAGGTGCTCACGGAGGACGTCGTCGCGCTCGCGACCCTGCGGCTCGGCCGGCCCGTGCAGCTCGAGCTCACGCGCCGCGAGCAGTTCGTCGGCACGACGACGCGCCACCCGTTCCGCATCCGCGTGCGCGCGGGCGCGCGCCGCGACGGCACCCTCACCGCGCTGCACCTCGACGTCCTCAGCAACACCGGGGCGTACGGGAACCACGGCCCGGGCGTCATGTTCCACGGGTGCGGCGAGTCGCTCGCCGTCTACCGGTGCGACAACAAGAAGGTCGACGCCCACTGCGTCTACACGAACACGGTGCCCGCGGGCGCGTTCCGCGGGTACGGGCTGTCGCAGATGATCTTCGCGGTCGAGTCGGCGGTCGACGAGCTCGCGCGCCGGCTCGGGATGGACCCGGTCGAGCTGCGGCGGCGCAACGTCGTGCGCGACGGCGACCCCATGCTCTCCACGCACCCGACCCCCGAGGAGGACGTGCTCTACGGCAGCTACGGGCTCGACCAGTGCCTCGACCTGGCCGCCGACGCGCTCGCACGGGGCCGGGCGCGCGACGTCGCCGCGTACGGCGCGCGCGCCGGGTCCGGGCCGGACGCGCTCCCGGACCTGGGCCCGGAGTGGGGTGTCGGCGAGGGGACGGCGCTGTCCATGATCGACACCGTCCCGCCCCGCGGGCACTACTCGCACGCCCGCGTGCGGATCCGGCCGGACGGGGTCGTCCAGGCCGAGGTCGGGACCGCCGAGTTCGGCAACGGCACGACGACCGTCCACGCCCAGCTCGTCGCCGGCGCGCTCGGGCAGGACGCCGCCGACGTCGTCGTGCGGCAGTCCGACACCGACCTCGTCGAGCACGACACCGGGGCGTTCGGGTCCACCGGCACGGTCGTCGCGGGCAAGGCGTCGCTCGCCGCCGCACAGGATCTTGCCGAGGCCGTGCTCAAGGTCGCGGCCGGGGTCGCGGGCGCGGCGCCCGGCGACTGCCGGCTCGTGCCCGGCGGCGTCGACTGCGCCGGGACGGTCCTGCCGCTGGCCGACGTCGCACGCGCCGCCGACGACGCGGGGATCGACCTCGTCGCCGAGGGCCGCTGGGGCGGCACCCCGCGCTCCGTCGCGTTCAACGTGCACGGCTTCCGCGTCGCGGTGCACCGCGGGACGGGGGAGATCCGCATCCTCCAGTCGGTCCAGGCCGCCGACGCCGGAGAGGTCGTCAACCCGCGCCAGTGCCGCGGCCAGGTCGAGGGCGGCATCGCGCAGGCCCTCGGCGCGGCGCTCTACGAGAACGTGGTGGTCGACGAGTCGGGCCGCGTCACGACGGACATCTTCCGCCAGTACCACCTGCCCACGTTCGCGGACACCCCGCGCAGCGAGGTCTACTTCGCGCGGACGTCGGACACGGTGGGCCCGATGGGCGCGAAGTCGATGAGCGAGAGCCCGTTCAACCCCGTCGCGCCCGCGCTCGCCAACGCGGTCCGCGCCGCGACGGGCGTGCGGTTCACGGAGCTCCCGCTCGCCCGCGACCGCGTCTACCTGGGCATCAAGGCCGCCACCCCCACCCGCTGAGTGCGGGAAACAGTCGCGTCCGACGTCGGTCGGCGCGACTGTTTCATGCACTCAGCGGGGGCGGGGCGGCGGGTCGAGGAGGTCGAGGTCGGCCGCGGTGTCGAGGTCGCGGCCGTCGCCGGGGTGGTCGACGTCGTCGACCAGGTCGGCGTGGGCGCGCAGGAAGTCGCGCGCGCCGTGGTCGCCGCGGGCGCTCGCGGCGGCGGGTCCCGCGAGCGCGGCGTCGAGGACGAGCGGGTGCGCCCAGCGAGGACGGCCCGCCGTCGCCGCGCGCTCCGCGCCCGCAGCATCGTCCGCAGCGCCATGCGACCCCACCGCGCCCTGCGACACACCCTCGGCGGCGGCGAGCCACCGCGACGCGGTCACGCGCCCGGGGCGGTGCGCGGCGAGGAGGCGCGCGACGTCGTCGGGCCGGACGCCGGGCTGGTCCACGTGCGCGACGACGACCCGGGCGGGGACCAGGTCCAGAGCGGCGGTGACGCCGACGCGCAGGGACGACGCCATCCCGGTGGCCCAGTCGGGGTTCTCGACGACGCGCACCCCGGGGCCGTCGAGCGACGACCCGGCCCGGACACCGGCGGCCCCGGCGCCGAGCACCACGACGACGGCGTCGCACCCGCCCGTGAGCAGGGTCCTCGTCGCGTGCTCGACGAGCGTCCCGCCGCGGTGGGGGAGCAGCGCCTTGGGGCCGCGGCCGAGGCGCGTCCCGGCCCCGGCCGCGAGGAGGACGGCGACGGTGGGCGTCGCGGGTGCGGTCGTCGGCGGGGTCGGCACCCGGCCAGGATAGGTGCCGCCGAACACCGGGTCCCTCCTCGGGCGGCCTCGTCCGTGGGCCGCAGCCGCGGGTTCGTCGGCCTGGACACGACCGCGCGGCGACCAGTCGGTTTTACCAAGCCTTGGGGGTTTCATCGGCAGGCTGGGATGCCGCTATGCTCGGCGCGCCGGGGCGACGCGGCGGGTCGCGGACCTGCTCGCCGACGACCGTCCCGCACGACGAGCGAAGGAGTCCGGATGAGCTTCATGGAGAAGCTGCGCGGCCAGCTGATCGACATCGTCGAGTTCCTCGACGAGAGCCGGGACACGATCGTCTGGCGCTTCCCGCGCCAGGGCAACGAGATCAAGAACCAGGCGAAGCTCGTCGTGCGCGAGGGGCAGAGCGCCGTCTTCGTGAGCGAGGGCCGGCTCGCCGACGTGTTCGGGCCGGGCACGTACACGCTCGAGACCAAGAACCTGCCGATCCTGTCCACGCTGCAGGGCTGGAAGCACGGGTTCAGCTCACCGTTCAAGGCGGAGGTCTACTTCGTCACGACGCGCCAGCTCACCGACCTCACGTGGGGCACGCAGAACCCGGTGATCCTGCGCGACCCGGAGCTCGGCGCGGTGCGGCTGCGCGCGTTCGGCACGTACGCGCTGCAGGTCGTGGACCCGGCGGCGCTGCTGCGCCAGCTCGTGGGCACCGACCCGCAGTTCCGCACCGACGAGATCGGCGACTACTTCCGCCGCCTCGTGGTCGGCCAGCTCGGGCCGGCGCTCGCGGAGGCCGGCGTCGCGGCGGTCGACCTCGCCGCGAACCAGGGCCAGATCGCCACGCGCCTCGCGGGCCAGCTCTCGGAGGACCTGTCGGAGTACGGCATCGCCGTCCGGCGCTTCGTCCTCGAGAACGTCTCCTTCCCGCCCGAGGTCGAGGCGGCGCTCGACAAGCGGACCCAGATGGCCGTCGTCGGGAACCTCGACCAGTACACGAGGTTCCAGGCGGCGAACGCGATCGAGACCGCGGCGGGGAACCCCGGCGGGGCGGGCGACGGCCTGGGCCTCGGTGCGGGGATGGGCCTCGGGGCCGCGATGGGGCAGCAGCTCGCGCAGTCGCTCGGGACGCCGTCGGCCCCGCAGGCCCCGGCGGCGCCCGCCGGTCCGCCGCCGCTGCCCGCCGCGGAGTCGCCCTGGTACTGGGCCGTGGACGGCGCGCAGGCGGGTCCCGGCACGACGGCGGACCTCGCGGGCCACGTCCGGTCCGGGGCCCTGACGCGCGGTTCGCTCGTCTGGCAGCAGGGCATGAACGCGTGGACGCCCGCCGGGCAGGTACCCGCGCTCGCGTCGCTGTTCGCCGCGACCCCGCCGCCGCTGCCCCCGACGGACGCCCCGACCGGCACCCCGACGGGGACCTCCAGCGACCCGGCGGCGGGCTGACGGTGAGCGACACCCGGGGCGAGCTGGTCCGCACGCGCTGCGACGCGTGCGGGTCGCAGCTCGCGTACGCGCCGGGCACGCAGCACCTGCGCTGCGTCGCGTGCGGCGGCACGGTCGACATCGTGCACGCGCCGGGGGATGCCGTCGACGAGCACTCCTTCGACGCGTGGGCCGCGGCCCAGGGCGGCGTGCGCGCCGGGCTCCTCGACGCCCGCACCCTCGTGTGCGACGGCTGCGGCGCGACGACGCAGGGCACGGACCTGTCCGTCGCGTGCCGCTTCTGCGGGGGCCACCTCGTCGTCGCGGCGGAGACCGACGGGCTCGTGCAGCCGGAGGCGGTCGTGCCGTTCGGCGTCGAGCAGGCCCAGGCGCGCGAGGCATTCCGGCGGTGGGTGCGCTCGCGCTGGTTCGCGCCGGGCGAGCTGAAGAAGGTGGGGGACACCGAGTCGCTGCACGGCTCGTACGTGCCGCACTGGACGTTCGACGCGCGCACGTCGTCCGCGTACACGGGGCAGCGCGGCGACGCGTACTACGTCACCGTGAAGCAGGGGGACCAGGAGCGCCAGGAGCGGCGCGTGAGCTGGACGCACGTCGCGGGGCACGTCGCGCGCGACTTCGACGACGTGCTCGTGCCCGCGTCGTCCCAGGTCGCCGAGCGCGACCTCGCCCGGCTCGGACCGTGGCCGCTCGCGCAGGCCGTGCCGTTCCGCGCCGAGTACCTCGCCGGGTTCGCCGCGGCGCGCTACGAGGTCGAGCCGCCCGTCGGGCTCGAGCGGGCGCAGCAGAAGATGGCCCCGGTGATCCGGAGGGACGTCGAGCGCGACATCGGCGGCGACGAGCAGCGCGTGGGGTCGGTCCGGACCGCCTACGCCGACGTGATGTTCAAGCTCGTGCTCCTGCCGCTGTGGGTCGCGACGTACGTGTACGCGGGCAGGCAGTGGCAGGTCATGGTCAACGCGAACACGGGACAGGTGGTCGGACGACGTCCCTACAGCGTCGGCAAGATCGTGCTCGCCGTCGTGGCGGGCCTGCTCGTGGTCGCCGCGCTCGTCTGGTGGTACGTGCGCTCGCAGACGTGAGCGGTCAGTCCCGGCGCGCGTCGTACGCGCGCTGGGACGCCGACACCTCGTCGACCGCGCCCTCGAGGACGTCGATGAGCCCCGAGAGGCTGTCCGCGACGCGGCGCCCGAGGTCGGTGAGGGAGTACTCGACGTGGGGCGGGATGCTCGCCCGCACCTCGCGCACGACGATGCCGTCGCGCTCGAGCGACTGGAGGGTCTGCGCGAGCATCTTCTCGCTGACCCCGTCGATGCGGCGGCGGAGCGCGTTGAAGCGCACCGCGCCGTCGCGCAGGCCCGCGACCGTGAGCACGCCCCAGCGCCCGGTCACGGCCTCGAGCACGTGGCGCGAGGTGCAGCCGCGCTGGAAGACGTCGGCCACCATCGCGTCGGTGGGTCCGGTGTCCTCCACGGGACGGGCGTCGGTGGTCATCGCCCCAGGATACGGCGCCCGCCTGTGGCGAGTGCTGTGAGATAGGTCGCACTCACTCATGGTTGGCACTTACGAAAAGTAAGCGCATGCTGGTGGTCGCGCGGTCGACCGGCCGCGCCCCGCACTCGAAGGAGCCCGCGCATGTCCATCGCCGTCACCGGAGCCAGCGGCCACCTCGGCCGCCTCGTCGTCGAGTCCCTCCTCGCCCGCGGGGCCGACGCGTCCCAGGTCGTCGCGCTCGCGCGCACGACCGCCAAGGTCGCGGACCTCGCCGACCGCGGCGTCGAGGTCCGCGAGGCCGACTACGCACAGCCGGAGACGCTCGCCCCCGCGCTCGCCGGGGTGGACGTCCTCGTGCTCGTCTCCGGGTCCGAGGTCGGGCAGCGCGTCGAGCAGCACCGCAACGTCGTCGACGCCGCGCAGGCCGCCGGGGTCGCGCGCGTGGTCTACACGAGCGCCCCGCACGCGACGACGTCCGCGCTCGTGCTCGCGCCCGAGCACAAGGCGACCGAGGAGCTCCTCGCCGCCTCGGGCCTCGCCACGACGGTCCTGCGCAACAACTGGTACACCGAGAACTACGTCGGCGACGTGCTCGCCGCACGCGAGTCCGGCGAGATCGTCGCGAGCGTGGGCGACGGCCGCGTCGCGAGCGCGAGCCGCGCGGACTTCGCCGAGGCGGCGGCCGTCGTCGCGCTCGCCGCGCACGAGGACGCGTCCGCGCACGCGGGCGCCGTGTACGAGCTGAGCGGTGACGTCGCGTGGACGTACGACGACCTGGCCGCCGCGGCGGCCGAGGTGCTCGGGCGCCCCGTCGTCTACCGGCGCGTGTCGCCCGACGAGCACCGCGCGCTCCTGCTGGGCGCGGGCCTGGACGAGGGGACGGCCGGGTTCGTCGTCGCGCTGGACGGCAACATCCGCGACGGCCTGCTCGCCGAGGTCACCGAGGACCTCCGCCGGCTCCTGGGCCGCCCGACGACGCCGCTCGTCGACGGGCTGCGCGCCGCCGTCGCGCAGAGCTGAGCCGGGCGGCGCGGACGTCCGGGCGACCGGGCGGCCGCGCGGCGGCGTCCGTCAGTGGGACGCCTTGACGACGAGCACCGGGACGGGCGAGTCCAGCAGGACGCGCTGCGTGGTGCTGCCGAGCAAGAACTTGCCGACGGGCGAGCGCTTGCGCGCCCCCACGACGACGAGGTCGGGGGTCGTGCGCTCGGCCTCGTCGATGATCGCCTCGGCCGGGTCGCGGTGCTCGGGACGGTACGAGACCTCGGGGCGCGCGACCTGGGCGGGGAGCGTGTCGAGCAGGTGCGCGAGGCTCGCGGGGACGCCCGCGTCGGCGTCCTGCGGCGTGAGCACGAGGACCGCGAGGGGGGTCGAGCGGTGGACCGCCTCGGCGACGGCCGCCCGGAATGCGGTCTCGCCCTGCGGGGAGTCGTTGTACGCCACGAGGACGGTCATCGCGCGGGCCCTTCCGTCATTCCGTCGTGCTGCGGTTGAACTCTCTCACAGCGCGGCGTCCGTCGCCGGTCGGCGGGTCGCGCCGTCCCCGGGGTCGCGGAGCACGGCGTCGGGCACCGCCAGGGTCGGGGGCAGCAGGGGCGGCACGACCTCGCGCAGGATCGCCTCGATCTCCCGCCGGCGCCGCGCGCCGAGCCGCTCGGCGGGCGCCGTGACGCTCACGGCGGCGACCGGCTGCCCGGCGCGCAGGACCGGGACGGCGACGCAGCTGATGCCCGGCTCGTTCTCCTCCGTCTCCGTGGCGAACCCCGTCGCGCGCGTGGCCTCGCACGTCGCCCGCAGCGCGGTGGGCGTCACGGGGTGGTCCTCGGGCGCGGCGGCCGCGTACCAGGCGAGCGCGCCCTCGTCGAGAGCCCGCTGGGAGAGCAGCGCGCGCCCGAGCGCGGTGGTCGCCGCCGGGCGGCGCCGGCCGACGGCCGACCAGACGCGGACGGCGCGCGCCGGCTCGACCTTGTCGAGGTAGACGATCTCGGTGCCGGCGAGGGCACCGAGGTGCACGAGCTCGTCGGTCGCGCGGCACACCGCGACGAGCACCGGGTGCAGGAGCGCGGGGAGGTTCTCCTCGCCGAGGTAGACCGTCGCGAGCGCCGTCGCCGCCGGGCCGAGGCGGTAGTCGCCGGTCGTCGCGTCCTGCTCGGCGTACCCGCGGAACCGCAGGGCCGCGAGCGTGCGGTGCAGCGACGCCTTGTGCAGCCCGAGCGAGCGCGCGAGGTCCCCGAGCGCGACACCCCCGGGACCGGCCGCGGCGAGCGCCTCGAGCGCGACGAGCGCCTTGTCGACGCTGCCGAGCGGGCTCTCGGCCGCCCCCGGGGTGCCCGACGGCGCACGTCCGGCTTCCGCCATCGTGACTCCTTCGCCTAGAGTGCGTTCCGTAGTGAACAACAGGTGTTCACCATAGCGAAACGGAGCCTGGATGTCACCCCTGGGACCCCTGGAGGGGATCGCGCGTGCCCGCGTCGTGCCGGTCGTCGTCGTCGACGACGCGGCGCAGGGCGTCCTCGTCGCGAGCGCGCTGCGCGACGGCGGCCTGCCCGTCGCCGAGGTCACGTTCCGCACCGCCGGGGCACGTGCGGCGATCGAGGCGATCGCGCGCGAGGTGCCCGACGTGCTGGTCGGCGCCGGCACCGTCGTCACGGCCGCGCAGGTCGACGAGGCGGTCGACGCCGGGGCGCGGTTCCTCGTCTCGCCCGGGCTCTCCGCCGGCGTCGTGCGCCGCGCGCAGGAGCTGGGCGTGCCCGTCGTCCCGGGTGTCGCGACGCCGTCGGACGTCATCGCCGCGCTCGACCTCGGCCTCGACGTCGTCAAGCTGTTCCCCGCGAACGTCGTCGGCGGGCCCGCCGCGGTCACGGCGTTCTCCGCGCCGTTCCCCGGCCTGCGGTTCGTGCCGACCGGCGGCGTGAGCGCCGCCAACCTGCTCGACTACCTGGCCCTGCCCGCCGTGCTCGCCGCCGGCGGCTCCTGGATGGTCGACGCCGCGCTCGTGCGCGCGGGCGACACCGCCGAGATCACGCGCCGCACGCGCGAGGCCGTCGCGCTCGCCGCGTCCGCCCCCCACCCCGCCGAAGGAGCCTGACCATGACCGACACCCTCACCGCCCAGGCCCCGCTCGCCGTCCGCCCCGCGGCCGACTGCGCCTACGACGTCGTCGCGCTCGGCGAGGTCATGCTGCGCCTCGACCCGGGGGAGCGCCGCATCAAGACGGCCCGCAGCTTCGACGTGTGGGAGGGCGGCGGCGAGTACAACGTCGCGCGCGGCCTGCGCCGCGCGTTCGGCCTGCGCGGCGCGATCGTCACCGCGCTCGCGGACAACGAGGTCGGGCGCCTCGTCGAGGACCTCATGCTCACGGGCGGGCTCGACACGCGCTGGGTCCGGTGGCGCGAGGACGACGGCATCGGCCGCACGGTGCGCAACGGGCTCAACTTCACCGAGCGCGGGTTCGGGGTGCGCGGCGCGGTCGGCGTCTCCGACCGCGGCAACACCGCGATCGCCCAGCTCCGGCCCGACGACGTCGACTGGGACGACGTGTTCGGCCGCGGCGTCCGGTGGTTCCACACCGGCGGCATCTTCGCCGCGCTGTCGGAGTCGTCCGCGGACGTCGCGGAGGCGGCCATGGCCGCCGCCCGCCGCCACGGCACGGTCGTCTCCTACGACCTCAACTACCGCCCCTCGCTCTGGAAGGGCATCGGCGGCGTCGAGCGCGCGCAGGAGGTGAACCGCCGCCTCGCGCGGTACGTCGACGTGATGATCGGCAACGAGGAGGACTTCACCGCGTCGCTCGGGTTCGCGGTCGAGGGCGTCGACGAGAACCTCACCGACCTCGACACGTCCGCGTTCCGCGCGATGATCACGCGCGCGGCCGAGGAGTACCCGAACTTCCAGGTCGTCGCGACGACGCTGCGCGGCGTGCGGACCGCGACGGTCAACGACTGGGGCGCGATCGCGTGGTCGCGAGTGCAGGGCTTCGCGGAGGCGACGCACCGCCCCGGCCTGGAGATCCTCGACCGCGTGGGGGGCGGCGACTCGTTCGCGTCGGGCCTCGCGTACGGGCTCATGGAGCTCGGCTCGATCCAGGAGGCCGTCGAGTACGGCGCGGCGCACGGGGCGCTCGCGATGACGACCCCCGGCGACACGTCGACGGCGTCGCTCGCCGAGGTCCGCAAGCTCGCGTCGGGCGGCAGCGCGCGCGTGCAGCGCTGACCCCTTCGCCACCCGTCTCCCGCCGTGCCGGGCCGCACGTCCAGGGTTAGTGTGGGCGCGCTGTCGGCGGGAGGCGGGAGGTGCGGCGTGGCTGGTGGGGCCTTCGTGCCCGGGCTGCCCCGCCGCGGCGCCGAGGAACCGCCCGACCTGGGCCGAGCCCTGGAGCACGCGCGCATCCTCCGCGCGGCGGGCGACCCGGCCGGTGCCGCCCAGGTCCTGGACCGGGCCTTCGCGGCCGAGGGGGTGCGGACCCGCACCGTCGCGGAGCGTGTCCGGTTCCGCGCCCTGGTGCTCCGTGCCGACCTCGCGCTCGCCCTGCACGACGACGCGGCCGCCGCGCGCTTCCTCGAGGGCGTGGAGTGGTTCCGCGCCGGGGCCGACTTCCTCCCGCGCGTGGCCGACGCGCTCGCCGCCCTCGACGACGAGGTGCACCTCGCCGACGAGCTGCGCGACCGCCTCGCGAGCGAGCGCCGCACGGGCTGACCCGCCGTCCCACCTGCCGGGCCGGGAACCGCCCGCGCGGGAACCGCGTTGGACTGCGCAGTACCGGTGCGGGCGCCGACCGCGCCCGGCCCATCTCGCGAGGAGGCAGACATGCTGTGCCCCACCGACCAGACCGTGCTCGTCATGACCGAGCGCAAGGGTGTGGAGATCGACTACTGCCCCACGTGCCGCGGCGTGTGGCTCGACCGCGGCGAGCTGGACAAGATCATCGACCGCTCGGTGGAGGGCGAGATCGCCGCCGAGGCCGCGGGCCCGGGCGCCGCCGCGCCGTCCGCACCCGCCGCACCGGCACCGACGTCGTACCCGCCGGCCGCCGCCGCGGACTACGGCAGCCCCGCCCCGCGCTCCGGGGAGCGGTACGGCGACCGGCGCGACGACGACCGTGACCGCTACCGCGACGACCGCTACCGCGACGACCGCTATGACGAGCGTCCCCGCGACGACCGGTACCGCGACGACCGGGACCGCCGGTACGACGGCCGCGACGGCTACGACCCCCGCTACCGCAAGCGCAAGAAGAAGGAGTCGTGGCTCGAGGACCTCTTCGACTTCTGACGCGCCCCGTGGTCGACTGTCCCGCGTGACCGTCCTCGACTCGTTCTCGCTCGTCGGCCGCACGGCCCTGCTCACCGGCGGCAGCCGCGGCATCGGGCGCGCCGTCGCCCGCGCGCTCGGCGAGGCGGGGGCCCGCGTCGCGGTCACGGCGACCACCACGACGGCGGCCGACGAAGCCGCCGCCGCGCTCCGGGACGCGGGGACCGACGCCCGCGGCTACGTGCTCGACGTCACCGACCGCGAGCAGGTGGACGACGTCGTCGCGCGCGCCGCCGCCGACCTCGGCACGGTCGACCTGCTCGTCAACAACGCGGGCGTGTCGATCGGCGGCGCGGCCCTCGAGATCGGCGACGACGTCTGGCACCGCACGCTCGCGACCAACCTCGACGGCGTCTGGTACTGCTCGCGCGCCGTCGCCCGCGAGCTCGTCGCGCAGGGCCGGCCGGGGACGATCGTCAACGTCGGCTCGATGTCCGCGTCGATCGTCAACCGGCCCCGCTGGCAGCCCGCGTACCTCGCGTCCAAGGCGGCGGTGCACCAGCTCACCAAGGGCCTCGCCGCCGAGTGGGCGCCGCACGGCATCCGCGTGAACGCGGTGGCGCCCGGGTACGTGCGCACCGAGGCGTCGCCCGTGGACCGGCCGGAGTACCACGACGACTGCGTCGCGCCCGCGGCGATGCAGCGCTGGGCGGAGCCGGAGGAGATCGGGCCGCCCGTCGTGTTCCTCGCGAGCGCGGCGTCGAGCTTCATGACGGGCGCCGTCGTCACGGTCGACGGCGGCTACACGCTGTTCTGACCGGCCGGGACAGCCCCGGGCCGGGCGCTCCGGGCCGGGACGGCGGGCGCCTGCCGGGGCCTGGGGAGCGGGTGCCGCCCCGGGTCGTGCGCCGGGCTAGGCTCGGTCCCCGTGCGCGCAGTCCTGAGCAGGTGGGTCGACCCCTTCGTCGTGACGCTGCTCGTGGTGCTCGTGCTCGGGCTCGTCGTGCCCGTGGGGCCGGGCGCGCAGCGCGTGGTCGACGCCGCCGCGGACGTCGCGGTCACCGTCCTCTTCCTCGTCTACGGCATGCGCCTGTCCACGCGGGAGGTCTGGGCCGGGCTGCGCAACTGGCGCCTGCAGGGTGGGATCCTCGCCGCGACGTACGTCGTCTTCCCGGTGCTCGGGCTCGTCACCGCGTGGGCGATCGAGCCGCTCGTCGGGGCGCCGCTCGCGGCCGGCATGCTCTACCTGTCGCTGCTGCCGTCGACCGTGCAGTCGTCCGTGGCGTTCACCTCCGTCGCGCGCGGCAACGTCGCCGGGGCGATCTGCGGCGCCACGGTGTCGAACGTCGCGGGCATGGTGATCACCCCGCTGCTCGTGCTGTGGCTCATGACGGGGACCGGCGGGGGAGCCGACGGCCCCACGGGCGGGCTCGGCGGCCTGCGCACCGTGCTGCTCCAGCTGCTGCTGCCGTTCGTCGTCGGGCAGCTCCTCCAGCCGTGGGCGGGGGACTGGGTCCGCGCGCGGCGCTGGCTCACGCTCGGCGTCGACCGCGGCACGATCCTCGTCGTGGTGTTCGGGGCGGTCGCGGCCGCGTCGTCGGCGGGCGTGTGGTCGAGCGTCTCCGGGTGGTCGATCGTGGCGCTGCTCGTCGTCAGCGCGCTCGTCCTCGCCGTCATGCTCGCGGCCACGTGGTGGGGCGGCGCGGCGCTGGGGCTCTCGACCGAGGACCGGGTCGCGCTCCTCATGTGCGGGTCGAAGAAGTCGCTCGCGACGGGCCTGCCCATGGCGAGCGTGCTGTTCCCCGTCGCGGTCGCCGGCGTCGTCGCCGTGCCGGTGATCGTCTTCCACCAGCTCCAGCTCGTCGTCTGCGCCGTCCTGGCGCGACGCCTGGCCCTCCGAGACTGACGCCGACCATGCGGATGCGTCCCGTCGCGTCGGCCGGGCGGGCGGCAACCGCATGCTCGGCCGGTCTGTGCAGGACCTCCCGTCAGCCGCGCGCCGCTACCTGCTCGCGGACCTGGCGCTTGGCGCGCGTGAGCATGCCGTTCATGCCGCCGATGCGCAGCGGGCTCACCGCGCGCGTCAGGCCGATCGACATCGGGAAGTCGTCGGGCACGTCGAGCACCTCCTGCACCGTCAGGCCCGAGAGGCCCTGCGCGAGGATCGACGCGAAGCCGCGGGTCGTCGGAGCCTCGGCGGGGGCGGTCGCGTAGAAGTGCACGACGCCCGCGTCGTCGACCTCCGCGAAGGCCCGCACCGGAGACTGGCACTCCTCGATCCGCTCCAGCAGACCGGGCGCGCTCGCGTAGCGCTCGGGGAGGTCGGGCAGCTCGTTCGCGAACTCGAGCAGCAGCTGGAGGCGCTCGCGCTCCGGCATCGCGAGGAAGTCCTCGCGGATCTCCGCGAGCGTCGCGGGCAGGTCGGGCGAAGCGTCGGAGGGGGAGCTCATGGTGGCGATCCTCGCATCGGGGCCGGGGCGGCGGGACGGCAGTCCCACCGTGCGGAACGCTCCGTGGACGTGACGTATGCCCGCAGCACGCCGACGGCGCGCGGTCCGTCCTCGGGGGCGGGCCGCGCGCCGTCGGGCACGCTCGTGCTGTGCGTGGGTCAGTTGAGCGACGCCGGGGCCTCGCCGGGCTCCTCGCCCTTGACGATCGGCACGCGCACCGCGTTGCCCCACTCGGTCCACGAGCCGTCGTAGTTGCGGACCTTGTCGAAGCCGAGCAGGTACGTGAGCGCGAACCACGTGTGGCTCGACCGCTCGCCGATGCGGCAGTACGTGACGACCTCGTCGTCCGTCGCGAGGCCGAGGCCGCCCTCCTGGTAGATCGCCTCGAGCTGCTCGCGCGACTTGTAGGTGCCGTCCTCGGCGACCGCCGTCGCCCACGGGACGTTGCGCGCCGTCGGGATGTGCCCGCCGCGCAGCACGCCCTCCTCCGGGTAGTCGGGGATGTGCAGGCGCTCGCCGGTGTACTCCTGCGGGGAGCGGATGTCGACGAGCGGCCCGTTGCCGATGTGCGCGAGGACGTCCTCCTTGAACGCGCGGATCGTCACGTCGTCGCGCTCGACGACCGGGTACTCGACCGCGACCGGCTCGGGGACGTCCGTCGTGACCTCGCGGCCCTCGGCGATCCACTTGCCGCGGCCGCCGTCGAGCAGGCGGACGTCCTCGTGGCCGAACAGCGTGAAGACCCACGCCGCGTAGGCCGCCCACCAGTTGTTCTTGTCGCCGTAGACGACGATCGTCGTGTCGCGCGCGATGCCCTTGCTGCCGAGGAGCTGGGCGAAGCCCTTGCCGTCGATGTAGTCGCGCGTGTCCGGGTCGTTGAGGTCGGTGTGCCAGTCGATCTTCACCGCGCCGGGGATGTGCCCGGTCTCGTAGAGCAGCACGTCCTCGTCGGACTCGACGACGACGACGCCCGGCTCGCCCAGGTGCTCGGCGAGCCAGTCGGTGCTCACGAGGCGGTCGGGGTGGGCGTACTGCGTGATCTTCTCGCTGGTGTCGAGCGGTGCGGGCATCGTGTCCTCCGGGCGCGTGGTGGGCGTTCGCTCGTCAGGCTAGGTCGGCCGTCCGTATCACGGAAGGCTCGTGACGCATGCTGAGACGGTGTAAACGCATGCTGCGGACGCCCGCTCCGGTGGCCACACTGGACGCGTGACCGCCACCGTCCCGGAGCGCGTGCGGCGGGCCGTGGCGCTGCTCGACCTCCGCGGCGACGAGGCCGTGCTCGAGATCGGCCCCGGTCCCGGTGCGGCCGCCGAGCTCGTGCTCGCCACCCACCCCGGCGTGCGGTACGTCGCGCTCGACCGGTCCGCCACGGCGGTCGCCCGCACGACCGCGCGCAACCGGGTCGCTGTCGACGACGGCCGCCTCGTCGTGCGGCGTGGGGAGCTCGCGGCGACCGGCGGTCCGGACGTCCCCGGCGGCCCGTTCGACGTCGCGTTCGCGGTGGACGTCAACGTCTTCTGGACGCGGGTGGCCCACGCCGAGGCGAGCACGCTCGCCGCGCTGCTCGTCCCGGGCGGAGCGCTCTGGCTCGTCCATCAGACGCCCGACGGCGCCGACGACCGGGTGCTCGACGGCGTGCACGCGTCGCTCGACGTCCCCGCGCTGGGCCCGGTGACGGTCGTGCGCGACGGGGTGCTCGCCGTCGGCGCGCGCCGGGTGGCCGAGCCGCCCGAATGACGGGCGGTCAGCCCAAGAGCTCGCGCGTCGCGTCGCCGAGCGCCCGGTCGAGCAGCTCGAGGCCGAGGTCGAGCTCCTCCTCGCTCACGGTGAGCGGCGGGGCGATGCGGAACACGCCGCCCATGCCGCGGAGCTGCACGACGTTCATGTGGAGCCCGAGCTCGAGCGCCCGCCGGGTCACGAGGGCACCGAGGGCGTCGGCGCCCTCCTTCGTCTCGCGGTCCAGCACGAGCTCGATGCCCTGGAGCAGTCCGCGCCCGCGCACGTCGCCGATCGTCGCGTGGCGGTCCTGGAGGTCGAGCAGCCCGGTGCGCAGGCGGTCACCGAGCACACGCGCGCGGGCGTCCATCCGCCCTTCCTCCAGGACGTCGAGCACCGTGGAGCCGACCGCCGCGACGAGCGGGTCCGAGACGTGCGTCGTGAAGAAGAGGAAGCCGCGCTCGTGCGCGCGCGCCTCGATCTCGGCGCTCGTGACGACGGCGGCGAGCGGGAGCCCGGCGCCGAGGGTCTTGGAGAGGGTGAGGATGTCCGGCACGACGGGCTCCTCGCCGTCGCGCCCCTCGAACGCGTACCAGGAGCCGGTGCGGCACAGCGCCGTCTGCGCCTCGTCGAGGATCAGGAGCATCCCGCGCTCGTGGCACTTGTCGCGCAGCGCGGCGAGGTAGCCGGGCGGGAGCTCGACGATCCCGCCCGAGCTGAGGATCGGCTCGACGAGGCACGCCGCGAGGCTGCCCGTCGACTGCACGTCGACGAGGTCGAACGCGAGGTCGAGCTGACGGCGCCAGTCGTGCGTGCCGTCGGGCGCGACGTGGTCGGGCCGGTACGCGTTGGGCACCGGGATGACGAGGTTGCCGGGCGCCGTCGGGCCGTACCCGCGGCGGCCCGCGCTGTACGTCGCGGCGGCCGCGGCGTGCGTCATGCCGTGCCACGACCCGGCGAGCGAGACGACCTCGTGCCGTCCCGTGACGAGCTTCGCCATCCGGATCGCGGCCTCGTTCGACTCCGCCCCGGTCGTCAGCAGGAGGACCTTCTCGAGCGGGTCGGGCAGCGTCCCCGCGAGCCGGCGCGCGAGGTCGACGACCGGGCGCGACAGCATCCCGGAGAACAGGTGGTCGAGCGTCCCGACCTGGCGGCGCACCGTCTCGACGATCGCGGGGTGGCTGTGCCCGAGGATCGCGCTCATCTGGCCGGACGTGAAGTCGAGGACCCGGCGTCCGTCCGCCGTCGTGACGAAGCTGCCCGACGCGCTCTCGACGATCTCCGGTGTGAACGGGCCGCCGTACCGCACGAGGTGGCGGTCGGCGTCGGCCCAGAAGCGCGCGGCGTCGTCCGCGGCGGCCGTAGCCGGGCCCGCGCCGGGGGCGGACGGGCGGGCGGGCGCGGGGGAGGGCGAGAGGGTCATCCTCGGAGCGTAGGGACGCATCCTTGTGCGCGTACAGCACGAGTCTGCGTACAGTCTGTGCGGACAATCAGCACAGGGAGGGAGGTGCGTACGTGCTCAACGCCGCCCGGCTGCAGATCCTCGCGCGGCTCGAGAGCCTGGGGACCGTGCGCGCGGTCGGGGCCTCGCTCCACCTGAGCCCGTCCGCCGTCTCCGCGCAGCTCGCCGCGCTCGAGGCCGAGACCGGCGCGCGCCTCCTGGAACGCACGGGCCGACGCGTCCGCCTCACGCCCGCGGGCCGTGCTCTCGCCCGGCACGCGCGCGTCATCCTCGACCAGATGGCGCTCGCCGAGGCCGAGCTCGCCCACCCCGACGGCGAGCCCGCCGGGGTCGTGCGCGTCGCCGCGTTCTCGAGCGCGGTGCGGGCGCTCGTCATCCCGCTCGCGGCACGGCTCGCCGTCGAGCACCCGCGCGTGGAGGTCGAGGTCGACGAGCTGGACCCGCGTGAGAGCGGGCCCGCGCTCCGGCGCGCGGACGTCGACGTCGCGGTGACCGCCGACCTGCTCGACGGCGCGCTGCTCGCCGGCCCCGACGTCGCGACCGTCCCGCTGCTCGAGGACCCCGTCGTGCTCGTCACGGCGCGCGGTGACCGGGCCCCTGGCGAACCGGCCGACCTCGCGCGCCTCGCCGACGCGCCGTGGGCGGCCGACCTCCCCGGGCGCTACCTGTCCACGCTCGTCGAGAGCGCGTGCCGCGAGGCCGGCTTCGAGCCGCGCGTCGTCGCCCGGCTGCCCAGCTACGAGCTGCTGCTCGCGCACGTCGAGGCCGGGCTGTCCGTCGCGCTGCTGCCGGGCCTCGCCGTCGACCCGCGGTACGCCGTCGACGCCCGCCCGCTCCGCGTGCCCCGGACCCGCCCGGTGTACGCGGCCGTGCGGCGCGGGGCGGCGCCCACCGCCGCGACCACCGTCGTGCTCGGCGCGCTGCGCCGCGTCGCGCGCGACGTCGCGACCGCCGGCCACGCGCCGCCCGGGACCGGCTGACGCCCGCTCGCGCCGCCCCCCGCGCGACCTACACTGGCCCCAGCACCGCACGACGACGTGGAGGTCCCGTGCCGCGCACTCCCGCACCGCCGCCCCGCTCCGAGGAGCACCCGCGCCGCCTCGACGCGCGCCGCGACCCGCGCTCCGTGCGCGCCGCCTACCGCTCCTTCCTCGACCACGGCATCCTCCCGCGCGGCGTCCACCCGCTCGTCGCCGACTCGTGGCGCCGGTCCGTGCACAGCGGCGTCGACCCGGAGGCGCCCCGCACCGACTCGGGCCTGGCCCACGACGACCTCGTCGCGTACCGCGAGGCGCACCCGCTCGCCGGCGTCATGCCCGTCGTGCGCGAGCTCGTCGTCGACGCCGCCGCCGACGACGGCCTCGTCGTCGCCGTGTCCGACGACGCCGGCCGCCTCCTGTGGGTCGAGGGCGACCGGGCGCTGCGCGACGCCGTCGACCGTGTCGGGTTCGTCGAGGGGTCGGTGTGGCGCGAGGAACGCGTCGGCACGAACGCGCCCGGGACGGCGCTCGCGACGCGCAGCCCCGTCCAGGTGCTCGGCGCCGAGCACTTCTCCCGGCCCGTGCAGGCGTTCAGCTGCACGGCCGTGCCCGTCCACGACCCCGCGACCGGGCGCGTCCTCGGGGTCCTCGACGTCACCGGGCGCCAGTCCGCCGCGTCGGGCGTCGTGCTCTCGCTCGTGCGCGCGACCGTGCTGAGCCTCGAGCGCGAGCTCGCCCAGCGCGCCGCGACGACGGGACCCGACGACGGACCCGGCCGGGTCCCGGGACCGCCCCGCGACGGCGCGCCCGAGCTGCTCGTGCTCGGGACGGCGCCCGTGCTGCGCTCGCCCGACGGCCTCGACCACCGCCTGTCGCTGCGCCACGCCGAGATCCTCGTGCTCCTCGCGACGCACCCCCGCGGCCTGTCCGCCGACGAGCTCGCCGTCCTGCTGCACCGCGGCGAGCTCTCCGACGTGACCGTCCGTGCCGAGGTGTCGCGCCTGCGTCGCGTCGCGGGCGCGCTCCTCGCGGGGTCGCGCCCCTACCGGCTCGCACGACCCCTGCGGACCGACGCCGACGTCGTGCGGGACCGCCTCGCGGCGGGCGACGTCCGCGGCGCCGTCGCCGCCTACCGCGCGCCGCTCCTGCCGCGCTCCGGCGCGCCCGCCGTCGAGCACCTGCGCGCCGAGCTCGCGGCCGAGCTGCGCACCGCCGTCGTGGCTGCGGGCGGCGCCGACGTGCTCGACGCGTGGACGCGCACCGACGACGGTGCCGAGGACCACGCCGCGTGGACGCGGCTGCAGCGCGTCGCCGACCACGGCAGCCCGCTGTGGGTCCGCGCCCGCGCCCACCTCGACCTGCTCGACGACGAGCTCGCCTGAGGTCCGGCAATCCGCCCGCTGCAACGGTCCTGCAACCCTGCGGTGCCTACCGTCGGCCGCACGGCGCGACGAGGCGCCGGGCCGCGCACCGCCGTCGGACGCTCCCCGACCGACGACGACCTCCCCAGGAGCGCGGCGAGGACCAGCACTGCGAGTCAGCACTGCGAGGAGGCAGACGATGACGGTCTACGCAGCCCCCGGCACGGACGGGGCGATCGCCGAGTACAAGGCCCGGTACGACCACTGGATCGGCGGCGAGTACGTCGCGCCGGCCGGAGGGCAGTACTTCGAGAACCCCAGCCCGGTGACGGGCCGGACGTTCACCGAGGTCGCGCGCGGCACCGCCGACGACATCGAGCGCGCGCTCGACGCCGCGCACGGCGCCGCCCGGTCGTGGGGCCGCACGAGCGCGACCGAGCGCGCCAACATCCTCAACAAGATCGCCGACCGCATGGAGGAGAACCTCGAGCGGATCGCCGTCGCCGAGTCGTGGGAGAACGGCAAGCCCGTCCGCGAGACGCTCGCCGCCGACATCCCGCTCGCGATCGACCACTTCCGCTACTTCGCGGGCGCGATCCGCGCGCAGGAAGGGTCGATCTCGGAGATCGACGAGGACACCATCGCGTACCACTTCCACGAGCCGCTCGGCGTCGTCGGGCAGATCATCCCGTGGAACTTCCCGATCCTCATGGCCGTGTGGAAGCTCGCCCCGGCGCTCGCGGCGGGCAACTGCGTCGTGCTCAAGCCGGCCGAGCAGACCCCCGCGTCGATCCTCTTCCTGATGGACATCGTCGGGGACCTGCTGCCGCCCGGGGTCGTGAACGTCGTCAACGGGTTCGGCGTCGAGGCGGGCAAGCCGCTCGCGTCCAGCCCGCGCATCCGCAAGATCGCGTTCACGGGCGAGACGACGACCGGCCGCCTGATCATGCAGTACGCGAGCCAGAACATCATCCCGGTCACGCTCGAGCTCGGCGGCAAGTCGCCGAACATCTTCTTCTCCGACGTCGCGGACGCGCGCGACGACTTCTACGACAAGGCCCTCGAGGGGTTCACGATGTTCGCCCTCAACCAGGGCGAGGTGTGCACGTGCCCGTCGCGCGCCCTCATCCAGTCGTCGATCTACGACACGTTCCTCGGCGACGCGGTCGCCCGGACCCAGGCCGTCAAGCAGGGCAACCCGCTCGACACCGAGACGATGATCGGCGCGCAGGCGTCGAACGACCAGCTCGAGAAGATCCTGTCGTACATCGAGATCGGCAAGGCCGAGGGCGCGAAGGTCCTCACCGGCGGGTCGCGTGCCGAGCTCGGCGGCGACCTCGCGGGCGGGTACTACGTGACGCCCACGATCTTCGAGGGCAAGAACTCGATGCGGATCTTCCAGGAGGAGATCTTCGGGCCCGTCGTCGCGGTCACCGACTTCTCCGACTTCGACGACGCCATGACCATCGCCAACGACACCCTCTACGGGCTCGGGGCCGGCGTCTGGTCGCGGTCGGGCAACACCGCCTACCGCGCGGGCCGCACCATCGAGGCCGGGCGCGTGTGGACGAACTGCTACCACGCGTACCCCGCCGCCGCCGCGTTCGGCGGGTACAAGGGCTCCGGCGTCGGGCGCGAGAACCACAAGATGATGCTCGACCACTACCAGCAGACGAAGAACCTCCTCGTCTCCTACTCAGCCCAGAAGCTGGGCTTCTTCTAGACCAACCCCACCCGCCCTGCCCGCCCACCGACCACGGGCTCGGCGCACCCCGGCCGCCGAGCAGGTGGTCTTGGCTCGTCCGGCCGTCCGGACGGACCAGGACCACCTGCTCGCGGCGCCGGGATCGCCTGGTCGGCCCGACACGTGGAGGGTTCCGTGGTCGACGACGTTCCCTCGGTCCGCCCGGTTGGCGCGATACCCGCGCGCGTCGCGCTCACCGACGACGCCGCGGCGCTGCTCGCGCGGCTGCGGACGGTCCACGGCGAGCTCATGTTCCATCAGTCCGGCGGGTGCTGCGACGGGTCGTCGCCCATGTGCTACCCGCAGGGCGACTTCCTGCTCGGCGACGCCGACGTGCACCTCGGCGACCTCGTCGTCGACGCGCCCGGTCCCACGGACGGTCCCGGCGCGGACGGTCCCGGCGCGGACGGCCCTACCGGGGCGGACGGCGCGGCGGGCCGGTTCGTCGTGCCCGTGTGGATGAGCCGCACGCAGTTCGAGTACTGGAAGCACACCCACCTGACGATCGACGTCGTGCCCGGCCGCGGCGCCGGGTTCAGCGTCGAGGCGCCCGAGGGCGTGCGCTTCATCATCCGGTCGCGGCTCCTCACCGACGACGAGTGGGCGGCGCTCGAGGTGGCCTAGGCTGGCTCCACCGACGGGCCCCACGGCGGGCCCACCGCGGGCCCCGACGGGCCGGGACCGGAGAGGAGGCGGTGCGATGAACGACCTGCTCGTCGTGGCGCGCGACCTCGCCTCCGCGCTCACGCTCCTGCTCGGCACGTCGACCCTCACGGCCACGCTCTTCCTCCTCGGCGCCACCGCCCTCGTCGCGGCCGTGGCCGCCGTGGCCGCGCGCTGGGGCGCGCCCCTCGCGCTCGGTGTGGCGGCTCGGCCCGCGGGCCGCCTGCGCGACGCGGTCGACGTCGGTCCCGCCGTCACGCAGAGCGACCCGGACGCCCCGGGTCGTGCCCGGCCCCGGGCTCCCGGCCGACCCCTCGGCTGATCACCCGGCCGAGGCACCCACCCGCACCCGCGTCGCTGCGCGGCGTGCTGCTGCCTGCCCATCACAGGGTGATCGGCGAACGCGTACCCCGCACGTTCGACCGAGGACACCACCATGAACCTGCTCGACCTCCCGCTCGTCTCCACCGTGCTCGACGCCGCGTACCGCGCGCTGATGGGCCTGTCCGACCTGCTCGAACCCCTCGCGGGCGGCGCCGCGGCCGCGGCGGCCGTCGTCCTGCTGACGCTCGCCGTGCGCGCCCTGCTCGTCCCCGTCGGCGTGTCGCAGGCGAAGGCGGAGCGCGACCGCGCGCGCCTCGCACCGCGGCTCGCCGAGCTCCAGCGTCGGCACCGCAACGACCCCGAGCGGCTGCGGCGCGCGACCGTGGAGCTCTACACCCAGGAGGGCACGACGCCGCTCGCGGGGTGCCTCCCGATGCTGGCCCAGGCGCCCGTGGTCGGGGTGGTCTACGCGCTGTTCCTGCACGCGGAGATCGCCGGCCACGGCAACGCGCTGCTCGGCCACACCCTGTTCGGGGCGCCCCTGGGCTCGAGCCTCGTCGGCGGGCTCGGGGCGGGTGGCGTGCCGACCGTGGTCGTGGCCGGCGTGGTCGTGCTCGCGATCGCCCTCGTCGGCGAACTCACGCGCCGCGCCTCCCTGCCCGGCGGTCGGCTCGCGCTACCCCGCACGACGCCCGGCGCCGACACCGGGCCGAGCATGTCCGGTGCGGCGGTGCTCTCCGGCCCGGGCCTGCAGAACGCGCTCGGTGCCCTGCAGTTCGTCACCGCCGTGATCGCCTGCTTCGTGCCGCTCGCCGCTGCCCTGTACCTGCTCGTGACGGTGACGTGGACGCTCGGGCAGCGCCTCGTCCTGCGCCGCCGGTACCCGCTCGTCGCGACGGCGTAGCGGAGGCCGCGGGGCTGTCCAGCGGACCGCCGGCCGCGCGAGAGTGTCGGGATGGGGCCGATCTGTCGCCCTGTCGCGAGGCCGTCCGCGTGGTCCCCACAGCCCGCGGCGGCCGGGGGGCCGCGGCCCGCCCGCGGGTCAGAGCGCCGCGAACCGGCCGACGGCGACGAACACCGCGAGGGCGAGCAGCACCACGTTCGCCGGGACGGCCTTCGCCTCGCCGAGGCGCACGTGCAGGGGGATCGCGCCGACCTGCGTGAGCGCGAGCCCGACCGCGGCGACGGGGGTGAGCACCGGCGCGACGCCGAGCGCCCAAGGGAGGATCAGGCCGACGGCGCCGGCCACCTCGAGCCACCCGATGGCGCGCACGCCCGCGGCGCGCTCGGGCGTCACCCAGCGCATCTGCTCCTGAAGGACCGGGATCGGTCGCAGGGCCTTCATGAGACCCGCGCCGACGAAGGCGAGGGCGAGCAGACCGGAGGCGATCCACAGGGCGACGTTCATGCGGGAGTCCTTCGAGGGGAGGCGGCGACGGCCCAGGATGGCCGGTCACTCTTTGTGCCTGGGCACATGATGGGTAACCATGAGCACCGGTACAAAAGGCACACCGGTGTGCGTGAGGCACACGGAGCAGCACCCGAAGAAGACGGAGACCCCCATGACGACGACGCCCAGCACGGACGTACCGGTGGTGCGCGAGCTCGCCGAGCGCCACGGCATCCCCGTCGACGGCGGCTGCGCCGCAGCCGAGGCCACGAGCGAGGTGCGCTCGGTCCTCGACCGGGTCGGCGACAAGTGGAGCGTCCTCATCCTGGGGATGCTCTCCGGCGGCCCGCAGCGGTTCACCGAGCTGCTCCACGGGATCGACGGGATCTCGCAGCGCATGCTCACGCTCAACCTGCGCCAGCTCGAGCGGGACGGCCTCGTGAGCCGGACCGTCCACGCCGTCGTGCCGCCGCGCGTCGACTACGCGCTCACGAGCCTCGGCGAGACGCTGCTGCCGCCCGTGCTCGCGCTCGTCGAGTGGGCGCTCGCCCACACACGCACCATCCGCGAGAACCGGGACGTGTTCGACGCGCGGCGCCCCGCCGGCTGAGCGACGGCCGACCGGCGAGAGGTCGCCCGGGTGCGGCGCGCGAGGGGGAGCGTCAGCCCGCGAGCGGGTCGGCCGCGCGCAGGTACCAGGGCTCCTCCCGCTCCAGCGACAGCGTCCAGAGGCCGGGGGCGCCCGCGGGCACCGCGAGGCACACGTTGCCGGTCACGGTGTCGCCCGCGCCGATCAGCCCCGTGCCGACGAGCGCCTGCGGCACCGCGCCGCACCCGCCGTCGGCGGAGACGCCGTCGTCCCCGATGAACCCGATGTCGACGGCGCCCCACGCGGTCACCTGCGAGCTGAACCCGGTGTAGGTGGCGGTCACGGGCACGATCCAGTACTCGGTGCCGTCGGGCGGCGGGGTGTTGACGTCGTCGTGCGCGAGCACCTCCGCGGTCGCCTCGTAGGGCTCCTCGAGGAGGACCTCCCACTCCACGCCACCGATCGTGTACCCGTCGAAGAGCCACGGGTCGTCACGCGTGCCCGTCCCCTCCCAGTCGCCCTCGGACCAGTCCTCGTCGGACCAGCCGTTGCCGGGCCACTCGTCGCCGTACGCGTCGTCGGTCGGGGCCGTGACCCACGCGGCGATCCGGGCGCCCGCGTCGGTCGCGACGCCCGCGGCGTACCCCGTCCCTCCGCCGACCACGAGGCACACGACGCCGACGAGCAGCCCGACGGCGGTCCGGGAGAGGCCGGTACGTCCCGGTGCCGGGGGCGTCGGGGCGGGCCGCGGGGCCTGGGGGTGCGACGGTCCCGGGTGCGGCGCGGCGGGCTGCGGGACGCCCGGGTGCGGCGGGCCGGGGCGCGCCGCGAGCGGCGGTGCCGCGTACGGGTTCGGGCGCGCGGCCGTGGCGGGGGAGGAGGGGGTCGGGCCGGGAGGAGCCGTCGGCGAGGACGGCGGCGTCACAGGGGTGCTCATGGTGCTCCGGTGTCGTGCGGGCGGGCGCCCGGACGACAGGTGCCACCGTGCGTGGCCGGATGTTCCCACACCGCGGACCTTCCCGTCGAGGACGATCTCGTTCCCTCCCGAGCACGACCTCGGTGCCGCCGCCGGGTGGGCGACGGCACCGAGGTCGTGGCGGGCGGGAGTCCGCTACGGCTGGTCCACCTCGGAGCCCACGAGGAACTGCGAGTACGCCCCGATGGTGAGGAACGTCGGGAAGTCCTCGGCGAGCGCGACGGCGCGGAACACGTGCGCCGCGTCGTCGATCCGGTTCCCCGGGGTGCGCGGCAGGTCGTCGACGATCTCCGCCAGCAGCGCCTCGACGCGCTCGCGCGTGATCGGCACGCCGTTCTCGGTGCGCGTGCCGGACGCGATCCACTGCCACACCTGCGACCGCGAGATCTCGGCGGTCGCGGCGTCCTCCATGAGGTGGTCGATCGCGGCCGCCCCGACACCGCGCAGCCACGACTCGAGGTACCGCACCCCGACGGAGACGTTCGAGCGCAGCCCCGCCGCGGTGACGGTAGCCCCGGCCCGGCGGGCCGAGCCGATGTCGAGCAGCTCGTGCTGGCCCACGCGGACGTCGTCGCGCTGCCGCGAGACCTGGTTCGGCGCGTCCCCCAGCACCGCGTCGAACTCGGTGCGCGCGACCTCGATGAGGTCGGGGTGCGCGACCCACGTGCCGTCGAACCCGTCCGTCGCCTCCCGGCGCTTGTCGGCGCGCACCTGCTCGAACGCGCGCTCGGTGACGTCCGGCCGGCGGCGGTCCGGGATGAACGCGCTCATGCCGCCGATCGCGTGCGCGCCGCGCCGGTGGCACGTCTGCACGAGCAGCTCGGTGTACGCGCGCATGAACGGCGCGGTCATGGTGACCTGCGCGCGGTCGGGCAGCACGTACGAGTCGCCGCGGGTGCGGAAGGCCTTGATGACGGAGAACAGGTAGTCCCAGCGCCCGGCGTTCAGCCCGGCGCAGTGGTCGCGCAGCTCGTGGAGGATCTCGTCCATCTCGAACGCCGCGGGCAGCGTCTCGATGAGCACCGTGGCGCGGATGGTGCCCTGCGGCAGGCCGAGGTGCTCCTGGGCGAGCACGAACACGTCGTTCCACAGGCGCGCCTCGCGATGGCCCTCGAGCTTGGGCAGGTAGAAGTACGGTCCCCGACCGCGCGCCACGAGCTCGTGCGCGTTGTGGAACAGGTAGAGCCCGAAGTCGACGAGCGACGCCGACGCCGACACGCTCACGCCCGCCCGGTCGACGTACCGCATGTGCTTCTCGATGAGGTGCCACCCGCGCGGGCGGAACACGATCGTCGGGAGGTCGGTGAGCGTCGTCGAGCGCAGGCGGTACTCCTTGCGGTGCTCGCCCGAGCCGGTCGTGTGCGTCAGCGTCCCGCGGATCGCGTCGCGCAGCGCGAGCTGGCCCTCGATCACGTTGCGCCACGTGGGGCTCGACGCGTCCTCGGCGTCCGCGAGCCAGACCTTGGCGCCGGAGTTGAGGGCGTTGATCGTCATCTTGGGGTCGGTCGGGCCGGTGATCTCGACGCGGCGGTCCTCGAGGCCCGGCGCGCCGGCCGAGCCCGCCACGCGCCACGACGGGTCGTCGCGCACGGGCCGCGTCGAGGCGCGGAAGTCGGGGTCGATGCCGTCCGCGACGTCCTGGCGGCGCTGCTGGCGGTCCATGAGCAGCTCGTGGCGGCGCGCCACGAACCGGTCGTGCAGCAGCGTGAGGAAGTCGAGCGCCTCGGGCGTGAGGATCTCGCGGTAGCGCTCGCCCAGCGTGCCGGTGACGCGCAGGGTCCCGGTGACGCGCGGGCTGCTCGTGGGAGCAGGGGTCGACGGGGGAGAGGTGGTCGTGGTCAGCGTGGTCATGGCGTGCTCCGAAGGTCGTGCTCCCGCGAGATAGAACCGCGAGCCTCGAGGTAGAACATTGCGAGCTCTTTCTCGGGCGCGCGGGTTCTATCTCGCGGGAGGGGAGGGCTTAGTGGAACTGGGCGGTCTCGGTGGACCCGGCGAGCGCGAGGGTGGCGGCGTCGGGGTTGAGAGCCGTGGCGACCCGGTCGAAGTAGCCGGTGCCGACCTCCCGCTGGTGGCGGGTGGCGGTGTAGCCGTCGGCCTCGGAGGCGAACTCGGCCTCCTGCAGCTCGACGTAGGCGGACATCGCGCGCTCGTTGTACCCGCGCGCGAGCTCGAACATGGAGTGCGAGACGGCGTGGAAGCCGGCCAGCGTGATGAACTGGAACGCGTAGCCCATCGCGGCGAGCTCCTTCTGGAAGCTCGCGATCTGGGCGTCGTCGAGGTGCTTCTTCCAGTTGAACGACGGCGAACAGTTGTAGGCGAGCTTCTTGCCCGGGTGCTGCGCGTGGATCGCCTCGGCGAACGTCCGCGCGAGCTCGAGGTCGGGCTCGCCCGTCTCGACCCAGATGAGGTCGGAGTACGGCGCGTACGCGAGGCCGCGCGCGACGACCGCGTCGAAGCCGGGGCGCACCCGGTAGAAGCCCTCGGACGTGCGCTCGCCGGTGAGGAACGGCTGGTCGCGCTCGTCGACGTCGGACGTGAGGAGGTCCGCGGCGAGCGCGTCCGTGCGGGCGATGACGATCGACGGCACGCCCGCGACGTCGGCCGCGAGACGCGCGGCGTTGAGCGTGCGGACGTGCTGGCTCGTCGGCACGAGCACCTTGCCGCCGAGGTGGCCGCACTTCTTCTCGGACGCGAGCTGGTCCTCCCAGTGCACGCCCGCCGCACCGGCGGCGATCATCGAGTGCATGAGCTCGTAGGCGTTGAGCGGACCGCCGAAGCCGGCCTCGGCGTCGGCGACGATCGGCGCGAGCCAGTCGCGGTCAGGCCCCTGCCCGTCCGACCCCGCGCGCTCGGCCGCCTCGATCTGGTCCGCGCGCAGGAGCGCGTTGTTGATGCGACGCACGACGGCGGGCACGGAGTTGGCGGGGTAGAGCGACTGGTCGGGGTACGTCTGGCCGGACAGGTTGGCGTCGGCCGCGACCTGCCACCCGGACAGGTAGATCGCCTTGAGGCCCGCGCGGACCTGCTGCACGGCCTGGTTGCCGGTGAACGCGCCGAGCGCGGCGACCCACTCCTCGGTGTGGATGAGGTCCCACAGCGTCTCGGCGCCGCGGCGGGCGAGCGTGTGCTCCTCGCGCACGGAGCCGCGCAGCGCGACCACGTCCTCGGCGGTGTAGTCGCGCTGGAGGCCGGCCCAGCGCGGGTCGGTCGCCCACTGCTCGGCGAGGTCGGCGGCGCTCTGCGTCTGGTCGCCCGGACGGGCGGACGGGCGCGCGGTGCCGCCGGGGGTCGGGGCGGTGCCGGGGCCGGTGACCGTCGCCGTCGTCGCGACGGCGCCGAGCGGGCGGGCGCCGCCAGCGTACTCGGACGGGGAGCGGCGGCTGACGATGGTGGGCCTGTTCACGGGTGCCTCCTGGTGGTGCGCCGGCCCGCGGAGCGCGGGCCGGCCGGGCCGGTCGGTGGACCTCGGCGAGGTCCGTGCTTCGACCTTCCTCCCGCCGACAAGCCCTTCTCAAGCCAGATCAGGCGAAAGAATCGCGGTTCTTCTCTTGTGCGCAAGGAGTGGCGCGTGTCACTCTCAGTCATGGCTATCCCGACGACGCGACCGGCCGGAATCGCGGAACATGCGGAAATCCCGCTCGAGAGCGAGCCCGACGCCCTGACGATCGGCCGCAGGATCCGGCACCTGCGCACCGCGCGCGGCATGACGCTCGACGAGCTCGGCGCCGCGATCGGCCGCGCGCCGTCGCAGGTGTCGCTCCTCGAGAACGGCAAGCGCGAGCCGAAGTTCGGCCAGCTCCAGGCCGTGGCGCGCGCGCTCGGCGCGAGCCTCGACGACCTGCTCTCGCCCGAGGCGCCGTCGCGCCGGGACGCGCTCGAGATCGAGCTGGAGCGTGCCCAGCGCGGCCCGCTCTTCGACGCGCTCGGGCTGCGGCCCGTGCGGGTGGGCAAGTCGCTGCCCACCGACGCGCTCGAGACCATCGTCGCGCTCGAGCGCGAGCTCCAGCGCCTGCACACCGAGCGCGCCGCGACGCCCGAGGAGGCGCGCCGCGCGAACGCCGAGCTGCGCGCGACCATGCGCGCGCAGGACAACTACTTCCCGGAGCTCGAGGACGCGGCGGCCGGGCTGCTCGACGGCGTCGGGCACGCGGGTGGGCCGATGCCCCAGCGCGTCGCGGCCGACCTCGCCGCCCACCTCGGCTTCACGCTGCACTACGTCGGCGACCTGCCGCACTCCACCCGGTCCGTGCTCGACCTGCGCCACCGCCGCGTGTACCTGCCGAGCAACGGGATGCGCGGGCGGTCCAACGCGACGTCGGCGCTGCTCCAGGCGCTCGCGCCGCACGTGCTCGGGCACGCGGAGCCGCGCGACTACCGCGAGTTCCTCCGTCAGCGCGTCGAGGCGAACTACCTCGCCGCGGCGCTCCTGCTGCCGGAGCGGCACGCGGTCAAGGCCCTGCGCGCCGCGAAGGACGCGCGCGAGATCTCGATCGAGGACCTCCGCGACGCGTTCGCGGTCTCGTACGAGACCGCCGCGCACCGGTTCACCAACCTCGCGACCAAGCACCTCGGGATCCCGGTGCACTTCATGAAGGTGCACGAGTCCGGGGTGATCCACAAGGCGTACGAGAACGACGGCGTGCGCTTCCCGGCCGACCCGCTCGGCGCGGTGGAGGGGCAGTACGTGTGCCGGAGCTGGACCGCGCGCACCGTGTTCGCCGTCGAGGACCGGCTCAGCCCGTTCAGCCAGTACACGGACACCCCGAGCGGCACCTACTGGTGCACGTCGCGCGTGCAGGCGTCGGCCGACGGCGAGTTCTCCGTGAGCGTCGGCGTCCCGTTCGCGCACGTCAAGTGGTTCCTCGGACGCGACACGACCGAACGGCTCGTGTCCCGCTGCCCCGACGGCGCGTGCTGCCGCCGCCCGCCGGACGACCTCGCCGACCGCTGGGCCGGCCACGCGTGGCCGAGCGCCCGCCCGCACGCGTCGATGCTCGCCGCGATGCCGACCGGCGCGTTCCCAGGCGTGGACCAGACCGAGGTCTTCTCGTTCCTCGAGGCCCACGCGCCGGGCTAGCCGGTCCGTGCCTGCCCCCGCGGTCCCCACCGCGGTCCGCGCGAGCCGCGTGCGCCGTGACGGCGGACGCCGGACGACGGTCAGCCGATCGAGCCGCCCTCGACGGGCGCGACCATCGCGTCCTTGAGGCGCGCGGTGTCGGCGTCGGTCCAGCCGTCGGGCGCGTGCAGCGCGGCGAAGCCGTCGGCGTACTCGAGCTGGTAGACGTGCCCGTGGCCCGGCGGGATGTCGGACGCCGCCGCGACGAACAGGTCGCCCGTGAGCTGCCAGAACGTGACGAACGGGTACCAGCGCACGTCGCCGAGCACGTCGGGCCCGCGTGGCTCGCGGAGCCAGTCGGGCTCGGACCACAGCGTCTCGGGACCCCACCAGGTCACGCCGTCGGACGCGTGCTGGAGGTACACGACGCGCGGCTCGTCCCAGCGCGGGCCGGGGCCCCAGAGGTCCGCGACGCCGGTCGCGACCGGGTCGCCCCAACGGACCTGGCGGCCGTCGTCCACCACGGGGGCGTACTCGAGCGAACCGGGGTCGCGCGCGTCGGTGAGCTCGCGCCACATCGGCGTGAAGCCGGGCGTCCCGGTGAACATCGCGCCGTCGGACCGTGCCTCGACGTCCTGCACGCCGCTGAACGCGCCCTGCATGCCGAACGACCCGAGCGAGATGCCGAACGCGAGCAGGCGCGGGCGGTCGTCCGCGGGCAGGTCCGACCACCGCGCGTACACGGCCTCGAACAGCGCCTTGCCCGCGGCGGGCGGGGTCGAGCGGTCACCGACGAAGCTGATCCAGCTCGGCAGGTAGGAGTACTGCATGCTCGCGATCGCGGTGTCGCCGCCGTGCATGAGCTCGAGCGCCTCGACCATGCCGGGGTCCACCCAGCCGGTCCCGGTCGTGGTGGCGACGACGAGGACGGACCGGTCCCACGCGTCCGTCCGGTCGAGCTCGTCGACGACGCGGGCCGCGGTCGCGTCGAGGTCGCCCTCGGGGTCGAGACCCGCGTACGCGTGGATCGGCTCGCGCACGGCCGCGGGGTCGACGACGTCCCCCGCCGCGGCGAACGCGCGCAGCTCGTCGAGGGTCGGGCCGGAGACGACGAACTTGCGCCCTTCGGCGCCGAGCGAGTCCCAGGACTCGAGGGAGTCAGGGGAGCCGGACCGCTCGGGGAGCGTCGGGGGCGTGAGCCGAGGGCTGATCTCGGCGTTCGCCGCGGCGTAGACCGAGTTGAGCGCGCTGAGCGTGCCCGACCAGATGACGCCGTTGAACAGGAGCACCACGACGACGGCGACGGCGACGCCGCTGACGAACCGCGCCACGGGGGCGGGCACGACCTTGCCGACGAGGACGCTCAGCCACCGGGCGACGCGGCGCAGACCGCGGCCTGCTTGCAGCACGAGCAGCGCGACGGCGAGCGCCGCGAGCAGCGTGACGACCTCGCGCCCGGGGACGTCCTCCGACATGCCGAACAGGTGCCGCAGCTCGATCTGGCGTCGTGCCCCGAGGATCAACGACAGCGGCACGAGCACGACGGTCGCCCCGGCGAGCACCCACCACGCGATCCGGCTCGCGCGCGCGCTCCACCGGATCCGCAGCCCGACCTTCACGGCGAACCACTCGACGAGGGCGCCGACCGCGTACCCGCCGACGGCGCTGACGCCCGAGATCACGGCCTGGTAGTACCAGGCGCGCGGGATGAGCGACGGCGTGAACGACAGGCAGAACCAGGCGAGCGCGACCACGAGCCCGGTCGCGGAGAACCGCCGGAGCCACCGTCCCCACACGCCGTGCCGGGGGCGCGCCGCGTCGACGGGCTCGGGGGCGCGGGTCTCCGTCGTGGTGGGCTGCACCTCGCGATCGTAGGCGCGCGCGGGCCTGGCGGCCGGGCGACGGGCCGTCAGGGGACGTCGTCCGCCGCGTCGCCGTGCGCGTCGGTGAGGAGGTTGAGGGACACCGCGCGGAGGTCGACGACGTGCTTGGCCAGGTAGACGGGGCCGGCCGGGGCGCGGGTGGTGAAGGTGACGGCGAGGGGCGTCTCGAGCGTCGACGCGCGCGGTCTCGACCGTGCGGTGGGGAGGTAGGGGGCGAGGCGGAGCGACGCCGGCGTGGCCTTGGTGCGGTAGTGGGTGCTCAGGCGGGCGTACATGGTCCCCTCGCCGTCGCCCCGGGGCTCGTGGGACGCCTCGATCACCTCGAGCGAGCTCGCGACGACCGCGCTCCCGGCGCGCACGACGCACTCCCACGTCGCGATGTCCTGACCCCGCTCGATCTCCAGGAGGCGGGCGCTCCATCCGGTCGCGGGCGAGACGCGGCGGACCACGCGCTCGACGGTGACCTCGTCGGCGGTCTGCACCATCTCCTCCAGCGGGCGGACCGCCCCGAGGGGGAGGGGCACGCGGTGGGCGACCTGGCGGCGACGGCCTGCGCCGCGCTCGATGACACCGTCCTCCTCGAGCAGGGCGAGGGCCTGGCGCACCGTGGTGCGGCTGACGGCGAGGCGGCGGGCGAGCTCCTGCTCGGGCGGGAGCACGACGAGGTCCTCGTCGGGGCCGGTCAGCGCGTCGTGGAGGCGGTCGTAGACCTGGACGGCGAGCGGACGGCGGTCTCGCACGGGCGGGATGTCCATGCCCGCATCTTGCCAGAGAAGAGGAGTTGCCAGACTGGCGATCGCTCTCGTATGTTGTCCGACAATAGACAACCTCGTCGCATTGTTCATTGGAGAGCCGAGATGCCGTCCACCCCCGTCCACACCGTCGGCGGCTTCACGCTCGACGCGATCATCCACGCCGACGGGCGGTGGTCCACGGGTCGCCTCGGCGGCAACGCGCTGTGGGCCTCGATGGGGGTCGCGCTCGCCGTCGGCGGGCGTCCCGTCGCGCACGCGCTCGTGGGGGAGGACTACCCCGAGGGGGCGCTCGCGGAGATCGCGTCGCGCGGCGTCGACGTGGACGACGTGACGCGCCGCCCCGGGCAGCCCAACGCCCGCGTCACCTTCGCCTACCGTGCCGACGGGTCACGGACGCAGCCGGCCCCGCCCGAGGCCGTGGCACAGCTGCCCGCCGAGGTGCGGCCAGAGTTCGCCGACTCCACCCGCGACCCGCGACGCACCCTCGACTCCCTGGTGGACGGTGCGGCGCTGGCCGACGTGGCGCGCTCGCTCGGCGGCTCCTGGCATCTCGGCCTGCTGCCGGGGGCGCGCTTCGCCGAGCTCACCACCGCGCTGCGCGGCGCCGCGGTCGACTACGTGCAGGCCGACTGCCCGGCGAGGTCCGAGCTCGCGCGCGACGGTGAGGCGCTGCTCGAGCGCCACCTCGCCGCGCTCGACGTCTTCCTGCCGAGCAGCTCGGACACCGACGTGTTCGCTCCCGGGGTCGACCACCGGACCCTCGTGCGCCGCTTCCACGACTACGGCGCACCCGTCGTGGTGCTGAAGCGCGGCGAGCTCGGGGCGATCGTGTCCGACGCCACGACGGGCGACGCCTGGGGCGTCCCGGCGATCCCGGCACCGCAGGACGTCGACGCGACCGGGGCGGGGGACGTGTTCTGCGGGTACTTCGCGCACGCCTACCGCAACGGGGCGACGCTCCTCGACGCCGCGGTCGAGGCGTCCGCCGCGGCGCGAGCCGCCCTCCACGTCTCGAGCCCTCTCGATCTGGTTCGACCGCGCGACGAAGCCTGGCAGACGGCCGTCGCGACCATCCGCGAAGGAGTGACCGCACTGTGAGAAGAACGACCATCGGCGTCATCGGCAACGCGTCCCGACCCGGGGTGGAGCTCCCCGCAGCCCTGCTCGAGACGGCGACCGAGGTCGGTCGCCACGTCGCCGAGGCGGGTGCCGTGCTCATCACCGGCGGGACCGGCGGCGTCATGGAGGCCGCCTCGAAGGGCGCCCAGGAGGCGGGCGGGCTGTCGATCGGGTTCCTCCCGCAGGCGGACCTGTCGCACGCGAACCCCTACCTGGACGTCGCGCTGCCCACGGGCATGGGGACCATGCGCAACCTGCTCACCGCGCGGTGCTGTGACGCGCTGGTCATGGTGGGCGGCGGGGTCGGCACCCTCAACGAGCTGACGATCGCGTACGACGTCGGCACGCCCGTCGTCGCGATCCGCGGCTCCGGCGGCTGGTCCGACCGGATCGTCCGTGCGCTGGTGGACGGGCGCTGGCTGGACGAGCGCCGGGTCGCCGAGCTGGAGCTCGCCGACGACCCCCGTTCGGCGGTCGCCCGCGCCCTCGAGGCCACGACCCGACCCCGCCGCACCGGCGGCCTGACCGCGCACGCCGGGCACGCCGGCGCCTGACCCGCCACCCGCTCGACCCGCCCCCCGTCCGACCCGCCACCCGCCCGACGTCATGTCCTCAATGAAGAGAGAGTCCGTACCGATGTCACTATCCACCCGGGCGCCCCGCCGCCCGATGAGCGCCAACGGCGCCACGCTGCTCGCCGGCCTCACCCTGGGCGTCATCGCCTTCCAGCTGAACGCCACCATGCTGAACCCGGCCGTGCGGCAGATGGAGATCGAGCTCGGTGTGACGACCGCGGCGATCGCCTTCTCGTCCGCGCTGTTCTTCCTGTCGAAGGCGATCTTCCAGGTCTTCGTGCCGCGCCTGTCGGACATGGTCGGCCGGCGGACGATCATGCTGGTGCTGCTCGCGATCCTCGCGCTGGGGACGGCGATCGCGATGTTCGGCCCGACGGTGGAGTGGCTGTACGTCGGCCGCTTCATCCAGGGCAGCTGCGGTCCCGTCTTCACCATCGCGCTCCTCACCCTGCGGGAGGCGACCGCGGACGAGAAGGACTACGGCACGCGGATGGGCGTGATCATCGCCATCAACGGGGGCATCGCGGGCGTCGACGTGATCCTCGGCGGGTGGATGGCCGAGCAGTTCGGCTTCCGCTCGATCCTGGCCCTGTGCCTCGTCATGACGGTCGTCGCGTTCTTCGCCACCGTGGCCTGGGTCCCGGAGTTCGCCCCGGGCCGGGGCGAGCGGATGGACTGGTGGGGCGTCGTGTTCATCTCCGTCGTCGTCGTGGGCCTGAGCTGGGCCGTCGGCGGCGACCCCTTCGGCAACCGGTTCCCGAGCGCCTGGTCGTTCGTGTACGTCGGTGCGGCGGTGGTCGGCCTCCTCGCCTTCGTGGTCCGTCAGCGGCACGCCCGCCACCCCCTCCTCCCGGCCGACGAGCTCGGGAACCGCGCCATCTGGGCGATGCCCCTGACCACGATCCTCACGCTCGCCGGGATCATGGCGGTCGCCAACCTCGTCGGGCCCTCGTACGCGCAGAATCCCGACGCCGGGTGGGGCATGACGGCAACACTCGCCTCGGTGCTGTTCATGGCGCCCTACGCCCTCGTCGGTTGGGTGGTGGGGCCGTTCGCGGGCCGCCTCGCGCCGCGGTTCGGGTACGTGCGCCTGCTGCAGGGGGGCCTGCTCACGTCCGTGCTGGTGATCGCGGCGATGGCCTCCTTCGGCCTGCGCTCCCCGGTGCTGTTCGGCGTGCTGCTGTTCGTGCTCGGCATCAGCTACGGCGGCGTGACGAACGTGATGCTCAACGGGCTCGGGGTCGTGCTGTCCCCACGGAGCGCGCCCGGGCTGCTGCCGGGTCTCAACGGCGCCTCGTTCGCCATCGGGGCGGGGCTCGCGTTCACGATCGTGGGCCAGGCGATCACCCACGGATCACCGGCGGGTGCGGAGTCGGCGGGCGGATACGCCCAGGGGCTCTGGATCTGCGCCGGGATCGCGACCCTCGCGCTGCTCGTCACGCCGCTCCTGCCGCGGCCGCGGCTGGGCTCGTCCGACGCGGAAGAGTAGTCGCCCGGTGTCGCACGGGAGGGCGCGGTCGGCTCGTCGGCGGCCGCGCCCTCCCCGCGCGTCAGGCCTCGAGGAGCAGGGCCTCGCCCTGGCCCCCGCCGCCGCACAGCCCGACGGCGACGCGCCCGCCCCCGCGGCGCGCGAGCTCGTGCGCCGCGTGGACGGCGAGGCGGGCGCCGGACGCGCCGATGGGGTGGCCGAGCGAGATGCCGCCGCCGTGCACGTTGACGACGTCCGGCGAGACGCCGAGCACGCGCGTGGAGACCGCGACGACGGTCGCGAAGGCCTCGTTGATCTCGACGAGGTCGAGGTCGTCGACCGTCCACCCGGCCCGGTCGAGGGCCTGCTGGATCGCACGGGCGGGCTGGGAGTGCAGGGACGTGTCCGGGCCGGCGACCTGGCCCCACGTCCGCACGGTCGCGAGCACCGGCGCGCCCGCGGACTCCGCCCGGGCGCGGGTCGTGAGGACGAGCGCGGCCGCGCCGTCGGAGATCTGCGACGCGTTGCCCGCGGTGATGGTGCCCTCGGGGTCGAACGCGGGGCGCAGGCGCGCGAGGCCCTCGACGGTCGTGTCGGGGCGCACGCCCTCGTCGTCGCGCACCTCGACCGGCTCGCCGCGGCGCTGGGGGACGCTCACGGGGGCGAGCTCGGCGTCGAACAGGCCGTCCTTCGCCGCGGCCGCGGCGCGCTGGTGCGAGGCCGCCGCGACGGCGTCCTGCTCCTCGCGGGAGACGAACACGTCGCCCACGTTGGTGCGCTCGGTCGAGACGCCCATGGAGGTGTGGTCGAACGCGTCGGTGAGCCCGTCGCGCGCGACGGCGTCGACGAGCGTCGCGTCGCCGAACGCGAACCCCGCGCGCGACCCGGGGAGCAGGTGCGGCGCGTTGGTCATGGACTCCTGGCCGCCGACGAGCACGACCTCCGCCTCGCCGGAGCGGATCATCCGGGCACCGTCGATGACGGCGGTGAGCCCCGAGAGGCACACCTTGTTCACGGTCGCGGCGGGCACGTCCCAGCCCACGCCCGCGGCGGCGGCGGTCTGGCGTGCCGGGTTCTGGCCCGCCCCGGCCTGGAGCACCTGGCCGAGCACCACGGCGTCGACGGCGTCGGCGCCGAGGCCCGAGCGCTCGATGGCGGCGCGCGCGGCGACGGCGCCGAGCTCGACCGCGGTGAGCGCGGCGAGCGAGCCCTTGAGCCGCCCCTGGGGCGTGCGGGCGGCGGCGACGACCACGACGTCGTCGGGGGAGTGCGGGGTGGTGGTGCTCACGGCTGGACCTCCAGGGGTGCGGACGGCGGTGTCTGCGCGGGCGCCGGGGGTGTGGCGCCCGCTCGTGCGGCGGCGGCGTCGACGTCGGCAACGGCAGTGTCGACCAGCCCGAGCAGGAGCCCGAGGAACACGTCCGGTTCCTCGAGGTGGGGGCTGTGCCCGACGCCGGGCCGCACCTGCTCACGGTACCGCCCGCCCGCGGCCGCGTAGGCGTCGAGGACGGCGCGGGTCTGGGCGACCATCGGCTGGGGCGGGTGCGTGCCCGCGCCCGGCCATCCGGGCACCGCGCCGAGCGCGCCGAGGTGCGCGAGGTCGAACAGCGACGCGTCCGAGACGATCGCGTCGGCGTCGCCCCGCACCCACAGCACGGGCGCGGTGACGCCGGACGTCGCGAAGCCGGACAGGGCGCAGTACCGCGCGCTGATCGCGTTGTTCATCCCGCGCGTCCCGGGCGCCACGCCGGGCCACGTGCCCGACGCCGTCCGGTCGCCCGGGTAGTTGTCGTCGCCCGTGCGCGTCGAGAGCACGGAGTCGAGCAGGAGCTCCTCCAGCGCGCCGAGCGGCTCGCCGAGCGAGGCCGGGTCGGCGACGTAGAACCGGCGCAGCACGTCGCGGGGCGACCCGGCGTCCTCGCTGCGGTCGCCGGCGGCGAGCGCCGCGACGAACGCGGGGTTCGCCGTCCCGCCGCCCGAGCCCGCGAAGTCCGGGGAGAGCGGCGTCCCGTCGACGTCGCGCGTGCCGCCGAACCCGTACGGAGACATGGGCGCCTCGAGCAGGATCGCGTCGAACAGGTCGGGCCGGTCGGTCGCGAGCTGGAGCACGACGCCCGCCCCGGCGGAGTGCGCGACGGCGACGAGCGGGCGCGCGAGGTCGAGCGCGTCGAGGGCGGCCGCGACGTCGTCGGCGAAGTCCCGCACGCCGCGGGTCGCGTCGACGGGCCGGGGCTCGGCGTCGCCGTACCCCCGCAGGTCGACGGCGACGCCGCGCACGTCGCCCGGCAGCGTGCGCAGCAGCGGGTCGAAGAACGCCGACGACGAGCAGTTGCCGTGCACGAGCAGGACCGTCGCGCGGGCCGCACCGTCGGCGGCGACCTCGCGCACGTGCTCGCGCCCGCGCGGGGTCGGGACGTCGCGCCGCAGCACCTCGCGGCGCAGCACCTCGCGCGTCACGACGGCGTCCCGGCGGCCTGCGTGGACGGTCCCGGGCCGGCGTCGGTGACGTCGAGCGGGGCGTCGTCGAGCGCGACGACGAGGTCGGGCTCGGTCGCGGCGCGCACGTCGTCGACGCTCACGCCGGGCGCGGTCTCGCGCAGCACGAGCCCGTCGGGCGTCACGTCGATGACGGCGAGGTCGGTGATGACGCGGTGCACGACCCCGCGCCCGGTGAGCGGGAGCGAGCACGAGCGCAGGATCTTGGGCGACCCGTCGCGCGCCACGTGCTCCATGAGCACGATCACGCGCGCGGCCCCGTGCACGAGGTCCATCGCTCCGCCGGGGCCCTTGACCATCTTGCCGGGGATCATCCAGTTGGCGAGGTCGCCCGTCTCGGAGACCTGCATGCCGCCGAGGATCGCGGCGTCGATCTTGCCGCCGCGGATCATGCCGAAGCTCAGCGCGGAGTCGAAGAACGCCGCGCCCGGCAGGACGGTGACGGTCTCCTTGCCGGCGTTGATGAGGTCGGGGTCGACGGCGTCCTCGGTCGGGTACGGCCCGACGCCCAGGATCCCGTTCTCCGACTGCAGCACGAGGTGCTTGTCCTCGGGCACGTAGTTGGGCACGAGCGTCGGCAGGCCGATGCCGAGGTTGACGTACCAGCCGTCCTGGAGCTCGCGCGCGGCGCGCGCGGCCATCTCGTCGCGGGTGAGCGGCACGGCTCAGCCCTCCTTCACGCTGGTCGTGGTGCCCGACGACGCGGGCGCGGGCTGGTCGGTCGCGGCGGCCGGGCGCAGGGTGCGGCGCTCGATCCGCTTGGGGACGTCCGGGCCCACCTCGACGACGCGGTGCACGAACACGCCGGGCAGGTGCACGGCGTCGGGGTCGATCTCGCCGGGCTCGACCAGCTCCTCGACCTGCGCGACGCACACGCGACCCGCCATCGCGGCGAGCGGGGAGAAGTTGCGGGCCGACCGGTGGAACACGAGGTTGCCGTGCCGGTCGCCGCGCAGCGCGTGCACGAGCGCGAAGTCCGTGGTGATCGCGTCCTCGAGCACGAACTCGGCCTCGTCGGCGAACGCGCCGTCACGACCGCGCGGCCCGACGCCGAACGTGCGCACCTCCTTGGGTGCGCTCGCCTGCGCGACGCCGCCCGCGCCGTCGTACCGCTGGGGGAGGCCGCCCTCGGCGACCTGCGTGCCGACGCCGGTGCGCGTCCAGAACCCGGCGATGCCCGCCCCGCCGGCGCGCAGCTTCTCGGCGAGCGTGCCCTGCGGGGTGAGCTCAAGCTCGAGCTCGCCCGAGAGGAACTGCCGCTCGAACTCCTTGTTCTCCCCGACGTACGAGCTCGTCATCTTCCGGATGCGGCCCGCCCCGAGCAGGACGCCCAGGCCCCAGTCGTCGACGCCGCAGTTGTTGCTCACGACCCACAGGTCGCGCGTGCCCTGGGCGAGCAGCGCCTCGATGAGCGCGATGGGGTTGCCGCACAGGCCGAAGCCGCCGACGGCGAGCGACGCGCCGTCGGGCACGTCCGCGACGGCCTCGGCCGCGGACGCGACCACCTTGTCCAGCCCGGTCCCTCGTGGGGACGCGATCGTGGGGCTCATGCCGTGACCTCCTCGTCACTCGCCGGTCCGGGTCCGTCGCTCGTGACGGCGGCCAGGGCCCGCAGGGTCTCGCCCGCGACGGCCTCGACGCCGGGCGGGCTCATGATGATCGTGTAGTGATTGATACCCGCTACGTCGCGGGTGCGCAGCCCCGGCAGCCGCGCGCGCCACGCGGCGAGGTGCTCGGGGGAGTAGAGGGCCTCGGGCTCGTCGAGCAGGCCGCGCGGCGCGCGCAGCAGCACGAGCGGCACGTCGAGCGGGTGGTCGCCCGCGAGCGCGTCCGCGAGCGGCCCGCCCTCGTAGAGCTCGAGCGAGTCGGCGGAGACCGCCGCGCCCGACGACGCCGGTCGCAGCGCGGGCGCCTCGCCCACGAGGTCGTAGTCGACGTACCCCGCGACGACGTCGGCCCACGGCTCGTCCCACGCGCTCGCGAAGGCGGGGTGCGCGCGCCAGAAGCCGCGGTACTCCTCGTGGTCGGCGAACGTGCGCTCGAGGCGCTCGACGGCCGGCCCGAGGAGCGCGCGCAGGACCTCGTCGTGGTCGGCGTCCGGCGGCAGGCCCGCCGGGGGCGGGAGCGGGACGCCGCCGTCGACGAGCACGAGCCGGGAGACGCGGCCGGGGTGGCGGTGCGCGAGCACGACGGACACGAACGCGCCCATGGAGTGCCCGAGCGCGACGACGCGGTCGATCCCCAGCGCGTCGAGGACGGTCGCCAGGTCGTCCGCGTGCGCGCCCATGCCGTACGGGCCGGGCAGGGCGTTGCTGCGGCCGCGCCCCCGCAGGTCGGGCGCGACGACGCGCACGCCCGGCAGCGCCGCGACGACGGCCGGCCACGCGCGGTGCGACGCCGTGATGCCGTGCACGGCGAGGACGGTCGGGACGGCGTCGTGCGCGGGGTGCGCGCCGCCGTCGGGCTCGCTGCCCGGCCCGGGCGCGCCCGCGCCGACCGGGTCCCACACGCCGACGCGCAGCCGCCCGCCCGCGACGGGGACGTCGAGCGTCGCGTAGGTGTGGGTGGCGGCGGTGACGTCGTCCGGCGCGGTCGTCGCCGCGGTCACCGGGCGCTCCAGCCGCCGTCGATCGTCCACGACGCGCCCGAGACCATCGACCCGTCCGGGCCGGTGAGCCAGCCGACGAGCGACGCGACCTCCTCCGGCTCGACGAGCCGCTTCACCGCGGACTCGGCGAGGAGCACAGTCGCGAGCACCTCGGACGCGGGGATGCCGTGCACGCGCGCCTGGTCCGCGATCTGCTTCTCGACGAGCGGCGTGCGGACGTACCCGGGGTTGACGCACACGCTCGTCACGCCGTGCGGGCCGCCCTCGAGCGCCGTCACCTTGGACAGGCCCTCCAGGCCGTGCTTCGCCGACACGTACGCCGACTTGAACGGCGACGCGACGAGGCCGTGCACGGACGAGACGTTGACGACGCGCCCGAACCCGCGCGCGTACATCCCCGGGAGCGCAGCCCGGACCAGCAGGAACGGCGCCTCGAGCATGATCGCGTGCAGCAGCCGGAAGTCGTCGGGCCGGAACTCCTCGATGGGGCTCACGCGTTGCACGCCCGCGTTGTTGACGAGCACGTCGACGTCGAGCGTCAGGTCGTCGAGCGCGCGCGTGTCGGCGAGGTCCACGACCCACGCCTCGCCGCCGAGCTCGTCCGCGAGGCGCTTCGCGCCGTCGGGGTCGACGTCGGCGACGGTCACGTGCGCGCCGCGCGCGGCGAGCTCGCGCGCGCAGGCGGCGCCGATGCCGCTCGCGCCGCCCGTGACGAGTGCGCGGCGCCCGGCGAGCGTCGGGGCCGTGCCGGGGAGCGGTGCGGGGACGGTCATCGCGCGTCTCCTTCGGTGTCGGTCGTGGTGGCGGGCCCGCTCCCGGCCGAGGGAGCGGGCCGGGGCGCGGCGAGCGCGCGCTCGATGAACTGCATGGTCTGCTCGAACACGTGCGGGGGGACCTCGGCGGCCGCGGCGTCGTACGACGGCGGCTCGGCGCCCTCGTCCCAGCGCCCGCCCCACAGGACCCAGCGCATCCCGACGATCTCGCCGATGCCCATGAGCGCCCACGCGGCGACCTCCGGGTCGACGTCGTGGCCGACCTCGCCGTTCGCGCGCGCCTTGTCGAGCCCGGTCATGTAGCCCTCGACGATGCGCGCGTAGTGGCGGCGCAGCGCCCCGGGGGAGACGAACTCGGCCTGCCGCACGATCCGGTAGAGCGCCGGGTGCTCGGCGGTGAACCGGAAGAACGCCTCGAAGCCGGCGCGCTCGGCGGCCAGGCGCGTCGTCGCCTGCGAGCTCGCTTCGATCATCGCGTGCCGCACGCGGCGGTTGAGGTCGTCGACGAGCTCGTCGAACACGTCGATCTTCGACTCGAAGTACAGGTAGAACGTGCCCTGCCCGACGCCTGCGGACTCGGTGATCTTCACGATCGACGCGTCGTGGTACCCGACCTCGGCGAACACCTGCTCGGCCGCGGCGAGGATCTTCGCCCGGGTGCGGTTGCCGCGGGCGGTGCGGGGCTGGGTGCTCATGAGTCCTCCGGGACGGTCACGCGCTCGGCGAGCGAGCGGCGCGACACCTTGTGCAGCGACGTGCGGGGCAGGGACGGGACGAGGTCGAAGCGGCGCGGGACCTTGAAGTGCGCGAGCTCGCGCCGGCAGAACGCCTCCAGCTCCTCGGCGTCGGTGGGGTGGCCCGGACGCGGGACGACGAACGCCGCCCCGACCTCGCCCCACCGGTCGTCGGGGACGCCCACCACCGCGACGTCCGCCACCGCGGGGTGGCGGCGCAGCACGGCCTCCACCTCCGACGGCGTGACGTTCTCGCCGCCGACGATGAAGACGTCCTTGAGGCGGTCGACCACGCGATAGCACCCGTCGGCGTCGCGCTCGACGAGGTCGCCGGTGCGCAGCCAGCCGTCGCGCAGGACGGCGGCCGTGGCGGCCTCGTCGCGGAAGTACCCGGCGAACACGCCCGGTCCGCGGACCAGCAGCTCGCCCGCCGCGGGCCCGTCGAGGTGGCGTCCGGTCACCGGGTCGGCGACGGCGACCTCGACGTGCGGGTACGGCGTGCCGGCGGAGCCGCTGCGCACGCGGGCCTGGTCGTCGGGCAGGCACAGCACGTTGGGCCCCGCCTCCGTGAGCCCGTAGCCCTGCGAGAGCGCGACGCCGCGGCGGTGCCACGTGCGCAGCAGCGGCTCCGGCATGGGCGCGCCGCCCACGACGGCGTGCCGCAGCGACGACAGGTCGGCGTCCGCGAAGCCGGGGTGCTCGGCGAGGAGCAGGTAGTTCGTCGGGACGCCCATCATCGTCGTGACACGACGCTCGGCGACGAGCTGCAGCACGCGCTCGGGCTCGAACGTGCGCTCCAGGACGACGGTCGCCCCGGTCCACCACGCGAGCAGCGGCTGGATGTTCCACCCGCCCGCGTGGAACTGCGGCAGCACGCTCAGCACGACGTCGTGGCTCGTGAGCTCGACCGTGCGCGAGAGCGAGAGGTTGGTCCAGAAGCAGTTCGCGTGCGTGAGCAGCGCGCCCTTGGGCGTGCCCTGCGTGCCGGACGTGAACACGAGGAGGAGCGGGTCGTCGTCGTGCACGGGACGGCGCTCCGGCGCGGGACCCTGCCGCGACGGCGGCGGGACGTGCGCCTCGACGCCGCTGCGCCCGAGCTCCGCCCGCCGGGGCGGGCGGCCGAGCCGTTCCGCGTCGAGCCGGCGCAGCGGGTCGAGCCGGTCGAACGCCGCGTCCGCGAGGCCGGAGAACTCCTGCTCCACGAGCACCAGCGCGGGATCGGCCTGCTCGACCTGGGCGGCGAGCTCGCCGGGCGACAGCCGCCACGACAGCGGCGCGAGCACCAGCCCGGCCTGCGCGCACGCGAAGAACAGCACGACCTGGTCGGCGCTGTTGCCCGTGACGGTCGCGACGCGGTCCCCGACGCCGTAGCCCGCCTCGCGGAACGCCGCCGCCAGGGCGCTCGCGCGCTCGTGCAGGTCGCGATAGCGCAGGGTCACGCCGCGGTCGTCGACGGCGACGCGGTCGGGCGTCGCGAGCGCGCGGTCGCGCGTCCAGCGCCCGAGGGTGTGCAGGCCGTCCTGGGCGTCCTGGTGCTGCGTCGTCATGCCACCTCCTCCAGGCGCTCGCGGGCCTCCTCCCGATCCTCCCGCGGGCGGCGGCGCGCGGCGAGGCGCGACGCGGCCCCGGCGATGCCGCCGGGCAGGAACATCACGACGAGGATGAAGAGGGTCCCGAGCAGGAACAGCGGCTCGCTGAGCGGCACGCGCAGCACGGCCGGCAGGTCCGCGACCGCCGCGGAGCTCGCGAGCGTCCCGAGCCGCTGGTCGAGGATCGTGTAGAGGACGCCGCCGACGATCGCGCCCCACCGGGACCCGACGCCGCCGAGCACGACCATGACGAGGAGCGTGAGCGTGAAGTCGGCCGACGTCGCGCGCGGCACGGCCCCCGACTGGAGCAGCAGGTACGCCATGCCGACGACGGTCGCGAGCGTCGCCGCGAGGACGAACACGAGGAGCTTGACGAGGTAGGGGCGCCCGCCGATGACGCGCACGCGCATCTCGTTCTCGCGCGTCGCCGCCGCGACGTGCCCCGCGCGCGACCGCTCGACCCACAGCACCACGAGGTAGACCACGACGAGCACGGCGAGCGCGAGCCAGTAGAGGTTGCGCGTGTTGAGCACGCCCACGAACGCGTCGGGGACGTTCCGGGTCGCGAGCGCGAGGCCCTCCTCCCCGCCGGTCGTGCCGCCGGGGTTGCGGCGCACGAGCACGTTGCCCGCCTGGGCGAACGCGAGGGTGACCATGGCGAACGAGATGCCCGTGACCCGCAGCGAGATGGCCCCGACGACGTGCGCGAGCACGATCCCGCCGACGAGCACGAGCGCCGCGGCGGGCAGGAGCGGGATCTCGGTCGTGTCGAGCACGATCGCGAGCCCGTACAGCCCTGCCGCGAAGTACAGCGCGTGCCCGAAGCTCAGCAGGCCCGCGACGCCGAACAGCAGGTGGTAGCTCAGCGCGAGGGCGCCGATGAGCCAGCACATCGCCATCATCTGGAGCGCGCCGGGCGTGTACGTCGGACCGGGCAGCACGCCCGGCACGTGGATCGCGAGCAGCGGGAGGCACGCGAGCACCGCGACGAGCGCGACGCCCGCGAGCGCGCGGACCAGCGTGCCCGACGGCGTCCGGCGGCCCGCGCTCTCCGCGCGCGGTGCGTCGTCGGCGGGGGCGGCCGGCGCCGGGGGAGCGGTCTGGGTGGTCATGCGGCTGCCCTCCCGAGGAGGCCGGTGGGACGGACGAGGAGCACGAGCGCGAGGAGGAGCACGACGAGGAGGTCGCCGTAGCCGAGGTAGTAGTTCGCGAACTGCTGGAGCACCGCGACGAGCACGGACGCGACCGCCGCTCCGGTCAGGGAGCCGAGCCCGCCGATGACGGTGACGATGAACGCGAAGATGAGCAGCGACCCGCCGAGGTGCGGCGAGACGTACCCGAAGTACTGCGAGGCGAGGACCCCGCCGAGCCCCGCGGCGGCGCCGCCGACGGCGAAGACGAGCGTGAACGCCTTGCGCACGTCGATACCGAGCGCGGTGACCATGGACCGGTTCTCGACGCCCGCCCGGATGATGAGCCCGTAGCGCGTGCGCTGGAGGAACAGCACGATCGCGCCGAGCACGAGCGCCGCGGCGGCGATCGCGACGAACCGGTCGTTGGGCACCGGCGCGCCCGCGAGGTCGGTCGTGCCCTTGAGCCACGCCGGCCCGGAGATGAACTCGGGGTCCGACCCCCACATGCCCTCGAACAGCGCGACGGACGCGAGCGAGAGACCCACCGTGACGAGGACCTGCTCGATGTGCCGCTCGTAGAGCGGGCGGATGAGCAGGAGCTCGGTGAGGGCCGCGGCCCCCGCCCCGACGACGGCCCCGGCGAGCAGCGAGAGCGCGAACACGCCCCACGAGTCCGCGCCGAGCGAGCGCGCGACGAACCAGCCGCCGAACGCGCCGAGCGTGAGGAACGAGCCGTGCGCGAAGTTGAGGACGCCCATGAGCCCGTAGATGAGCGACAGGCCGGACGCGACGAGGAAGTACAGCGCCCCGAGGCCGAGCCCCGTGACGAGGAGGAGGACGATCGTGCTCACCGGGCCACCGCCCCTTCGGTTCCGTGGTGGTCGACCTCGGCGTGCACGCCGAGGAGCTGCTGGACGCGGTCGGGGTCGTCGAGGAGCTCGCGCGCGGGGCCGGTGTGCACGACGCGGCCCGCGTCGATCACGACGACGCGCTCGGCGAGCCGCTCGATGACCTCGAGGTTCTGCTCGACGAGCAGGATCGGCACCGTGCGGGCGGCCTCCGCGAGCGCGTCGGACACCTCGCCGACGATCCGGGGCGCGAGGCCCTTGGTGGGCTCGTCGACGAGGAGCAGGCGGTTGGCGTTGAGCAGGGCGCGCGCGAGCGACACCATCTGCTGCTGACCGCCCGAGAGCGTGCCCGCGCGCTGGGCGGCGCGCTGCACGAGGTCCGGGAAGAGCTCCGCGACGAGCTCGCGGCGCGGCTGGGCGTCGCGCTCGGCGAGGCGCAGGTTCTCCGCGACGGTGAGCCCGGCGAACACCTCGCGGTCCTCGGGCACGTACCCGACGCCCCGGCGCACGATCCTGTCCGTGCGCTCGCCGTCGACGCGCTCGCCCGCGAGCAGCACCTCGCCCCGGCGCTCGATCAGGCCGAGCACGGCCTTGAGGGTCGACGTCTTGCCGACGCCGTTGCGCCCGAGCACCGCCGTGACGCCCGTCGAGGGGACGGAGAACGTCACGTCCTCGACGACCTGCTGGCCCGCGATGCGCGCCGACAGCCCGCGCACCTCGAGGACGGGCACGTCGCTCCCGCTCGCGGGGTGGGCGGTGCTCCTGCTGCTGCCGCTCATGCTGCCTCTCCTGCCGTGACGCCCAGGTAGGCGCTCTGCACCGTCGGGTCCGCCATGACGGCGTCGGGGGTGTCGCACGCGAGCAGCTCGCCGTGGTGCATGACGGCGACGCGGTCCACGAGCCCCAGGACCACGTCCATGTGGTGCTCGACCATGAGCACCGTGCAGCCGGTCGCGTGCAGGTCGCGGATGACCTCGACGAGGCCGGGCACGTCGGCCGACGACACGCCCGCCATGGGCTCGTCGAGCAGCACGACGCGCGGCTCGGTCGCGAGGAGCACCGCGATCTCGAGCTTGCGCTTGTCGCCGTGGGACAGGTCGCCCGCGGCGACCTCGGCGCGGCGCACGAGCCCGACGGTCTCCAGGTGCCGGTCCGCCTCCCGCGTCGCGGCGTCGCCGCGACGCGGGAAGCGCAGCACCGACAGGGCGCCGCCGAGGCGCCCCTGCGCGGCGAGCCGCACGTTCTCCCGGACGCTCAGGCGCGGGAACAGGCTCGACGTCTGGAACGTGCGGCCCAGGCCCGCGCGGGCGCGCGCGGCCACCGAGGTGGTCGTCACGTCCGCGCCCTCGAGGAGCACCGACCCGCTCGTCGGGCGGTGGATCCCCGAGACCAGGTTGAAGAGCGTCGTCTTGCCCGCGCCGTTCGGCCCGATCACGCCGAGCATCTCGCCCTGCCCGACGGCGAGGCTCACGCCCCGCAGGATGCGCGCGCCGCCGATCTGGAGCCCGAGGTCGCGGACCTCGAGCGCGGGGAGGGTGTGCGGCTCGCCCACGTCAGCCCGCCTCGGCCGGCGCGACGTCGTCGCCCGGCACCTCGGCGACGAGCTCGGGCACCCAGCCGTCGCCCTCGGGCACGAGCTTCACCTGGTACATCGGCTGGACCAGCGCGTGGTCGGACGCGCGGACCGTCGTCGTGCCCTTGGGGCCGTCGAAGCTCCAGCCCTCGAGCGCGTCGACCATCGCGTCGACGTCGTCGCCGCCCTCCTCGATCGCGTGGACGATCATCTGCGCGGCGACGAAGCCGTCGGGCGTGAAGAGGTCCGCCTGCTTCCCGGCCTCCTCGACGGACGCGAGCATCGCGGCCTCGACGTCGGTGCCCGCGGCGCCGGGGAAGTAGTGGTTGAGGAAGTCGACCTTGCTCGCCGCGGCGCCGTACGCGCCGTAGGTCGCGACGTCGCCGAGCCCGGTGACGACCGTGGTCGCGTCGAGGACGCCCTGCTGGTCGAGGCCCTGCCACATGGCGCCCGACGTCGCCCCGGCCCACGCGACGAACACGAGGTCGGGCGCGGCGTCGACGATCTGGTGCGCGAACGGCGTGAACTCCGTCGCGTCCTCCGGCACGAGCACGCTCGTCACCTCGGCGCCCTGCGCACCGAGGACGGCCTCGACCGCGGCGAGGTTCCCCTGGCCGAACGCGTTGTCCTGGGCGAACACGACGACCTTCGCGCCGTCCGGGTCGACGAACGTGCCGGCGGTCGCGACGTCCTGGAGGGACTGGCGCCCCGAGCGGAACGTGTAGTCGTTGATGCCCGTGAGCGCGTCGACCGCGGCCGGCCCGGAGATGTAGAGCACCTTGTTCTGCTCGGCCTGCTCGGCGAGCTTGAGCGCCACGCCGGACACGACCGTGCCGCCGAGGATCTGGTAGCCCTTGCCGATGAGGTCCTTGGCCTGGCCGACCGCCTTGTCCGGGTCGCCGCCGTCGTCGTGGAACGTCACGTTGACCGGTCGGCCGTCGACCTCGCCCGTGCCGTCGGTCGCGTAGTCGAGACCGGCCTGGAAGCCCTCGTAGTAGGCCTCCCCGTAGGCCGCGAGCGGCCCGGTCTTGGAGTAGATGATGCCGACGTCGACCGGGTCGGCGCTCGTGCTGCTCTCGCCTCCGGTGCTGCCGCCGCTCGCGTCGGTCGGCGCGCAGGCGGCGAGCGCGAGGCTCGCGGCCGCGAGCGCGGCGACGGCGAGCGCCGGCCGCTGGGACTTCTTCGTCCGCATGACTTCGCCCTTCGTTGGGTGGTCCTGAGGGGGAGCGCCGCTCAAACATGAGAGGCGATTCAGGTTGCGGGAATCATGGATCCCCGGACGGCGCGGTGTCAACCCGCCCCCGCGTCGTCGGCGGTGGCGGTGGCGCTGCCCGGACGTCGGGGACAGTTGACAGGTGATTCAGGTCACACGTAGCGTCCGGTCCGCCCGGGTCCGGCGCGCGACGGTGCGCGCCACGGCGCGCGAAGCGCCGACGGCGACCCGACCTCGACGTGGAGGTTCAGATGGTCAGGCACTCCCTCAGACAGCGCGCCCGCGCCCGCCGGAGCGCCGTCGCGCTCGCGCTCGGCGCGGCGCTCGCCGTCGTGCTCGCCCCGCTCGTCACGGCACCGGCGACGGCCGCCGGGTCGTGGTCCCAGCGCACAGCCGGCGGCATGACGGTCGAGCTCTACCGCCCGTCGACGGCGCCCGCGCTCCCCGGCGGGCGGGCGCTCATGATCTCCCTGCACGGGTGCGTCCAGACGTCGCAGGTGCTCAAGACCGGCGGGAACTGGACCGCGACCGCCGACGAGCACGGCATGGTCGTCGCGGTCCCCGCCGCGCCGAACGGCGGCGTCCTGCTCGGCTGCTGGGACTACTACGACACGAACCACAGCCGCACGAACCCCGCCCGGCACGACGACAACCTGCTCGACCTCGTCTCGACGCTGCTGGCGGACACGTCGCTCGGCATCGACCCGGACCAGGTCTACGTCAGCGGTCTGTCGTCGGGCGGCGGGCAGGCGATGGTCATGGGCTGCCTCGCGCCCGACGTGTTCGCGGGCGTGGGGATCGCGGCGGGGCCGACGGTGGGGACGACGTCGGGCCAGATCGGGAGCGTCGCGACGACGCTCGCCCAGGCCCGCTCCACGTGCCGGACCTTCGCCGGGTCGCGCACCGCGGACCTCGCGACCCAGGTGACGTCCGTCGTCCACGGGGGCGCCGACACGACCGTCGCGACCGGGTACGGGACGCTCAACGCCCAGGTCATGGCCGGCCTCTACGGGGCCGGGACCACGTCGTCGTTCTCGCTCGCCGGGCTCGCGGGCACGAACCGCGCGGGCACCGGGTCGCTGTGGTCCGACGCCGCGGGCCCGCGCGTCTCGCTGGTCCAGAACACCGTGCTCGCCCACGCGTGGCCCGCGGGAGGCGGCCCCGGTGGGTCCTACGTGTCGACGAACAGCATCGACTACCCGGCCTACCTCACCGACTTCCTGTTCGCGAACAACCGGCGCGTCGACCGGGACCAGGGCCCGGGCCCCGACCCGGACGTCACGGCGCCGACGGTCGCGATCACCGCGCCCGCCACGGGTGCCGCCGTCTCGGGGACGGTCCGCGTGGAGGTCGCGGCGTCCGACGACCGCGCGGTGGACCGCGTCGAGCTGAGCGTCGACGGCGCGGCCCTCGCGACGCTGCGCGCCGCGCCGTACGCGTCCGACTGGGACACGACGGCGCTCGCGGCCGGCTCCCACGTGCTCACGGCCCGCTCGGTCGACGCGGCGGGGAACGCGTCGACCGCGCAGGTCACGGTGACGGTCCAGGCGCCGACCGGGCCGTGGTGCGGCACCGCGACGAACGCGCAGCACCGGGCCGCGGGGCGCGCGATCTCCTACGGCGTGCACCCGTACAACCCGTACTACGCGGTCGGTTCGCTCGCGTACCTCGGGCAGGGCGACACGACGGTCACGACGCTGCGCGAGGCCGCGCCCGGCCGGTTCGAGGTCGCCGCCGCCTGCTGAGCAGGGCGGGCCCGCTCGGGCTAGTGCTCCAGGCGGTCCCTCGGGTCACCGATGAAGTCGGTGACGTCGTCCGGGAGGTCGTCGCGGTTCATGTCGTTCGAGCGGGCCCGGCGGGCGTCCCAGCGCAGCGCGAGCGCGGCCAGCACCGCCGCGATCGTGGACGCCGCGAGGATCGCGATCTTCGCGCCGTCGGTGTGCTCGGCGTCGGGGAACGACAGCTCCGCGATGAGCAGAGAGACGGTGAAGCCGATGCCCACGAGGAACCCGACGGGCAGGAGGTCGCGCACGCCGATGCCGGGAGCGAGGCGCAACGGCGTGAAGCGCGTGACGAGCGCCGTGACCCCGAGCACGCCCACGAGCTTGCCGAGGACGAGGCCGAGCACGATCGCGAGCACGACCGGCTGCGTCAGCACCTCGCCGACCGGGGTCTCGCCGCCCACGATCGAGACGCCGGCGGCGAAGAAGGCGAACACCGGCAGCGCGACGCCCTGCGACACCGGGCGCATCGTGTGCTCGAAGCGGTGCGTGCGCGACTCGCGCTCGCCGTGCACCGCGAGCGCGGGGACGGTGAAGCCGAGCAGGACGCCCGCGATCGTGGCGTGGACGCCCGACTCGTGCATGAACGCCCACGCGACCGCCGCGACGGGCAGCAGGAGCCACCAGCGGGTGCGGCGAGCCCGCACGAGGACGGCGTAGAGCGCGACGGCGAGCAGCGCGAGGCCGAGGTAGCCCCACCGCAGCTCCGCGGTGTAGAAGATCGCGATGACGACGATCGCGAGCAGGTCGTCGACGACCGCGAGCGTGAGCAGGAACGTGCGGATCGCGACGGGGAGCCCGCGGCCGAAGACGGCGAGCACGCCGAGCGCGAACGCGATGTCCGTCGCCGTGGGGATCGCCCACCCGTGCAGGGCGCCCGGGTCGCCCGTGGTCAGCAGGACGGCGACGAAGATCAGGGCCGGCACCGCCATCCCGCCCATCGCCGCGAGCACCGGGACGCCCGCCTGCTTCGGGTTGCGCAGGCTGCCCGCGACGAACTCCTGCTTGAGCTCGACACCGACCACGAAGAAGAAGATCGCGAGGAGGCCGTCGGCGGCCCACGTCGACAGCGTCAGGTCGAGGTGGAGCGGCGAGGACGGGCCGACGACGGTGCTCGACAGCGTGAGGTAGGACTCGCGCCAGGGCGAGTTCGCCCAGACCAGCGCGAGCAGCGCGGCACCGATGAGGAGGGCGCCGCCGGTCGTCTCGCGACCGACCCAGCGGCGCAGGCGCTCGCCCGGGGAGGTCGGCGTGGCGCGTGGGGTGGCCGAAGGGCCGGAGGGCAGGGCGGCGTGGGTCATCGTGCTCCCGGGGTCGCTGTCGTGTCGCACGGCCGCGTCGCGGACCGTGGCCGACCAGACTTCCCGGCACACCGCCCACGATTCTACGGGGCGTCGCTCGAGGGCGGCGCACCCCTCGCGGTCGACGTGCCCGGCTCGCGGTCCAGTCTCCCGGTGGTCGTCGCGCCGCGCGCGTCAGGGCGGGGTGTCCTCGGCGAGGTCGAGCAGGCGGGTGACGGTGTTCCAGTTCCGGCCGGTCACCGGGGTCCCGGCCGCCTTCGTGAGGACGGCCGTCGTCAGCCTCGACCGCCCGACGCCGTCGGGGTAGGCGACGTAGAGGACGCCGTTCGCGACGGCGGCGCGCTCGGTCGTCAGCCGTGGCCCGAGCGCGCCGGCCGCGTCCGGGTCGACGGGCTCCTCGCCCACGTGGACGAGCAGCCCGGCCGGACGCTCGGCGGCGTCGTCGGGCAACGGGTTGCCGCGCACGATCTTCCGGAGGCGCTCGGTGGTGAGCACGGCCACGGCGGCGTCCACGCCGAAGCGCTCGGCGACGCCGTCGTGCAGGCGGCGCGCGACTGCCGCGGGCGACGCCGCGCCGGACGACCCCGGCCCGACGACGAGGTTCCCGCTGTTCACGACCGTGCGGGCGTGCGGGAGCCCGAGATCGCCCGCGAGGTCGCGCAGCGCGGTCGACGGGACCTTGCGCCCGCCCACGTTCACGGCGAAGAGCAGGCACACGTACGCCGTCACGACGAGGCCCCCGGGCGACGGTGGGACCACGGCGCGGCCTCCTCGAGGCGCGCCGCGAGGGTCAGCAGCAGGGCGTCGTCGCCGTGGTCCGCGCCGAGCATCACCCCGACGGGGACGGTCGCGGACGACCCGTCGGGGTCCGTGACGCGCGCCTCGCCGAGCGGGAGGGAGACCGCGGGCCGCCCCGTGAGGTTCCAGACGCTCGTCCAGGGCGTGAACGCGGTCTGTGCCGCGAAGTCGGCGGAGGGGTCGTCGTCGTCCCGCTGGCTGCCGACGAGCGCGGGCGGCTGCGCGAGCGTGGGGGAGAGCACGACGTCGACCCCCGACCACGCGGCGGCGACCTCGCGCGTGAGCTGCTGCACCCCGGCGAGCGCCGTCGCGTACGCGAGCCCGCTCACCGCGCGCCCGCGCTCGCGCAGCCACCGCGTGAGCGGCACGAGCAGGTGCTCGCGCTCCGGCGGGACGGGCGCCTGGAGCGCGCCGACGGACCACAGCGCCGCGAACGCGTCCCAGCGCTCGGCCCCGAACGGGGGCGGGATCTCCACGACGTCGTGCCCGAGCCGGACGAGGAGCTCCGCGGCGGCCCGGGCGGCGTCGGCGCACGCCGGGTGCACGGGGGCACCGGCGGCGATCACGGGCTCCAGCAACAGCCCGACGCGGAGCCGTCGCCCGTCCGGCGCGGCGCCGAGGCGTGCGGTGAACGTGTCGCCGGGCCAGGGGTGCGCGAGCACGTCGAGGAACGCCGCGGTGTCGCGGACCGACCGGGTGAGCACGCCGTGCGTGGCGAGGCCCGCGCCGTCGACCCCGTACGGGCCCGGGCTCACGAGCCCGCGCGACGGCTTGAGCCCGACGAGCCCGCAGGCGCTCGCGGGGATGCGCAGCGAGCCGCCGCCGTCGCTCCCGTGCGCGACGGGCACGACGCGCGCCGCGACCGCGGCGGCCGCGCCCCCGCTCGACCCGCCCGCGGACCGTGCGAGGTCCCACGGGGTGCGGGCGGTCGGTGCGACGTCGGGCTCGGTGTAGCAGGGGAGGCCCAGCTCCGGGGTCGACGTCTTGCCGACCATGACCGTGCCCGCACGGCGCAGGAGCGTCACGACGCCGTCGTCGGACGGCGGTAGGAACGGGTCGATCGCGGCCGAACCGGCGCGCATCTGCACGCCCTCGACCATCGTGAGGTCCTTGACCGGGCAGGGGACGCCGAGGAACGGCGGGAGGCCGTCGTGGGGACCGGCGCGGCCGTCGCGTCGCGCCGCCACGAGCGCGTCCTGCGCGGCGAGGGCCTGCGTGCGCGCGAGGTCCGGGGTCAGCACGGTGAAGGCGCCGACGTCCGCGCCGACACCGGCGGCGGCGTCGAGCGTCGCGTCGAGCACCTCGACGGGGGAGACGTCGCCGGCGCGCAGGGCACCGGCGAGCGCGGTCGCGTCGAGGTCCTGGAGCTCGGGGGCGCTCATGGCTCGTGAACCTACGCGCGCCGCCGCGCCCGCGCGACCCCGCCCGCGCGACTCCGCGCGCGTGACCCCCGCCCGCACGGAGCCCCGGTGGTCGACACCGGTCGAGCGGGAGGCGTATATTCCAACCGGAATATTCCAGCCGGGCGTGGCTCCCCACCCGCCGGCCCTCCGTCCCGTCCCGGAGACCATCGTGACCTCCCCGCGCCTCAGCCCCACGGCGACCCTCGTGCTCGCCGTGCTGCTCGAGCAGCCCATGCACCCGTACGAGATGCTCGTGCGCCTGCGCAAGCGGCGCGACGACCGGCTCGTGCGGCTCAACCCCGGCGCCGTCTACCACGCGGTGGACCGCCTCGAGCGCGACGGCCTCGTCGAGCGCGCGGGCGTCGACCGGGACGGCAACCGCCCCGAGCGCACCCTCTACGCGATCACCCCGGCGGGCGTGGCGGCGCACGACGCCCGCACGCGCGACCTCGTCCGCGAGACGCCGCGCGAGTACCCCGCCTTCCCGGTCGGGCTCGCGCTCGTGCACGACCTCCCGCGCGAGGACGCCCTCGCGCTGCTCCGCGAGCGCCGCGCGGCGCTCGCCGCCGCGATCGACGGGGTGCTCGAGGGCCTCGACGACGTGGTCGCGCGCGGCCTGCCCCGCCGCTACCTGCTCGACGCCCACTTCGAGCTCCACCAGACCCGGGCCGAGATCGCCTGGCTCGACGCGACCATCGCGGACGTCACGTCCGGCGCGCTGAGCTGGACCGAGGAGCCCGGGCCCGCGTTCCGCCTCTCCCGCACGACCTCACCTCAGGAGTCCTCGTGACCACTCCCGCCCCGGGCGCCGGCCCGGCCCCGGCACCCGCCGAGGCCGGCTCGCGCGTCGTGCCCCTCGTCGACCTCCACGGCCGCAGCGCCTGGAGCATCCTGCCGCCGCTGATCCTCGGCTTCTTCATGATCATGGTCGACACCACGATCGTGAACATCGCGGTCCCCACGCTCCAGCGCGAGCTCGACGCGTCGCTCGTCGCGGTCGGCTGGGTCAACAGCGCCTACCTGCTCTCGTACGCGGTGCTGCTCCTGCTCGCCGGTCGCCTGGGCGACCGGTACGGGCCCAAGCCGGTGTTCGTCGTCGGCCTGGCGGTGTTCACGCTCGCGTCCGCGTGGTGCGGGCTGTCGGGCTCGATCGGGATGCTCATCGCCGCCCGCGTGGTCCAGGGCGTCGGCGCGGCGCTCATGACGCCGCAGACCATGGCCATGATCACGCGCGTCTTCCCGCCGCGGCAGCGCGGCGCGGCCATGGGCCTGTGGGGTGCGACGGCGGGCGTCGCGACGATCGCCGGCCCGCTGCTCGGCGGTCTGTTCGTCGAGTCGTGGGGCTGGGAGTGGATCTTCTTCGTCAACGTCCCGGTCGGGGTCGTGGCGCTCTGGCTCGCCCTGGTGCGGCTGCCGCGGCTCGCGACGAACAAGCGCTCGTTCGACGTGATCGGCGTCGTGCTGTCCGTCGTCGGGCTCTTCGCGGTCGTCTTCGGGCTCCAGGAGGGCCAGACGTACGACTGGGGCACGATCACCGGGCCGGTCACGGTGTGGGGCGTGATCGGCGTCGGCCTGCTCGTGCTGGCCGCGTTCGTGCTGTGGCAGCGCCGGCTCGGCGACGACGCGCTGCTGCCGCTGCGGCTCTTCCGCTCGCGCAACTTCTCGCTCGCGAACGTCGCGGGCATGTCCGTGTCCTTCGCGATGATCGGCATCTTCTTCCCGCTGACGATCTTCCTGCAGTCGATCCTCGGCCTCTCGCCGCTGCACGCCGCGCTCGTCAACCTCCCGGGTTCCCTCGTCTCGGGCATCGTCGCGCCCCTCGCGGGACGCCTGTCCGACCGCGTGCCCGCGAAGTGGGTCGTCGCGACCGGGTTCGGCGTCCTCGCGGTCGCGATCGGGTGGCTCGCGGCGGTCGTCGGGCCGGGCGTGTCGGTGGTGACGATCGTGCTCCCCATGACGCTGTTCGGCATCGGCACCGGGTGCGTCTTCTCGCCGCTCGCGAACCTCGCGACGTCGGGCCTCGACCACCGCACCGCCGGGGCGGGCGCGGGCGCCTTCAACACGACGCGCCAGGTGGGCGGCGTGATCGGGTCGGCCGCGATCGTCGCGACGCTCACCGCGCGCCTCGCGGTGACCCTCCCCGCGGCCGCGCGGGACGCGGCTGCCTCGCTCCCCGAGCAGCTCCGCCAGCAGTTCGTCGACGGGTTCGCGAACGCGGGGTCGCTCCAGGGCGGCCAGGGCGGCTCGTTCGACCTCCCGCCGGGGGTGCCCGACGACGTCGCGCGCCAGGTCACCGACGCCGCGACCACCGCGTTCCACCAGGGCTTCGCGACCGCCGTCGGGCAGACGCTCGCGGTCACGGCCGTCGTGCTCGTGCTCGGCTTCGTCGCCGCGATCGCGATGGCGCCGAAGCACGTCGAGCACTGACGCGCGAGATCGACCCGACCGCCACGACGTCGGCCCCCGGAGGGCCGGTCTCGGGCGCTCGGGTCGATCTCGCGTGCCCGGGGTGCAGCCTCCGCGTGAACGGTGGGTTAAACCTCGCGCGAAGGCGTGTCGGGGGTGGTGACCGGAATCACACGGGCGTAGTTTCGAGGAGACGGACGGCACCTTCGTCGTCCTCCGGGAGGCCAGCCGATGGGGTTCACGCTCCGCTCAGGAGGGCCGGCACCGGCGCTGCTGAGCCGTGTCACCCACGGCCCGACGGCCGGTCGCCCGCCTCGCCCAGAGAGAGAACGGCGCGCGTGCGCCGGAGGGGAGCCCTCGTGGTCCATTCCTCACCCACCGCCCACCCCGGTACCTCACCCACCCCCGGTACCTCACCCACCCCGCAGGACGGCGCACCGGACGGCGCGCGCCGCACGTTCGTCGTCGACACCTCGGTCCTGCTGAGCGACCCCCGCGCGATCGGGCGGTTCGCGGAGCACGACGTGGTCCTCCCGGTCGTCGTCATCACCGAGCTGGAGGCCAAGCGCCACCACGCCGAGCTCGGGTACTTCGCGCGCAGCGCGCTGCGCATGCTCGACGACCTGCGCGTCAAGCACGGCCGGCTCGACGCCCCGATCCCGGTCGGCGACGTCGGCGGGACGCTGCGCGTGGAGCTCAACCACACCGACCCGGGCGTGCTGCCGGCCGGGTTCCGGCTGGGCGACAACGACACCCGCATCCTCTCCGTCGCCGCGAACCTCGCCGCGGAGGGCCACGACGTCACGGTGGTGTCCAAGGACCTGCCGATGCGGGTCAAGGCGTCGGCCGTGGGCCTGCGCGCCGAGGAGTACCGGCACGAGCTCGCCGTGGACTCGGGCTGGACGGGGATGGGCGAGATCTCGTTCACCGACGCGGAGGCGGCGGCGCTCTGGGAGCACGAGTCGGTCGAGCTCACGAGCCTGGACCCGGAGGTCGTGGAGGCGGCCGGCCCGCTGCACTGCCACACCGGTCTCGTCGTGCACTCGCCGCGCGGGTCCGCCCTCGGGCGCGTCACCGCGGACAAGCACGTCCAGCTCGTGCGGGGCGACCGGGAGGTGTTCGGGCTGCACGGGCGCTCGGCGGAGCAGCGCGTCGCGATCGACCTGCTGCTCGACGAGAGCGTCGGGATCGTCTCGCTCGGCGGGCGGGCCGGGACGGGCAAGTCGGCGCTCGCGCTGTGCGCCGGGCTGGAGGCCGTCATGGAGCGTCGGCAGCACCGCAAGGTCATGGTGTTCCGGCCGCTCTACGCCGTCGGGGGCCAGGAGCTCGGCTACCTGCCCGGCTCCGAGGCCGAGAAGATGAACCCGTGGGCGCAGGCCGTCTACGACACCCTCGGCGCGCTCGTCTCGCCGCAGGTGCTCGACGAGGTCATCGACCGCGAGATGCTCGAGGTGCTCCCGCTCACGCACATCCGCGGGCGCTCGCTGCACGACGCGTTCGTCATCGTCGACGAGGCGCAGTCGCTCGAGCGCAACGTCCTGCTCACGGTGCTGTCCCGCATCGGGCAGTCGTCGCGCGTCGTCCTCACGCACGACGTCGCGCAGCGCGACAACCTGCGCGTGGGCCGGCACGACGGCGTCGCCGCGGTCATCGAGGCGCTCAAGGGCCACCCGCTGTTCGCGCACGTCACGCTCACGCGCTCCGAGCGCTCGCCCGTGGCGGCGCTCGTCACGGAGATGCTGGAGTCGATCGAGGTCTAGCCGGGCGTGCCGGGACGCGCGGGGGAGGGTCGTCCGGTCCCCTCCCGCGCGTCCCGGCCGGGGCGGGGCACGCGCGGGTGCACGAGGACGACGGCGAGGATGCCGACGACGGCGCCCAGGACCGTGTCGAGCGCGCGGTCGAGCGCGAGCGCCGACGGGTCGGCGGGGTGCGCGAGGGACGTCATGAGCAGCGCCATGGGCGTGATGGTGAGCATCGCGAGCCCGTAGTGGCGCCCCACGATCGTCTCGGTGACGGTCTGGAGCACGACGACGACGGCGGCCGTCCCCCAGAACCCGAGCGGCGCGGCGAGCAGCGGCCAGGCGAGGAGCGCGCCGGCCACGGTGCCGGCTCCGCGCTGCAGCGCCCGCACGACGGCGTGGCGCGCCGACTCGCCCTGAAGCACCGCGGTCGAGCCCATGGTCGCCCACGCGGCGTGGCCGAGGCCCGCGACGGCGGCGACCGCACCGGCGACGAGGCCCGCGACGCCGACGCGCACGGTCGGGAGGCGCCAGGGCGCCGCGGCCCGGGACCGCACCTGGGCGCGCAGGGTCGTCCGGACCGCCGGGACGGTGTCGCCGCGCGGCACGCCGGTCGCGTCGAGCGCGCGCTCGACCGCGTCGAGCTCCGCGGCG
>QAPD01000059.1 GCA_003052455.1 Sphaerisporangium cinnabarinum | reverse complement strand
GTACCCGGCGAGCTGGGCGACGCGGCGCTCGCGCGCGGCGCGCTCGACCTCGCGGCGCGCGACCTCGCCCTCGATCGCGGCGAGCCGGTCGCCGCCGTGGCCCGCGCGCTCCAGCTCGAGCCGCTGCCGCTCGGCCCCGAGCAGCCCGAGCTCGTCCACGACCCGGCGACGGCGGGCCTCGCCGTCGGCCACGCGCTCGTCGAGGGCGCCGGTGAGCCCGTCGAGGTCCGCCACGCGGCGCGACGCGGTGAACGCGCGCAGGGCGTCGCGGCGCGCGACGAGGGCGTCGGCCCGCTCCCCCAGCGCGTCGTGCGCGTCGCAGTCCGCCAGCAGGGGCGCGAGCCGCTCGATCTGGGCGGTGGCCCGCACGACGGCGTCGTGGGCGCTCGTCAGGTCGTCGAAGTGGGCGACGAGCCGGTCGGTCCAGCGGTCGGCGTCGAACGGCTCGAGCATGTGCTCGCGCACGAACTCGCCGAGGTCGCCGACCGACTTCATCGACACCGTCTGGTGGAACAGGTCCATGGCCTGCTCCGACGGGATGCCGAGCAGGCGGCGGAAGTCGCGCCCGTAGTCGGGGAAGTGGTCGCGCACCTGCGCGCCGGACTCGCGCAGGCGGCGGCGCAGCGCCGCGACGTCGCCGCCGAAGCCCGCGAAGTCCTCGGTGATCGTCAGCGGGCGGTCCGCCGTGACGAAGAAGCGGTCGGGCTGGCCCGCCTGGCCCGGGGCGAGCCAGAACACCTGCGCGAGCGTGACCTCCTGGTCGAACCCGCGGTTGGAGAACCTCCCCAGCACCACCGAGTACGTGCCGCGCTCGCGCAGGCCCACGTGGCGCGTCGTGCCCGTCGCCTCGTCGCGCTCCGACTTGTAGTGCCCCGCGACGTACGACCGCAGCGACCGCTCGCGCGCGCCCGCCCCGGCCGCCTTGTTGTACGAGATCCGGTGCGACGGCACGAGCAGCGTCGTGACCGCGTCGACGATGGTCGACTTGCCCGAGCCGATGTCGCCCGTGAGGAGGGCGTTGCGCCCGTCGAGGTCGAACGCCCACACCCGCTGGTCGAACGTGCCCCAGTTGAGCACCTCGAGCCGTTCGAGCCGGAACCCGGCGCGCGCGTCGAGGTCGGCCGCCGGGTCGTGCAGCTCGACCGCGCTGAACAGGCCCTCCATCACGCCACCGTCCTCGTCGTCGTGCCCGCCGTGCCCGTCGCCGGGCCTGTCCCCGCGCCGGCCCCGGCGCGCGCCCCCGACCCCGGGCCGCCGCCGTCCGCGGCGAGCTCCAGGTACTGCGCGAGGCGCGCGTCGAAGTCCGCGAGCCACTGCGCGTCGACGAACGCCTTGAGGATGCGGCGCACCTCGTACCGCCGGGCCTCCCCGTCGGCCGGGTCGCCGGGGTCCCCCGACACGGCGGCGTCGGGGCCGTCCGGGTCCGGGCGGCCCGCCGGGCGCAGGAAGCCGAGCTCCACGACCCGCCGGACGAGCGCGTCGACCCGGTCCACGAGCCGCGCCTCGTTCGCCGCGGCGCCCGCGTCCTGGGTGAGGAAGACCCGCAGCAGGTCGACGATCTCCGAGCGCGTGAGCACGAGGCGCGTCTCGCCACCCTCCGAGTCCGCCTGCGCGAGCCGCTTGCGCAGGAGGGCGAGCAGCAGGCTGACGTCGAACGGCAGCTCGCGGCGCGGGATCAGGCGCGGCACGCGCTCGTCGCGCTCGTGCTCCGGCTGCGAGCGCAGGTAGGCGTAGCCGTCGCCCTCGTCGACGACGACCTGCAGCCCGAGCATCGCGACGGCGTCGCGCACCTGCGCCTCGCGCGCGAGCAGGTCGCGCCACAGCGCCTCGCCGGACTCGCGGTAGACGACGCCCTTGAGCAGCGACGTCACGACGACGGACAGCTCCGGGTCGCGCGCGGTGCGGGTCGTGCTCACGGGGTCTCCTCCGGGCTCGGGTCGGGGACGGCGTCGGGTCGTGCGTCGGGTCGTGCGACGGGTGCGGCGGGGGGCCCGCCGGGCGGGGAGCCGCTCGTCCGCCGCGCGTACGTGACGCGGGGCAGGCGCGCGACGCGCACCACCGGGTCCGGCGCGCCGTCCTCGGCGACGGGCCCCGCCGGGGCCTCGCCCTCCCAGCGCACCTCGTCGGTGCGCTCGTCGTCGTGCACGACGACGAACCGCGGGTCCTCGAGCGACAGGTACGTCACGAGCTCGGCCAGCCCGTGCTCGAGCGGCGCGTCGGCGAGCAGGTCCGCGAGCGCGACCTCCCCCGGGCCGCCGGGCCGCGTGAGCGTCGCGCGGACCGTGCGCGCGAGGCGCTCGGGGTCGACGTGCACCTGGTCGTAGAGCGCGTCGACCTCGAAGTCGTCGTCGCCGACCTCGACGTGGTCGGAGTCGAGGCGCGCCGTGGGCCGCGGCGTGAAGAGCGGCCGCTCCGTCGGCAGCACGACCTCGGGCGCGACGGCGTCGACCGGCATCCCCGGCGGGGCGCCCGCACGGCCCGCCGCGCGGGCGACGTCGCGCGCGGCGAGCGCCTTCGCCTCGACGCCGCGCAGGATGTCCATGACCCGCCGGTTCTCGAGCCAGACCTGGTCGTCGAGGAAGCGGCGGAGCTGCTCGGAGAGCGTCCGCACGGTCGCCTGCGTGCGCTCACCGGCGTCGAGCCAGTCGTAGTGGACGCGGCGCAGGCGGCGGTGCTCCTGCTCCCGGGCCGCGGCCTGCGCGGCGGCGGCGTCCACGACCGGGCCGCGCGTCCCGGGTACCGGGCGGACGACGTCGGGCGCGATCGCGTCGAGGGACTGGACGCGGTCGACGAGCGCGGCGAACTCCTCCTGGCGGCGCCGGTCGAGGAGGAAGTCGTAGAACGCGTGGAACGACCGCCCCTGGTCCGACTCCGCGATGGCCGTGCGCGACCGCACCACCTCCTCGAGCAGCTCGCCCTTCGCGCCGTCCCAGCCGGTGATGCGCTCGCGCAGCTCCCGGTCGAGGGAGCGGAAGTTCGCCTCGACCTCGCGGAAGTCGGAGAGCAGGTCGGCCGCCGTCTGGGTGAGCTGCTGGTAGCGGTCGCGCTGCGCCGCCGCGTCGAGGACCGCGACGCGCCCGGCGCGCACCTGGGCGATCTCGTCGTCGATCGCGGCGCGGCGCTCCTCGAGCTCGCGCAGGCGCTCCGCCGGGTCGGTCTGCGTGCCGACGGCGAGCTGGCGCAGCAGCTCGAAGACGGTGTTGAGCCGGGACTCGGTGCCGACGAACCCGCGCCCGCGCAGCGACGCGACCCAGCGCACGGCCTGCTCGACGGCGGGCGTCGCGTCGTAGTGCGGCTCGGCCGAGCCGGGCGGGTACCAGGCGCGCAGCCAGCCCTGGTCCGGGTGCGTCCAGTGGTCCACGTACGCCTGCGGGGCGCGCGGGTACCGCGGCTCCGTGCCGGAGGCGCGCGCCGCCCGGCCGTCGACCGCCCACAGGTGGTCGTCGAGGCGCGCGACGAGCTCGCTCTCCGGGATGGCGCGCACGTTGTCCTCGACGAACAGGGTGCCGAGGAACGAGAGCACGAGCGGCGCCGTGTCCGCGCGCAGGAGCCGCCACGCCGCGCTCGACCGTCGCAGGGAGTCGACGTCGTCGTGCTGCACGCAGGTCCTCTCGGGCGGGGCGGGTCGGTGCCCGGCGGCGGCCGGGGCGCGCCACACGCGGGGGCGCCCCCAGATCTTAGGGCGGACCGCCCCCACCGCCCCCACGACCCACCGCGGGCCGCCCTCCCGGCGGGCTCGGCGGGCGTCCGACCGGGCGGCCCGGGACCACCCGAGAAGCGCCCCGGATCCGGGACCATGGTCCCTGTCGGCGCCGCGGCGCGCGTTCGTACGCTGGGTGCGGCGCCGGGCCGGCAGCGCGCCCACCCTGCCGGCCGGCGCCACCTTCTGCCCCGCCCGCCGGACCGATCCGGCGGGGCCCCGCGGACCCGAGGACCGCCCGTGACCGGAACGACCACCGCGCTCGCGGACGACGCCCGCTCTGCCGGCCCGACGGCGTCGGGCACCACGCCGGACGCGGGCTTCGACCCCTTCGCCCGGCCCACCGGCTGGACCCACTCCCGCGGCGTGCTGTTCGGCGAGATGCTCCTGTTCGGGCTGCTGAGCCTCACCGCGGCGTTCGTGCTGTCGTACGACGCGGTCCTCCTCGCGGCGAACCCCGGCGCGGTGCTGTCGTGCGACGTCAACACCGTGCTGTCGTGCGGGACGGTCGCGCAGTCGTGGCAGGCGCAGGTGTTCGGCTTCCCCAACGCGTTCCTCGGGCTGATCGCCGAGCCGATCGTCATCACGACGGCGGTCGCGGCGCTCGGCGGGACCCGCTTCCCGCGGTGGTTCCTCTTCGCCGCGCAGTGCGTGTACCTGCTCGGGGTCGTGTTCGCGTACTGGCTCTTCTACCAGTCGATGTTCGTCATCGGCGCGCTGTGCCCGTGGTGCCTGCTCATCACGGTCTCCACGACGCTCGTGTTCGCGTCGCTCCTGCACTGGAACGTCCTGGAGGACAACCTGTACCTGCCGCGCGGCGCCCAGGCGCGGCTGCTCGGGTTCGTGCGGTCGGGCGCGTACGGCTACCTCGTCGCGGCGTGGCTCGTGGTCCTCGCCGTCCTCGTGGTGCTCAAGTACGGCCCGGCGCTGCTGGCCTGACGGCCCACGCGGCCGAGCACGAGGCTGCTCCCGGGAAGCGGACGGGAACGACGGCAGCCTCGTGCTCGGCGCGCGGCGGGCGGGTCAGGGCGTCGTCACCCCCAGCGTGTAGGCGCCCGAGCCGGAGTACGCCTGGACGACGAACCGGTAGTAGCCCGCGACCCCGGAGTAGGAGACCGACTCGTTCGCGCCGGGGGACGTCGACTGCGCGACCGTCGCCCACGTCGACCCGTTCCAGCGCTGGAGGTAGAGGTCGAAGTCGGCGCCGCTCGGACCGCTCACGCACGCGCGGTGCGTCCCGGCGGCCCCGGCCGTGTAGTACGACCCGTTCGGCTGGACGGCCGTCGTGCCCGCGGCGAGCGACCCGGTGTACGTGCGGGCGTAGCCGCTGCAGCCCGCCGGCGGCTGCGGCGTGCCGCCCCCGCCGTCGCTCGTGACGAGCGTCAGGCCGTACGCCGAGAGGATCTCGCCCACCGGCTGGAAGTACGTCGTCCCGCCGGAGCTGCAGTTCCCGGAGCCGCCGGACGTGACGCCCTGCGCCTGGTTGCCCGCGAGGAGCGAGCCGCCGGAGTCGCCCGGCTCGGCGCACACCGTCGTGCGGATGAGCCCGGTGACGGTCCCCTGCGGGTAGGTGACGGACGCGTTGTACGCCTGGACGGTGCCGCAGTGCCAGCCCGTGGTCGAGCCCGACCGGCAGACGGAGGCCCCGACCGGCGCCTGCGTCGCGCCCGCGACCGCGACGCGGCCGCCCGCGTAGTTGTTCACCGCGCCGACGGGCGTGTTGCCCGCGTCGACCTGGACCCAGGCGTAGTCGTTGCCCGGGAAGCTCGACCCGCGGAACGTGCCCGCCGGCCCGGACGTGCGCGCGCCGGTCGAGCCGCAGTGCCCGGCGGTGACGAACCCGCCCTGGACCGCGAACCCGACGGAGCACCGGCTGCCGCCGCCGATCGTGTAGGCGTTGCCGCCCACGACGTCGATCAGCGGCTGCGGGGACTCCGTCGTCTCCTCGTACGCGACCGCGTCGGCGGGCACGCCCGCGACGGCGACCTGGGCGGCGACGTCGGGCTGGCCGCCCTCACGGACCGAGACGACGACGCGGTTGCGCGTCACGTCGACGTACCAGCCCGGCAGCGCCGCCGGGTCGTCGGCGAGCGCGCCGTCGAGCGTCGCGCGCCACGTCTCGAGGTCGGCCAGCGTGTGGTCGACGTCGACCGCGGTGGCGCCCTCGGCGCGGACCGTGCGCGCGTCGGCGGCGTCGGTGACGCCGACGTAGAGGACGTTCGCGGCGTCGTCGACCCAGGCGCCCGCGTAGTCGGCGCCGAGGCGCCGCTCGAGCGCGGCCTCGGTGCCCGCCGCGTCGGACTGGAAGGCGAGGCGCGTCCGTGCGTCCCGCGCGCTGAGGCCCAGGTCGCGCTCCAGCGCGCGCTCCAGGCCGGGGGCCGTCTTGGGGACCGCGCGCACCGTCGCGCGCTGGTCGTCGGGTGCGGGCGTGGCGGCGACGGCGTGCGTCGCGGCCCCGCCCGCCAGGAGCGTCGCCGCGGCGGTGACCGCGGCGAGCCTCCTGCGGAGTGGTCGTGTCATGTCGTCCATTCCCTTCGCCGGGCCCGGGTGGCCCGGTCGAGGCCACGCTAGGGACGCGTCCAGGGCACGCCCAGATCACGATCAGGTCATACGCGGGCGCTATGTGCGGGGTCGCCCCTACGCGGTCTCCACCGGGTGCTCGGCGCGCCACCGCCGGTAGCGGGGCGAGCGCTGGACGGCGTCGCGGTGGGCGCCCGTCGCGGCCCGCAGGACCGCGTCGACCGGGAGGCGGTCGACGGCGTCGCGCCGCCACCCCACGTGGTGCGTCCAGCGCAGCGGGGCGCCGTCGAGCGCGACGGTCCGCACGCCCGGGGCGTCGAGGAGCACCGGCTGGACGAGCGCGACCGCGTGCCCGCCGCGCACCTGGTCGATGCACGACGTGCGGTCCGACTCCCCCATGGCGCGCGGCGTGAAGCCCGCCCGCGCGCACGCCCCGACGAAGCAGCGCTCGAAGCACCCGCTGCCCGGGGCCGTGAGCCACAGCGCGTCCGCGAGCTCCTCCAGGCCGACGGCGTCGCGCGCCGCGACGGGGTGGTACTCGTCGACGAGCACGAACACCGGGTCGGTGGACACCGCCGTCCACACCAGGCCCCCGGCCGCGGGCGGGGACGCGTCACCGCACATGCCGACGAGCGCGACGTCGAGCGTGCCGCTCGCGAGCCGGTCCGCGGTCTCCTCGACCGACCACGACGTCGCCGTCGTGACGAGCAGGTCGTCGACCCCCAGCGCACCGGGCAGCGCGGTGTGCAGCCGGCTCGCGAACAGCCCGCCGATCGCCGAGCTCACCGTCCCCACGTGGACCCGGCCGACCGTGCCGTGCTCGCTCGTGAGCCGCCGGGCGTCGTCGACCAGGGCGGACATCGCGGGCAGCACGACGCGCGCGTGCCGCAGCACGAGCTCGCCGAGCTCCGTGGGGCGCGCGCCCTGGCGGTCGCGCGTGAAGACGCACCCGCCGAGCGTGCGGTCGATCCGGTTGAGCTGGGCCGTGAGGGCGGGCTGCGCGAGGCCGAGCGACGCCGCCGCCTTGGTCACGCTGCCCGTCTCGGCCACCGTCACGATCATGCGCAGGTGCCGCACCTCGAGGTCCATGCCGCCCCAACGTATCGGTGCGGCCGGGGCGTGTCGCGCGCGTCAGCCCACGGGGACGAGGAAGCCGTCGCGCACGAGCCCGCGCACGTCGGGCAGGAGCTCGCCCGCGAGGTCCTCGGCGCCGACCTCGAACAGCGCGGCGATCGCGCCCACGAGCTGCCCGACCGTCAGCTCGCCGTCGCTCGCGCCCACGAGCGCCGCCAGGCCCGTCGTCGCCCGCACGGCACGGCCCAGGCCGTCGCCCTGGCGCAGCAGGACGACCGTGGGGTCGGGCGCGCCGGGCGTGTGGAACCGCTCCTCCGTGACGTCGGGCGCGACGGCGAGCCGCTCGCCCCCGAGGGCCGCGTCGTCGCGCGCCGCGAGCCAGTCGTGCGCCGCGAGCGACGCCGCGAGGTGCGCGCCGAGCGGCTGGCGCACCGAACCGGTGTGCTCCTCGAGCCGCCGCAGCGTCGGGCGGGCGCCTGCGAGCGGACGGCGCAGCGTCACGATGCCGAAGCCGACGGCCTCCACGTCGCGCGCGGCGAAGTCGTCGAGCCACGCGCCGTACGCCGCCGCCCACGCCGCGGGCTCGCGCTCGGGGGTCGTGCCGCCGTCGCGGATCCAGGTCTCGGCGTACTCCGCGGGGTCGAGCACCTCGCGCTGGACCACCCAGCCGTCGAGACCGGCCTCGTCGAGCCACGCGCCGACGCGCTCGTCCCACGGGACGCCCCGGCGGTGCTCCCAGTTGCCGAGGAGCTGCGCCACGCCGCCGGGCTCGAGCACGGCGCCGACCCCGGTCACGAGGTCGCGCACGAGGTCGTCGCCCGACCGGCCGCCGTCGCGGTACTCGTAGTCCGGGAGCGCGCCCCCGGCGGCGCGCGGGGTGATGACGAACGGCGGGTTCGACACGACGAGGTCGAAGCGCTCGCCCGTGACCGGCTCCAGCATCGAGCCCTCGCGCAGCTCGACGCGCCCGGTCGCCGGGCCGTGGGGTGCGGCTCCGGCGGCGGGGCCCGACGCCTCGTCGAACGCCGCGTCGAGCGCCGCGTTGAACGCGGCGAAGCCGAGCGCCCGGCGCGAGATGTCCGTGCCGACGACCGCGCGCGCGTGCCGCGCGGCGTGCAGGGCCTGGATGCCGCAGCCCGTCCCGAGGTCGAGCACGCGCCCGACCGGCGTCCGGACGGTCACCTGGGCGAGCGTCAGGGACGCGCCGCCCGCACCGAGCACGTGGTCCGGGGCGAGCCGGCGACCCGTCGCGAGCTCGCCCAGGTCCGACGACAGCCACCACGTGACGGGGCCCGCGGCGTCGGTCGCCGCGTACGGCCGCAGGTCGACGAGCGCGCGCACCGCGTCGTCGTCGCCCGCGCCCGCCGCCTCGACGAGGCCCAGCCGCCGTGCGCCGTCGACCCCCGTGCGCCCGAGCGCCGCGTCGAGGGCGCGCCGGGGCACGTCGTCGCCGAGGAGGAAGAGGGCGGCGAGAGCGGCCGTGGGGTCGGCCCCCTCCCGACCGCGGTCGCGCAGCGCGCGCCGCGCCGGGACGGCCTGCTCGCGGTGCAGCGCGGCGGACGCGACGGGACCGAGCACGCGCTCGACGCCGTCGACCGTGAAGCCCGCCGCCGCGAGGTCCTCGCGCAGCGTCGCCGCGGCGGCCGCGAGGTCGGCGGGGGCGAGGCCCGCGCCGGGCGGGACGGGGCCGGGCCCGTCCGCGGCGGTGCGCGACGACGGGCTCGGGGTGCTGGAGGCGGGAGGCATGGCTCCATCCTCACCGATCCGCGCGCGCGACCGTGGGCTCGCGCCGCCCCGGACGCGACGGACCCCCGGCGCGCCGAGGCGTGCCGGGGGTCCGTCGGGTTGCGTGGGGGACGGCGTGGTCAGCAGTTCTGCGTGCCGTAGACCGCGACGTTCTGCGCCGAGGTCTGGAAGGTCTCGTCCGTCATGAGCGACATGATCGAGGAGGTGTCGGCGTTCGCCGGGTCCTCGACCGCCGTCTCGAGCGTGTCGGTGAGCTGGCGGAAGACGCCGGTGACGTTGTCCCAGTCGGTGCTGATCTCGGCCGGGGCCTCCGCGGCCTCGAGCGACGCCGTGAACGTCTCGAACTGCGTCACGGCGGCGGCCGGGTCGCTCGTGTCGATCGAGCTCAGGGTCGTCTGGGCGTCGAGCAGGGCGTCGTAGGCGGTGCAGAAGTCGCCCGACGCCTCGGTGTCGCCGGACTCCTCCTCGGTGGGCTCCTCGGCCGGGGTGGTCTCCTCCTCGGCCGGGGTGCTGGTCTCCTCCGCCGCCGAGGTGTCGGAGTCGGTGCTCGCGTCGTCGCCGGAGCCGCCGCAGGCGGCCAGGCCGAGCACGAGGAGAGCGCTCGTCGCGAGGGCGGTCGTGGTCTGGGTGATCGTCAGTCGGGTGCGCATGACGACCATGGTTTCGCACGGACGCGCGTCGCGCGCCCTCAGGACCGCGAAGTGGGGACCGCTCCCCATGTGGCCATCGCCACGGGGTGAAGTTCGGCCGGGAGGTCAGAGCGCGCAGCCGGCCCGGAAGTACTCGGTGACGGCGCGCGACGACGACGTGAGAGCGGCCGTGTCGATCCGGCGACCCACACGGTCGATCGCCCGCGACAGCTCGCCCGTGTCCCGCGTGCCCGTGGCCTCGACCTCGTCCGCGATCATCGTGAGGTAGGTCGTGACGACGGCCCAGTCGCGCGCGACCGCCGCGGGCGGGGTGGCCCCGGCGAGCGTGTCGCGGGCGGTGGTGAACCCCTCGACGAGCGCCACGGGGTGCTCCACGGTGAGGTTCACCTGCGCCTTGGCCGCCGCGGCCCACGCGACCTCCGCCTCGCGGCACGCCGGGTCGACGGCGCCCGCCCCCGCGTCCGCGCCGCCGTCCGGCGCGGTGGTCGCGCCGGGGACCGTCGTGCCGGGATCCGCGGGGTCGGGGTCCGTGCCGTCGGACGGCGCCGCGTCGCCGTCCGCGGGGTCCCCGGCGCCCGGGGAACCGGGCCCGGGAGCGGCCGGCGGGGGCGGTGCGGCGGCGGGCGCAGAGCCCGGGAGCGACACGACGTCGAACGCCCCGCTCGCCACGACCGCGAGGCACAGCCCGGCGACGACGGCGAGGACCGCGGCATGGGCCACGGCGCGCACCGGTGATTGCATGGCCCCTATGATGACGCCTCCCGCGCGCGCGAAGAACCCCGCGGGCCGGGCCGGCCCACGGGGTCCTCACGGTCGCCGCGGCGTCAGCCCATCGTGTTGACGATGAGGCCGATGTGGGTGAAGAAGTTCATCGCGCCGAACAGCAGGAACGCGACGCCGGACAGGCCCCAGGCCCACCCGATGACGACCCGCACGACGCGGCGCCCGGAGCGGACCGCGAACGGGAAGAGGATCGCGCCGACGCCCACGAGCGCGATGAGCCCGGACATGAAGATCGCCTCGACGAGCGGGTAGGCGGCGAACGCGCCGGAGATCGGCTCCTCCGGCGGCGCGGCGAAGAGCTGGTACGTCACGCCGGCGATCGCGATGGCGACGAGGCCGAGGCCCATGCCGAGCACGAACACCGAGACGGGGCGCGCCACGGCCTGCAGGTGCTCGGTGGCGTCGGCCCGCTCGAGCGCGGCACGGCCGCGCGTCCACAGGTAGAACGCTGCGGCGAGGAGCAGCACGCCGAACGCGAGGCTCGTCTCGCCGAAGATGATGTTGTCGAACGGGAAGCCGCCCGCGGCGAGCGGCCACGTGAGCGTCATGTGCAGCCCGGTCGCCGTGAGGATCGTGCCCAGCACGCCGAACGCGAGCGACCAGCCCTCGACGACGATCTTCCCGGGCGCCCGCAGGAGCTCGCGGCCGAGCATGACCAGCAGGATCAGCCCGGCGCCCACGGCGACGGACATCACGGTGTTGTAGGTGGGCATCTGCGCCCAGTCGATGACGAGCCCCTCGGCGGCGACCATCCTTCTCCACTCCTCGTTCGTTCCACGGGCCGCGCTCGCGGTCCGAGGGCGATAACCATACGCACGTATAGGTTATTCCTCACTACGATGGCCGCGTGGACGACGCTGCGGGTGCCCGGGACCGGTCGGCGACGAGCGGCGCGCGGGGCGCACGCGCCACGGTGCAGGGGCGCAGCGCGCAGCGGCAGCGCGCGATGGTCGACGCCGCCGCGCACCTGCTCATCGACCAGGGCTTCGCCGCCGTGACCCATCGGCAGGTCGCGCGCGCCGCGGGCGTGCCGCAGGGTTCGGCCTCGTACTACTTCCCGACGAGCGCCTCGCTCGTCGCCGCGGCCGTCGAGGCAGCGGAGGACGTGCGCGCGACGGCCGCGCAGGGACGCGCCGACGCGCTCGCCCACCGGCGTCGCTCGAGCACCGCGACGGCGCGCGAGCTCATCGAGACGCTGTACGCCCCGCACGTGGACGACTCGGTGGTCGACGTGCGCCTCGACCCCATGCTCACGGCCATGCGGGACCCGGCGCTGCGGCCCATCATGCGCGCGTCGCGCCCGCGCCTGCTGACCGCCGCGCGGACCGTGCTCGACGCGTCGGGCCACGGGCACGTGACGGACACCGACCTCGTCGCGCACGTCGTGGACGCGGCGCTGCTCTCGGGGGCCGCCGCAGAGGACGGCCACGTGCTCGACCACGCCGCGCGGACCGTCGCGCGCTTCCTCGACCACTGGCGCTGAGCGCAAACTTACTGACCAGTTACTTGGTTTCCCGGTAGAGTGGCGGCGCCCGGTCCGCCGACGCCGTGCCCGCACCCGCGGCGCGGCCGGGTGCCGTCGCTGCCGCCGTGGAAGGACCGTCCGTGAGCACCCTGCCCTACCTCGACCCCGCCGTGCCCGTGGCCGACCGCGTCGAGGACCTCCTCGCCCGCATGACGCTGCCCGAGAAGGTCGGCCAGATGCTCCAGCTCGACGCGCGCGACGGCGTCGGGCCCGCGGTGCTCGAGAAGCACGCGGGCTCGCTGCTGCACACCTCGCCGGAGAACGTCCTCGCCGCGCACGAGCTCACCGGGCGGACGCGGCTGCGCATCCCCCTGCTGATCGCCGAGGACTGCATCCACGGCCACTCGTTCTGGGTCGGCGCGACGATCTTCCCCACGCAGCTCGGCATGGCCGCGACGTGGGACCCCGCGCTCGTGGAGAGCGTCGCGCGCGCGACCGCGGTCGAGGTCGCCGCCACCGGCGTCCACTGGACCTTCTCCCCCGTGCTCTGCATCGCGCGCGACCTGCGCTGGGGCCGCGTCGACGAGACGTTCGGCGAGGACCCGTTCCTCATCGGCGAGCTCGCGTCCGCGATGGTCCGCGGCTACCAGGGCGACGGGCTGTCCGACCCGACAGGAATCCTCGCCACGGCGAAGCACTTCGCGGGCTACTCCGAGACGCAGGGCGGGCGCGACGCGAGCGAGGCCGACATCTCGCAGCGCAAGCTCCGGTCGTGGTTCCTGCCCCCGTTCGAGCGGGTCGCGCGCGAGGGCTGCGCCACGTTCATGCTCGGCTACCAGTCCATGGACGGCGTGCCCGTCACCGTGAACGGCTGGCTGCTCGACGACGTCCTGCGCGGCGAGTGGGGGTACACCGGCACGCTCGTCACCGACTGGGACAACGTGGGCCGCATGGTCTGGGAGCAGCACATCCAGCCCGACTACGTGCACGCGTCCGCCGCGGCCGTGCGCGCCGGCAACGACATGGTCATGACGACGCCGCGCTTCTTCGAGGGAGCGCTCGAGGCCGTCGACCGCGGCCTCGTCGAGGAGGCCGCGATCGACGCCGCCGTGCGACGCATCCTCACCCTCAAGTTCCGGCTCGGCCTGTTCGAGGACCCCCGCCGGCCGGACGTCGCGCGCCAGCAGGCGGTCATCGCGTCGGCCGAGCACACCGCGGTGAACCTGGAGGTCGCGCGCCGCTCCCTCGTGCTCCTCACCAACGACGGCACCCTCCCGTTCGCGGGCGGGCTCGCCCGCGCCGCCGGGGTGCCCGACGGCCGGGCCCTCGCCCCGGACGGTGCGCCCGTCCGGACGATCGCCGTCGTCGGCCCGAACGCGGACGACGACCACACCCAGCTCGGCGACTGGGCGGGCGCGTCGGGGCAGGCCGACTGGCTGCCCGACGGCCACCCGCGCGAGATGACGACGACCGTGCTCGACGGCTTCCGCGCGCTCGCCCCGGAGGGCTGGGCCGTGACCCACGCGCGCGGCGCCGACATCCTGACGCTCGCGCCCGACCCCGAGGGCGAGCTGTTCCCCGACGGGCAGCCGCGGCCGCAGGTCGTCGTCCCCGTCGCGCCCGACGACGCGCTGATCGCCGAGGCCGTCGCCGCCGCGCGCGACGCCGACCTCGCCGTCGCCGTGGTGGGCGACCGCATCGAGCTCGTGGGCGAGGGCCGCTCGACCGCGACGCTCGAGCTCGTCGGCGGCCAGGTCGCGCTGCTCGACGCCCTCGTCGCCACCGGCACCCCCGTCGTCGTGGTCGTCGTCGCGTCGAAGCCGCTCGTCCTGCCGCCGTCGGCGCACGCGGCGGCGGCGGTCGTCTGGGCGGCCAACCCCGGGATGCGAGGCGGCCAGGCCGTCGCGGAGCTCGTGCTCGGGCTGATCGAGCCCGAGGGGCGCCTGCCGATCTCGTTCGCGCGCCACGCCGGCCAGCAGCCCACGTACTACAACGTGGTCCGCGGCCAGCACGGCGTCCGCTACGCCGACCTCACGCAGAGCCCGGCGTTCGCGTTCGGCGAGGGCCTGAGCTACACCACCGTCGAGTACGACGGCCTGCGGGTGCTCGGCACGGAGCACGGGCCCGACGACGTCGTGCGCGCCGAGGTCACGCTGACGAACACCGGGCCGCGCCCCGTGCGCGAGACCGTCCAGGTCTACGTGAGCGACACCGTCACGTCCGTGACCTGGGCCGAGAAGGAGCTCAAGGCCTACCGCAAGGTGGACCTCGCGCCGGGCGAGTCGACGACCGTCGGCCTCGAGGTGCCCGTGGCGGACTGCACGCTCGTCGACGCGCGCGGGCGCCGCGTCGTCGAGCCGGGCGAGTTCGAGCTGCGCGTCGGGCCGTCGTCGCGCGAGGACGCGCTCCTGCGCGCGACGTTCACCGTCACGGGGTAGCCCCGAGGGCTGCAGGCACGCGCCGTGCGCGTCACCGAGGGCGCCCGGGTCGACCCGGGCGCCCTCCGTGGTGCGGGGTGGCCGTCCGTCAGGCGCCGGTCGCGACGCGCTCCCGCTCGACGGCGGACTCCTCGCGGTCGACGCGCGCCGCCCGCAGCCGCGACATGATCACCGCGCCGAACGCGATGGCGGCCGCGACGACCGCGATCCCGATGCGCAGGACGTGGTTCGCGTCCTCGGGCACGCTCATGAGCACCACCGCCGGCGCGATGAGCACCGACACGAGGTTCATCACCTTGATGAGCGGGTTGATCGCGGGGCCGGCGGTGTCCTTGAACGGGTCGCCCACCGTGTCGCCGATGACCGTCGCGTCGTGCGCCGGCGAGCCCTTGCCCCCGTACGCGCCGTCCTCGACGATCTTCTTCGCGTTGTCCCACGCCCCACCCGAGTTGGCCAGGAACACCGCCATGAGGACGCCCGCGCCGATCGCCCCGGCGAGGAACCCGGCGAGCGGCCCGACGCCCAGGCCGAAGCCGACGGCGATGGGCGCGAACGCCGCGAGCAGACCGGGGGTCGCGAGCTCGCGCAGCGAGTCGCGCGTGCAGATGTCGACGACCTTGCCGTACTCGGGGCGCTCCTGGAACGTCATGATCCCGGGGTGCTCGCGGAACTGGCGCCGCACCTCGAACACGATCGCGCCCGCGGCGCGGGTCACGGCGTCGATCGCGAGGCCCGAGAAGAGGAACACGGTCGCGGCGCCGAGGATCAGGCCCACGAGCGTGATCGGCGAGATGATCTCGTAGTCGAGCATCGACGCGACGAGCCCTCCGCCCACCCGCTCGACGTCGGCCATCGCGTGGCTCACCGCGTCCGCGTACGACCCGAACAGCGCCGTCGCGGCGAGGACGGCCGTCGTGATCGCGATGCCCTTGGTGATGGCCTTCGTCGTGTTGCCCACGGCGTCGAGGTCCGTGAGGATCTGGGCCGCCTCCTCGTCGCCGTCGCCCGACTCGCCCACCGACATCTCGTAGATGCCCTGGGCGTTGTCGGAGACGGGGCCGAACGTGTCCATCGCGACGATGACGCCGACCGTCGTCAGCAGGCCGCACCCGGCGAGGGCCACGAGGAACAGCGCGAGCCACACGGACCCGCCCGCGAGCAGGAACAGGCCGCAGATCGCCGCGGCGATCACGCCCGCCGTGTACACGGCCGACTCGAACCCGACCCCGATGCCGGACAGCACGACCGTCGCCGCGCCCGTGCGCGAGGTGGCCGCCACGTGCAGGGTGGGCTTCGACGTCGTCCCGGTGAAGTAGCCCGTGATCCACAGGATGATGCCCGCGAGGACGATGCCGATGACGACGGCGAGGCTCGCGACGACGCGCGGGTCCGCCGCGATGCCGGACAGCTCGCCGAGGTCCGCCGTGCCGTCGAGCGCGGCGAACGACGACGGCAGGTAGACGAACGCCGCGACGGCCGCGAGCGCCGCGCCGACGAGCGCCGACAGGTAGAAGCCGCGGTAGATCGCCTTGAGCCCGTTCTCCTGGCCCCGCACGCGCGTGATGAAGACGCCGAGCACCGCGACGAGCGCACCGAGCGCCGTGACGACGAGCGGGAAGACGAGACCCTCCTCGCCCATCGCCGCCTTGCCGAGGATGAGCGCCGCGACGAGCGTCACCGCGTAGGACTCGAACAGGTCGGCCGCCATGCCCGCGCAGTCGCCGACGTTGTCGCCCACGTTGTCCGCGATCGTGGCGGCGTTGCGCGGGTCGTCCTCCGGGATGTGCTGCTCGACCTTGCCGACGAGGTCGGCGCCGACGTCGGCCGCCTTGGTGAAGATCCCGCCGCCGACGCGCATGAACATCGCCAGCAGCGCCGCGCCGAACCCGAAGCCCTCGAGCACCGCCGGGGCGTCGCCCTTGTAGACGAGCACGACGCCCGCGGCGCCGAGCAGGCCGAGCCCGACGACCGACATGCCGACGACGCCGCCCGTCCGGAACGCGATGCGCGCGCCCTCCGAGCGCCCGCCCGGTCGGGTCGCGGCCGAGGCGACGCGCACGTTCGCGCGCACCGCGAGCCACATCCCGAGGTAGCCGATCGCGGCCGAGAACCCGGCGCCCACGAGGAACGCGACCGAGCGCCCCACGCGGATGCCGCCGTCGCCCGGCAGCAGGAACAGGAGGCCGAAGACGATCGCCGCGAACAGCGCGAGCGTGCGGAACTGGCGGCTCAGGTACGCGCCGGCGCCCTCCTGCACGGCCTGGGCGATGTCCTGCATCTTCGCCGTGCCCTCGTCCGCGGCGAGGACCTGTCTGCGCAGGACGACCGCGAAGGCCAGGGCCACGAGGGCGATCGCCGCGATGACCGCGACGATGGTGAGACTTTCCGTACCGAGCGTGAGCATCCGTCCTCCTTGACGAACCGCGCGACCGTCGCGCCGGTCCCCTGCCGGAGCGATGGGGGTGAGTCTACGCACGTGTGTCGTACGTCACGACCACTCGTGCAGGACGTCACGAGCGTGCTCGGCAACAGCGCCCTCGGGCGTGTCAGCCCGGCGGACGCGCGGCCCCTCGGCGGGTGCCCACGGCGAGGCGCGCGACGGCGTCGGGCCGGGTGAGCGGGTAGAGGTGGCCCTCCCCCGCGAGCCCGACGCGCGGGACCGTGAGCCGGTCCGACAGCTCGCGCTGCGCGCGCAGGAACCGGGCGCTCGCGCGCAGCCCGGTGACGAGCAGCGGCTCGACGCCCGCGGGCAGGCGGTGGCCGACGTCGAGCAGGGCGCGCACGCGCGGCGCCTGCTCCCAGCTCGCGAACCACTGGTGGGCGAGCAGGGTCCACGCGTCGCGCGACCCGTAGCGGGCGCGGGCGACGTCGCGGGGGAGACGGTCCGGCGCGCGCGTGACCACCCGCACGCCCGCGCGGCGCAGCGCCGGCCCGGTCACGGCGAGACCGGCCGCGAGGGCGCCCGCCACCGCCGTGCCCGCCCGGGCGGCGACGGTGCCCGTGTGCAGGGCCGGGAGATGGACCTCCCACGGGCTCGTCGGGTCGAGGAGCACGAGCCGCCGGACCTCGCCCGGGTGCAGCAGCGCCCACTCGATCGCCGTGAGCCCGCCCACGGAGTGCCCGACGAGGTCCACGGGCTCCGACCCGTCGACACCGAGGCCCGCGCGCACCACGTCGACCGGTCCCGTCACGGGCACGCGCCACGCGTCGAGGACCCGGACGTCGTCGGTGCCGGACGCAGCGCCGAGGGTACGTGCGAGCGGGGCGAAGTCCTCGGGCGTGAGCGCCAGGCCCGGCAGGACGACCCAGGTCATGCGGACTCCCTCTCTCGCGGTGCGCGACCACCCTACGGAGCGCTCCTGGGCGTGCGTAGGGTGGAGCCTGTGTCGACGCCCAGCACCCCCGTGACCGACCCGACCCCGCACGACCGCGCCCTCGCGCACGCGCACGACCTCGCGACGTTCGTCGAGGCGTCCCCGTCGTCGTACCACGCCGCCCACGAGGTCGCGCGCCGGCTCGAGGCCGTCGGCTTCGAGCGCCTGGACGAGACCGCGGCGTGGCCGTCGGCGACCGGCGGCGAGGGCGGCGGGCCCGCGGGCGGACGGTACGTCGTCGTGCGCGACGGCGCGGTGATCGCCTGGGCCGTGCCCGCGGGCGCGACCGGGACGACGCCGTTCGCGATCCTCGGCGCCCACACCGACTCGCCCGGCTTCAAGCTCAAGCCGCGCCCGAGCGTCGGCCGCGAGGGCTGGTGGCAGGCGGGCGTGGAGGTCTACGGCGGTCCGCTGCTCAACTCGTGGCTCGACCGCGAGCTCGAGCTCGCCGGGCGGCTCGTCACCGCCGACGGCGAGGAGCACCTCGTGCGCACCGGTCCCCTGCTGCGCATCCCGCAGCTCGCGATCCACCTCGACCGCGCCGCGAACGACGGGCTCACGCTCGACAAGCAGCAGCACACGCAGCCCGTGTGGGGGCTCGCGTCGGCGTCCGGTCCGGCCGGGTCCGACGTCGCGGGCGCGCCGCACGGGACGAGCGGCGGGGACGTGCTCGCCGAGCTCGCGCACCACGCGGGCGTGCGGGCGAGCGAGGTCGCGGGGTACGACGTCGTGGTCGCCGACACCCAGGCACCCCGCGTGTTCGGCGCGCACGACGCGTTCCTCGCGTCCGGGCGGCTCGACAACCTGCTGTCGGTGCACGCCGGCCTCGTCGCGCTGCTCGAGGTCGCGGGCACGCCCGACCGGCCCGTCGAGGGCGCCACGATCCCCGTGCTCGCCGCGTTCGACCACGAGGAGATCGGGTCGGAGTCGCGCTCCGGCGCGTCGGGCCCGTTCCTCGCCGACGTGCTCGACCGGGTCGCGGCCGGCCTCGGCGCGACGGCCGAGGAGCGGCACCGCCAGCTCGCGGGGTCGCTGTGCGTGTCGAGCGACGTCGGCCACTCCGTCCACCCGAACTACCCCGAGCGGCACGACCCCGCGAACCGGCCCCTCGCCGGCGGCGGGCCGATCCTCAAGATCAACGCGAACCAGCGCTACACGACCGACGCGCACGGCGCGGCGGCGTGGGCACGCGCCTGCGCCCGGGCCGGGGTGCCGAGCCAGGAGTTCGTGTCGAAGAACACCGTGCCGTGCGGCTCGACCATCGGGCCGCTCACCGCGACCCGTCTCGGCATCCGCACGGTCGACGTCGGCGTCCCCATCCTCTCGATGCACTCCGCGCGCGAGCTCACGGCCGTCGTGGACCCGTGGTACCTGTCCCGCGCGGTGCTCAAGATCTTCCAAGGCTGAGCCCCCCACCCCCACCCCCTTCACCGGCCGAGCAGGCGGTCGTGGCCCGTCCCGGACACCGGACGGACCACGACCGCCTGGTCGGGCAGCCGCGATGGCCTGGTCGGGACCAGTCAGGGGCGTTCCGCGCGGGCGCGGACGCCGCGCAGCATCTTCTGCGTCATGAGGAAGCTCACCGGCTGCACCGCCTCGACGATCGCGCGGCCCGCGGCACCCAGCGGCAGGTACCGTTCGCGGACGAGCAGACGCGACCGGAGCGTGCCGTCCGGCCCCGGCGGGAGCGGCCGCACGACGAACGCCCACGAGAACCGGAACGGCATCGTGTCCGGCTGCCCGGGCCCCGGCGCACCGAGCAGCACGAGGTGCGAACCGGGCTCGAGCGCCGCGACCCGCAGCACGGCCTCGTCGGCCAGGTGGACGTCGTCGCCCACGGCCAGGCCCTGCCAGCGCTCCTCGATCGCGTCCGCGCTGCGGATGCCCAGGCCGACGAGGTTCTCGAGCGCGTCGTAGGAGTAGAAGCCGCCGCGGCCCTGGCCGAGCTGGACGAGCCACGGCCAGACGGCGGCCGGCGGCGCGTCGACCGTCACGGCCCGCGTCGCGACGACGGCCCGCGCGTCGGGCACGAGGTCGTCGCCCGGGAGCACGCACTCGTGCTCGCCCTCCCAGGTGCCCCACGTCTGGGTCAGGCGCCGGGTGAGCAGGAGCGCCCCGACAGCGAGCGCCGTCGTCGTCACGACCCGGACCCCACGCCACGCTGCCATGCGTCGATCGTCGGCCGTGCGCCCCGCCCCGCGCGAGGGCCGGAGGTCCCGAGCACGGCGGCCCTCGGCCGGACCGTGGGCCGGAGGTGGGACACTCGGAGACGTGCTGCACGCCCCCACCACCTCCCCGCGACCGACGAGCGCGACGCTGCTCGACGTGCTGCGCGCCGGCGGGCGGCGCGACGAGCGGCTGCGGCACGTGCGCGAGCTCCCCGCGCGCCCCGGCACGCAGGGCGAGTGGCCCGCGTGGGCCGACGCGTCGCTCGTCGCCGGGTACCGCGCGCTCGGCGTGGAGCGCCCTTGGGAGCACCAGGTGGAGGCGGCCGACGCCGCGTGGTCGGGCCGGCACGTCGCGCTCGCGACCTCCACGGGCTCCGGCAAGTCGCTCGCGTTCTGGCTCCCGGCGCTCACGGCCGTCCGCGCCGACGCCGCGGCGCGCGTGCTCGACCCCGGTCGCATCGAGTCGGTCGCGCGCCGTGGTGCCGTGCTCTACCTCTCGCCCACGAAGGCGCTCGCGGCCGACCAGCTCTCCGGTCTCCAGCGCCTCCTCGACGCCGCCGGGACGCGCGACGTGCGGGTCGCGACGTGCGACGGCGACACCGCGCAGGACGAGCGCCGGTGGGTGCGGGAGCACGCCGACGTCGTCCTCACGAACCCGGACTTCCTGCACTTCGCGCTCCTGCCGCACCACCGCGGCTGGACGCGGCTGCTGCGGGACCTGCGGTACGTCGTCGTGGACGAGGGGCACGCCTACCGCGGGGTGTTCGGCGCGCACGTCTCCCTCGTCCTGCGGCGCCTGCGCCGGCTCGCCGCGCACTACGCGCGCGAGGGCGACCCGCCTCCGACGTTCGTCGTCGCGTCGGCGACGACCGCCGACCCGGCCACGAGCGCGGCCCGGCTCGTCGGGGTCGAGCCCGGCGACGTCGTGACCGTCGCGCGCGACACCTCGCCCGCGGGGCGCAAGACGTTCGCGCTGTGGGAGCCGCCCGTCGTCGTGGGCTTCGAGGCGTCCGCGGACGCCGGGCCCGCGGAGGGTCACGACGACGACCCCGCGGTCGCGACGCCCGCCGAGGGACCCGAGCACCCGCGCCGCAGCGCCACGGCCGAGACGGCCGACCTGCTCGCCGACCTCGTCATCGCGGGCGCCCGCACGCTCGCGTTCACGCGCTCGCGCCGCGGCGCGGAGTCCGTCGCGGTCCAGACGCAGGACAGCGTGCGCGTCGTCGACCCCCGGCTCGTGCGCCGCGTCGCCGCCTACCGGGGCGGGTACCTGCCCGAGGAGCGGCGCGAGCTCGAGGACGCGGTGCGCACCGGCGACGTGCTGGGCCTCGCGACGACCAACGCGCTCGAGCTGGGCGTCGACATCTCGGGGCTCGACGCCGTGCTCATCGCGGGCTGGCCCGGCACCCGCATGTCCGTGTGGCAGCAGGCGGGCCGCGCCGGGAGGGCGGGCGCCGACGGCCTCGTCGCGTTCGTCGCGCGCGAGGACCCGCTCGACACGTTCCTCGTGCACCACCCCGAGGCCGTGTTCGACGCGCCGCTCGAGGCGACCGTGTTCGACCCCGCGAACCCCTACGTCCTCGCGCCGCACCTGTGCGCGGCGGCGGCGGAGGTGCCGCTGCGGTCGGAGGACCTCGCCGCGTTCGGCGCGCCCGACGTGGTGCGCGGCCTGCTCGACGTGCTCGTCGCGCGCGGCGCCCTGCGCCGCCGGGCCTCCGGCTGGTACTGGACGCACGCGCAGCCCGCGTCGGGCATGACCGACCTGCGCGGCTCCGGCGGCGCGCCCGTCCGGGTCGCCGAGGCACGCACCGGCCGGCTGCTCGGGACCGTCGACGCCGCCTCCGCGGACGGCTCCGTGCACGACGGCGCGGTGTACGTCCACCAGGGCCGCACCTACGTCGTCGAGCACCTCGACCTCGCGGACCACGTCGCGCTCGTGCGTCGGCAGGACGTCGACCACGGCACATGGTCCCGGTCGACCACGTCCATCACGATCGTCGACGAGCCCACGGGCGGGGACGTCGCGACGGGCCGCGACGTCGTCGAGCGCAGCTGGGGCCCGGTCGGCTGGGGCTACGGCCCGGTCGACGTGTGCTCCCAGGTGGTGAGCTTCCAACGCCGCCGCCTCCTCGACATGCAGGTCCTCGGCACGGAGACCCTCGACCTCCCCGAGCGCACGCTGCCGACGATGGCCGTCTGGTGGACCGTCCCCGCCGCCGTGATCGAGGAGGCGGGCGTCGACGCCGACGAGCTGCCCGGCGCGCTGCACGCCGCCGAGCACGCGTCGATCGGCCTGCTCCCCCTCCTCGCGACGTGCGACCGCTGGGACCTCGGCGGGGTGTCCACCGCGCTGCACGCCGACACCGGCGAGGCCACCGTGTTCGTCCACGACGCCTACCCCGGCGGAGCCGGCTTCGCCGAGCGCGGGTTCGAGCTCGGCGCGACCTGGCTCCGCGCGACCCGCGACGCCATCGCCCGCTGCCCGTGCCACGACGGCTGCCCGGCGTGCGTGCAGTCGCCGAAGTGCGGGTCGTACAACGCCCCGCTCGAGAAGGCTGCCGCCGTCCGGCTGCTCGACGCCGTGCTCGCGCACGCCCCGGTCGCCGAGACCGACCCCGCGGGGCGGAGCGCCGGTTCCGCGCGATAGGCCACCGCTTCCCCCCGCGGGGTCGAGCACCGCTGCTGCCGGACCCGGGCAGGTGCCGCCGCCCGACGGACCGCTGCGGCTCACCGCGCGCTCGCCGGGCCGGCACGTGCTGCGGCGGTCGCGCGGCCGAGCGAGGCGCCGAGGAACGTGACGCCGGCTCTCGACTCGACGTCCACCCGGACGACCCCGGCGCCCTGCTCCGTGCACGCGACCACCACGACCCGGTTGTGCGCCGCGGTCTCGCGCGCCCAGCCGCACGGTTCCCACCCGTCCCGTGCTGCCGTCGCCGCCGCGAGCGCCGCGAGGTCGGCTCCGGTCTGCGCCGTGCCACGCGCCGCCTGCGCCTGCGCGAGCGCGCCGAGCGCGACCGCCAGCACGAGGACCGCCGCGACGACGCCGAGCACGAGCACGGTGCCCGCTCCGCGCTCCGCATCGATGTGGGGTTCGGTGACCGCCCCGAGCCCCACCCCCGCTCGCCCGTCGGTGTCCGTCTCGGTCTCCGCTGCGGCTTCGGCCCCGGTCCGACCCACGGCCACGGCCTCGGTCTCGGTCTCGGTCTCGGTGCACCGCCCCCGAGGTGACCGCGCCGTGGTCATGGCTCGGCCCAGGCGACGGCCTCGCCGCCGGCGCGCAAGGGCGAGCCCGCGAGCCACCCGCCCACGACGGGCGTCGTGACGCGCACCTCGACCCACGGGTCGCCCCGCACCACGCCGACCGTCGCGCCGGCTCCGGCGACCCGGAGCGCCGTCGCCCGCACGGTCGCGTCGTCCTCGCCGATGGCCACCGCCCGGGCGGCGGCCCTCGCCGCGTCGGCGGAGCGCATCTGGGCGCCCGCCGCCGCGGCGAGGGTGAGGACCACGACGAGAACCAGGACGACCGCCGGCAGGGCGACCGCGAGCTCGGCCGTGACCGCACCGCGCTCGCCGCCCTCGCGGGTCCGACCCCTCGGCCGGCGGCCCTCGGCCCCGGCGTCCCGTCGCACGGCTCAGCCCAGCGAGAGCGCGCTGCGCACGATGCCGAGCAGCATCTCGCGCACCTCGCCGCTCTTCAGCACGACGATGAGCAGCCCGGCGAAGCCCGCCGCGGCCACCGTCGCGATGGCGTACTCCGCGGTCGCGAGACCCGCCTCGCCGTCCTGCCCCGTGCTCGTCCCCGTCAGGCGCGCGAACGCGCGTCCCGGCTGTCGTGTCATCTCCGGCTCCCCTCTCGTGGCCCGCGTCGTGCGGGCGGTCGGAGCGACCCTGCCGGGACCGGCGGCTGCGGCGCACCCCACCTCGCAGCGCCGGTGGACGGGTCCCTCGGGGCGACGACCTGTGCACAGCGGCGCGCGTCGACGGCCCGAGCGCCCAGCCCTCGTCGACAGGCCGAGCGTCCAGCCCGGTTCGACGGGCCGAGCGTCCAGCCCGGGTCGACAGGTCGACGCGGCCGACCCGGTCGACAGGGCGACACGCCCGCCCGGTCGACGGGTCGAAGCGCGCGGCTCGGTCGACGGATCGAGCGACCCCCCTGGTCGACGGCGCGTGCGGTCAGCCCCAGGTCAGGGGGTCGAGCTCGAGGTGGAAGCGGAGCCGGCCCGGGTCGACCGCGGACCCGTACAGCGGCGCGAGCGACTCCTCCAGGGCACGGGCGTGCTCCGGCCAGGTGTCCTGGGCGTTCGCCAGGAGGAGGGAGAGGTCGGCGTGCCGGTCCGCGACCCCGAGCCGCCCGACGTCGACGAACCCGCGGACCTCCAGCGTCTCCGGGTCGAGCAGGACGTTGGGCAGGCACAGGTCGCCGTGGCAGACCACGAGGTCCGCCACCTGCTGCTCCCGCCGCGCCGGCAGCTCGGCGGTGAGCTCCGCGAGGAGGTCCGCAGGGTCCCGGGACTCCTGCTCCGGCCGCAGGAACTCCGGGTGCACGCGGCCGCCGTCGACCACGTCGCGGGCGAGGGCGACCATCGCGTCGAGGCTCCGGTCGAACGGGCAGCCGTCGACGGGGAGGTCGTGGAGGGTCCGCGCCGCCGCGAGGACGTTCGTCCAGGCGCGGTCGACCTGGTCGGGGCGGACCGTGTCGGCGGGCACCCCCGGCACCGTGCGCGTCACGAGGACGGCCCCCTCCCCCGTGTCCTCCCACGCCAGCACCTCGGGGACGGCGATCCCGCGGGCGGCCGCCCAGAGCGCGCGGTCTCGCTCGTCCGCCAGGTCGGCCGCCTGGTCCGGGCCCACGACCTTGGCGTGCCGTGCGCCGTCCGCGCTGACGAGCACGCGGGCCGAGGACTCACCGCTCCCTGCTTCGCGCCAGGCGTCGTCTCGGAGCGGGCCGGGCACGCGGGCGGCGGGGGACGGTTCCATGCGGACACCGTAGCGAGCGCGGCCTCCCGTCCCGACCTCCCGAGCTCCTAGCCGGAGAGCAGGCCCGCGCCGAGGGAGACGAGGACGGGCAGCAGCCCGACGAGCACGAAGGCGGGCAGGAAGCACGCACCGAGCGGGAGCACGAGGTGCACGGCGAGCCGCGCCGCGGCCGCCTTGGCCGCTCCGGTCCGGTCCTGCCGCGACGCCGCGGCGGCAGCCCGCAGCGACGACGCGGGAGCAGCGCCGTGCAGCCACGCGGGTCGCAGCGCCCGCTGGACGACCCCGAGCCGCGGCGGCGCGCCGGCCCAGGCGCCGTCCCACGACGCCCCCAGGAGGAGCGCGGCTCCCGCAGCACGCAGCCCGGCACCGTCGCGGCCCCCGACGCACGTCCCGACGACGTCCAGCGCTCGCGGGACCGCCGCACCCGACCCGACGGCGGCCGCGAGCAGCTCGAGGAGCACCCCGGTCTCGATGCCGGGATCGCGGTCGTCGCCCCGTGGCCGTCGACCGCCCTCCCCGGCGGAGGCCGCGTCGCGCCCGCGTCCTGCCCGCCCGACGGCGGCCGCGCGCCGCCCGGCCTCGGCGCGCGCGGACCACCACGGCGCGGCGCCCGCCAGCACGCAGAGCGCCAGGAGGACGAGGGTCATCGGTGCTCTCCTTCCCGGGCGGGCCTCGCGCGCAGCACGGTCACCGGTCCTGCCCCGCCGTGCGCGCCCGCTCGACGAGCCGCGCGGACCACGTGCGGCCCGCGACGAGCAGCAGGACCCCGAGGAGCACGCCCGCCGTCCCGAGGCCGCCGTCGGTCGCCGTGCCGAGCGGGTCGGCACCCAGCACGTAGCCGAGCAGGACCCCGACGACCGGGAGCCAGAGCAGCACGCGGGCGGTCGCGCGCGGTCCGGCGAGCGCCGCCTCCCGCTCGGCGCGCGCCTCGGCGTCCGCGGCCACGGACGCGGCGACCTCGTCGAGCACGGTCGCGAGCGGCGCGCCCAGCTCCGCGGCCAGCCGGCACGCCGAGACGAGGGCACGCGCCGTCGCCGGGCCGCCGACGTGCGGCGCGAGGTCCGCGACTCGGGGGACGCCACCGCCGTCGACGCGCACCCCGACCGCACGGGTCCACGCGACGCCGGGCGCGGCTCCCGACCGCAGGAGCGACCCGACCTGCGTCACGACGACACGCACGAGCTCGGGCACCGCCTGCGGTCGGCCGGGGCGGCGCAGCACGGACCACCGCGTGGCGCGCGACGCCGGCCGACCGACGACGCGACGCGCCGACCGCCCGACCGGCGCCGTGGCGCACCAGACCGCGGCACCGACGAGCACACCCACGACGACGGTCATGCGCCGCTTCTCCCGCCGCGCGTCGTCGGCGCCGCACCCGGTCGCCGGCCCACGCCACGCCGCCGCGTCATGCCGACCACCGCCCCACGAGCTCGTCCCACGCCGGTCCCGCGACGGGCCCCGCCGCGCCCGTCGACCTACCGCCCATCGACCCACCGCCCGTCGACCCACCGCCCGGCGGCACGACCGTCCCGTCCCACGACCCGGCGACGTCCACGCGCAGGGCGCCGCGCTCGTCCTGCCGCACGACGCCCAGCTGCGCGAGGACGCGCCGGGTCGTGCCCGCCGTGCGGACGCGGCGCAGGTGCAGCACGACGTCGAGCCCGCCCGCGGCCTGCGCGGCGACGGCGGCCCGGTCCATCCCCGCGAGCGCCGCGAGCGCCTCCAGCCGGGCGGGGACCACCTCGACGTCGTTGGCGTGGATCGTCGCGAGGCCGCCGTCGTGGCCGGTGTTGAGCGCCATGAGCACCTCGCGGACCTCCGGCCCGCGGCACTCGCCCAGCACGATGCGGTCGGGGCGCATCCGCAGCGCGGCGCGCACGAGGTCGGCGAGGTCCACGCCGCCCGCGCCCTCGACGTTCGGCCGCCGGGCGGTGAGGGGGACGACGTGGGGGTGGTCGGGGTCGAGCTCGCGCGCCTCCTCGACGCAGACGACCCGCTCGTCGCGCGGGACGAGCGCGAGGAGCGCGGCGAGGAGCGTCGTCTTGCCGGTGCCCGTGCCGCCGGACACGAGGACGTTCGCGCGCCGCGCGACGAGCCCGCGCAGCACCGCCTCCCACGCGTGCGGGACGGTGCCGCCCGCGACGAGGTCGTCGAGCCGGAACGTCCGGGTCCGCAGGACGCGCAGCGAGACGACCGCCCCCGTCGCGCACACGGGCGCGACGACGGCGTGCAGCCGCGTCCCGTCCGGGAGGCGCGCGTCGACGACGGGCGACGCGTCGTCGAGCCGCTGCCCGCCGGCCGCTGCGAGGCGCACCGCGAGCGCCCGCACGGCCTCGGGGCCGCCGAGCGCGACCTCGACCCGTTCGAGCCCGGCGCCGCGGTCGACCCACACGTCGTCCGGCCCGTTGACGAGCACGTCCGTGACGCCGGGCTCGTCGAGGTACCGCTGGAGCGGCCCGGCCCCGAAGATCTCCGCGTGGGCCGTCCGGGTCAGCTCGCGCAGCGCGGTCGTGCCGAGCACCCGGCCCGACGCCCGCAGCGCGTCCGCGACGGCCGCGTCGCCGAGCGTCTCGGTGGCACCGCCCTGCTCGTCGCCCGACCGCACGAGGCGGTCCCGGACGCCGTCGAGCAGCGCGACCCGGCCGCGCTCGGCACGCGGCGGCGCCTCCCCGCGCCGGTGCGCGTCGTCCGCGACACCCCGGTCACGACCGCGCCCACCGCGCGGCGCACGCGCCTCCCGCCCGGTCACCGGACGGGCCCGAGGTAGCGTGCAGCGAGCTCGCGACCGGCCCGCAGGGCCGGGCCGCGGCCGGCGCACGGTCCCTGCCCGCGCTCGACCGCGCCCGCGAGCGCGCGGTCCCACCCGGCCGTCGCGACGACGTCGAGCCCGACGGCGGCGGCCACCTCGGGCGGCGAGAGCCGGCCGGGCGCGGGACCGCGGACCACGAGGGCGGCCCGACCGGGGAGCCGGTCGCGCACCGCGGCCGCGCCTGCCACCCCGGCGACGTCGAGCGGTGTCACGAGGAGCACCTCGTCGCAGGCCTCGAGCAGCGACGCCCCGACCGCACCCGGCGCGAGGGCCGCGCGGTCGGCGTCGAGCACGAGCACCCCGGACCTCGCCGCCGTGGCCTCGGCGAGCGCGGCGACCACGTCGGCCAGCGCCGCCTGCTCCGGGCCCCCGCCGCGCTCGGTGCTGACCACCGGCACGGTGCCCCAGCGGGGCAGGCGCGCGAGGAGGTCGTCGCCGTCGAGGCGGCCCCGCGCGTCGGCGAGGTCCGGCCAGCGCACGCCCGGGTCCTGCTCGACGCCCAGGAGGACGTCGAGGCCCCCGCCCAGGAGCGCGAGGTCGACCAGGCACGTCGGCGCGCGCCGCCGGGCGACCGCCCGGGCCAACGACGCGGCGACGACGCTCGCCCCTGCCCCGCCGCGCGCACCGACCACCGCCACGACCGCTCCGTCCATCGCGCTCCCCCGCCCTCCGTCGACCGGGGACCACCCTGGCCCGGCGACGCGGGCCGCCGTCGGCCCCCGACCCGCCCTGGGGACGGGCCCGTCGGCGAGCGCTCCTGGGGACGGCCACGTTCCGCCGCTAGGCTCGCGACCGTGACCCCGCTCCCGGACCCGACGGACCCGCCGCGCGCCGGCCGGGTCGCCGCGTTCTTCGACCTGGACAAGACGATCATCGCGACGTCGTCGGCCGCGGCGTTCTCGCGGCCGTTCTTCGCGGGCGGGCTCATCAACCGCGGGGACGTGCTGCGCAGCGCGTACGCGCACTTCCTGTTCATGGTGGGCGGCGCCGACGCGGACCAGACGGAGCGCATGCGCGCGCACCTGTCGAACCTCGTGACCGGCTGGGACGTCGCGACCGTCTCCCGCATCGTCGAGGAGACGCTCCACGAGCACATCGACCCGGTCGTGTACGCGGAGGCGGTCGAGCTCATCGAGTCGCACCACGAGCACGGGCACGACGTCGTCATCGTCTCCGCCTCGGGCAGCGAGGTGGTGGAGCCCATCGCCGCGGTGCTCGGCGCCGACCATGCCATCTCGTCGCGGATGGCCGTCGAGGGCGGCCGCTACACGGGGGCGATCGACTTCTACGCGTACGGCGAGAACAAGGCCGTCGCCCTGCGCGAGCTCGCGGAGCGCGAGGGCTACGACCTCGCGGCGAGCTACGCGTACTCGGACTCCGTGACCGACGCCCCGATGCTCAGCGCCGTCGGGCACGCGTTCGTCGTCAACCCCGACCGGACGCTGCGCCGTCTGGCCGCCGAGCACGGGTGGGGTGCGCTGACGTTCTCGCGGCCCGTCGCCCTGCGCTCGCAGCTCGCCGCGCCGACGCCGGTGCTCGCCGCCGCGGGCCTCGTCGGGCTCGGCGTCGTCGGGTGGCTCGTGTGGCGGGCGTGGCGCCGCCGCTCGCGCGGCTGAGCCACCCGTCCGACACCCGCGGACGCGCGCCGAAGGGCCCGATCCGGACCTCCCGGACCAACCGCACCGGCGTGTTCGAACCCCGGTAGAACACGGTGTGGAAGAACCCCCGGAGCGCTTGCGCCCGCCGTCCCGACGGGCTGTCATGGAAGGACAACAGCATCGCGGCGGTACCCACGCGCAGGGCAGTCCACCGAAGGACGCGCTGACCGGAGCGGACCCGGCCACGACGGCCCCCGACCCGTTGCAGCGACTTGGAGCGAGCGCGCCTGTTCACCGTCGCCGCTGGCGACCACGGCGTCCGCGAGGGCGCCGTCGTCGTGTCCGGGCTCACGCGCCCCGTTCCCGCGTCGCGGCCCGCCCGCGGGGCGATACTGGGGCCCATGACGTCAGCGCCGAGTGTCTCCTCCTCCATCACCGCCCGCCTCCAGGTCGAGGCCCGCCCCACCGCCGTGAGCGAGCTGACGACGGCGATCGAGCACACCGGGGGCATCGTCACCGCCCTGGACGTGACGGCGTCGGGCCACGAGCGCATCACGGTCGACGTCACCGTCGCGACGCGCGGCGAGGAGCACGCCGGGCAGATCGTCGAGGCGCTGCGCGCGCTCCCGGGCGTCGTCGTGGACCGCGTCTCCGACCGCACGTTCCTGCTGCACCTCGGCGGCAAGCTGAAGATCGAGTCCAAGGTGCCGATCCGCAACCGCGACGACCTGTCGATGATCTACACGCCCGGCGTCGCGCGCGTGTGCGAGGCCATCGCGGCCAAGCCCGACGACGCCCGCCGCCTGACGATCAAGCGCAACACCATCGCCGTGGTCACCGACGGGTCGGCCGTGCTCGGGCTGGGCGACATCGGCCCGCTCGCGTCGCTGCCCGTCATGGAGGGCAAGGCGGCCCTGTTCAAGCGGTTCGCGGACATCGACGCGTTCCCCATCGCGCTCGACACGACCGACGTCGACGAGATCGTGCGGACGGTGAAGGCGATCGCGCCCGTCTTCGCGGGGATCAACCTCGAGGACATCTCGGCCCCCCGGTGCTTCGAGATCGAGGCGCGGCTGCGGGCCGAGCTCGACATCCCCGTGTTCCACGACGACCAGCACGGCACCGCGATCGTGGCGCTCGCCGCGCTGACCAACGCGCTCAAGGTCGTGGGCAAGGAGCTGCCCGACGTGCGCATCGTCCTCTCGGGCGCGGGCGCGGCCGGGACCGCGGTGCTCAAGCTGCTCCTCGCGGCCGGCGCGCACGACGTCGTCGTCGCGGACATCGAGGGCGTCGTGCACCCGGGCCGCCCGGGCCTGTCCCCGTCCCTCGCGTGGACCGCGGTCAACACGAACCCCCGGCGGGTCACCGGCACGCTGCGCGAGGCCGTCGTCGACGCGGACGTGTTCATCGGCGTCTCCGCGCCGGACGTCCTCACGGGCGACGACGTCGCGCGCATGGCTCCGGACGCCATCGTGTTCGCGATGGCGAACCCGCGGCCCGAGGTCGACCCGGTCGAGGCGGCGGAGCACGCGGCCATCGTCGGCACCGGGCGCTCCGACTTCGCGAACCAGATCAACAACGTGCTCGCGTTCCCGGGCGTGTTCCGCGGCCTGCTGGACGCGCGGTCGCACCGGATCACCGACGCGATGCTGCTCGCCGCCGCCCGCGCGCTCGCGTCCGCGATCCACGAGGACCAGCTCAACCCGACCTACATCATCCCGAGCGTGTTCAACCCCGAGGTGACGACGCTCGTCGCCGCGGCGGTCGAGCGCGCCGCGCGCGAGGACGGCGTCGCCGAGCCGCCCGCGCTGACCGGCGGCCTCCCGCGCGTCGCGACCACGACGACGTCCGCCCCGACCACCGCCCCGGAGGCCTGAGCGTGCAGCGCGTCACGACCCGCAACGCGGCGTTCCAGCAGTGGGAGGCGCTCCTCACCAACCGCACGAAGCGGCACCGGGCGGGCGAGATGGTCGTCCAGGGGGTCCGGCCCATCACGCTCGCCGTCGAGTCCGGGTGGACCGTGCGGACGTGGCTCGTCGACGCCGACCGGTCGCTGTCGTCGTGGGCCCACGCGATGCTCGACCGCGTCCGCGCGCAGCGGTTCGCCGTGTCGTCCGCGCTCCTGCGCGAGCTCGGCGGCAAGGAGGACGAGACGCCCGAGCTCCTCGCCGTCGTCGCGACGCCGCCCGACGACCTCGGCCGGATCGGCGGCGGCACCGTGGGCGCCGACTTCCTCGGCGTCGTGCTGGACCGGCCCACGAGCCCCGGCAACGTGGGCACCGTCGCGCGGTCGCTCGACGCGTTCGGCGGGAGCGGGCTCGTCGTCGCCGGGCACGCGGCCGACCCGTACGACCCGCGCGCCGTGCGCGCGAGCACCGGCTCGATCTTCTCCGTGCCGACGGTCCGCGTCCCGGCGGGGCGCGACGTCCTCGACTGGGTCGCCGCGCAGCGCTCCTCCGGGGTCCCGCTCACCCTGCTCGGGACCGACGAGCACGGCGACGTCGAGCTCGCCGAGCACGACCTCACCGGCCCGACGCTCGTCGTCACGGGCAACGAGACCACCGGCCTCAGCGCGGGGTGGCGCGAGGCGTGCGACGTCATGGTGAGCATCCCGATGCTCGGCTCGGCGAGCTCGCTCAACGCCGCGAGCGCGACGACGGTCGTGCTGTACGAGGCCGTGCGGCAGCGCCGGGCGCGCTGACGGGACTGCCGCGGACGGCACACGTCCGACGGCGGGTGCGGCGTCCCGGAGGTGCCGCACCCGCCGTCGTCCCCGCGTCAGGACGAGCGCGGCGCCGTGCTGCCCGGAGCACGGGTGATGTGGTGCACCGCCGCCGTGCGCAGGCCGGCCCCGTTGAACTCCTGGTAGATCTCCTTCGCCTCCTGCAGCGCCTGCTTGATCTGGCTCTTGTCGAGGCGAGCCGCGGTCAGCTGGTTCTGGTAGAGGTACAGGAACGTGTTGAAGTCGATCTTCGTCAGGTCCACCGTGGACTTGACCGCGACGAACGCGCTGATGCGCTCCATCTTCTCGTAGATGCCGCGGGCGGAGACGTTGAGGTACCACGCCTTGAGGTCCACCCGGACGATGGACAGGCCCTCGGTCACGACGTAGTACTCCTCCATCGTGCCCGTCGACGCGGACGCGCCGCCGAGGAACACGGTGAGGGCCTCCGAGATGAGGCCGCCCACCCCGTCGATGATGCTGTCCGCCGTCCCCGAGACGAACGACTTGAGCGACGACTTCACGGTGTCGGCGAGGTGCTCCGCCGACGTGGACGTGAAGGCGTGCACCTCCTTCTTGGACGCGAGGATGGACGTGATGGGCACGGTCGAGTTCGTGCCCCCCGCCCCGCGGAGCGACTCCTGGATCTTCGCGTCGAACAGCTCGGCCTTGGTCTCCCCGAGCCGTGCGAGCGACTCCACGACCTCGCGCTGCGTCTGCGCGAGCTCGTCGCTGTTGTCGAACTGCTTGACGATGTCTCTCACGAGCGACATGACTTCCTCCGATGACGTGTGGTGCGGTGTCGGAGCGCGGCGACGGCCCCGCTCCCGTGGCGCGAGGTCAGAAGAGGACCTGCGTGCCCTGCAGGTCGACCTGCCTGCTCAGCGCGTCCGGCCGCGGGTAGCGGGCGTCCGCCGGGACGGGCCGGTTGTAGCCGTAGACCCAGACGCCCTCGAGCGCCCGCTCCTCCTCGAGCGCGAGGGCGAGCCCCGCCGAGAAGTTGGAGACGTTCTCGGCGCACGCGTGCACGAGCACCGGTCCGACCGGCCCGGGCACCCGGGCGAGGAGCCGCGCGACCTGCCGCCGGCTCCACCCCCAGTCGTCGGCGCCGTTCCCCTCGTCGCCGATCTCCTCGTCGTTGCCGTGCGCGGACAGGCAGACCGGGCCCCGCGCCGTCGCGAGCGCCGCGACGAGCGCCCGTTCCGCGGCGGCCCGTGAACCCTTCGGAAGCAGGACGACCTCGCCCCACGCGTCCGCCCCGGAACCGTGCTCCTCGACGGCCTCGCGGATGTCGTCGTCCTGTGTGCAGACCACCAGCATGTCGTGCCCCCTCTCGTGCGTCGGCGGGGCTGCGTCGCCCCGCCGTCGGCCCGGTGCCTTCGTCCGGGTCCGTCGCCAGGATCTGCCGGCCGCGCACCGCCCCACATCGTCAGTTCTGACTATCTGCGGACGGGACGGCCGCCCCGTGCGCGTGCCAGGGCGGCCGAGGCCGCGAGCTGCGAGGAGACGCCGAGCTTGCCGAGGATCGAGCGGACGTGGGCGCGCACGGTCGCGACCGACAGCACGAGCGCTGCCGCGATCTCGGCCACCGACCGACCGCCCGCGAGGTGCTCCAGCACCTCGGTCTCCCGGCCCGTGAGCGACGCCACCGCCCGGCGGTCGCGCACGACCCCGACGAGCTGGTCGACCAGCAGCGCGTCGCCCGCGCGCACGTCCCCCGCGAGCATGCGGGCGACCGTCCGCACCTGGTCGCCGAACGGCCGCTCCGCGGCGACGACCAGGGCGCCGGCGCGTGCTGCGACCAGCATCCGTTCCGCCGCGACCGCGCCTCCCAGGACCACGACCGGGCCCGGGCGCCGCAGGACCGCGAGCAGCGGGGGGCCGGGGAGGGAGCCCGCGTCGTCGGCCACGAGCACGAGCCCGCGGCGGCCGCCGGAGCCCGGCCGGAGGGCGTCCTCGGGGACCGTGCGCGCCCCGCAGCGGCCGACGGAGCGCAGCCCGGCGGCCACCGCGACGGCGAGCACGCGGTCCCGGGACGCGACGTCGACGCCGTCGTCCCGGCGTGCGGGCACGGCAGGGCGCGACCGCGCGCCCCGCACCGCCGCGTACGCCAACCCGCCCCCTGTGCCTCGCCGTGAGGCCGCACGCTCCGCGAGGAACGTGAGCCCATGGTGGGGCACCACCCCCCGTGCGGCAACAGCGCGCCGGGGCGCCCGGCGGGTCGTCCGACGGCGCGCTCCCCCGCCGTCCCAGGCGCTCGCCCGGTCCTTTGCGAGCACTCTCGCCGAATCCCGGACGGATGTGACCGCGCTCACCGCAGGAGGTCTACACTCGCCAGGTCGGGGCCCCGGTCGTGCGGCCGTCCGCCCCGTCGTACCGTCGTACCGTCACGCCGCCCCAGGGCGGCCGCCGCGGTCGGCGGGACCGCACCAGAGTCGATGCGCACCGGAGGTCAGCGTGCCAGAGAACGAGCCCGAGGCCGCAGCAGCGGCCACCACGTCCAGCCTGGAGAACCTCCTCCACGAGACCCGCAGCTTCCCCCCGAGCCCCGAGTTCGCCGCGCAGTCGAACGCGCAGCCCGAGCTGTACGAGGAGGCGCGCGCCGACCGGCTCGCGTTCTGGGCGCGGCAGGCGAACGACCTCGTCACGTGGCAGACCCCGTTCACCGAGACCCTCGACTGGTCGCAGGCGCCCGTCGCGCGCTGGTTCGCCGACGGCACGCTCAACGCCGCGTACAACGCGGTGGACCGCCACGTCGAGGCGGGTCTGGGCGACCGGGTCGCGATCCACTTCGAGGGCGAGCCGGGCGACACCCGGACGGTCACGTACGCCGAGCTGCAGCGCGACGTCTCGCGCGCGGCCAACGCGCTCGCGGCCCTCGGCGTCGAGACGGGCGACCGCGTGGTCATCTACCTGCCGATGGTCGTCGAGGCCGTCGTCGCGATGCTCGCGTGCGCGCGCATCGGCGCCCCGCACTCGGTCGTGTTCGGCGGGTTCTCCGCCGACGCGCTGCGCAGCCGCATCGCGGACGCCGAGGCGAAGCTCGTCGTCACGGCCGACGGCGGCTACCGCCGCGGCGCGGCCTCCGCGCTCAAGCCCGCGGTCGACGAGGCGCTCGCGCCGAAGGAGGGCGCGGAGCCGACGACGGTCGAGCACGTCCTCGTCGTGCGCCGCACCGGCCAGGACACCGCGTGGACCGAGGGCCGCGACGTGTGGTGGCACGACGCGCTCGAGGCCGCCGACCCGACGCACACCCCGGTGTGGGTCGAGGCGGAGCACCCGCTGTTCATCCTCTACACGTCGGGCACCACGGGGAAGCCCAAGGGCATCCTCCACACCACGGGCGGCTACCTCACGCAGGCCGCGTACACGCACCGCAACGTGTTCGACCTCAAGGCCGAGACCGACGTCTACTGGTGCACCGCCGACATCGGCTGGGTCACGGGCCACTCGTACGTCGTCTACGGCCCGCTGCTCAACGGCGCGACGCAGGTGATCTACGAGGGCACCCCGGACTCCCCGCACCAGGGCCGCTGGTGGGAGATCGTCGAGAAGTACCGGGTCTCGATCCTCTACACCGCGCCGACCGCGATCCGCGCGTGCATGAAGTGGGGCGAGGAGATCCCCGCGAAGTTCGACCTGTCGTCGCTGCGCGTGCTCGGGTCGGTGGGCGAGCCCATCAACCCCGAGGCCTGGATGTGGTACCGCCGCGTCATCGGTGGCGACCGCACGCCCATCGTCGACACGTGGTGGCAGACGGAGACGGGCGCGATCATGATCTCGCCGCTGCCGGGCGTCACGGCGGCCAAGCCGGGCTCCGCCCAGGTACCGCTGCCGGGCATCGTGGCGGACGTCGTCGACGACGAGGCGCGCTCCGTGCCGAACGGGGGCGGCGGGTACCTCGTGCTGTCCGAGCCGTGGCCGTCGATGCTGCGCGGCATCTGGGGCGACCTCGAGCGCTTCAAGGACACGTACTGGTCGCGCTTCCCGGGCATCTACTTCGCGGGCGACGGCGCCAAGAAGGACGAGGACGGCGACATCTGGCTGCTCGGCCGGGTCGACGACGTCATGAACGTCTCGGGCCACCGCCTCTCCACGACGGAGATCGAGTCCGCGCTCGTCTCGCACGAGACCGTGGCGGAGGCCGCGGTCGTCGGCGCGAGCGACGACCTCACGGGCCAGGCCGTCGTCGCGTTCGTCATCCTGCGCGGCGAGCACGCCGGCCGGGCGTCGGACGCCGACGGCGCGGCCGCCGTGCAGACCGAGCTGCGCAACCACGTGGCGAAGGAGATCGGCCCGATCGCCAAGCCGAAGCGCATCCTCGTCGTGCCGGAGCTGCCGAAGACGCGGTCCGGGAAGATCATGCGCCGCCTCCTGCGCGACGTCGCGGAGAACCGCACGGTGGGCGACGCGACGACCCTCGCGGACTCGTCCGTGATGGAGCTCATCTCGGCGGGCCTGCAGAAGCCGTCGTCCTCGGACGACTGACGCGCCGCTCGTCGACCACGGGGTCGGTGCCGTCGTCCGCGCGACGACGGCACCGGCCCCGTTCTCGTGCGCCGACCGCCCGACCGGTGCGCACGGCGATATGCCCGTGCCCGGCGTCCCCGCGACGGCGTAGCGTCGAGGCGTGCCCCGCGTCCCCGCGGCCGACGGCCGCGCCCTCCTCGTCGAGCAGCTCGACCTGAGCAGCGACTGCTCCCGCTGCACCGGGCTGTGCTGCGTGGGCCTGCACCTCGTGCGGTCCGCCGACTTCGCGATCGACAAGCCCGCCGGCACGCCCTGCCCGAACCTGCGCACGGACTTCGGTTGCGGCATCCACGCCCGCCTGCCCGAGTCCGGCTTCCCCGGCTGCGTCGCCTACGACTGCCTGGGCGCGGGCCAGCGCGTCACGGCCGCCGTCCGCGCGGCGCACGACGGCGCGACCTGGCGCGACGACCCCGCCGCCGCGCGCGACGCCTTCGCCGCCCTGCCCGTCGTCACGCAGCTCCAGGAGCTGCTCTGGTACCTCGCGGAGGTGCTCGCGCTCCCCGCGGCCGCCGCCGTGCACGACGACGCCCGGCAGGCGCTCGACCGCACCGCGCCCCTCGTCGACCTCGCCGCGGCGGACCTGCTCGCGCTCGACGTCGGCGCGGTCCGTCGCGACGTCGGTCCGCTGGTCGACCGGGCGAGCGCGCTCGTGCGGGACACGGCCCGGGCGGGTCGGAGCCTTGACGCCCGGCACCGCCCCGCACAGCACGGCGCCGCGCGGCACCACGGCACGCGCGCAGCGGCCCCGCCCGACGACGGAGCGCGGCACCGCGCTCCGGGCGCCGGGCTGCGTCGTCGGCTGCGGCCGGGAGCCGACCTCGTCGGTGCCGACCTCCGCGGGCTGGACCTCACGGCGTCGGACCTGCGGGGCGCGCTGCTCCTGGGTGCCGACCTGCGGGAAGCGCGGCTCGACGCCGTCGACCTGCTCGGCGCCGACCTGCGGGGCGCCGACGCGCGCGGCACGGACCTCTCCCGGGCGCTGTTCCTCACGCCGGCGCAGGTCGGCGCCGTCCGCCGCGACGAGCGCACCGCGCTCCCGGCCGTGCTGGCCTGACCCTCCCCCGGCCGCGCACCCCGCGAGGTCGGCGCCCGAGGACGAGGGCGGCGGTCGCGGGCGAGGTCGGCGGTCGTGACCGCCGATCCCGCCTCCGGGTGCCGATCTCGGCGGCCGTCGTCAGCGGAGCGCGGCCCGCCGCGCGAGCGGGGCCGCCACGACCGCGCACACGACGACGAGCACCGCCGCACCCCACGCGAGCGCGCCGTACGAGGAGAACCCGATGATCGCCCCGGCGAGGATGCCGCCGACGGCGCCGCCCGTGTTCATCGCGAGGTCCGACAGGCCCTGCACCGCGGTGCGCGACGGGCCAGGCGTCGCGTCGACGAGCAGCGCCGACCCGGCGACGAGCCCGCACGACCACCCGAGACCCAGCAGCACCAGGCCGACCGTGAGACGCGCGGAGTCCTCGCCCGGCGCGCCCGCCACGACGACCGCCGCGGCGAGGAGCAGCGCGCCTCCGGCGTACAGCACGCGCGCGTGCCCGAGCCGGTCCGCGAGCCATCCGACCACGGGGCTCAGCGCGTACATGCCCGCGATGTGGGCGCTGATCACGAGCCCCACGACCTGGAGCGTCGCGCCGCCGTGGTTCATGTGGACCGGGGTCATGGACATGAGGCCGACCATGACGAGGTGGCTCAGCACGATCGCGCCGAGGGCGAGGCGCGCCGTCGGGCTGGCCGCGACCACGGCCCAGCCGGCGCGCAGGCCGTCGCGCCACGACGCGGGGCCCGGCGCGGCGCCACCCTCCGCGTCACCCGCGCCCACCGCACCCGCCCCCGACGGCGCACGCGAGGCGAGCAGCGGGTCCGGGCGCAGCCACACCGCGACGACGGTCGCCGCGAGCGCGAACGCGAGCGTCGCGAGCACGAACGGGGCCGCGCTCGGCGCGGTGCTCCCGTGCTCGGCGTGCGCGTCCCCGAGGCGCAGGGCGGGGCCGGCGACCCGGTCGGCGACGCCCGCGAGCGTCGGCCCGACGACGGACCCGACGGTCGTCGCCCACACGACCACGGACAGGTCGCGGGCCCGGCGCTGCGGCGTCGCGAGGTCCGTCGCGGCGAAGCGGGAGGCGAGACCGGCGGCCGTGCCGGAGCCGAAGAGCAGCATCGCCACGACGAGCAGCGGCCACGAGCCCAGCAGGACGGCCACCGTCGCGAGGAGGGCGCCGCCGGTCGCGAGGCCGAAGCCGAGCAGGAGCGACGGCCGACGGCCGCGCCGGCCCGCGACCTGGGCGAGCGGCAGCGCGACGAGCGCCGCACCGACGACGCCGGAGGTCGACGTGAGCCCTGCGATCGCGTCGGACCCGGACAGCGCCGAGGCGACGAGCGGCGCGACGGCGATGCCGCTCGCGACCCCGACGCCGGACAGCACCTGGGTCGCGGCGAGGGTCGTCAGGGTGCGGCGCTGCGTCGGCAGGGCGGGCGCGTCGGCCGCGGCCGGGGCGGGCTCGCGCTCGGGGTACGGGTCGGGGGACTCGGTGCTCACGGGTGCACGCTAGGGCTCGACGGCGGGCGCTGACGAGCCCTCACGCCGCCACCGGTCGCCGAGATCCTGCCGCGGGGTCGCGCTCGGGCCGTCGGCCGAGCGCCCGCAGCACGCCGCGTGCCGCCTCGCGCCCCGCCCGGTTGGCCCCGATCGTGGAGGCGCTGGGTCCGTAGCCGACGAGCTGGACGCGCGGGTCGCTCGCCGCCGTCGTGCCGTCGAGCACGATCCCGCCGCCGGGCGCGCGCAGGCCGAGGGGCGCGAGGTGGTCGAGCGCGGCCCGGAACCCGGTGGCCCAGAGGATGACGTCGGCGGGCTGGTGCAGGAGGCCGTCGTCGTTCGCTCCGGGAGCCCACTCGACGCCGGTCGCCGTGACGCGCGCGAACATCGGCCGACGCCGCAGCACCCCGCTCGCGATCCCCGCGCGGTAGCGGGGCGTGAGCGGCAGGCCCGTCACCGAGACGACGCTCCCGGGCGGCAGGCCCGCGACCGTCCGCTCGGCGACGCGCGCGACGGCGGCCCGGCCCAGCTCGGGCGAGAACTCCTCCTCGACCCACACGGGCTCGCGGCGCGTCACCCACGTCGTGCCCGACGCGTGCGGCGCGATCTGGAGCAGGAGCTGCGTCGCGGACGCCCCGCCACCGACGACCACCACGTGCTGGCCCGCGAAGTCCTCGGCGGCGCGGAAGTCGTTCGTGTGGAGCTGGCGACCGCGGAACGTCTCCATCCCGGGGTAGCGCGGCCAGAACGGGCGGGTCCACGTGCCGGTCGCGTTGACGAGCGTGCGCGTGCGGACGACGACGTCGCGCGCGTCCGGCCCGGCGCCGACCGTCGCGCGGACCCGCAGGAGCGCGGGGTCGTCGGGGTCGTCGCGCACGTCGTGCACCGTGCCGGGCCGCACCACGCGCAGGTCGTTCTCGCGCTCGTACGCCGCGTAGTAGCGCGGGACGGCGACGTTCGCGCGCTCGCCCGGGTCGCCGGCCGGGAGCGGGACGCCCGGGAGGTCGTGCACGGCGTGCGTCTCGGCCATCGTCAGCGCGTCCCAGCGGTCCTGCCACGCGCCGCCCGGGCCGCGACCGCCGTCGAGCACGAGCAGGTCGAGCCCGGCGCGCCGCAGGTGGTACGCGGCCGACAGCCCGGCCTGCCCCGCACCGACGACCACGACGTCGTGCACGGTCCCGCCCGGGCCGAGCGGGTCCGCGCCCGCCGTGCCCGGTGCCGCCGTCTCTCGCCCGTGCGTCCGCTCGCTCACGCCGACCACAACGACCCGCCCAGACGGAACCTTCCCGCCCCGAGGTGAGGTGTCGAGCACGGGGTTGCCGTCCTCATCGCGCGCTGGACGACGGCAACCCCGTGGTCGAGGGCGCACGACCCCGTGCTCGGCGACGTCCCGCCGCGCGTGCGGCCCGCGCTCAGGCGCGTTCCGGGACGCGACCGAGCGTGCGGACCGGCCGGACGGCGAGGAGCGCCACGACCGTGAGCGTCCCCACGACCGCGCCGACCAGGAGCACCCGGTCCGTCCCGAACGCGGCCACGGCGGGACCGGCCAGCGCGGCCCCGATCGGGTACATCCCGACCGACCCCGCGACCTCGTAGGCGTGGACACGGTTGAGCACGTCGCCCGGCACCTGCGTCTGCACGCTCGTGGCCCACATGACGCCCCACACCCCGACCCCGACGCCCACGAGCACCTGCGCGACGGCGAGCGCCCCGACCGGCCAGCCCAGCACGAGCCCCAGCGGGTAGAGCGGGTAGCCCACGAGCGCCACCGCGCCCGCGGCGAGCGGCCGCCGCGGCTTGTACCGGATCGCGAGCAGCCCGCCGACCACGGTCCCGACCCCGAGCGCGCTGTTGAGCACGCCGAACGCGGTCGCCCCGTGCGTGGGCACGACGACGCTCGCCGCCAGGGGGAGCTGCGGCCCCCAGGCGAGCACCGCGTAGACCATCCAGATGACGACGACGCCCCACAGCCACGTGCGGGAGCGGAACTCGTGCCACCCGACGGCCAGGCTGCGCCACAGGCCCGCACCCGCCGGGGGCGCCGGCACGACGCCGAGCCGGAGCGCGAGCAGGCACAGCGCGCTCGTCGCGTACGCGACCGCGGAGAGGATCATCACCCCGCCGGTCGACCCGAACCCGACGAGGACGCCCGCGAGCGCCGGGCCGCCGAGGCCGGTGATCGCCTCGGAGGTCCGGAGGATGCCGTTCGCCCCCTGGACGTCGCGCGCGACGAGCGGCACGGTCGACGCGGCGCCGGGCTGGAACAACGCGTTGGCGGTGCCGGCGACCGCGAGGAGGGCGTAGAGGTGCCAGAGGTGGTCGATCCCCCGCACGAACAGGATCGCGAGGAGCACGTGCGCGGCGAGGTTCGCGAGGTCGGCGACGATCATCATCCGGCGCGCGGTGAACCGGTCGGCGAGCACGCCGCCGAAGAGCACGAGGCCCGCGAACGGGGCGACGAGGAACGCCATCGCGTACCCCGCGACCGCGAGCCCGTAGCCCGAGGCGAGCAGCCCGGCCGAGACCGCCACCGGGAGCATCGCCCAGCTGAGCAGCCCCGCGCTGCGCGCGGTGAAGTAGTACCGGAAGTTCCGCGACCAGACGGCCGGTTCCCCCGGCCCGCCCGATTCCCCCGGTCCGCCCGGTCCGCCCGGTTCCCCCGGTCTGCCCGGTTCCCCCGGTCCCCCGGCCGGCCGGGCCGGGGCCCTCTCGTGGACCGGGACCCTCACCGCCGCGACCTCCGTCGCCTCCTCGACCGCGCACCCGCCCATGCCGCCTGCCTCTCAGCCCGTCGCCGTCGTCCGACCGGTCGGACGACGCCGGGGCGGGCAGGCCGACGCGGCCCCCCGGGTCCCGCGCCTCACGGCCGCTCGCTCACGGACGTGACAACCGTCACCCCGTCCCGAACCTTCCCGCCACGACGACGCCGTCCCGCAGGCGGGGGCGGCGCGCGTTCGGTCGTGCGCGGGCGCCGGGGGCAAGATGGACCGGTGGAGACCGCGATCCTCTGGCACACCGGGCCGCTCATCGACGACGTCGAGATCGCGCAGGTCCACGACCTCGCCGCGGCGGCGGAGCGGGAGGACGGCGTCGCACCCCTCTCCGAGCAGCCGCTGCTCAACCTGCGCGAGGCGACCGACGACGTCGTGCACCTCCTCACGTGGCGTGGGGGCGAGCTCGCCGGCTACGCGCAGGTGGACAAGCGCGGGGACGCGCCGAGCGCCGAGCTCGTCGTGCGCCCGGCGCACCGTCGCCACGGCCTCGGCTTCCACCTCCTCGGGAGCGCCGCGGACCGCGCCGTCGAGCCGCGCCCGTCCGAGCGCACGGCGGACGCGGGCACCCCGCACGAGCACCTCCCGGACGAGGGCCCGACGGACGGCGTCCCCGCGCCGACCCCCGCCCCCGGCAGGGACGTCCCGCCGCTGCGCGTGTGGGCCCACGGCAACCTGCCCGCGGCGCAGGCCCTCGCCGCGCGGGCGGGGTACGCCGTCGTGCGCGAGCTGCTCGTGCTCGAGCGCCCGCTGGGCGGCCCGGCGGAGCACCCGCGCCCCACGGTCCCGGCAGGCCTGCGGCTGCGCGCGTTCGTACCCGGGGACGACGACGCGGCGTGGGTCCGGGCGAACGCGCTCGCGTTCGCGCACCACCCGGAGCAGGGCCGGCTCACGGTCGACGACCTGGCCGCGCGGATGCGCGAGGACTGGTTCGACGCCGCCGGCCTCCTGCTCCTCGAGCGCGACCCGGCGCCCGGCGGCGGTGCGCCCGAGCTCGTCGGGTTCGTCTGGACCAAGATCCCGGCGGGCCAGCCGGACGCCGTGCGCGAGGGCGAGATCTACGTCGTCGGCGTGGTCCCGTCCACCCAGGGCGAGGGGCTCGGGCGGCTGCTGACCGCCGTCGGGCTCGCGCACCTCGCGGAGCGCGGGGCACGCACGGCGGTGCTGTACGTGGACGGCGACAACGTCCCGGCGGTGCGGACGTACGAGCGGGCGGGGTTCGTGCGGCGCGCCGTGCACGTGCAGTACGCCCGCCCCGCCCGCTGACCCCCGCACCGGCCGCGGTGACCGCGCGGTGACCCGCGTCACGCACCGTTCATCATCTGGTGCCACCATGAACCCATGACCGACACGTCCACGCAGCGCACCCTCGACCCGGATCTCGCCGCGCACATCGCGGAGCACATCGCCGAGGAGCCGGAGATCGAACCGGTGGGTGCGGAGCTCGACCTCGGTCCGCTGCCCGACGACCGGTTCGCCGACCGCGAGCTGAGCTGGCTCGCGTTCAACCAGCGCGTGCTCGAGCTCGCGGAGGACCCGAGCCAGCCGCTGCTGGAGCGGGTGCGGTTCCTCGCGATCTTCGCGTCCAACCTGGACGAGTTCTTCATGGTCCGCGTCGCCGGCCTCAAGCGCCGCATGGCGACGGGCATCGCGGTCACGGCCGCCTCGGGCCTGTCGCCGCGCCAGGTGCTCGACGCGATCAGCGAGCGCGCGCACGAGCTCATGGACCGCCACGCGCGGGTCTTCGCCGACGACGTGCAGCCGGCGCTCGCCGCCGAGGGCATCACGCTCGTGCACTGGGACGAGCTGGAGACGCGCGAGCAGGAGCGCCTGCACAAGTTCTTCCGCAAGCAGATCTTCCCCGTGCTCACGCCGCTCGCCGTCGACCCGGCACACCCGTTCCCGTACATCTCCGGCCTGTCGCTCAACCTCGCGGTCGTGGTGGCGAACCCCACGACGGGCAAGGAGCACTTCGCGCGCGTCAAGGTGCCGCCGCTGCTGCCCCGGTTCATCGCCGTGGACGCGCGGGGCCGCCCGAGCGCGCCCACGTCGCAGACGGCGTCGCCCGACCGCGGGCCGACCTCGTTCGTGCCGATCGAGGAGGTCATCGCCCAGCACCTCGACCACCTGTTCCCCGGCATGGAGGTGCGCGAGCACCACCTGTTCCGCGTCACGCGCAACGAGGACGTCGAGGTCGAGGAGGACGACGCGGAGAACCTGCTCCAGGCGATGGAGAAGGAGCTGCTGCGCCGCCGGTTCGGCCCTCCCGTGCGCCTCGAGCTCACGCCGGGCATCAGCCCACGCATCCGCGCGCTGCTCGTGCGCGAGCTCGGCGTCGTCGAGGAGGAGGTGTACGAGATCCCGCTGCCGCTCGACCTCACGGGCCTCAACCTCATCGCCGACCTCGACCGGGCGGACCTGCACTTCCCGCCGTTCGTCCCGACGACGCACCGCCTCCTCGCCGAGGTGGAGAGCTCGTCCCCGACGGACGTGTTCGCCGCGATCCGCGAGCGCGACGTCCTGCTGCACCACCCGTACGACTCGTTCTCGACGTCGGTGCAGACGTTCCTCGAGCAGGCCGCGGCCGACCCGGCGGTGCTCGCGATCAAGCAGACGCTGTACCGGACGTCGGGGGACTCGCCGATCGTCGACGCGCTCATCGACGCGGCCGAGGCGGGCAAGCAGGTGCTCGCGCTCGTCGAGATCAAGGCCCGGTTCGACGAGCAGGCCAACATCTCGTGGGCGCGCAAGCTCGAGCAGGCGGGCGTGCACGTCGTGTACGGGATCGTCGGGCTCAAGACGCACTGCAAGCTCTCGCTCGTCGTGCGCCAGGAGTCGGACGGCCTGCGCCGCTACTGCCACGTCGGCACGGGGAACTACCACCCGAAGACGGCGCGCCTGTACACCGACCACGGCCTGCTCACGTGCGACCCCGACGTCGGGCAGGACCTCACGCGCCTGTTCAACCAGCTCTCCGGGTACGCGCCGCAGTCGCGGTTCCACCGCCTGCTCGTCGCGCCCCGCACCGTCCGCTCCGGCCTCGTCGAGCGGATCGACCGCGAGGCGGTCGCCGCGCGCGCGGGCCACGAGGCGTGGGTCAAGATCAAGGTCAACTCCGTCGTCGACGAGACGACGCTCGACGCGCTCTACCGCGCGTCGCAGGCGGGCGTGAAGGTCGACCTCGTGGTGCGCGGGATCTGCGCCGTCCGCCCGGGCGTGCCCGGGCTGAGCGAGAACATCCGCGTGCGCTCGATCCTCGGCCGGTTCCTCGAGCACTCGCGCATCTACGCGTTCGCCAACTCCGCGGGACCCGCCATCGGCGAGGGCCCGGAGAGCGGCCCGGAGGTGTTCATCGGGTCGGCCGACCTCATGCACCGCAACCTCGACCGCCGCGTCGAGGCGCTCGTGCGCATCACCGACCCCGACCAGGTGATGGAGCTGCTCGACCTGCTCGACGCGTCGATGTCCGAGCGCACGGCGTCGTGGCACCTCGACGCCAACGGCACGTGGCACCGCCCCGACACCGCGCCCGACGGCTCCCCGCTCGTCGACCTGCAGGCCAGCCTCGTCCAGCGACAGCGCCGCCGGCTCGTCGGGAGGCGGTAGCGGATGGGAGTGCCGTCCTCCGCGCTGCGCGGCGGCGTGCCCCTCGTGGACACGCTCGGCCCGACGCACGTGTCGCACGCGCCCGTCATCGAGTCGGCCGGTGCCCTCGTGTGGCGCGTGCGCGACGACGAGCTGCAGGTGCGTCTCGTCCACCGGCCCCGCTACGACGACTGGTCGTGGCCGAAGGGCAAGCTCGACCCGGGCGAGACGTTCCAGGCGGCCGCGGCGCGCGAGGTCGCCGAGGAGACGGGCAAGCCGGTCGTGCTCGGGGTCCCGCTGCCCGGGCTGCAGTACCTCACGCCCGAGGGCCGCGTGAAGCGCGTGCACTACTGGGCCGCACGCCGGGCGTCGGGCCGGTCCGACGCCGGCGCGCTCGCCGCTCGCGCCCCCGTCCCGCCGGTGTCGCCCCAGGAGATCGACCGCGCCGCGTGGCTCTCCACGGACGACGCCGCGCGGCGCCTCACCCGGCAGGCCGACCGGGCGCCGCTCGAGGCGCTCGTGCGCGAGCGTGACGAGGGCCGGCTCGCGACGCACGTCGTCGTCATCGCGCGCCACGGCAAGGCCGTGGCGCGGTCGGCGTGGCACGGCGACGAGCAGGACCGCCCGCTCACGCCCGCGGGCCACGCCCAGGGGGTGGCGCTCGTGCCGGTGCTCGCGGCCTACGGCGTCGAGACGATCGTCACGAGCCGCTGGGACCGCTGCGCCCAGACGATCGCGCCCTACGCGACCGCCTCCGGCCTCGCCACGGTCAGCATCGACCACCTCACCGAGGCGCAGCACGAGCGCTCCCCCGCGCGCGTCGCGCGGACGGTCCGGGAGCTGCTCGAGGCGGAGCGGTCGTCGGTGCTGTGCACGCACCGGCCCGTGCTGCCCACCGTGCTCGACGTCCTCGGCCAGCACTCGCGCCGACCGGTCGCGAACGCCCTCCCCGCGCACGACCCGTTCCTCGAGCCCGGCGAGATGATCGTGGCCCACGTGGCACGCACGCCCAAGGGCCCGCGCGTCGTCGCGGCGGAGAAGGTCGCCCCGCCGCTGCACTGAGACCGGGCCGACGTCGCCGCGCGGGCGACGTCCGGACGCACGACGGCGCCCCGTCGGTGGGCGAGAGCCCTCCGACGGGGCGCCGTCGTCGTGCGGGGACCGGCGTCGCCGGTGCGGGTCAGAGCAGGATCGGGCTGAGGATCCAGTAGACGACGGCCGCGACGAGCGCGGCGGCGGGGATCGTCAGCACCCACGCGGCGCCGATGTTCTTGGCGACGCCCCAGCGCACCGCGGACAGGCGCTTGGTGGCGCCGACGCCCATGATCGCCGAGGTGATGGTGTGCGTCGTCGAGACGGGCGCGTGGAAGATGAACGCGTTCGCGTAGAGCACGACCGCCGACACCGACTCGGCGACGAAGCCGCGCGCCGGGTCGAGCTCGATGATCTTGCGGCCGAGCGTGCGCATGATGCGCCAGCCGCCCGCGTAGGTGCCGAGCGAGATCGCCGTCGCGGCCGACAGCTTGACCCACAGCGGGATCGTGTTGTCGTCCTGGAACCCGCCCGCCACGAGGGCGAGCACGATGACGCCCATCGTCTTCTGCGCGTCCTGCAGGCCGTGGCCCAGCGCCATCGCGGCGGCGGAGGCGGTCTGCGCGATCCGGAACCGGCGGAACGCCCGGGCGGGCGCCGCGTTCCGGAACACCCACAGCAGCAGGACCATGAGCGCGAACGCGAGGCCGAAGCCGATCAGCGGCGAGAAGATCATGGGGAGCACGACCTTGTCGAGGATCGCGTCCCAGTGGACCGTGATCCCGGACGCGAGCCCGACGCCCGCGAGGCCGCCGATGATCGCGTGCGTCGACGACGACGGCAGGCCCAGCCACCACGTGATGAGGTTCCACGTGATGGCACCGACCAGCCCGCACAGGACGATGACGAGTCCCTGGTGGGGTGGCACGTCGCCGACGGCGACGATGTCCTCCGCGATGGTCTGCGCCACGGCCGTGCCGAGCAGCGCGCCGATGAGGTTGAACACCGCCGCCATGAGGAGCGCCGCGCGCGGTGTGAGGGCCCGGGTCGACACCGAGGTCGCGATGGCGTTCGCGGCGTCGTGGAACCCGTTGGTGTAGTCGAACGCCAGGGCGAAGGCCACGACGACGACGACGAGCACTGCCTCCACGGGGCTCAGGACTCCTTGAGGGCGATGGTCTCGACCGTGTTGGCGACCTTCTCGAAGGCGTCGGCCGCCTGCTCGAGGACCTCCACGATCTCCTTGAGCTTCATGAGGAGGACCGGGTCGGACACGTCGTCGAAGAGCTCGGCGAGCAGCTTGCGGTGGACCTTGTCGGCCTGGTTCTCCAGGCGGTTGACCTCGACCCAGTACTCGGGGAGGTCGTCCATGGAGCGCAGGCGCGGCATGGCCTCGGCCGTGAGCTCCGACGCCCGCTGGAGCACCTGGACCTGCTCGGACACGCGGGCCGGGAGCTCGTCGACCTTGTAGAGGACGATGAGGTCGGCCGCCTCCTCCATGTAGTCCATGCAGTCGTCGAGCGCCGACGCGAGGGCGTAGATGTCGTCCCGGTCGAACGGCGTGACGAACGTCTGGTTGAGGCGTCGCATGATCGAGTGCGTCGCGTCGTCCGCGAGGTGCTCGGTCTCGCTCAGCTGCTTCGCGAGCTGCTTGCGCGTGGGGCGGTCCGCCCCCAGCAGCTCCGCGAGGAGCGTGGACCCTGTGACCAGGTGCTGCGCCGAGGCGGCGAGGAGGTCGAAGAACGAGGTGTCGCGCGGTGTCAGGCGCAGGCGCACGGGGGGCTCCGGAAGGGACGCGGGGTAGGGGTCTGAGCTGACGTCGGCCGCGAGGGCCGCTCGGCCGCCGGGGGAACCGGACGGTCGGGGTGGTCACGATCTCTGGTCGGATGATCTCTCGGTGAACGCACGTCGAACTCTCGTCAAATGTAGCCGACGCGCGGAGCGATGCTGGAATCGTCGGGTCCAAGGTCCCGGATGCTCAGGACGCCCACAGCCTGCGCCCGGCGTCTTCGCCGGTGCGGCCGTCGCGCCCGCGCACCGCACGAGGCGGTGGGCGGGGGGGGAAGTAGTGACGCCGGACCGGGAGCGCCTCTCGGCGCGTGGCCGCTCGTAGCGGCTGAGTGTGGAGCCCGGGGCTACCGCGGCCCGGCGTCGAGATCCATCGTACGTGCCGCACCCCGGTCGGGGTACCCGTGTTCGCGCTCCGCGAGACCGCCCCCGCCCGCCGTGCAGGCCGACGGCGGATCCCGCACCCTCCGCGCCCGCGAGGTCCCGACAGGCCCGACCAGGAGGTTCCGGTCGGCCGAGCAGGCGGTCTCGGCTCGTGACATGGCACGGACGCGCCAGGTCCGCCTGCTCGGCGACGACCGGGGCCTCGCAGTGGAGAGGGTGCGCGCTCAGTCGAGGCGGTCGGCGCGCCAGAGCTCGGCGGCGTGCTCGAGCTCCTGGGCGGTCCGCAGCAGCGAGCCCGCGCCCCGGGTCGTGCGCAGGGCGCCGTCGGGGTCGGCGACCTCGCGCGCGTCGGCGTCGAACGCGGCGCCGGTGGCGAGGATGCGGCAGAACGACCCCGCGCGCTCGAGCGCGACGGCGAGGTCGCCCGTGAAGACGCCGGACAGCACCGCGTCGGCGAGGTCGCGCACGTCCTGCGGCCCCGGCGGCCGGGGCACCCCCGCGATCGCCTCGTGGACGGGCGCGGCGTCGACCCCGAGCCGGTAGCGGAGGGTGACGGTCTGCGGGTCGCGGCGGACCCACTCGCGCAGGACGTAGAGCCGCCAGAGCGCGCCGGGCAAGGAGTTGGGCGCGGCGTCGGACCACAGGCCGGCGACGACGTCGAGACCCTCGGTCTCGACGAGGTGGACGAGCCGCTCGACGACCTCCGGGTCCTCGGTGTCGCGGGCCCGGTGCACGATCGCGTGCGCGGTGGTGTGCGCGACCCGGTCGCGGAGCGCGGGGTCGAGCTCGCCGGGCAGCTCGTCGGCGTCGCGCGGGTCGAGCATGGCAGGGCGGCGGGGTCGCTGCGTGCGGTCGGACCGACCGGGGTCGGGCCGCGCTCCGGGGGTGGGGACGTCGTCTGGCACCCGCCCAGTCTCCACCCGGCGCCGGGACGCGCGCAGCGTCCGGGGCGCCGCTCGGGGCCCCACCCCGTTCACCGCGCCACGGTCGGGACCCCGCCCTACAGTGACGACAGAGGGACGACAGGAGCTGCCACCGGCTCCGGGACGGAGCGGAGGGCGAGATGTCGAGCAGCGGCGCAGCAGGTCAGAGGACCGTGAGCGAGCGGAGCGCCCATCGGAAGGCGATCGGTCTCGCCGTCGCCGCCGCGGTCGGCGGCTTCCTCTTCGGGTTCGACAGCTCGGTCATCAACGGCGCCGTCGCGGCGATCGAGGGACAGTTCGACCTCGACTCCGCGGTGACGGGGCTCGTCGTCGCGATCGCCCTCCTCGGCTGCGCGCTCGGCGCGTGGTCGGGCGGACGCCTGGCCGACCGGTGGGGCCGCACGCGCGTCATGGTGTTCGGCGCCGTGCTGTTCTTCGCCTCCTCGATCCTGTCGGCGATCGCCTGGTCGGCCTTCGACCTGGCGATCTGGCGGTTCATGGCGGGTGTCGGCATCGGTATCGCGTCGGTCATCGCGCCCGCGTACATCGCGGAGATCGCGCCGGCCCGGCTCCGCGGCCGCATGGGATCGCTGCAGCAGCTCGCCATCACGATCGGCATCTTCGCCGCGCTGCTCTCCGACCAGCTCCTCGCGGAGACGGCCGGCGGAGCGTCCAACGAGCTGTGGCTCGGCTGGGAGGCGTGGCGCTGGATGTTCCTCGTGTGCGTCATCCCTGCGGCGGTCTACGGCATCCTCGCCCTGCGCATCCCCGAGTCGCCCCGGTACCTGGTGGCGAAGGGCCGGGACGCCGAGGCGCGCGCCGTGCTCGAGTCCGTGCTCGGGCCGGACGAGGACGTGGACGACCGCATCGCGCAGATCCACCGCTCGATCGCCGTCGACGAGCAGAACGCGCAGGAGGGCACGCTCAAGGGTTCGGCGCTCGGCCTCAAGCCCATCGTGTGGGTCGGCATCCTGCTCTCGGTGTTCCAGCAGTTCGTCGGGATCAACGTGATCTTCTACTACTCGACGACGCTCTGGCAGGCCGTCGGCTTCGACGAGAGCCAGTCGTTCCTCGTCTCGACGATCACGTCCGTGACGAACGTCGCGGTGACGTTCATCGCGATCGCGCTCGTCGACAAGGTGGGTCGGCGCCCGATCCTGCTCATCGGCTCCGCCGGCATGACGCTCTCGCTCGGCATCATGGCGCTCGCCTTCACGCAGGCCAGCGGGAGCGGGGACAACATCAGCCTGCCGGACCCGTGGGGCCCGATCGCCCTCGTGGCCGCGAACGCGTTCGTCGTGTTCTTCGGGGCGTCGTGGGGCCCGCTCGTCTGGGTCCTGCTGGGCGAGATGTTCCCGAACCGCATCCGCGCCGCCGCCCTGGGCGTGGCGGCCATGGCGCAGTGGCTGGCGAACTTCGCCATCACCCTGACGTTCCCGCCGATGCTCGCCGCCTTCGGCGCCTCGATCCCCTACCTGATGTACGCGATCTTCGCGGCCCTGTCGTTCGTCTTCGTCCTGAGCAAGGTGCCGGAGACGAAGGGCGTCGAGCTGGAGGACATGGGCAACCAGGCCGGGGGCCGCTCCGCGCGCTGACCGCCCTCCGGGTCGCCACCGAGCCCGGGCCCTCCCCCGCCGCTGCGGCGACGAGGAGGGCCCGGGCTCCGTCGTTCCCGCGCAGGCTCGACGGGCGGGAATTCCTTGCCCCACACAATGGTTGCTGAAAGCAACTTCGCGGAGTATGCTTGCCTGCAGCAACCAAGGAGTGCCCGTGCCTGTGACCGCCCCTCCCGCGACCGACGTCGCGGACCCCGGACTCACCCCCGACCCGTCCCCCGCGGCGGGTCTCGTCCGCGCGCTCGACGACCTCGCGCGCGCCCAGCGGGAGTCCGCCGTCCGGATCGCCCGCGACCTCGACATGCCGCGCGCGTCGTTCGGGCTCCTCCGGATGCTCCAGCACTGCGGCCCCGTCCAGCTCGGGGACGTCGCGGCGAAGCTCCGGGTCGACCTCTCCGTCGCGAGCCGCCAGGTGAGCCACCTCGTCGACGCGGGCCTCGTGCGCCGCACGGTGGACGACGACGACCGGCGGGCCCGGACCGTCGAGCTCACCGAGGAGGGTCGTGCGCTCCTGGTACGGGCGTACGCGCACATCGACGTCCTCGCCGCGACGACGTTCGCGGAGTGGGGCGACGAGGAGATCGTCGAGGCCACGCGCCACATCGAGCGCGTCGCCGCGGCGGTCGTCGCGGTCCACGACTCCCCCCGCAGCGCCGGGTGACCGCGGCGCCCGGCGGCCCTACGCCGTCGGGCACGTCCCCCGACCGCCGACCGCACCGCGGACCGGCCCCCGACCACCTGACACCGCCCCCCGACACGTGCGCCCCGCCCCGGCCTCGTGAGCAAGGAACCCAGCGCCTGATGACCAGCACCCCCGCAGAACGCACCGCACCGCCCGGCACCGCCGGCGCCCCCGCACCGATGACCCGCCGCGAGGTCATGGAGTCCCTCTCCGGGATCCTCCTCGGCATGTTCGTGGCGATCCTCGCGAGCTCGATCGTCTCGAGCTCGCTCCCGAAGATCGTCAGCGACCTCGACGGCTCGCAGTCGTCGTACACGTGGGTGGTCACCTCGACCCTCCTCGCCATGACGATCTCGACCCCCATCTGGGGCAAGCTCGCCGACCTCACCAACCGCAAGGTCCTCATCCAGATCGCGCTCGTCGTCGCGGTCGTGTCCTCCGCGCTCGCGGGGCTCTCGCAGAACGTCGGCACCCTCATCGCGCTGCGCGCGTTCCAGGGCATCGGCGCCGGTGGCCTCATGGCGCTCGCCACGGTGCTCATCACCGACATCATCTCGCCGCGCGAGCGCGGCAAGTTCATGGGCCTCATGGGCGGCATCATGGCCGTCAGCCAGATCGGCGGGCCGCTCCTCGGCGGTGTCCTCACCGACGCCGTGAGCTGGCGCCTCAACTTCTTCGTGGGCCTGCCGTTCGCCATCGCGGCGATCATCGTGCTCCAGCGCACGCTGCACCTGCCGAAGGTCGCGCGCCGCGTCGTGCGCATCGACTACTGGGGCGCGATCCTCATCAGCGCCGGCGTCTCCTCGCTCCTGCTGTGGGTGACGTTCGCCGGGCAGAACTTCGAGTGGCTGTCGTGGCAGACGTTCGCCATGGTCGGCGGCGCGGTCGTCGCGCTCGTCGGTGCCGTGCTCGTCGAGCGCGTGACGCCCGAGCCCCTCATCCCGCTGCACCTGTTCAAGAACCGCACGTTCGTCCTCGCGGTCGTCGCGTCCGTCGCGGTCGGCGTCGCGATGTTCGGCACCGCCGTGTTCCTCAGCCAGTACATGCAGGTGGCGCGGGGCAAGACCCCGACCGAGTCCGGGCTGCTCACGATCCCGATGATCGTCGGCACGTTCGTCGCGTCGACCCTCTTCGGCCAGCTCATCACGCGCTACGGCCGCTACAAGGCCTTCATGGTCACCGGCGGCGCGGTCCTCGTCGCCTCGCTGTTCGCGCTGTCGACGATCGACTACCACACGAGCTTCACCCTGATCAGCGTCTACCTGTTCTTCCTCGGCGTGAGCATGGGCATGCTCATGCAGAACCTCGTGCTCGCCGTGCAGAACACGCTCGCCGTGGAGGAGATGGGCGCCGGGACCTCGACCGTGGCGTTCTTCCGCAGCCTCGGCGGCGCGATCGGCGTGTCCGTGCTCGGCGCGGTGCTGGCGAACAAGGTCACGACGTCGATCCAGGACGGCCTCACGCAGCTCGGCGTCCCCGCCGGGTCGATGGGCGGCGGCAACGCCGTGCCCGACGTCTCGACCCTGCCCGCACCGGTCAAGGACCTCGTGGAGAAGTCCTACGGCGACGGGATCGCCGAGATCTTCCTCGTCGCGGTGCCGCTCGCGCTCGTCGCGCTCATCGCCGTGTCGTTCCTCAAGGAGGTGCCGCTCGGCACCAAGACCGGCCTCCAGGAGCGCCTCGAGAAGGAGGCCGCCCTGCTCGGCGCGGACGCCCCGGTGGACGCCACCCCCGGACGCATCACGCTCGCGGAGGAGACGGAGTCCACGCTGGTCGGCGCCTACGAGCCCGCGGGCGTGGTCGACGACGAACCGCGTCGGCACTGACGGACGACGAGCGCACGCACGACGGAGGGGCGCTCCCCGGCCGAGCCGGGGAGCGCCCCTCCGTCGTGCGTGCGCTCGGGACGGTCAGGCCGTGAGGTAGATCTTCCTGCGGTGCAGGACGACCGCCAGCGTGACCCAGAAGAGGAGCAGGCACGCCGTGACGACGAGCTGACCCGGCCACCCTCCGCCGAGGGCCGCGACCGCGCCGAAGAGCACGCCCTCCCCCGGCCCGCCCGGGTAGCGACGCAGCAGGGAGCTCAGCACGTGCGACCCGAAGTAGACGAGCAGGCTGTTGCGTCCGAGCGCCACGAGCCAGTAGAGGAACGCCGTGTCGAGCACCGGTCGAGACTCGATCTTCCGCGTCACGACGACCGCGATCCCCATGGCGATCGCGACACACCCGGCGATCGCCAGGGCGAACGGCGGCGTCCACAGCCGCTTCATGGTGGGCAGGTCGGTCCCGAGCAGCTCCGCGAAGCGGGGCAGCAGCCAGGCGGCCGCGAGGAACCCGGCCCCGAGGACCGTCAGCGGCCCGACGTACCGGCGGAGCGGGACCTCCGGGCCCCGCCGGTGGATCGCGAGGACCAGGTGTCCGACGGTCGCCCCGGCGGCGACGGAGACCATCGCCCCGTAGATCGCGACGAGTCCCTCCGGGTCGTGGCCCAGCAGCCCGCCGGCGTACATGTGGCTGCCGAAGATCGCACCGTCGATCGCCCCCGAGGGGTTGCACTCCCGGGTGAGCACCGCGTCGGGGCACCGGGTGCTCCACCACATGAGCAGCGCCGAGTAGGTGAGCGCGTAGAACGCCGTCCAGCCCAGCCACCCGCGCCAGGTCCGGGTGAGCTGGTGGCCCAGCGCGGTGAGCAGGACGACCGCGGCGTACAGCTGGAGGACGCCCGTGACGCGCAGGTCTCCGAGGGACTGGGTGCCGTCGACGACCCAGTTGTAGACCAGCCCGAGCCCGAGCAGGACCAGGACCCGTCGGGCGAAGCGCACCCAGTCGGTGCGACGGCTGAGCGCGAAGGCCAGCCCGCACCCCGAGAGCGTGACGAAGATCGGGAAGATGACGTCCTCGAGGTGCACGCCGTCCCACGGTGAGTGGTGGACGGAGGGCGGCACGATCACCATGCTGTTGATCGCGACCGAGGCGACGAGCATGATGCCGCGGAGCCAGTCGAGCGCCGCGATCCGCGTGGTCGGCCGCGTGCGGGTCGTGGTCGTCGCCGTCACGGTGCCACCCGGTTCCAGGCGCCGTGATAGCTGAGGAAGGCCTGGTGCCGCGACATGATGTGCGCGCGCCCGTTCCCCGCCTGGACGGGCACCTCGGTCTGCGGCCAGTGGTCGCCGGGGAACGCCAGCCACCCGTACCAGGACTGCATGAGCCCCCGCGGCACGCCTCTCTCGTCGGGGGTCTCGCACATGAGCGAGCAGTACGCGTCCTCGTCGAGCGCGTAGCGGTAGGTCACGGCCGTCGGTCGGGGCCAGGTCGCGACGAGGTTGCCCTCGACCGCGCCGTAGTCGGTCCGGGCGAGCGCCGAGGACACCGCGAGGTGGTCCGGATGGGGGTAGTCGGCGAACGACGTCGTCCCCGTGCACAGCTCGCGCCGGCAGTCCGGGGTCGAGACGACGCCCGCGGGGTCGTTGAAGTACGACGCCCCGATCACGCGCGACAGCTCCAGGTCGGGCAGGAGCGTCCCTCGCTGGGCGAGCACCCAGGTGACCATGTAGTCGACCTCGTCGGCGGTGAGGCTCCCGTCGCCGCCGTCGAAGGCGACGAGCGCGGCGTCCGAGCCGACCGCGTAGAGGATCGGGCCGGGGCTCCCCGCGGCCTCGTCCGACCGCGGTGGCGTCCCTGCGGAGAGCTCCGGTGCCGGGACCTCCTCGAGAGCGGGAAGCGTGTCAGCGGCCGCTCCGAAGGCGTCCTGCCCCTGGCGGGCGGAGAGGTCCCGGTGGAAGCCGAGCCACGAGCCGAGCCGCGCGGCCCGGCACTCCGGGCTCTGCCGACCCGTCGGCACCGGGACGGGCCACGCACCGAGCGGCGTCGTCGACGGTCGGAGCAGCTCGGGCTCGCAGTAGCCGGTCGACTCCCCCTGCGTCCCGACGACCCACACGGTGTAGTCGCGCTCGTCCAGCGCGGCGATGCCCAGGAGGTCGTCGTCGGGGTGGGGTGCGACCACGACCTGGACCCGGCGCGGGGCTTCGAGAGCGGAGCAGCCGCTCAGCACCGCGGCGAGCACGACCGCGAGCGCGACGACCAGGCGCATGGGACGGCGAGCCACCACCGGACACAACCTCCCCCTGGACCACCCTCGGGCCCGGGCAAGGATACTCGACCTCGTCCCGGAGCCCCGGTCGCCCCCGGCGGGTGAGGTTCCGGGGAGGGAGGTGACCGGGCCGTGCCGTTCGCGCCATGATGGCCCTGTGCCCCCCGAGACCGCTCCGGCCCGCCCCGCTCCCGACACCGCGCACGTCGACGACGACGCGTACGTCGACCTCGAACGCGAGCTGCGGATTTTGCTGCGCCGCGCGGGCGCGGTCGCGACGGGCATGGCGCGCCGCATCCACCCCGACCTCGAGGCGAGCGCCTACCCGCTCCTCGCGCACATCGCCGACCACCCCGGGGTCCGGGGCTCGGAGCTCGCGGCGCAGTTCGGCGTGGGGCGCGCGACGATCTCGCGCCAGCTCAGCCGTCTGCACGACCTCGGCCTCGTCGCGCGCGAGGTCGACCCCGACGACTCGCGCGGGCAGCTCATCACCCTGACGCCCGACGGCGAGGCCCGGCTCCACGCCGCGCACAGCGGGCGGGTCACGTCGATCACCGAGGCGCTCGACGGCTGGGACCGGGGCGACGTCGCCACGCTCGCGACGCTCCTGCACCGGTACTCGGAGGACGTCGTGCGCTGGGCCGCCAACCGGTGACCCTGTCTCACGCGGCCGCATGACCGTGCCCGACGGCGCCCGGCCGCCCCGCGGGGCCTCACCGGCTCGCGCAGGGTCCCGGGCCCGACGGCGGCCCGTCGTCGCGCTCGCCCTCGCGGCCGTCGTGGTGCTGGGCCTCGTCGTCGCGACGCGCGTCCCCGACCCGTGGGGCGACGTCGGCGGCGACGTCCTGTACGCCGTCGCGACCTACGTCCTCGTGGTCCTGGTGGCGTCCCGCGTGCGCCCGCTCGTGGCGGGCGCCGTCGCGCTGGGGTGGTGCTGGGCGGTCGAGGCGCTCCAGGCGACGGGCGTCGCCGCCGCCGTGAACGACGTGGTCCCGCCCGCGGCGTGGCTGCTGGGCAGCACGTTCGCGGTGCGGGACCTGGTCTGCTATCTGGTGGGCGTGGCGCTCGCGTGCGCGGTCGACGCGGGCGTCGGCGCCCGGTCGGCTACTCCGCGCCGGCCTCGAACGTCAGGCTGACCGAGTTCATGCAGAACCGGTCGCCCGTCGGGGTCTGGGGCGCGTCGTCGAACACGTGGCCCAGGTGCGAGCCGCAGCGCGCGCAGCGCACCTCGGTGCGCACCATGCCGTGGCTGCGGTCGGTGAGCAGCTCGACGCGGTCGCCCGCGAGCGGGCTGAAGAAGCTCGGCCACCCGCAGTGCGAGTCGAACTTCGTGTCGGAGCGGAACAGCTCGTTCCCGCACGCGCGACACGCGTAGACGCCGACGCGCTTCTCGTCGAGCAGCTCGCCCGTCCACGCGCGCTCGGTCCCGGCCTGCCGCAGCACGGCGTACTCCTGCGGGGACAGCTCGGTGCGCCACTCGTCGTCGGTCTTCACGACCTCGTAGGGCTGGTTCTCGTGGGTCTGGCTGGTCATGGTCCACCTCCGACGGTCCCAACCACGCCGACCGCTCCCGTGTTCCCGCCCCGCCCCGCCCGCTGAGTGCACGAAAGAGCCGCGGCCGAACCGGTTCGACCGCGACTCTTTCCTGCCTCAGCGTCGGGGCGTCAGCGCGGGCTGGAGGTCGAGTAGACGGTGCTCGATCCGCCGGCCGGGCGCTGCGCGCGGCCGCGGCCGCCGCGACGACGGCCCGCGGACTGGCCCGCCCCGGCCGCGGCGCTGCC